>NZ_NKUF01000021.1 GCF_003206495.1 Gluconacetobacter entanii | reverse complement strand
GATGATCAGATGCCTCGAGCATGGTTCTGCCCTCCAGAGAGTTTCAGCAAGCACACTCTGACACGGCGCGGCTCGCTATCCACTCCTCATGGAATCTGGTGGGGAAAGTCGATATCCGGCAGTTGGAAAATTACAGCCAGAACGATCCCGATGCCTACAGCTTCTCCGGCGGGCTGAACCGTGCCAACCAGGGCATCCTTGAATTCGTGGAGATGTTCAAGGCCCCCATCAAGATGCTCCATCCGCTGCTGACGGCAACGCAGGAGGGGAATTATGTCGGCACGGAGAATATCGGCGCCATTCCCTTTACCGGCGTGATCCTTGCCCATTCGAACGAGGCCGAATGGCAGACCTTCCGCAACAACCGCTCCAACGAGGCCTTCCTCGACCGTGTCTGCGTCATCAAGGTGCCTTACTGCCTGCGCGTCAGCGAGGAGGCGATGATCTATGAAAAGCTGATCGACACCTCCAGCCTTTCGTCCGCCCCGTGTGCGCCCAACACGCTGGAAATGCTGGCGCGCTTCGCCGTCATGTCGCGGCTCAAACCACACCCCAACTCCACCCAGTTCGCCAAGATGCGGGTCTATGACGGGGAAAACATCCGCGAGACCGACACCAAGGCCCGCACGATGCAGGAATATCGCGACGCCGCCGGCGTGAACGAAGGGATGAACGGCATTTCCACCCGCTTCGCCTACAAGGTGCTGTCGGCCACGTTCAACCACGACCCCACGGAAATCGCGGCCGACCCGGTCCATCTGATGTATGTGCTGGAACAGGCCATCAGGCGCGAACAGTTCCCGGCGGAGGTGGAGGCCCAGTACCTCGCCACCCTCAAGTCCGAACTTGCCGGGCGCTATGCCGAATATCTGGGGCACGAGATCCAGAAGGCGTATCTGGAAAGCTATAACGACTATGGCCAGAACCTGTTCGACCGTTACCTCGAACATGCCGATGCGTGGATCGAGGACCAGGATTTCAAGGATCCCGACACGGGGCAGATGCTCAACCGCGACCTGCTCAATTCCGAACTGACGAAGACGGAAAAGCCCGCGGGTATCGCCAATCCCAAGGATTTCCGTAACGAGGTCGTGAAATTCGCCCTGCGCGCACGCGCGAACAATGCCGGCCGCAACCCGTCATGGACGTCATACGAGAAAATCCGCGACGTCATTGAAAAGCGGATGTTCAGCCAGGTGGAGGACCTGCTGCCGGTCATCAGCTTCGGGTCGAAGAAGGACAGGGAAACCGGGCACAAGCACGACGAATTCGTGGGACGCATGATTGCGCGTGGTTACACGGAACGCCAGGTCCGTCGATTGGTTGAATGGTACATGCGGGTCAAGCAGTCCGCCTGACACACGGAACATGGTGGTAATGCGCAGTGGACATCATTGACAGACGTTCCAATCCCCATGGGAAAAATATCGAGAACCGGCGCCGCGTGATCGAACGCGCCCGCGACGCCGTCCAGAAATCCGTGCGCGAAGCGATCGCACACGGCAGCATACAGGAGACCGGACATGACAGAAGCGTCACCGTCCCGGCGGACGCGCTGCACGAACCCTCTTTCCACCGGGTCTTCAGCGGGGGCAGCCGTCATTTCATCCTGACGGGCAACAAGGAATTCTGCCGTGGCGACAAGCTGCAGCGACCACCATCCGCAGGGCAGGGCGGTGGCGGCGCAGGCGAAGGCAACCCGTCGGAAACCGGGGAGGGGGAGGACAGCTTCCGCTTTGTCCTGAGCCGGGAGGAATTCCTCGACCTTTTCCTTGATGACCTTGAACTGCCGGACCTCATCAAGCGCGAACTCTCGACAACCGAGACGACGGCCCCCATGCGCGCGGGACTGAGCAACGAAGGCTCACCCTCGCAACTGGACCTGTCGCGCACGATGCGCCGTTCCATCGCCCGGCGCATCGGCCTGCGCCGCCCGCGTCCCGATGAAATGGTGCAGGTGGAGCAGCGCATCGCGGCACTGGAGGAACAGCGCCCCCTGAGCACGGGCGAGCTTGAGGAACTCCAGCAGTTGCGTGAACAGCGCGCGACCATGCAGCGCCGGTTGGCGCGCATTCCGTGGGTGGACCCGGTTGACCTGCGTTATCGCCGTCATGCCGTGGTGCCGCAGCCTGTGACACGCGCGGTAATGTTCTGCCTGATGGATGTCTCCGGCTCCATGACCGAGCGGATGAAGGACCTTGCCAAGCAGTTCTTCTCGCTGCTGCACGTGTTCCTCGAACGGCGCTACCGCACGCTCGACATCGTGTTCATCCGCCATGCAGAACGGGCGGAGGAAGTGGATGAGAACACGTTCTTCCACGACCCGAGCACGGGGGGCACGCTGGTCTCCTCCGCGCTGGAACTGATGGCCGAGATCCAGAAGCGCCGCTACCCGGTCCATAGCTGGAACATCTATGCCGCGCAGGTCTCAGACGGTGACAACCTGCCTTCGGACATGGCGCGCGCCTGCACGCTGCTGAGCGATGAGATCCTGCCGAACGTGCAGTATTTCGCCTATATCGAGGTCTCGGCCTCCGGCGCGGTGATCCGGGGGCAGACGGACCTGTGGCGTGCCTATCACGACATTTCCACCCATGTGCCCCACCTTGCGGTCCGGCGCGTTGCCGAACGCAAGGATATCTTCCCTGTCTTTCGCGACCTCTTCTCGCAGCAGCCTGAAAGGGAACACGCATGATGGACCTTCGCCCCGTATCCCCGCCCACGCGGGCACGCTCCGGCCTGCTGTATCAGGGGAATGACTGGAATTTCGAGATCCTGCGCGACTGCTACGACGCGGTGGCAGAGATCGCGGAGGGGGAACTTGGCCTTACGACCTATCCCAACCGGCTGGAGATCATCACATCCGAACAGATGCTCGATGTCTATACCGCCCACGGCATGCCACTTGGCTATCGTCACTGGTCACTGGGCAAGCGGTTCATCGCCCACGAAAACGCCTATCGCCTGGGCATGATGGGGCTGGCGTACGAGGTCGTCATCAATTCCGACCCGTGCATCAGCTACCTGATGGAGGAAAACTCCGCCACGATGCAGACGCTGGTGATCGCGCATGCCGCGTTCGGCCACAACCATTTCTTCCACAACAACCGCCTGTTCCGCGAATGGACCAACGCGTCGGAGATCCTCGACTACCTCGAATTCGCGCGTGGCTACATCCACCAGTGCGAGGAACGCCATGGCATCGCGGCGGTGGAGCGTATCCTTGACGCCGCCCACGCGCTGCAGGGGCAGGGGGTGCATCGCCATTCGGGCTCAAGGCGGCTTGACCTGCGGGGCGAGCAGCGCCGCGCGCAGGCCCGCCTCCTGCATGAGGAGGCGACCTTCAACGACCTGTGGCGCACCGTGCCCGTCGATGAGGAGCAGCAGCCCGACACGACACTGAACGACCCGCTGCGCCACCGCCTTGGCCTGCCGGAAGAAAACCTGCTCTATTTCCTGGAAAAACATGCCCCGCTGCTCGCCCCGTGGGAGCGTGAGGTCATCCGCATCGTGCGCATGATCGCGCAGTATTTCTATCCGCAGCCGCAACTCAAGATGATGAACGAAGGCTGTGCGACATGGGTGCATGACTACATCATGCGCCGCCTGCATGAAAACGGCCGCATTGACGACGCCGCGTATCTGGAGGCCATCCATTCCACCAGCAATGTCATCACCCAGCCCGATTTTGACGCAGGTGGCGGCCCGTCCTTCAACCCCTATGCGCTGGGCTTTGCGATGATGGGCGACATCGCGCGCATCTGCACGTCCCCGACCGAGGAGGACCGCGCATGGTTCCCCGACATCGCGGGCAACAACCGTCCCGTCGAGACACTGAAACATGCATGGTCCGAATTCCGCGACGAGAGCTTCATCCTGCAGTACCTCTCCCCCGCCGTGATGCGCAGGTTCCGCATGTTCCGTCTCCATGACGATACCTCGGCCCCCTATCTGCTGGTGGATGCGATCCATGATGATGCGGGATATCGCGACATCCGGCGCACGGTGGCGCAGAACCACGATCCCGCCAACATGAATGCGGAAATCGAGATCATCAGCGCCAACATGCACACTGACCGCCTGCTGACGATGGAACACCGCACGACGCGGGGGCACCAGTTCCACCCCGACGATGCGCGCAAGACCCTGCAGCATATGGCGGACCTGTGGGGATATGGTGTGCAGTTGATCGAACGCGACACGGAGGACGGCGCGGTGCTGGCCACCCATGAGGCGACGGGGCGCGGCGGCCCCGGACGCTGATTGCAGCGGACGATCTTTCTTTTCTGGACCGAATCCGGGCCGAAGGAAGCGCACAACGCTTGCAAGGCCCCGATTCACGGCTTATGAGGGTGCGCCAACGGTCGGGTACCCGCGGCACTGGGGACCCTCCACTGTCTGATGAGGTTCCTGCAGCATGTCTTCCACGACAAAACCGGTTTCCACTCCCCGTATCGAGGATCGCATCCGCGAGGCCCTGGCATTTGACGATGTGCTGGTGGTGCCGGACGAATCCAATGTCCTGCCTTCGGAAACATCGACAAAAACCCGTCTGACGCGCCGGATCGAACTGAACATCCCGCTTGTCTCCTCCGCCATGGACACCGTGACGGAAGACAACATGGCGATCGCCATGGCGCAGAACGGCGGCCTGGGCGTCATTCACAAAAACCTGACGATCGAGCAGCAGGCCGAGCAGGTCCGCCGCGTCAAGCGTTTTGAATCCGGCATGGTCGTCAATCCCGTCACGGTCTTCCCCGACCAGACCCTGGCGGAGGTGAACGCCATCATGTCGCGCCACGGCATCAGTGGCCTGCCGGTGGTCGAACGCGACACCAACCGCCTTGTGGGTATCCTGACCAACCGCGACGTGCGTTTCGCCACCGATCCGGGGCAGCGTGTCTATGAACTGATGACGCGTGAAAACCTGATTACCGTGCGCCAGAACGTCGCCCGCGACCAGGCGCGCCAGTTGCTGCACCGCCACCGCATCGAAAAACTGCTGGTCATTGATGACGAGGACCGCTGCGTCGGCCTGATTACCGTCAAGGACATGGACAAGGCGGTGATGCACCCCAACGCCAACAAGGACGAACTTGGCCGCCTGCTGTGCGCCGCGGCGACCGGCGTGGGCGAGGACGGACTGACCCGTGCGCGCGAACTGATTGACGCCGGGGTGGACGTGATCGTGGTCGATACCGCCCATGGCCATTCCCGCGGCGTCCTGACCTCCATCGAGAAGATCAAGGCCATCCGCGAGGATATCCAGATCATCGCCGGCAATGTCGCAACGCCGGAGGCCGCGCGCGCCCTGATCAAATCGGGCGCGGACTGCGTGAAGATCGGCATCGGGCCGGGGTCGATCTGCACCACCCGTATTGTCGCAGGCGTGGGCGTGCCGCAGTTTTCCGCCGTCATGGAAACGGCCGCCGCATGTCATGAACTCGACATCCCCGCCATTGCCGATGGTGGCATCCGGACGTCGGGCGATGTCGTAAAGGCCATCGGTGCGGGCGCGGACGTCGTGATGATCGGCTCCCTGCTGGCCGGGACGGAAGAAGCCCCCGGCGAGGTGTTCCTGTATCAGGGCCGGACCTACAAGTCGTATCGCGGGATGGGCAGCCTTGGCGCGATGGCGCGCGGTTCGGCCGATCGCTATTTCCAGCAGGAAATCAAGGACACCCACAAGATGGTGCCCGAAGGGATCGAAGGCCGCGTCGCCTACAAGGGCGCGATGGGCGCGGTCATCCACCAGTTGGTCGGCGGCCTGCGTGCGGGCATGGGCTATACCGGTTCCGCCACCATTACCGACCTGCAGCAGCGCGCACGCTTCCGCCGCATCACCGGTGCGGGCCTGCGTGAAAGCCACGTCCATGACGTGTCCATCACCCGCGAAGCGCCGAATTACCGGCAGGATTGATAGTACCATTACAAAAGCGATTACGATTCCATGACCCCCAGTGCACGGCTGTCGGCCGCCATCGACCTTATTTCCGCGATGGAGGCCACGCCGTACCGGCCCGCCGACGCCGTCGCCAATTCGTTTTTCCGCGAACGCCGGTATATCGGCGGGGGGGATCGCCGGGCCATTTCAGGCCGGGTGTGGGAGATCCTGCGTCACTGGCGGCATCTGTGCTGGTGGATTGAACAGGCCCAGGCCCCGGTCACGCCGCGCAATCTGGTTCTGGCGCTGGTGGTGCTGGCGCGACAGGACAGGATGACGCCGGACGAACTGTTCAGCGGGGAGCGTTATGCACCCGCCCGGCTTGACCAGCATGAACGCGCCCTGTGCGCCTTCCTGCGGGGCAAGTCGATGGAGCATCCCGAAATGTCGCGGGCCGTAAGGCTGGAGGTTCCGGACTGGCTGCTGCCACGGCTGGACGCGACCTTTGGCGCGCAGACCGATGCGGAACTGGCGGCGATGGCGGGGGAGGCGACGCTGGACCTGCGCGCCAACCTGCTCAAGACCACGCGGGAGGCCGCGCGCATCGCACTGGCGGAAGAAGGGATCGTCACCGAAGATACCAGCCTGTCGCCATGGGGGCTGCGGGTTGCGGGACGCCAGCCTGTTACCTCCACGGCGGCATTTCGCGCCGGGCTTGTGGAAATACAGGACGAAGGCAGCCAGCTGGTCGCCGCCGCCGTAGGGGCAAAGCCGGGCATGCGGGTGCTGGATTACTGCGCCGGGGCGGCGGGTAAGACGCTGGCGATGGCCATGACGATGAACAATCGCGGCCATATCGTCGCCTGCGACGTGTCCGAACCCCGGCTGGAGGGGGCGGTGCGGCGCCTGCGGCGTGCAGGTGTCCATAACGCGGAACGCCACCTGCTGAGCACGGGCGACAAATGGGCGCGCAGGCGTGCGGGCAGTTTCGACCGCGTGCTGGTGGATGCACCCTGCACGGGCACGGGCACATGGCGTCGCAACCCGGACGCGCGCCTGCGCCTGCGGGAGACGGACCTGCTGGAACTGATGGAAAAGCAGGCCGATATCCTTGACCGCGCCGCGACATTGCTGCGTCCGGGCGGACGGCTGGTCTATGCCACCTGTTCCATCCTGAACGAAGAAAACCGCGACCAGATCGCAGCCTTCGTGCAGCGCAATCCCGCGTTCCGGCTGGTCACGCCACCGGCAGGCGAAGGGGAAATGCCCGAGGGCCTGCTGGTGGGGGGGCAGATGAGCCTGTCGCCATTGCGGAACGGGACGGACGGCTTTTTTACCGCCGTCATGGAACGCACCGCCTGACAGGATTTTTTCACCCCTGACATATGCCTCTCGCCCCCATGCGGCCAGCCTGACTTCATACCCGCCGATGTGGCGCAACCCTGTCTTGTTTCCGACTGCGCCACTGGGGCTCCCGACAGGACATAACAATACGGGAAACGGACATGCAGCATAATCTGGCGATCGGACTTCTATGCGTTCTTGGCGGCGGCATCGCCGCACAATGGGTCGCGTGGAGGTTTCGCCTGCCAGCCATCGTCCTGCTGTTCGCGCTGGGACTGATCTATGGCCCGGGCCTTGGCCTGCTGCACCCGTCGGCCACGATCGGCGGTTATTTCCATCCCGTGATCTCGCTGGCGGTCGCCTTCATCGTCTTTGAAGGGGGGCTGGCGCTCAATGTGCGGCAATGGCGCACCTCGGGCGAGGGGGTACTGCGCCTGACGGCGGTGGCCCTGCCGATCAACTGGGTGCTGGGCACGCTTGCCGCGCATTTCGTCGGCCACCTGCACTGGGGCACGTCATGGCTATTTGGCGCCATCATCGTCGTCACCGGCCCCACGGTCGTCCTGCCCCTGCTGCGCCATACCAAGCTGCGGCCACGCGTCGCCGCCTTCCTGCGATGGGAAGCCATCGTCAACGATCCGATCGGGGCGATCCTGGCCACCCTTGTCATGGAATTCCTGCTGCTCCAGCCGTCCCCGACGGGGGATGTGTCCCTTGCGGCAATAGAGATCTGGCCGCATCTGCTGTTCAGCACCATGTTCGCCATCGGCTGCGGCATTTTTCCCGCCCTGCTGGTCAAATTCCTCTCCAGCCGCGATCTCCTGCCTGAAATCCTGCGCATTCCCATCATCCTGACCTTCGCCATGAGCATGGCCGCCATATGCAACCTGGTCATGGCGAGCACGGGCCTGATGGCGGCAACGGTCTTTGGCATGGCGCTGGCCAACCTGAATGTCGTGGGCATGTCCGAACTGCGCCGCATCAAGGAATCCCTTGGTGTCATCGTGGTGTCGTGCCTGTTCGTGATTCTTACGGCCGACCTTCACCGTGACGTGCTGCAGAAACTGTCCCTGCCGATCCTGGCGCTGACCCTGACGGTGCTGTTCGTGGTCAGGCCGCTCGGGATTTTCCTTTCCACCATCCGCTCCGACCTGTCGTGGCAGGAACGCCTGTTCGTCGGCTGGATCGCACCGCGCGGGATCGTCGCGGCGGCCGTCGCGGGGGCGGCGGGCCTGCAGTTGCGCGACGCGGGCGATCCCAGCGCGGCGCTGATCACGCCGGCAGTGTTCGCCGTCATCGCCACGACCATGATCCTGCACGGGTTTTCGCTGCGCCCGCTGGCGCGCTACCTGCGCCTGACGCTTTCGGATGAACCGGCGCTGGCGATCATGGGGGCCAATGCCTGGTCCACGAACCTGGCCACCACGCTGCATCAGCAGGGCATACCGGTGGTACTGGTCGATACCTATTCCGGGGCGCTGGAAAAGGCCGACCGCCAGGGGGTGCCGACGCTGAAGGCCGAACTCCTGTCCGAAGAAGGGCTCGAACGGCTGGAGGAGCGACCGGCGGACTACCTGATCGCCGCCACGCCCGACGCGATCTATAACGGGCTGGTCTGCGCACGGCTGGCCCCGGATTTCGGGCGCCAGCGCGTGTTCCAGGTCAGTCCGGGGATCGCGCGCCTGGACCTGTATCGTGGCGTCAGCCGGGAATCGCGGGGCAAGGTGCTGGGGGAACCGTCATGGAATTTCTCCATGATCGATTCCCTTTTCGACCGGGGATGGCGTTTCCACTGCCACGTTATAACAGACCCCCTGCAGGAAAATGACATCAGCGAAGGACATGCGCTGGTTTTCATGGTCATCCGCAAGGGGGTGGCGATATGGATCGTCTCCGCCGAGGACGAGATCGAGACCGAAGCCGCCGAAGGCGACATGGTCATCATGTTCCAGCCGCAGCCTGCCGTATCCCCGGCCTTACCCACCACGGCGGCATAGCGAACGCGGTTTCAGGGCCTCGTGCCCGGGGGCAGGACCTCGATTTCCGACAGGCCCATTGCCAGCAGGCGACGCAGTTCGGCCTCCGGCACCGCGATGCAGCCTTCGGTCGGGCCGCCACCCGCGGGGGGCAGGTGAAAAAAGATCGCGGAGCCGCGTCCGGGCACGGGCGGCGAATCATTGTATCCCAGCACGACCACGATGTCGTACACGTGATCGTCACGCCACAGACGCTCATGCCGACCGGCATGGGGAAGCATCACATACTGGTTATAATCGGCGTCGGCCGGATCGTCACACCAGCCGTCATGTGGCGATAACGGCTCCACCGGCAGGTGGCAGACAGGCGCCGCGACCCGGTCCGCACGGTAGAAAACCCGCCGCAACGGAAGGAGTCCAACCGGAGTGGCATGATCTCCTTCGACTTTATGCAATGTGACGCCACCTGCGCCGATGGAGGCGGGCATCCGCTCGTTCATGCAATGCAGTTGTGCGTCCAGACCGGTATTCGATTGCAAAATAGCGCGTATCATGAATTTCTCTGTGTAAGGTCGCATGTGTGTTATGTCCGGCCTGCGTATGGCTGGATATGGTTTCGCGATCATTGGGCGACAGCCTGATGCGAGGGTTATCGTATCATGAAAGTCGAATAACCGATTCCGAATCTCGGAACGGACAAAGTTATAAAAGAGGGTTCGATGGCGGGTGCACGTCCCATTCTGATAGCGGACGACGATCAGACGTTACGTCAAATGCTCGTTGAACAGCTGCAGGTTGAAAGTGAATTTGAAGCAATCGAGGCAGGGTCCGTCGCTGAAGCATGGGAAAAGCTGAATGCGCCGGGGGCCCGTTTCGATGCGATCATCCTTGATGTTTCACTGCCTGATGGTGACGGGCGGGATTTCTGCGCCGACCTGCGGCGCAAGGGCAAACGCATCCCGATCATCATCCTGACCGGTTCGGATGATGAAACGGACGTGGTGCGCGGGCTTGATGCCGGTGCCAACGACTATGTGGCAAAGCCGTTCCGTATCGCGGAACTCCTGGCGCGGCTGCGGGCGCAGATGCGGATTTTCGAAAACAGCGAAGATGCCGTTTTCGCCATTGGCCCGTACATTTTCCGCCCCTCGGCCAAGCTGCTGCAGGAGACGGAAAAGAACCGCCGCATCCGCCTGACGGAAAAGGAAGCCGCGATCCTGAAATTCCTGTATCGCGCCGGGACACGCCCCGTACCGCGTCAGGTGCTGCTGAACAAGGTCTGGGGCTATAACGCGGACGTGACGACCCATACGCTCGAGACGCATATCTATCGCCTGCGTCAGAAGATCGAACCCGATCCGACGAACGCCACGCTGCTTGTCACCGAAGGGGGGGGATATCGCCTCGACCCCGAAGGCGGCAAGAGCGCGGCCTGAGCCTCTGTCCTGCATGCCATGCGGTGAAATGTTTCCCACGTTTCACCGCACGGGGCATCAGCCTGACTGCCGCATCTGCCCCCGGATGCGCGCCTTACATCCCTATATCGCCAGATCGACCATGACCGGCACATGATCCGACGGCTTTTCCCAGTCGCGGACAGGGCGCAGGACCGACATGTCACGCAAGGTCGGCACAAGGTCGGGCGTCACCCAGACATGGTCCAGCCGACGCCCACGGTTGGAGACACTCCAGTTCCGGTTGCGGTAGGACCACCATGTGTAGAGCTTTTCCTCCGCCGGGACGAAATGCCGCATGGCATCGACAAAGCCACTATCCTGCCATGCCAGCAGGCGTGACGTTTCCTCCGGCGTGTGACTGACGATCTTCAGAAGCTGCCGGTGGCTCCAGACATCGTGCTCCAGCGGGGCGATGTTCAGGTCGCCCACCACCACCGTCCGGCGGACATCGCGCTGGGCGAACCAGGTGCGGGCTTCCTCCACGAACGCAAGCTTGTGCGCGAATTTCGGATTTTCCACCGGATCGGGGATATCGCCACCCGCCGGGACGTAAAAATCATGCACGATGACGGCATCCGGGCCTTCGCCATGCTGCACGGCAAGATGACGGCAATCCCCCTTGCCGCACCAGTCCGGCATGTCGGTCAGCATCCGTATGGGCTGGCGGCTGAGGATCGCAACGCCATTGTAGCTTTTCATCCCGCGAAAGCACACATGGGCAAATCCCAGCGCCTGCACCGCCTCCAGCGGGAACAGGTCGTCGGTCACCTTGGTTTCCTGCAGGAAGACAATGTCGGGCTGGTTTTCCCTGCACAGACGCTCCAGCAGGGGCATCCGCAGGCGCAGCGAATTGATATTCCATGTCACGATACGCATATGGGTGCATTACCCATCGCATCCCCCCTGACAAGGGCAATTCGCGACATGCGGGACAAACATTTCCCGAAAAAAGGATATGCGGATGCCGCGAAAAACACCGACATATCGCACGAAAGTAGAACAGATCCAGAAGAAGCCTTGAATTCACATGGGAAAACCTCGAAATAGCCAGAAGCGGCCTTCACCTGTGAATTTCATTTACCCGAGGGCTTGACATCATTGTTTTCCAGCAAGTTGCACGCTTTCGGGCGATCCTTTCATCCCGCACCCATCCATAGTTGTTTTATATCAACTGGTTATGCGTTGTGATGTTTTTTTGGGCAATCCAAGGGCAGGGGAGGAAAACCGCCATGCGCATGATTTTTTCTGCCTCTGCTCCACAGACTTATCCACAACATCGGTGGATGAACGATTTTCAATGACACCGGACGAAAAGACCATCACCACGACCCTCTCCCCCGTGGACCTCCCGCCACGCGACAGCATGCCTGCGGATGCACCGCCGATCGGCGTTGCCGCGATACACAGGGCCCTGCAGACCATGCCCCTGTCTCCGGGGGTCTATCGCATGCTGGGCCGCAATGGGGAGGTGCTGTACGTCGGCAAGGCGCTGGCGCTCAAGAAACGCGTCACGTCCTATACGCAGGTCCACCGCCTGCCGGAGCGGCTGCGTCGCATGGTGTCGGAAACGGCATACATGGAAATCGTGACCACCCATACCGAGGCCGAAGCCCTGCTGCTGGAGGCCAACTACATCAAGCGCATGCAGCCGCGTTACAACATCCTGCTGCGTGACGACAAAAGCTATCCATGGATCATCCTGACCGACAGACATGAATTTCCCCAGATTGCGAAACACCGGGGCAAGCCGGTCAAGGGCGCGTCCTACTGGGGGCCGTTTGCCTCCGCCTGGTCGGTCAACCAGACGCTGAACCTGCTGCAAAAGGCATTCCTGCTGCGCTCATGCACGGATTCCGTGCTGAAATCCCGCACGCGGCCATGCCTGCTGCACCAGATCCACCGCTGTTCCGCCCCCTGCGTGGACATGATCAGCCAGGAGGATTATGCCGACCTGGTCAAGCAGGCGCGCGATTTCCTGTCGGGCAAGAACCCGCGCATGCATGAAGAACTGGTCCAGCAGATGGAGGAGGCCGCAGGCGCGCTGCAGTTCGAACGCGCGGCGGCCATCCGTGACCGCATCCGCGGCCTGTCGGCGATGCAGCAGGACGCAAGCGTCATCAACCCGACCACGATGACGGATGCCGATATCGTCGCCATCTGGCAGATCGCGGGACAGTCATGCATCCAGGTCTTCTTCATCCGGGGGGGGCGTAACAACGGCAACCGCGCCTTCTTCCCCAGCCATGCCCGTGACGAGGACGCCGCCGACGTGCTGGCCGCGTTCCTGGCGCAGTTTTACGATGACAAGCCCCCGCCGGGCCAGATCCTGGTCAACCACGCCATTTCCGACAATGAACTGCTGAGCAGCGCGCTGGAACTCCGCCGCGGGCGGCGTGTTGAGATCATCCATCCGCAACGCGGGGAAAAACGCGCGGTGCTTGAACATGCCGAACTCAACGCGCGCGAGGCGCTGGAACGCAGGCTGGCGGAAAGCGCGGGGCAGGCCCGCCTGCTGCGGGGTGTGGCTGACCTCTTTGGCCTTCCCGAACCACCACGCAGGATCGAAACCTATGACAACAGTCACATCATGGGGGCGAATGCCTATGGCGTGATGGTCGTGGCCGGCCCCGAAGGCTTTGAAAAACGGGCCTATCGCAAATTCGGCATCAAGGGGCCGATCACGCCGGGCGACGATTTCGGCATGATGCGCGAGGTGCTGGAACGCCGTTTCAGCCGTGCCATGCGCGACCGCGAGGAGGGGACACGGCCTGACGACTGGCCTGACATCCTGCTGATCGATGGTGGCGCGGGACAGTATTCGGCCGTGCGCGCGGTGCTGGACGAACTCGGGGTTACGGATGTGACCCTGGTCGGGATTGCCAAGGGCATCGACCGCGACGCCGGGCGCGAGTGGTTCCATACTGCGGACCGCCCCCCGTTCCAGCTCCCCCCACGTGACCCGGTGCTGTACTACCTCCAGCGCCTGCGTGACGAAGCCCACCGCTTTGCGATCACGACCCACCGCGCGGGACGGTCAAAAACATTGGTCAAATCCGAACTCGATGATATTCCCGGTGTCGGTCCGGCCCGCAAGCGCGCCCTGCTGAACCGGTTTGGTTCGGCGCGGGGCGTGCGTCAGGCAGGTTTGGGGGAACTGGAATCCGCACCGGGCATCAGTCGGGATACCGCACGGACAATATACGGTTTTTTCCATCCCGAATGGACCGGGGAATGATCCTCATGTCATGCAGATGTGAGCAAATGAGCGGGCAGACCAGCGTTATAGATGTTTTTGTTTCGCGCTGTCCTTGGATATAGCTGGTGAACCATGCTTACTGACCTGCCTAACCTCCTGACCCTGTCGCGGATTGTTGCGGTGCCGGTCGTTGTGCTGCTGGTTGTCATCAACACACCGGGCACGGACTGCGCCGCATGCGTCATTTTCATCCTGGCCGGGATTACCGACTACCTTGATGGCAAGCTGGCCCGCGCGTGGCACCAGAATTCCGACCTTGGCCGCATGCTCGACCCCATTGCCGACAAGCTGCTGGTGGGGGCGTGCCTGATGGTACTGGCAGGGCTTGCGCGGCTTCCTTACTGGACGCTCTATCCCGCGATCATCATCCTCTCGCGCGAGATCCTGGTCAGCGGCCTGCGTGAATATCTGGCCACCACCAAGGTGGGGCTGCCGGTCACGCGCCTTGCGAAATGGAAAACCGGGGTCCAGATGACCGCCATCGGTTTCCTGCTGGCGGGGGACAGCACTGCCGGCCTGCTGCACATCACATGGCTTCCGGTCGATCTGATGGGGGCGATCATGCTGTGGATCGCAGCCGCGCTGACCCTGGTTACGGGGTGGGATTACCTGTCCACCGGCATCCAGCACGTCACCCGCAACAACCAGTCAGTGGGCAACATCGTTCCCTGATCCATCCTACGATGATTGTGTCACGCACATATACCACTTGTGGTTGCGGGAATATCCGGGCAAATTCTCCTTATGGTTGTATACGCCATGAACCAAGGAGAGTGCGATGCGTCCCAAGGCCCCGTTCCTGCTGCTGCTATGCCTGACGGGGTGTGGGGGGTTTGGCGACATCCTTGGCGACAGCACGGAACTGCCCGGCAGCCTTCCGAACATGCCCAAGATGGAATCCGAAAATGTGCGCCGTTCCATGGGACATGCCGTCGCGGAGCCACCGATCCTGTCGCAGGGACAGGACATATGGGCCAACCAGATCCAGTCCATGCCGACGCTGGCGGATATCAGTTCGGGCCGCGTGCATGCGGAATCCGGGCATTTCGTGCGCCGTTCCGCCAATGGCACGCAGCAACTGCTCGACGGGGGATCGCTGAGCATCGGTGACGACGACGACCTGCCGACCGACATGCCAGCCGTGCAGGACGGACACCACGGCACGGGCCATTCCACCATAAACCGTGCCGAGGCCGCGAATTCGGCCATCATCGTCCCCCATGCGGATGGCAGCAAAACCGTGATCCAGGCCGATGGCGCGGTGGTCGAGCAACCCCATCCCTGATATAGCGCTACGCACAGCAGAACCTGAGGCAGCAAAAGGGTGGGCGGATGCCGGACATTCTCTACTTCGCATGGCTACGGGACCGCCTTGGCCGTGATCGCGAAGCCATGACCCTGCCCCCCGGCGTGACGCGGGTCAGCGACCTCGTGCAGGTGCTGCATGGGCGTGGCGGCGAATATGGTGAAATCTTCGGGCAGCCGGAACTGGTGCGCGTTGCGGTCAACCAGTCCTTCGCGACGCTGGACGCCAGCATCGGCCCGGATGACGAGATCGCCTTCTTCCCACCGGTTACGGGGGGATAGCACTGCCATGCCGTGCATCCATGTCCGTGTTCAGACCGAACCGTTCGATCCCACACATGAAAGCTCCATCCTGCTGGCGGGACATTCCGATGTGGGGGCGGTGGCGTCGTTTGTCGGGATGGTCCGTGGGGACGGGGGGTTGTGTTCGCTGGAACTGGAACATTACCCCGGCATGACCGAATCGATGATGACGCGAATCGCCGAATCGGCGGCGTCCCGATTCGGGCTGTCGGGCTGCACCATCATCCATCGCGTCGGGCGGCTGACGGTCGGGGCGCCGATCGTGCTGGTCATCTGCACGGCCGCCCACCGTGGCGCCGCCTTCGCCGCTGTCGAATTCGTCATGGACTGGCTCAAGAGCCGCGCACCATTCTGGAAAAAAGAGGAATTCCGTGACGGTCGCATCCAGTGGGTGCAGCCGCGCGAACAGGACGCACAATGTCTGCAACGATGGGAGGGGGAGGAGGCGGACACCCCCGGACTCCCCACGCCATCTCCCCAGGTTTCGCCCACAAAAGCGGAGTAAAAAATAACTTTTTTCCCTTGACCCCGGATTTCCCGAGATTCGGGAGCAGTCACCCCGGCCATATATGTAGTGCATCGATGCGCGGTTTGGTCCATATATAGCGCCACAGCCGCAATGACCGGGCACACAGGAACAGGATCACCCGATCCTGCGACATGTCACGGCCAGCTTATGGAGTTCAAGTGGATGAGTCTGGATGGCATCACCGGTTCCGGGGTCGAGGGTTACGGTAATGAACAGGATGCCATCCACGGAAAGGATGCGGCCACCATGCCCGAGATGTTTGATGACGTCGTCCAGTTACCGGGCGGCTTCCCCGTTCGCGTCGATCGCAGCCGTGACGAACTGCTGACGGCGTTTGGCAAGGCGACGCTGGACAACCGTTACCTCCTGCCGGGTGAGGGATATCAGGACCTGTTCGGCCGCGTCGCGTCCTATTACGGCGCGGACGAGGGCCATGCACAGCGCCTGTATGACTACATCTCCCGCCACTGGTTCATGCCCGCGACACCGGTGCTGTCGAATGGCGGGACGACGCGCGGATTGCCGATTTCATGCTTCCTGAACGAAGCCAATGACAGCCTGCGCGGCATTGTCGATCTGTGGAACGAGAATGTGTGGCTGGCCTCCAAGGGCGGCGGCATCGGGTCCTACTGGGGCAACCTGCGTTCCATCGGTGAAAATGTCGGCCGCAATGGCAAGACGTCGGGCGTCATCCCCTTCATCCGGGTGATGGACAGCCTGACACTGGCCATCAGCCAGGGGTCGCTGCGCCGGGGATCGGCTGCGGTCTACCTGCCGGTCTGGCATCCGGAAATCGAGGAATTCATCGAACTGCGCCGTCCGACCGGCGGGGATCCCAATCGCAAGGCGCTCAACCTCCATCACGGGGTGCTGGTGTCCGATGCGTTCATGCGCGCCGTGGCCGCGGACGAGGAATGGGCGCTGTTGTCGCCCAAGGACGGCAGCCACATCCGCAAGGTCTCGGCCCGTGCGCTGTGGATCCGCATCCTGACGGCCCGCATGGAGCAGGGCGAGCCGTACATCATCTATTCCGACCATGTGAACAATGCGCGTCCCCAGCATCACAAGCTGGCGGGACTGGAGGTCAAGACCTCCAACCTGTGCGCCGAAATCACGCTGCCAACGGGCATGGACCATCACGGCAAGGAGCGCACGGCCGTGTGCTGCCTGTCGTCGCTCAACCTTGAGACGTGGGATGAATGGAAGGACGACCCGCAGTTCATCGAGGACGTGATGCTGTTCCTCGACCGGGTGCTGCAGGACTTCATCGACCGCGCGCCTGACGACATGGAACGCGCCAAATATGCCGCCGCGCGCGAACGCTCCGTCGGGCTTGGGGTGATGGGCTTCCACAGCTTCCTGCAGGCCAAGAACATCCCGTTTGAAAGCGTGATCGCCAAGGTCTGGAACAAGCGGATTTTCGAGCATATCCGCAAGCAGGCCGATGCCGCCTCGCACAAGCTGGCGCAACTGCTTGGCGCCTGTCCCGACGCTGCGGAATATGGCGTCATGGAGCGGTTTTCGAACAAGATGGCCATTGCGCCAACGGCGTCGATCTCGATCATCGCCGGCAATGCCAGCCCGGGGATCGAGCCGATCGCGGCAAACGTGTTCCTGCAGAAGACGCTTTCGGGCTCCTTTACGGTGCGCAACCGGCATCTTGACCGCCTGCTGACGCAAAAGGGGCGCAATACGGATGAGGTCTGGTCATCCATCACCCTGAACAAGGGCAGCGTGCAGCATCTGGATTTCCTGAGCCAGCAGGAAAAGGACGTATTCAAGACCGCGTTTGAACTGGACCAGCGCTGGGTCATCGAACATGCCGCCGACCGTGCGCCGTTCATCTGTCAGGCACAGTCGATCAATCTGTTCCTGCCCGCCAACGTGCACAAGCGCGACCTGCACCAGATCCACTACATGGCGTGGAAACGTGGGGTGAAGTCGCTGTACTACTGCCGTTCGCTGTCGGTCCAGCGTGCTGATGCCGTCAGTGACGGCAAGGGAAAGAACGACATCATGCAAAAGGAAAGCGATGCGGTCCTGCCGCCGCTGCCACCGTCTGCGTCCTCGACCGATTATGAGGAATGCCTTGCCTGCCAGTAAGGGCGCATGTGAAATAATGCGTTGATAAAAATAAAAGTTTTTGGGTGTCGCCTTTTTTTCAAAAAGGCGGCGTTCTTCGAAGCTTTTTGAAAAAAGCTTCACTAAAAACTTTTGATGGTTTGCATGACATTTTCCGGAGTGGTTTTTCAGGTTGCGTGCCGCCCGTCTAGTCGATAAGCCCTGACCCTATTTGGCTTCAGATAGGGCGAGCATCAATGAGCGACACACCATCCGGCCCGGAAACCCGGACCGAGCAGCATTTCGACCTGCTGACCGCGAACCCGGTTTACAAGCCCTTCCGTTACCCCTGGGCATATGATGCGTGGCTGACGCAGCAGCAGGTCCACTGGCTGCCCGAGGAAGTGCCACTTGCCGACGACGTCAAGGACTGGCACCGCAGCCTGACGGAAAGCGAACGGCACCTTGTCACGCAGATTTTCCGCTTCTTCACGCAGTCGGACGTGGAAGTGAACAACTGCTACATGAAGCATTACAGCCAGGTCTTCAAACCAACCGAAGTGCTGATGATGCTGTCGGCGTTTTCCAATATCGAGACGATCCATATCGCGGCCTACAGCCATCTGCTTGATACGATCGGCATGCCCGAAGCCGAATATTCCGCATTTCTGAAATACAAGGAAATGAAGGATAAATATGACTACATGCAGAAATTCTCGGTCTCGAGCAAATACGAGATCGCCCGTACGCTCGCGGCGTTCGGCGCGTTTACCGAGGGGCTGCAGCTTTTTGCCTCGTTCGCGATCCTGCTGAACTTTCCGCGCTTCAACAAACTCAAGGGCATGGGGCAGATCGTGTCATGGTCGGTGCGTGATGAAACGCTGCACTGTGTGTCTATGGCGCGCCTGTTCCGGGTGTTCATCCAGGAAAACCCCGAAATCTGGACGAACAGGCTACAGGACGACATCCGCCAGATCTGCCGCGACATTGTCGAGCATGAGGATGCCTTCATCGACCTGTCGTTTGAAATGGGACCGGTGGAAGGCCTCGATGCCGCACAGGTGAAGCAGTATATCCGCTTTGTCGCCAACCGGCGCCTGGGCCAGCTTGGGCTTGACGGGCTGTATGACGTCGCAACCAACCCGCTGCCCTGGGTGGATGAGATGGTCAATGCGGTGGAACATGCGAATTTCTTTGAAAACCGCTCCACCGAATATAGCCGCGCCGCCACGCAGGGCACGTGGGATGAAGCTTTCGACTGAAAGTTTCCGGGTGCCGCCTTTTTAGATCAAAAGGCGGCGCTCTCCGACGTCCTTACAATATTTTCCGGTGGCTGGATTCCGGCTCAGTCGAGAAGGGGCTGGCCATCACGCAGGACGGCGCACGCTTCGGGTGTGAAGGTGCCGTCCGCATGATGCAGCACGATCCCCGGCAGCAGCCGCGCAGGTGTGCGTGACCCCATACGCCCGCGTATCAGCACGATCTTCGCCGCGACCCCCTGACTGGGCCAGCAGGGGAATACCGTGACATCGCCCAGCCGGTTTTCCCCCATGCTGCTGATCGCATGGTCAAGCAGGGTCGCGGGCACCGCAAGCGTAAGGGTGCCATGATGGCGCAACTGCGCCGACAGGCTGCCCACCCATTGGGCCAGACCCGCCCGTGGCAGGCGACGCGCCCTGTCGCGGCGCGGCATGGGGGAGGGGGTACTGGCGTGGTCATGCCATGGCGGATTGGCAAAGGCATGGTCAATGCGCCGCACGCCCGGACCACTGAGCCGCGAATCATCGGGGATCACGGGAAGGGTCGCCTGCAGGATCCGAATCGCATCGAATCCATTATCCTCCACGTTCATCCGGCCCAGCAGGACGGTCGGGGAATCGCATTCCAGCCCGATCCCGCAAACCCCGCGCACCCGTGTTGCAAGACACAGCAGTCCTGCGCCCGCGCCGCATCCCCCTTCCAGTACATACTGTCCGGCGCGTGCGGGAACACAGGCGGCCATCAGGACAGGTTCCAGTCCTGTACGGTATCCATCGCAAAACTGACGGTAACGCACCCGTCCGTTCAGCAGCGTTCCCAGGGTCACGGGGGGCAGCGTATCCATGCACGAGATCGCCGTCATACGTGCGCATTAAGCATTCGGTTTCGTCCTCCGGCTTGACCGCCTTTCCGGCGCCGCTCATATACTCTGATAGATTGAACCTTCGGAACCGGGAGAATAACCTTTTGGGCCTTGCAGTTAGTCTGCCGGAATCCGATAAAACGGCAAGTCAGAAAGACAAAGGGGCTCGACGCCCGATGGCAGACGGATCTGAGGTTGCCCTGCGCGACCTGGCTGAATATCTCGCCGATGACATGGCGGCATGCAACCGTGCGATCGTTGAACGCATGGACAGTCCGGTCGCGCTGATCCCCCAGCTTGCGGCACACCTTGTCGCAGCGGGCGGGAAACGGCTGCGCCCGTTGCTGACGCTCGCGTCGGCGCGACTGTGCGGGTACAAGCCCGATGCCACACACCAGCGCCATGTCGCCCTTGCGGCGTGTGTGGAGTTCATCCACACCGCGACCCTGCTGCATGACGACGTGGTGGACGAGAGTACCCTGCGCCGTGGCCTGGCCAGCGCCAACGCCATCTTCGGCAACAAGGCATCGGTGCTGGTGGGCGACTTCCTGTTCGCCCGTTCGTTCCAGTTGATGACGGATGATGGGTCGCTGAAGGTCATGGGCATCCTGTCCTCCGCTTCCGCGACCATCGCGGAAGGGGAGGTGCTGCAGATGTCCACGCAGAACGACCTTTCGACCAGCATCGAAAAATACCTCGAAGTGATCCATGGCAAGACGGCGGCCCTGTTCGCCGCCGCCTGCCGGGTCGGTGCCGTCGTGGCCGATCAGCCGCTCAAGGCGGAAGAGGCGCTGGATTCCTACGGGACCAACCTTGGCATGGCGTTCCAGCTTGTCGATGATGCGCTGGATTACGCGGCGGATCAGGCCACGCTGGGCAAGACGATCGGCGATGACTTCCGCGAAGGGAAGATCACCCTGCCGGTACTGACAGCCTACACCGCAGGCACCGAGGAAGACCGCGCCTTCTGGCGACGCGTCATCGAAGAGAGCGAGCAGAAGCCCGGCGATCTTGAGCATGCGCTCGAACTGATTGCCCGGACCAATGCAATCGGCATCACGCTGGATCACGCCACCCGCTATGCCAACGCCGCGTCACAGGCGCTGGACATGTTCCCGCCGTCGCGCCTGAAACAACTGCTGCAGGATACGGCGTCCTACACCGTCAGCCGCCTGCGGTAATCAACCTGCCATCAGGCCCGCTCCGCAAAGGGGCGGGCGGTTTCATATCCCATACGGCGCAATCCCGGCAGCACTGCCCCGATATCCTCTGGCAGGGCAGTAAAGAATGCCTGTCCTGTCTCCTGCTGCTTCGCGGTGATGTTCCCTATACGGTGGGCAAGGCGCGCGGCCTGTCGTGATACGGCCTGTGCCGGGTCGATCCAGTTCAGGCCGGGGCGACCAAGCCGTCGGAAATGATCCAGCAGGAATGTGTAATGGGTGCACCCCAGCCCCACCACATCAATGGCATCGCCCCCTGGCTGGGAAAACAGCCCCGCCATTTCTGCGCTGATGGCCTGATCCGGGATCTGCTGCCCCCGAAAGGCCAGTTCGGACAGATCCGCAAGGTTGCGCGCGCCATAGGTCACAAGGGTGCAGTCCGGCGCAAACCGGTTTCGCAGGTCATGCAGATAGGAACGCGTCAGTGTCGCCCGCGTGGCCAGCAGGCCGATTGTCCTGCTTTGCGTCAGGTCGGCCGCCCATTTGATGGGGGGCACACAGCCCACGAAAGGCACGTCATGGCGTGCGCGCAGTTCACCAAGGGCCAGCGTGCTGGCGGTATTGCACGCGATGACGACCAGATCGGGCCGCAGGCGTGCAATGGCCTGCCCAACAAGCGTGACAATACGTGCGACCAGAAAATCATCCGCCTGTTCCCCATAGGGAAAGACAGCCGTATCGGCGAGGTAGTCGATGCAGGCCCCGGGAATGTCCTGCCTGAGGCAGCGTACGATTCCCAGGCCCCCGATACCTGAATCAAATGCAAGTATCCGCACGTCCCGTCACGCCATCCATCACATCTGGAATCAGGCGCCCTTGGCGGCGGCAAGCTTGCGGGCCAGGGCCTCCTCCGCGCTGGCGACGCCACCATGCTTGGCCGACCACGCGCAGGGATTTTCAAGGAAGCGGCGCACCTCATTCGCGTCCTTTTCGGAGAAATACGGCTTGCCAGAGCAGGCCTCAAGGATATCCCACCATGTGCACAGGGCATGCAGCGTGATGTCCATGTCCGCCAGCGTCTGGTACGCGCCGGGGAAGACGCCATAAAAGAACACGACAAACGTGTGGTTCACGATCGCACCCGCATCACGCAGGGCCTGCGCGAACTGCACCTTGGACGACCCATCCGTCGTCAGGTCCTCCACCAGCAGGGTACGCATGTTCTCCGGCACATCGCCCTCGATCTGGGCGTTGCGGCCAAAGCCCTTGGGCTTCTTGCGGACATAGGCCATCGGCGCCATCATCCGGTCGGCAATCCATGCGGCAAAGGGAATCCCCGCCGTTTCCCCGCCGACCACGGCATCGATGCTTTCGTAACCGACATGGCGGCCGATCTTTTCCACGCCCAGCTCCATGATCTTCTGGCGTGCGCGGGGAAAGAAAATGATCCGGCGACAGTCGATATAAACCGGCGATTTCCAGCCCGAGGTCAGGGTGTATGGTTCATCGGGACGGAAATTGACCGCCTTGATTTCCAGCAGGAGACGCGCGGTCGTCAGCGCGGCATCCCGATCCCATGCGGTTGAACCGGTTGAAAGACCAGCGCCATTTCCTGTTGCGTCGTGCATCTAACCTGACTCCAGATGAGGGATGATGAAATGTTGAAAAGACGCTTACCGGGAAAAGCGCCGAAAATCCATAATTAGAGCAGGCGGGCGCAACATTGTGCTGCGGAGATACGTTTTCCCTGAAAAAACATGAATTTGAGAAATGGTCAAAAGTGTTTTCTTGATTTCAGTGCAGGTTATCGACTAGACTTCACCTAGTTAATAATAATTCTCATTTTCGGGTGGTGTCTTATCGTGGGTTCTGAAACAAGCCATATCGTTCGCAACTGCGAACGGGCCGTTGTTACCGCGTACCAGGAACTGCGTCAGGTGGGGACAACCGATGTTTCCGCCTTTCATGCCTGCACAACGCTGTATCGCATTCACCATCCCGAGGCATCGCTGAACGAGGCACGGCGTCTGGTTTCCGAATGGATTGACCATCATGTCGTCCATCACAAGGCCGGCCCGACGGCCGGGTGCGACTGCGCCTGAACACGGCCAGCACCCGTCTGGCGGCATGCATGTCGCCAGACGGGTCTCCACACATGCGAACGGGCCTCTTTCATATATGAAAGAGGCCAGTTTTCATTGGCCCAGATGCGGCCCGTGCCTGTTTTCCCCGACCCGACGGGCCGGGGAAAGGGCAGGGATCAGGGACGTTCGGAGATAGGCGTGAAGTCGCGCTGCGGGGAGCCGATATAAAGCTGGCGCGGGCGACCGATGCGCTGGCCCGGTTCCTCGATCATTTCCTTCCACTGGCTGATCCAGCCGGTGGTGCGCGCCACGGCGAACAGCACCGTGAACATGCTGGTCGGGATGCCCATGGCCTTGAGAATGATGCCGGAATAGAAATCGACATTCGGATACAGGCTGCGCTTGACGAAATATTCGTCGCTGATCGCGATCTTTTCGAGTTCGATCGCAAGGTCGAGCAGCGGATCGTCCTTGATGCCCAGTTCGCTCATGACCTCGTGGCAGGTGGCCTGCATGATCTTGGCGCGCGGATCGAAGTTCTTGTAGACGCGATGGCCAAAGCCCATCAGGCGCACGCCGCTGCTCTTGTCCTTCACCTTGGCGATGAAGTCGGGGATGTTGTCCTTGTGCCCGATCGAGGCCAGCATCTTCAGCACGGCTTCGTTCGCGCCACCATGCGCGGGTCCCCACAATGCCGCAATACCGGCGGAGATACAGGCAAACTGGTTGGCCCCCGTGGATCCCGCAAGGCGCACCGTCGAGGTCGAGGCATTCTGTTCATGGTCCGCATGCAGGATCAGGATACGGTCCATGGCGCGGGCCAGCACCGGATTGATCTTGTACGGCTCGCTGGGAACCGCGAACATCATGGACAGGAAGTTTTCCGCATAGGACAGGTCATTGCGCGGATAGATGAACGTATCACCCTGCGTATAGCGATAGGCCCACGCAGCAATGGTCGGGATCTTCGCAATGATGCGCATGGCCGACAGGTTGCGGCTTGCCGCGTTCGAGATGTCGATCCCGTCATGATAGAAGGACGACAGTGCGCCCACCGTGCCACACAGGATCGCCATCGGATGCGCGTCGCGACGGAACCCGTTGAAGAAATTGCGGATCTGTTCATGCAGCAGGGTATGGTGCTTGATATCCGTCACGAAGGTGTCATAAGCCTTCTGGTCCGGCAGTTCGCCATTGAGCAGGAGATAGGCGACCTCCATGAACGTGGCTTTTTCCGCCAGTTGCGCAATGGGATATCCCCGATGCAGCAGGATGCCCTTTTCACCGTCGATAAACGTGATCTTGCTGGTGCACGACGCCGTCTCGCCATAGCCCGGATCAAAGGTGAATACGCCAGCCTGCGCAGGCAGCTTGCGGATATCAACGACATCCGGGCCCAGCGTGCCGGACAGAACCGGCAGCGTTGCGCTCGTTTCGCCTAGCGAGATAGTCGCGGTTTTTCCTGACTCGCTCATCAAACACTTCCTCCTGGTCGTCCGCCGTCGCTGTCGCGGTATGGCGAAACGTGTCTCCAACCTTGGGGCAGCCTGCCGTTCTGGCGACAGTTTCGTGCCTGCCCACGTTTTATGTGCCCACCCGTCCAATGTGGATCATGGCGGGCGTTGAAACCGAGATAAGGACGAAATGGCATCCATGGCAATCCGGGGCAGCCATGCCGCGCAAGCATCAGTCACACATGGCGCGATACAGTTTCATTTCGGAATTCCAGTTATTATTCCACGGAATTGCGCTGAAAAAGCACGCCATTGCGGCAGGGGGGAAGCCAAGCGACAGTGCGGGGGGAAGACTGCCCGAACCCGCGCGTCCCGCCAGTTCCACGACCAGGTTTCCAATACCCGGATTGTGAGATAAGACGATGATATTACAGTATTTTTCATCCACCTCCCACAGCACATCACGGATATGCTCCGCAGAGGTTTCGTAAAGTGCGTTCACATATTGGACATCGGGCGCGCGATCTCCGAAAAATGATCCCATTTCCGCCCATGTCTCCCGCGTGCGCAGGGAAGGGCTGATCAGTGCCAGGTCGGGAACGAACCCGATCCCGTGCAGGTCACGGCCCCGCTGGCGTGCAGACCGACGCCCCTGCGCGCTCAGGGGACGCCTGAGATCGGCATCCATTGCGAAATCACCAAAGGCCGCAGGTTGCGCCTGCGCATGGCGCATCAGTACAAGCCGGTGGGAGGCCCGCCGCCAGCCTTCATCAAGATCTGACATCCCCGGGATTTCAGGTCTGGGGCCTGTCATCGGCATGACGGGCGATGGCCTCGTGATGCCGGATGACTTCCTTAATGATGAAGGCGAGGAATTTTTCCGCAAAATCGGGATCAAGGTTCGCGCTGCGGGCCAGGGCGCGCAGGCGTTCGACCTGCTGGGCTTCGCGCGCCGTGTCCGCAGGGGGCATCTGGTAACGCGCCTTCAGGCGTCCCACGGCCTGCGTATGGCGAAAACGTTCCGCCAGCAGGTAAACCAGCGCCGCATCAATGTTGTCGATGCTGCGACGCAGTTCCAGCAGGGCATCGCGCGCCTCGTCCGGCACGGCGGTCACGGGTGTTTCATTCATGTAGGTCCAGGCTCCCAGTAAAATACTAGTAGAATACCAGCAAACGCAGGGTAAAAGCAGGTCTGTATGACGGGTCCGTCAGGATCGGGGGGCAGTTAGGTCGATCCCCGGCAGGTCGATCCATGCCAGATGCCCGCCCTTGCCCGCGCCGGTATCCGTAAAGATCGCCGTGCCCCCGGCGCGACCGGTGCGCACCCAGGGGCGCCCGTCCGTCGAACGCCGGTCATGACCGCAATAGACGGTATAGCCCGCAGGAATGTGATCCACCCAGTTCAGGCGCCGTTCGGGATATCCGTCCTTCTGCATCCGGCCGGTCGTCTCCCCGAACAGCGCGCTGGAAAGGAGGGGGGTGACCGTGCCAAGGCCGGGGGGCGGGGCCTCGTCCAGCATGCGCACATGGAATCCCCCATGCACGAAGACATATTTCCCCAGCACGATCCATGCGGGCGCCATCGACAGGTCATCGATCGCGCGCACCCGCACATCCTCATTTTCGGGCGCCAGAAACTGCGCAAGGGTCTCCATCAGGGGAGGATCACGCCGCATCTTGCGCCCGTACAGGGCACGGGCGAGCTTGCGGTCATGGTTGCCCAGAACGAACAGCCCGCGGCGTTCATCAATCAGTTGCTGCATCAGCCGGAACGTCCCCACGCTGTCGGGGCCGTAATCCACCAGATCCCCCAACTGTATCAGGAACCGGTCCGTTGCCGCCGCATGCCGGAAAGCATGCAGGTCACCATGCACATCCCCCACGATACGGATGCGCCGCCCACCGATCATCCGGGCAATGGCATCATTGTCGGGGGCCAGCGGATGGCGGGTTTCCCCCACCGGATCGGCACCCGTGGACACACCCGGCACGCGGGGGGAGAAACCGGGGGAGGATGCAACATCACCCGTCAAGGCCTGTGGGGAACGGGAGGGTAATCGACGTCTCAAACGAAAATCCTCTCCCTGAAACATGAATGACGGCCCATCGCCGCTTCCTGACCGAACCATAGCAGAACAGACGCACCAGAGATGCGCATATCTGGGCTATTATCCATCAGGATAACGATCCTTGCACTACCCACAAACACAGGGATGGCTTGCCTTGACGTCTCCACGATGTTGCGCATCGACAATAGATAACGCCCCGGATGCCCGGGTCATGCGAAAATCACATGGTCACATTGCACATAATCATATCCAGATCCGCCGCTAGAGCAATCGTGAAGCCGGTGATGCAGGCGCGACGCAACTGTCACACGCTTTTGTTGTGACGCCCGCCCCGAGACGGAGAACAGATGTCAGGAGGGAAAACGATGCGCATTCCCCCATATCGCCTGCACCGTAACAATCCTGTAAGGGAAAACGTCACGGCACGGATCGGCCGTCAGGGTCGGCAGGGGGAGGGCGCATCGGATGGCCCACGCGCAACAGGGGCGTAACGTAAACCGCCCCGGACCGCACGGGGGGCATCACCAACGACAACCGGCCCGGTGCAGCAGATGCGCTGGCGCACACAAAAAAAGACTTTGAGGGAAAGTTCATGATCGACCACACCCGAATCCGGAATACGGCGCTCCGGGCAAAGATCACGACCGCAGAACAGGCTGCGTCGTTCATCAAGCCCGGCATGACGGTCGGCACCAGCGGCTTTACAGGCGCAGGCTATCCCAAGGCGGTCCCCGAGGCGCTGGCCGCCCTGATGGAAGGCGAACATGCCAAGGGTAACGATTTCCGTATCCGCCTGCTGACGGGTGCCTCCACCGGGCCGGAACTCGACGGTGCGCTGGCCAAGGTCAACGGCATCTCCTTCCGCATGCCCTACAACTCCGACCCGACGCTGCGCGCGCGCATCAACAAGGGCGAGACCGAATATCTCGACATGCATCTCAGCCATGTCGCGCCGATGGCATGGGCCGGCTTCTTTGGCGAGATCGACACCGCCATCATCGAGGCCACCGCCATCCGCGAGGACGGCAGCATCGTGCCGTCCTCCTCGGTCGGCAACTCCAAGACATGGCTCGACACCGCGAAACAGGTCATCATCGAGGTCAATAGCTGGCAGGACAGCGCGCTTGAGGGGATGCATGACATCTGGACCGGCACCGCGCTGCCGCCGCACCGCCAGCCCATCCCCCTGATCCGGCCCGACGAACGCATCGGGGAGACGTCGCTACGTGTGGACCCGGCCAAAATCGTGGCCATCGTCGAAACCCACGCGCCCGACCGCAATGCGCCGTTCAGCCCGCCCGACGCCTCGGCCAAGGCCATTGCCGGACACCTGATGGAGTTCTTCCGCCACGAAGTCGCGCGCGGCCGCCTGCCGCAGTCGCTGCTGCCGCTGCAGTCGGGCGTGGGCAATGTCGCCAACGCCGTGATGGGCGGACTGGAGGAAGGACCGTTCGAAAACCTGACCGCGTTCACCGAGGTGATCCAGGACGGCATGCTGGGCATGCTGGAAACGGGCAAGATGCGCGTCGCCTCGGCCACCGCGTTCTCGCTCAGCCCCGAGGCTGCGGAATCGCTGAATTCGCGCATGCGGGAGTTCCAGAAGAAGATCATCCTGCGCCCGCAGGACATCAGCAACCATCCCGGCCTGATCCGTCGCCTTGGCTGTATCGCGATGAACGGCCTGATCGAATCCGACATCTATGGCAACGTGAACTCCACGCAGATCATGGGATCAAAGATCCAGAACGGCATCGGCGGCTCGGGCGACTTTGCCCGCAATGCCTACATCTCCGTCTTCATGACGCCCTCGACGGCCAAGGGCGGCAAGATTTCGGCAATCGTGCCGATGGCGTCGCATGTCGATCACATCACGCAGGATTCGCAGGTGCTGGTGACCGAACAGGGTCTGGCCGACATGCGTGGCCTGTCGCCCAAGCAGCGCGCCGAAGTCATCATCGCCAACTGCGCGCATCCCGACTATCGCCCGATGCTGCAGGATTACTACAAGCGTGCCCGCGCCGGGTCGTTCGGGCAGCAGTCTCCGCACCTGCTGACCGAAGCCCTGTCATGGCACCAGCGCTTCATCGAAACGGGCTCCATGCTTCCGTCCTGACCATAACGAACCGCCAGCCTGTCCCGCGGGACAGGCTGGTACGGCCTGTGCCGTGTCTTTATCGGCGTCAGGGTGATACGGCGTGCGCGGGGGATGCATTCTCCTGCGCCACCATGGCCGAGGCGCGTTCCAGGTCGATCGACAGCACGCGACTGACCCCGCGTTCCTGCATGGTCACGCCATACAATCGGTCCATATGCGCCATCGTCAACTGATGATGGGTGACCACCAGGAACCGCGTGCCGGCCTCCGCCACCATATCGCCAAGCAGGCCGCAGAACCGGCCGACATTGGCGTCATCAAGCGGCGCATCAACTTCGTCGAGCACGCAGATCGGGGCGGGATTGCAGCGGAACACCGCGAAAATCAGCGACAGCGCCGTCAGCGCCTGCTCCCCACCGGACAGCAGCGACAGGGTCGCCAGTTTCTTGCCCGGCGGCTGGGCATAGATTTCAAGTCCCGCCTGCAGGGGATCGTCATTGCCGACCATGCCCAGATGCGCACGACCGCCATTGAACATCCGCGTAAACAGGGACTGGAAATGGTGGTCGATCTGCGAAAAGACCGCCATCAGCCGCTCCCGTCCCTCGCGGTTGAGGTTGCCGATCGTCCCACGCAGCCGGGCAATCGCGGATTCAAGCTCCGCGCGTTCGGTCATGATGGTATTGATCTTCTCTCCCGCCTCGTTGGCCTCGATCTCCGCACGCAGGTTCACCGGCCCCAGTTCATCGCGCTGACGCACAAGGCGGCCGACCTTGCGACGCAATCCGGCTTCGGCCGATTCGCTCAGGTCGGTCGGCACGACACCGGCTGGCGGCTGCGATTCCGCTAGGAGTTGGGCAAGGATGGCATCGGCCTGCTCCTGCCTGCCTTCCGCGCGCAGCACATCCTCACGCATGCTGATCATCGCGGCATCCGCCTTTTCACGGGCAGCCTGCGCCTCGGCCAGCCTGTTTTCCGCGGCCTTCAGCGCCTCCGCCGACTGGTTATGCCGCTCCTCCGCGGTGGACAGGTCGGTGGTGACGGCTTCGCTACGCGATGTGATTTCCTCGGGCTGCAGCGCCGTGCGGGCATGATCTTCCTGCGCGACACGCAGGCGTTCCTGCGTGGCCGCCACGTCGCGCTGCGTCGCCTCCACCCGTTCGCGCCATTCCGCCAGGCCAGCCACGGCTGCGGAAATACGCTGCGTCAGGGCGTCATGTTCCGTCTCGATACGTCCCAGCAGGTCGCGCAGTTCCTGCTCCGCCTGCCGTGTTGCCGCTGATGCCCCGCGCAATGCTTCGAGTTCGCGGGCCAGCACATCCCGGTCGGGCAGGGCGGCCTGATCGGCGGCGATGCGTGCGCAGGTTTCGGAAATGGCGGCAAGTTCGCGCGTCACCTCGTCAAGGCGCGGTTCCTGCGCGTCGAGAATGCTGCGGATCTCATGCTGGCGGTTCCCGGCCTCGGTCCGGGCCTGCGTTGCGTCCTCAAGCGCCTTTTGTGTCGCATCCCTGCCGTCCTGTGCGGCGGACAGGCGTTGCGCGGCCGCTTCCGCCGCCTGCTGCGCGGCGTCCAGTATGGCTGCGGCCTGTTCTGGCGGCGGAAGCGAAACCTGATAGGCCTGTGCCCGTTCATGATCCTGCCAGGCCTGTGCAAGGTCCTGCGCCATGCGGGCAAGGGCGGGCGTGATCGCCTGAAGCCGCGTCTCCGCCTCGCCATGGCGGTTGACCGCTTCATTAAGGGCCCGCCGGGCCGATTCAAGCTTTGCCTGAGTGTCCTGGCGGGCCTGACGGGCCTGTGCTTCCTCCTGCCGGGCCGCAACCGCCGCCGCCGCCGCACGCTCAAGCTCCGCCTGCAGCAGGGCAGGGGCAGGCTCGGCCGCTTCCTCGCGCTGCGCGGCCTCCAGCGTCTGGCGTGCCTCGGCATCGGCGGCGCGTGCGGAATCGAGTTGCACGGCAATCGTATCCAGACGCGCGCGCACCGCCGCATCCTGCCGTCCCAGTTCGGATTCCTGCCGCCGCAACTGACCAAGCTTTTCCTCGACACCGGCCCGCCGGGCGCGGGTTTCCTTCATCGCGGCCATGGCCGCATCCAGCGCGGATTGTGCGTCACTGGCCGCCTGCCTGCGATCCGGAAGTTCAGCGCGCAGCCGTTCAAGTTCGGCGCGAATGTCACGCAGGCGGTTGATCTGGCGCAGTTTCAGGGCCGCACGGCTGGGCAGGTTTCCGGCAAGCCGGTACCCATCCCACCGCCACAACGCCCCGTCACGGGTCACAAGGCACTGTCCGGGTGCAAGCTGGCGCTGCAACGCATCGCCATCCGCCTCATCGTCAAGCAGTCCGGCAAACGCCAGCACGCGCGCCAGTGCTTCGGGCGCATCGATCAGGGTCCGCAGGGGACGGATGCCCCCTGCGGGAAAGGCGGGGACGTCAAGGGCAGGCAGGTCGCGCCACTGTCGTGCCGCCGCGGACGAAACCGAGGCTTCCAGCCCCTCCGCCAGCACCACGGCAAGGGCCGTTTCCAGTCCTTCGGGAATATGCAGCAGCGTGGCGATATCGGGGGCACCGCTGTCCTGCGCCGCGCCATCGGCGGCAAGGGCCTTGGCCAGTCCGTCGGCTTCGGCGTCCATGCCCGTCAGTGCGGCGGTCAGTTCACCCAGACGGCGGGCCTGTGCCTCGCTTTCGGTGCGGCTGTCGGCAATCCGCCGTTCCGCCGCCTGCAGGGCTTCTTCCGCACGGCCATGATCCTGCTCGGCCGCCTTGCGCGCCGCAATGGCTTCTTCCAGCTTGCCGGGGGGCAGGGCCTCACGCTCGATCCGGGCGGTTTCTTCCGCCAGCGACGCCAGTTGGGCCGCCGCGCGTGCACAGGCGGAACGCGCGGCACGGGTCGCCTGCTCCAGCGTGGTGCGCCGTGTGGCGGCCTGCTCCACACGGGCGCGGACTTCCATTTCCGTCGCCGCAAGTTCGGTGCGCACGACCTCCGCACGTTCAAGCGCCTCGCGCGCGGCATCAAAGGCGGCCTCGGACGTCGTGACATCGTGCCCCAGCGCCGCCATCCGGTCCTGCGCCACCAGCAGTTCGCGTGCCTCCGCCTCACGCCTGTTCAGCGCGGCATGATCGCGTTGCAGGGTTTCCAGCCGCGCGGTTGCCTGCGCCAGTTCCTGCGCGGCCTGCTCGTGCTGGCGCCGGGTCTCCGACGCCTCGTTGCGTGCGATATTCGCCTTGAGCACACAGTCGGACTGAAACTGTGTTGCCGTTTCCAGTTCGGCGCGGGCCTGCCGGGCGGCCTGCGTTGCCTCCGCCACCGTGCCGTCAAGGGCCGCCAGCATGTCCGCGTCGGGCATTTCCGCGCGCAGGCGCGTAACTTCCGCCGCGATCTCGTCATGGCGGGCCTGCAATTGTGCCTGCCGTTCGCTGGCGGCGGTGCGGGCCTCTTCCATCTGGGCAAAGCGCAACTGCGCTTCCCGCGCGGCGACACTCGTTTTTTCAAGGGCCTCGCCCTGATCGCGCGCCTGCGCCTCTAGCCGGGCGAGTTCTTCACGCGCCTGCGCCCGACGTTCGGGCAGGGCGTCAAGGGCGGCCTGTGCGTCCGCACGTTCCGTCTCCAGCCGTTCCAGCATGGTCCGGGCGTCGCCCTGACGTGCAAGGGCGGCTTCATGATCCTGCTGGCACTGCTCCAGGCTGGCCTGCGCCTCCGCCACGGCGGCGTTGGCACGGGCGACCTCGGCTGCGATATTTTCCGCCATCACCCGATGCCGTTCCAGCAGGCTGCGCTGGGTGTCGGCCTGCGTGCGCAGTCCGGTCAGGGCCTGCGTTGCCTCGAACTGCGCGATGGTGGCGTCTTCGGCGGCCTGTTCCGCCGCGACCAGCGCCTGACGGGTGGCATGCAGGGTGTCGCGCGCCTGCGTCACCGCATTGCGCGCACGCGCATGCAGCAGCGCGAGCAGCATGGTTTCGCTCTCACGCAGTCCCTGCGACAGTTCCCGATACCGCGCGGCCTGCGTCGCCTGCGCCTGCAGGTCACCGAGGCGTGCCTCAAGCTGAAGGCGCAGGTCCTCCGCACGTTCAAGGTTCGCTTCGGTTGCGCGTAATTTCAGTTCCGCTTCATGCCGCCGTCCATGCAGGCCGGTGATGCCGGCGGCTTCTTCCAAAATGGTGCGCCGTTCTTCGGGACGGGCATTCACAAGGGCGGAGACGCGCCCCTGGCTGACCATCGCGGACGAACGCGCCCCCGACGCCAGATCGGCAAACAGGGTCTGCACGTCGCGCGCGCGCATGGCCTTGCCATTGATGCGATACCAGCTTCCCGCGCCACGTTCGGCACGCCGGACGACCTGCAGTTCATCCTGCCCCTGGAACGGGGGCGGGGCGACCTCGGCCGTGCCCTCCAGCGACAGCGTGACCTCCGCCGTGTTGCGCGCGGGGCGTGCAGCCGTGCCCGCGAAGATCAGGTCATCCATTTCCCCCCCGCGCAGGGACCGCGCGGACGTTTCCCCCATGGCCCAGCGCAGGGCCTCGACCACATTCGACTTGCCACAGCCATTGGGCCCGACAATACCCGTCAGGCCCGGCAGGATTTCTATGGACGCCGGATCGGCAAAACTCTTGAATCCGGCAATGCGAAGGCGGGCGAAACGTGCTGTCATGAAGAAACCGGCTGCCTTGGGAAATCAGGAAATGGAATCGACTTTCTGGGCGAACTGCTCATAGGTCAGTTCCTGGGAGACCTGTTCCTTGTCGTTGAAACGGAATGTCGGGGTGCCGTCGATCTTGTACTGGGCCTGCGCGCGGTCTTCTTCGTCCATGATGGCGTGACGCAGCTTGTCATCGGCCAGCGTCTGCTGGAACTGCTCCGCCGACATGCCCGCCAGCGCCGCCATCTTGCGCAGTTCGTCCTGCGGGTTGACGTCCTTGCCAAACGCCCAGCGGTCCTGACTGGCGAGCAGGGCCAGCACGAACGCCTCATACCGGTCGCCGGGCAGGGCGCGCGCGATCATCGCGGCCGACAGCGCGACCTGGTCCAGCGGGAAATCACAGAAGATGTAATAGACCTTCCCCGTATCGATCAGCTTGCTGCGCACCTCGGGAAAGACTTCCTGCGAAAAGCGGGCGCAATGGGTGCAGGTCAGGGAGAACCATTCCTCCACATGCACCTTGGCGGACGGATTGCCCAGCGCGCGGATGGCAAGGCGCGGATCGGCCGCCTGTGCCCGCGCGCGCGAAGCCACCCCGGCGCCGAGCATCAGGGCAGGCGCGGCGGAAGCAAGCAGTGTGCGACGTTTGATAAGCATTGCAGCGGACCTCCGGATAAGAAAACGCATCGTGATATCGCAAAGAACTGTCAAAGGACGGGTGCGTCAAGGCCAATGACGCCCGGCCATGACCGCCAGCGGGGCTGACCGGCATGTCGGGCGTCAGCTGCATGTCATGCGGCCGTGACGGGCATGTCCTATTTCTGTGGCGCGGGCACCGGGTCCGCCACGGGATCGGCAACCGGGCGGACCCGCAGTTTGCGGATATGGCGGGCATCCGCATCAAGGATGCGAAAGACCGTGCCGCTTTCATGCGTCACGACCTCGCCCCGGGTCGGCACATGGCCCGCCAGCCGGAAGACAAGGCCACCCACCGTCTCGATTTCCGCCTCGCGCTCATCCTGCGTCAGGATGGGGCCGGTGCGCTGTTCGAACTGTGCGATGGGCAGGCGCGCATCGACGTCGAACGTGCCGTCATTGCGTTCCTGCAACATCGCCACCGTGGGTTCGTCATGTTCGTCGGAAATGTCGCCCACGATGGTTTCGATCAGGTCCTCGATGGTGACAAGCCCGTCGATACCGCCATATTCGTCAATCACAAGCGCGAGATGCACATGCCGCAACCGCATCTGCAACAGCAGGTCCAGCACCGGCAGTTGTGGCGCCACCATGAGGGGCTGGCGCAGCAGCGGTTCGATACTGAAGGCCTCGCTGGTGCCAAGATAGGCGATGAGGTCCTTCACATGGATCATGCCCACGATGTCATCAAGCTGGTCGCGATAGACCGGCATGCGCGAATGGTTTTCACGCCGCATCATCGCCAGTGCCTCATCCAGGCTGATGGAGGCGGGCATGGCCACGATATCGGCGCGCGGGATCATCACGTCATCGGCGGTGATGCCACGCAGGCGCAGGACATTGGCCAGCAGCGCACGCTCCTGCCGGTCAAGTTCCGAGGATGGGGATTCCGTCGTGTCATCGGCCGCCGCATCCGCTTCCTTGACCAGTGCCGCGATCGAATGCCGCAGGCCCTGGTCGCTGTTGCGCCGCCGCCCGAACAGGGACAGGAAACCACGTCCCCGGGGGGCAGGCGTGGCCGCACCGGATTCGGCCGGGGGAGAAGGGGGGCGGGTCATCGTGGCGCCCCGGCTTCGCGGCCATTACGGCGTTTCCACGGGTTGGGAATACCCATGCGCCCCAGGATGCGCGCCTCCTCCATCTCCATGGCGCGTGCTTCACCCGCATGGTGGTGGTCATATCCCGACAGGTGCAGCACGCCATGCACCAGCAGGTGCATCATGTGGTTGCGCACCGTCCGTCCCGCCGCCTGCGCCTCGCGCCGGACCGTGGGAAAGGCAAGGATGATGTCGCCACCCCACAGCCACGTGCCCGAACCCGCCGGGGCGTATTCGAATGTCAGGACATTGGTGGGTTTATTCTTGTCCCGGTGAAGATGGTTCAGGCGCTGGACCGTGCGGTCATCCGCCAGCACGACGGTCACGCATACGGATACGCCAAGTTCGCGCATCGCGGTCCCGACCGCACGTTTCACATCGCGCGCCGGATCGCGCATTGCCATATGCCAGCGCCGGTCGGTAATGCTGACATCGATGTCATCGCCAAAGGGCGATTGTGGGACCGGCCCGTCATCCTGACCGGCGGGCCTGGTATCTTCATGCACCCCGTCCGTTGAAGGGACGGGGGCTATTCTACTTCGCGGTTCCATTGTTCTCCTGCCGCGATCTGGTGCGCGAGGCGTCCTTGCTGGCCTCGGCACGCTGATCGTATGCATCCACTATACGCGCAACCAGCGGATGACGCACTACGTCACGCGATTCAAACCGTGTCATGGCGATTCCGGGCAAGCCCTCAAGTGTCTCCACCGCCTCGCGCAGGCCTGACGTCACGCCGCGCGGCAGATCGACCTGGCTCAGGTCGCCGGTAATGACCATGCGGGTGCCCGTGCCCATGCGGGTCAGGAACATCTTCATCTGCGCGGATGTCGTGTTCTGCGCCTCATCAAGGATCACGAAACTGTGCGCCAGCGTGCGGCCACGCATGAAGGCGAGGGGGGCGACCTCAATTTCCCCCGTGGCCATGCGGCGCATCACCTGGTCGCCCGGCATCATATCGTGCAGCGCGTCATACAGTGGCCGCAGGTAGGGATCGATCTTGTCCTTCATGTCACCGGGCAGGAAGCCCAGGCGCTCCCCGGCCTCGACGGCGGGACGGGACAGGACGATACGGTCCACCTGACCTGCCTGGAGCATGGCGACAGCCTGCGCCACGGCAAGGTACGTCTTGCCCGTCCCCGCAGGCCCGATGCCAAAGACCATTTCCTGTCGCGCCAGCATGTCCATGTAACGCGCCTGCCCGGCGGAACGTGGCGCGATCGCGCCACGGCGCGTCATGATGGTGGGAAGGTCCGACACGCGCGCGGCCGCGGCGTCCGGCCGCGCGAGGGGGGAGACAGGGGCCATGGGGCGCGGGTCCTTTGACGTGTCCAGTGATGTGTCCGGGGCGGAAAAAAGCTGGGCGGACATGCGGATGGCCGCATCCACCTCTCCACTGTCGAGGGCATGGCCATCCTGCAGGCGGCGGTACAGCGACGTCAGGGCGGACTGCGTCACCGCGACCCGTTCGGGGCTTCCGGTAATGGCGATCCTGTTCCCCCGGCATGACAGCCGCACATCAAAGCCACGTTCAAGATGGAGGAGATGGCGGTCGTGCCCCCCCACCAACTGGGCCAGCAGGGCATTGTCGTCAAACTGCATCGTCACGGTATGGGCGCCGGATGCCGCAGGCGGCCTGCCGGTGACGGAAGGAGTCCGGCCGCCCCCCGGGCGGCGGGAGGGGATCATGGATGCCGCGTGTTCTCTCAAGCCCTGTCTGTCTCCCCTGTCAGCACACCGCCAAGTGAATTGGTGTGCAGCTTCACGATCTCGACCTCCGCCACCTGTCCGATCAGGCTGTCGGGGCCTTCGACATGCACGGCCTGCAGATATGGGCTCTTGCCCGAAATCTGCCCCGGCTTGCGCCCGCGACCGGTAAACAGCACATCCACGCGCTGTCCCACGCTGGCCGCGTTGAAGGCGTCCTGCTGTTCACGCAGCAACGCCTGCAACCGCTGCAGCCTCGCATCCTTCACGTCCTCGGGCACCTGCGCGCCAGCGTTCGATGCAGGGGTGCCCGGACGTGGCGAGTATTTGAACGAATATGCCTGAGCAAAGCCGATGTCGCGGATCAGTTGCATCGTCTGTTCAAAATCCTCGTCGGTTTCGCCGGGATGGCCGACGATGAAGTCCGACGACAGCGCAAGGTCCGGTCGCGCCGCGCGCAGGCGCGCCACGAGGTCACGGTACTCCTGCGCCGTGTGCCCACGGTTCATCGCCGCCAGCACACGGTCCGAACCCGACTGCACCGGCAGGTGCAGGAACGGCATCAGCGCGGGCAGGTCGCGATGGGCGGCAATCAGGTCATCGCCCATGTCACGCGGGTGCGACGTGGTATAGCGGATGCGCTCCACCCCCACATGCCGCGCCAGTTCCGTCGCCAGCCGTGCAAGGTCCCATGTCGCGCCATCCGGGCCTCCTCCGTGATAGGCATTGACGTTCTGGCCCAGCAGCGTGATTTCGCGCACGCCATGCGCCACAAGCCTGCGCGCCTCCTCCAGCACGGCGGCGACGGGACGACTGGCCTCCGCGCCACGGGTGTAGGGCACGACGCAGAAGGAGCAGAATTTGTCGCACCCTTCCTGAATGGTCAGGAACGCCGCACCACCTTCTGGTACCTCGCGCTCGGGGGGCAGGAAGTCGAATTTCTGCTCCACCGGGAAATCGGTCTCGATCACCGCACCTGCGGCACGGGCAGCGCGGGCGACCATTTCGGGCAGGCGGTGATAGGTCTGCGGCCCCAGCACGATATCGACATAGGGCGCACGGGCCAGAATCTCGCGCCCTTCCGCCTGCGCCACGCATCCCGCCACCGCCAGGACGGTCTGCTGCCCGGCCTGCGCGCGGGCTTCCTTGACCAGCCGCAGCCGCCCGAGTTCGGAAAAGACCTTCTCCGCCGCGCGGTCACGGATATGGCAGGTATTGAGGATGATCATGTCGGCGCGGTCGGGCGCATCGACCGCCTCGTACCCCAGCGGGCGCAGGACATCGGTCATCCGCTCGCTGTCATACACGTTCATCTGACAGCCACACGTGATGACATGCAATCCACGTGCCTGCTTGCCGGACCGCGCGGTAGGGGCGCAGGGAAGGGGGGTCATCTCATTCACGCAAACGGGTTCCTTGACATCAGGCGGGACGATCCCGCGGGGCGGCGCAAACACATCGTGTCTGTCGCGCGGATGGTCAAGACCCGAAACCACATGTCATAAAGGACGAAGAACCCATATCGTGACATTATCCCCCGATGGGATGACCGACCCAGTGTATCTAGCAGGCCGATCATGACGGATGACGCGGGGGTTTTGTCAAGGACAGTTTTGGCATCCCGCCGTCCCGCCACATACGGGGACGCCATGCCGGGGACGACCGGGAACAGGCGCATGCCGGGCCACGTTACTTCTGCCGGCATTGCGTGGCCATATTCACCTTATGACCATATTTGACCCTTAATTCAGCCCTCGACCCGCATTACCTAAGTGAATATGGGTTTGAATATGCATCGCCGGAATGTCAGATACCCATTGAGAGGGATTTTCCATATCACCATGCGCAGACTCCGTGCTTAACATGCCCATGGCAGGTGGATGGATGACAGAACCGGGAATGGGGACGACTTGACGTTTTTTCGTCACTTTCTAACGACACGGCAATCGTGGTCCGCACCGGGTGAAACCGGGCCATTTTCATGTAGCCCACACTGGCGGTTTCCCGCATGCCTGAGCAGCATGACCCTGTGCATCGCCGCGCTGTGCGCGGGGACGGCACCTGCGCGCGCGGCCGACCCGCAGCCCTATGTCACCGTGATCCATCCCACCGGCAATGCGGATCTCGATGCTGCCGTGCGCGCGTCTTCCGACCTGCTGGGACTGCAGAAGACCCATACCGTCAGTCCCTTCGCCCTTGTCGGGCGGATTCACAACGATTACGCCCGCATCCGCAGCGCGCTGGAAAGCTTCGGCTATTACGCGCCCACCATCGCGATACAGGCGGCGATTGCGTCCAAGAATGGAACATCGACACCGCAGGACGGGCATGATCCCGACCTGCCAGAATGGATGCAGGCCATCCCGGCGAACCAGAAGATGGAAATCAGCGTTTCCATCACCAAGGGGCCACAGTACCATATCGGCGCCATCAGCATCGTCGCGGCAAAGGGACAGCCGCCGGTAAAGCTTGACCCCCACGAAAATGGCGCCATGGGCATCAAGACGGGCGACCCTGCGATCGCCGCCAATATCCTCAGGGCGCAGTCACAACTCCAGACGACGCTTGCCGAAGAGGGATACGCCCTTGCCGATGTCAGCACGCCGCAGGCCTGGCTGCGCCCCCAGACACGCACCATCGACGTCGCCTTTACGGTGACACGCGGCCCGGTGGTCAACCTCGGCGCTTTCAGCTTCAGCGGCCTGCGCCGGACCCATCCCGCCTATGTCGTGCGCCGCCTGACCATCGCCCCCGGTGAACTGTACCAGCCATCACGCATCGAGGCCGCCCGGCAGGGGCTGTCGTCAATGGGTGTGTTTTCCGACGTGCAGGTCCATCACGAGCAGAAACTGGCCTCCGACGGGACGCTGCCGCTAGACTTCAGTTTCGCGGAATCGAAGCTGCACAGCGTCGGGGTCGAAGGCGGATATTCGACGGACCTTGGCGGGCGCGTCGGCGTGTCGTGGACGCATCGCAACCTGTTCGGCAATGCCGAGCGCCTGCGCCTGACCGCCCTTGCGACGGGCCTTGGCGGCTCCGCCGAGCAGGGGCTGGGCTATGACCTGTATGCCGACCTGATGAAGCCGGATTTCGGCTCGCGCAACCAGAACCTCAGCGAGCGGCTCGAGGGGATCCGCCAGCTTCTGTATTCCTATCGCCAGACCGCCGTCCTTGCCCGCGCGGGCATCGTGCGCCGCATCAGTTCCCACTGGAATGTCGCCTTTGGCGGGGAGGTGGAGCAGGAACGCATCGACCAGATGTCACAGACGAACAGCTATTTCATCGTCTCCCTGCCGCTGAGCGCGACCTATGACGGGACCGGGGTGGACAACCCCATCATGCCCGCGACCCATGGCGTGCGCATCAGCATGAATGTCACGCCCTCCGCCTCGCTGGAGGACGGGACGTCGTTCTTCATGATCATGCAGGCGACGGTCTCGACCTATTTCGACCTTGCCAACCTCGGGCTGGCGCGCAAGGGGCGCAGCGTGTTTGCCGTGCGCGGGACGATCGGCAATGTCGAAGGGGCGTCCACCTATGCCATTCCCCCTGACCAGCGCCTGTATGCCGGTGGCAGCGCGACCGTGCGCGGCTACCGCTACCAGGGGGTGGGGCCGCAGTTCCCCAACAGCCGCTATGCCATTGGCGGCACGTCGATGGATGCCGGGTCGCTGGAATACCGGCAGCGCATCTTGCAGAAATTTGGCGCGGTCGGCTTTATCGACGCAGGCCAGGTATCCGACGGCAGCACGCCGTTCAAGGGGACATTGCGCGCGGGCGCGGGGGCCGGGGCGCGGTATTACACGCCCATCGGCCCCGTGCGGCTGGACATTGCCGTGCCGCTCAACCGTCCGCCACGCGGCGATAAATGGGAACTGTATGTCGGGCTGGGGGAAACGTTCTGATGAGCGAGACGCAGGAACCGGCCCGTCACATCACCTGGAAGACGCTGCTCAAGATCGCGGGGCTGCTCCTTGGCGTGCCAGCAGGGCTGGTCGTGCTGGCGTTCGCGCTGATCCTTGTCGGCGCCAATACCGGGGTGGGCCGCCACGAAATCGAACGCCGCCTGCCGGGCCTGACGGGCGGCAGCGTGCGGATGGCAGGGCTTTCGGGGCGGTTTCCTGATTCGCTGCGGATCGCACATCTGGAGCTTGACGACTATCGCGGCACATGGCTTGCGATCGACGACCTTGCGCTGGACTGGTCACCCACGCGCCTGCTGTTGCGCAGGGCGGTGGTGGACAGCATCTCCATCGCCCACCTGTCGATCCCCCGCCTGAGCGAGGAAGACCCCGCGCACCCGTCGCCGCCCGGCAAACCGGGCAATGACAACCTGCATATGGGCGTGGATATCCGCCATGCCCATATCGCCCGCATTGATGTCGGCACCCCCATTGCGCGCCTGCCCGCGACCTTCAGCCTGGACGGGCACGCACGCCTTGCGGATATCGCACCCGTCCTCAATGGCATATCGGTCGCGACGCTGCCGGCGGCCGACATCAACCTCATGGTCCAGCGACTGGACCATCCGGGGCTGCTGTCGGTCCGTACCCAACTGGACACCGGCACACTTGCCCTTGATGTCCATGCGCATGAGGAAAAAGAGGGATTCCTCGGCACGCTGAGCGGCCTGCCGATGCTTGCGCCGCTCAACCTCGACATGCATGTCAGTGGCCCGCGTGACCGCAGCACCCTTGCGCTGGCCATGCAGGCCGGCGCGGCGCAGGCGCATATCGACGGGCAGGTCGGGCTGGTCCACCACGCCATGCGCCTGCGCGCCAGCCTTGACGCCCCGGCCATGACGCTGGGACCGGATACGGGGTGGCAGTCGATTGCACTGCACACCGAACTCGGCGGGACGATGGAACGTCCCACCGGGCAGGGGACCCTCGATATCTGGCAACTGAACCAGGGGGCGGTGGGCCTCAATACCCTACATGCCGTCTTCAGCGGGCTTTCGGGCCAGACTGCGAATGATGCCATAAATGTCCATGCCGATATCGACGGGCTGAGGATACCGGGTGCACATCCCACCATTTTCGCAGCCCGGCCGGTTGCCATCGACCTGACATGGCGGCCAGATGCGCAGGGTGCACCCGCCGATATCACGGTGACGCACGACCTGTTGCAGATGAAGGGGAACATCCGCACCACCGCGCCCCGGCAGGGCGACGTGACGCTCGACCTGCCGCAACTCGCCCCGCTTTCCGCGCTGGCTTCAACCAGACTGGAGGGCAATGCGCACCTGCATGCGAATTTCGACGTGCCGGACGCGAAAACGGCGGGACGGGTCGCACTTGACGGGCAGGTGGCGCTGACGGGCGGGCAGGCACAGGCGGCCGGCCTGATCGGCAAAAGTGGACAGGTGCAGGTGATGGCCAGCCTGCCCCCCGCCGACGGTTCGCCGCGCGTGGTGCGCCTGCAGACCCTGAAAGTGGACGGACAGACCCTGCATCTGGACGCGGGAAACAGCACGGTCACACTGTCATCGCCCACGCAACTCGACCTTACGGCGCAGCTTGCGCTGCTGGACCTGCAGAAACTCGCGCCCTCCCTGCGCGGGCAGAGCAACCTGACACTGAGTGCGAAGGGACCGGTCAATGACCTTGCCGCCATCGTGCATGCACAGACACAGATCGGAACGCCGCAGATCCAGCCGGGACACCTGACGACCGACGTGAATTTCCGCCACCTGCCCGCAGTGCGTGAAGGGGAGGTGAGCATCACGGGCACGCTGGACCGCGCGCCGGTCGCCCTGTCCGCGTCACTGGCGAGCGGTACGGACGGGACGCGCCACCTGCGCCTTGCGCAACTGTCATGGAAAAGCCTGTCGGGGCAGGCGGACATGACCCTGCCGGAAGGGCACATGGTGCCGTCGGGCACGATGGACATCCATATGGCGCGACTGGCGGACTGGCGCGACCTTCTGGGGCATGACATCACCGGGCATGTCGCAACCGCCGTCCACACCACCGCCGGCACGGGGACGACGCCCCCGGTCGTCTCGCTCAACCTTGATGGCGGCATCGGTTCGCCCTGGGCCAATATCGGGCGGCTGCAGCTTGGCGGCACGATCCGCGACCCGGTGGATGCGCCGCACCCGGACCTTGACCTGCGCATTGATGATGCGGCCATCAACGACATCCGTGGCAATGCCCATGTCACGGCCAAGGGACCACTGAATGCCCTGATGGTCAGCGCCACATCACGCCTGACGACGACACAGCTTGGTCCGGCAGCCTTCGATACGGCGCTGCTGCTGGATATTCCGGGGCACAGGGCCACGGCCCGTACCCTGTCGGGCGAATTACGCGGCGAACGGCTGCAACTGCTGGCGCCCGCCACCGTCAGCTATGGCCCGACGATGGGGGTTGACCATATGCGCGCGACCCTTTCCCCACCGCAGGGACAGGCCGCCAGCATCGACATCGCCGGCTCGGTTCGACCGGCCCTTGACCTCAGGGCCGAACTTACACATGTCACCCCCGCATTGCTGCGGCCGCTGATGCCCTCCCTGCGCGCGGAAGGCGAAATCTCGGCACAGGCGCGGCTGACGGGAACGCTGGCGCGGCCGGGCGGGCAGGTCACGCTGCGGGCCAGCGGGCTGAAATACCATACGGACTATACCTCCTCCCTTGCCGCTGCCAGCCTTGATGCGACCGCCGTGCTGAACGGGGCCACGGCGCGGGTGGACGCCAGCCTGAATGCCGGGCAGCAGGCCAGCCTGAGTGTGAGGGGGGATGCACCAACCAGCATGAACGGCCCGCTGGCGCTGCATTCTGCCGGTACGATCGACCTTGCCGCGGCGAACGCCTATCTCGGTGCGCAGGCGCGGCAGGCGGGCGGGATGCTGCGGATGAACGTGGACGTACGCGGCACGCCGAAACTTCCGCTCATCTCCGGCACGCTCGACCTTGCGGACGGCACGTTCCATGACTACGCACAGGGCGTCCAGCTTTCGGCCATCAAGGGCAGCGTGCTGGCGCAGGGCAACCGGCTTGTCATCCAGTCCCTTGGCGCCACCGCGGGCAAGGGGACCATCACGGCCGCCGGTTCCTATGGCATCTTCGAACCCGGCCATCCCATTGACCTGACCCTTACGGCACGCAACGCCCGCCCCCTGGCCAGCGACCTCATCACCGCGACCCTTGATGCCAACCTGAACGTCAAGGGGCAGCTTGCATCGCGCATCAACGCGGGAGGGGACATCACCCTGTCACGGGTGGACGTGAACATTCCCGATTCCCTGCCGACATCGGTCGCGCACCTCAATGTCATTCGCCCCGACGATGCCGCTGCCGTGGCCCAGCAGCCGCAATCCCCGCTGGTCATCGGCCTTGACCTTGCCCTGCGCTCCCCGGGGCAGTTCTTTGTGCGCGGGCATGGGCTGAATACCGAAATGCACGGCAACCTGCATCTGGGCGGGACCACCGATACGCCCGTGGTGACGGGGTCGTTTTCCATGGCCAAGGGAACCTTCGCCCTTGGCGGGATTTCGCTCAATTTCAGCAAGGGCAAGGTCGGGTTCGATGGCATGGGCGTCACCCACAGCATCGACCCCAGCCTTGATTTCGTGGCGGAGCGCAGCACGAACGAAGGTACGGCGCGGCTGAATGTCGGCGGTTACGCCAGCGCGCCGAAAATCACCTTCTCCTCCACCCCGCCGCTGTCGCAGGACCAGATCCTGGCGATCCTGCTGTTCGGGACGGATTCACAGTCGCTGTCGCCCACGCAGATGGCGGAAATCGCCTCGGCCATCGCCACCATCAGCGGCGGTTCGGCCTTTGACCCACTAGGCATCGTGCGCAAGACGCTGCATCTCGACCGCCTGCAGATGAGCAGTTCGTCCAACGGGTCGGGCGGCAACGACACCGGCAGTATCGAGGCAGGGAAATACGTCATGCGCGGCGTCTATGTCGGGGCGAAACAGGCAACATCGGGATCGGGCACGCAGGCGCAGGTGCAGGTGGACCTGACCAAGCGCCTCAAGCTCAACACGACGGTCGGGACCGGCGGCAACGTGACCGGCTTTACAACGCCCGAAAACGATCCCGGCAGCAGCATCGGCCTGCTCTACCAGTTCAATTACTGAGGCATGTCCCGCAACGGGATGATGACCGGGTGGAAACTCTCCTGAAGCTTTGCAGACAGAAAGCTTCACCCGAAACCCTGTCATGAAAAAGCCTGCCAGACGACGGGGTCTGGCAGGCGGGGAAGACGCATAAAGGTGGGCGAAAAAAAGGTCAGGCGGCCTTCATGACGGCAGTCAGCGTTTCCAGCACGACGGCAGGTTCCTTGCCTTCGAGCACCGCGACCTCGGCCACGAAACGCTCCTGCGCGGCTTCGAACAGCTTGCGCTCGCTGAAGCTGCCATCGAGGCTATCGACATTGCGGCGCAGGTCGCGCAGCACTTCGGCAATCTGGACCAAGTCGCCGGAGTTGATCTTTTCCTGATAGGCGACGGCGCGACGCGCCCACATGCCACGGCTGACATGGGGCTTGCCCTTGATGATCGCCATGGCCTTGTCCACGATCTCGCGTGAGACGATCTTGCGCAGGCCGGACTTGCGGGCCTTGGACAGGGGGATACGCAGCGTCATCTGGTTGCCGGGGAACGAAATCTGGATCATTTCCAGCTTCGTTCCCGCGATCTCGTCAATGCCGATCCGGTCAACCCGTCCCACGCCATGCGCCGCATAGACGATGGCGTCACCTTCGCGGAACGGATCCTCGTCCTTTTCCGGCTTGCTGCTCTTGGCTTCGGCGGCGGTTACTGCTGCTGCGGTCCGCGCCATTGCATCGGTCACACTGCCCTTCGGGGTCGTTCTGAACATGCTCATGACATGTCATATAGCATAAATTTCCCCATATGTCTTGACTGATCGAAAGCCATGGCGGTGCATCCGCCGAATGTTTCAGTTCTGCACACCACGCACGGCGGCAAGGGCAGGGGGGGCTGGCTGTCCGCACGACTGCAGCAGGTCGATTTCGATGGTGCGCGCGATCGTGCGCATCGGCATGCCATGCGGGGTGGTGGCAAAGGGTTCCTGAAGGTCGCTGCCGATCTTGTCCAGCGCCACGAACAGCAACCCGACCAGCGACGATCCCAGCGGCGTGATCCAGCCCAGGGTCTGCACCATTGACAGCGGCAGGATGATGCAGAAAACCGCCGCCACCAGCTTGGGCAGCACGGAAAACTGGATCGCCAGCGGCGTGTTGCGGATCCGTTCCAGCCCGCCCTGCGCATTGCTCAGGTCCGACAGGATGCGGTCGATCTGTCCCTGCAGCGCGCCATCGATCCCCAGCGCGCGGGCACGGGCATCAACGCCCAGGCCAAGCTGGAACAGGATGGCGGCCGGGATGTTGGCATGTCCCTCGATCCCGCGCAGCATGTCTTCGGGCAGCAGGCGCCTGACATCCTCCATCGTGTCGGTGCGGCCCAGCGCACCGCGCAGCGCATGCGGGTAGGCCGCCATCGCACGCGCCAGTTCGGGGCTGCCACGCAGGATCGTGCCGACCTGCCGCCCGAAGGAACGGCTGTTGTTGGTGACGGCCCCCCACAGGGTGCGCGCCTCCCACCAGCGGTTATAGGCGGTGTTGTTGCGAAAGCTCATGAACAGGACCAGCGCCGAGCCGATCAGGGAGATCGGCAGCGTCGGCTGCTCCATCCAGTCCTGATGATAGATCTGGAACATGACGACAACCACCACATCCCACGCGCACAGCAGCACGAGGGACAGCAGGCTTTCGCGCATGAGTATCCACAATCCGATCCTGCGATTCACGATCATCTGGGCAATGTCCTGAAATGATGGGGTCGATGGAACAGGTGCGGACCGGATGGTCCGTACCATGATTCCGCACATACCATATCGGCATGGATGGAAACGTCCCGCCCTCACGATTGCATAATTTGTAATACCCGCCACACATTCCCACACTGTCGCATCGACATTGACGCAAGGGGTGTCGGACGTTTCTTATGTGTCCCAGCCACCCGTCACTTTATCTTGCTGGAAAAGGGTTTACAGATCATGGATGTCAGGGCCGCCGTTGCGTTCGAAGCCGGGAAACCGCTGGAAATCGAGACCGTGCAGCTTGAAGGACCGCGTGAGGGCGAGGTGCTGGTGGAAATCAAGGCGACGGGCCTGTGCCATACCGACAAGTACACCCTGTCCGGTGCCGATCCCGAAGGGCTGTTTCCCGCGATCCTGGGTCATGAAGGTGCCGGCGTCGTGGTCGAGGTCGGGCCGGGCGTGCGTCACCTGAAGCCGGGCGACCATGTCATCCCGCTCTATACCCCCGAATGCCGCGAATGTAAGTCGTGCCTGTCGCGCAAGACCAACCTGTGCACCGCCATCCGCGCAACACAGGGCAAGGGCCTGATGCCCGACGGGACATCGCGCTTTTCGTTCAAGGGGCAGCCGATCCACCATTATATGGGCTGCTCGACGTTTGCGAACTATACGGTGCTGCCCGAAATCGCGCTGGCGAAGATCCGCCCCGACGCGCCCTTCGACAAGGTATTCTATATCGGCTGTGGCGTGACCACCGGCATCGGCGCGGTCCTGTTCACCGCCAAGGTGGAGGCCGGGGCCTCCGTCGTGGTCTTCGGGCTGGGCGGGATCGGCCTGAACGTGATCCAGGGCGCGAAGATGGTCGGCGCGGACAGGATCATCGGCGTTGACATCAACCCCGCGCGCGAAGCCATCGCCCGCAAGTTCGGCATGACCGACTTCGTCAATCCCAACGACCTTGGCCCCAATGGCGACATTGTCGGGCATCTGGTCGAACTGACCGGGGGCGGGGCGGATTATTCCTTTGAATGCGTCGGCAATCCCACCCTGATGCGCCAGGCGCTGGAATGCGCGCACCGGGGATGGGGGGTGTCCACCATCATCGGCGTCGCGGGGGCGGGGCAGGAAATCAGCACGCGCCCGTTCCAGCTTGTCACCGGGCGGCGCTGGATCGGGTCGGCCTTCGGCGGCGCGCGCGGACGCACCGACGTGCCGAAGATCGTGGACTGGTACATGGAAAACCGCATCGACATCGACGACCTGATCACCCATCGCCTGCCGCTGGAGCGCATCAATGAAGGCTTTGACATGATGACGCGCGGCGAAAGCATCCGCACCGTGGTCGAATTCTGACCATGGATGCGACGATGCTGTCCGATCCCGGCGGGGAACTGACGACCCGTGCGGAACATGCCTGCTGTGGCGGCCGGGTCGGCTTCTACAGCCATGCCTCCCGCGCATTGGGACTGGAGGCGCGTTTCGCCGTGTTCATGCCCGCCGGGGCCAGCATGGCGCGGCGTGTGCCGGTCATCCACCTGCTGGCGGGCCTGACCTGCACAGAGGAGACGTTCCTGATCAAGTCCAACGTCATCCGCTTTGCCGCGCGTCATGGCATCGCGCTGGTGGCGACCGATACCTCGCCGCGCGGGGCAGGGGTGCCGGGCGAAGACGACGCCTATGACCTTGGCACTGGCGCGGGTTTCTACCTCGACGCCACGCGCGCGCCATGGGATGCGCATTACCGCATGGGAACCTATGTGGGCGACGAACTGCCCCACCTGACGGAGCGCCTGTTTGCACTGGATGGGTCACGGCGCGGGATCATGGGACATTCCATGGGCGGGCATGGCGCGCTGGTCCATGCCCTGCGCGCACCGCAGAAATGGAAATCGGTCTCCGCCTTTGCCCCGATCGTCCATCCGGCCATCGTGCCGTGGGGGGAAAAGGCATTTTCCACCTATCTCGGGGCCGATCGCACCACTTGGGCCGCGCATGATGCAACGCTGCTGCTGAAGGCGGGGCATATGCATCCCACCACCATCCTGATCGACCAGGGGGAGGCGGACCAGTTCCTGCATGACCAGTTGCGCCCGGACCTGTTCCGTGATGCCGCGACATCAGTCGGGCAGGCGCTGGACCTGCGCCTGCATGCGGGATACGACCATTCCTACTGGTTCATACAGTCCTTTATCGAGGACCATGTCCGCCATCATGCCGCGATCCTGACCGGCACACCTGCCTGATAAACGATGCCGGCGGGCATGGACCCGCTGGCATGTCAGGTGCCGATGATATGCAGCACGATGTCGCGCCGGTGGGCCATGCGCCTGTGTTCGAACAGATACAGGCCCTGCCACGTACCCAGCACCGGACACCCGTCCGCAACAGGGATCGAAAGCTGCGTATTGGTCAGCATGGTGCGCAGGTGCGCGGGCATGTCATCCGGCCCCTCGTCATCATGGATATAGCGCGACGGGTCCTCGGGTACCAGCGCCTCGAAATAACGGGCAATGTCCTCGCGCACCGTGGGATCGGCGTTCTCCTGCACGGTCAGGCTGGCCGAGGTATGCCGGCACCACAGCGTCAGGAGCCCGGTGCCGATACCCGTGGATGCGACCCAGTCGATCACCGGACGGGTAATGGGCACCAGTCCCTTGCCATGCGTCCTGACATGCAGAGTGTGCAGTTCCTGACGCATGGTGTGCTCCTTTCGCTTATTTCAGGAACCCGACAAGGGATTCCGCCTCGGCCACGATGGGTTCGGCAATCACGTTGGCGCGGCGCGCACCGTCACGCAGCGTATCGCGCAGGAATCCGGGTTCCTTGAGCAGGCGCGTCGTCTCGTCCGCGATGGGGGCGATATGCTGCACCAGAACATCGGTCAGCGCCTTCTTGAAGGGACCAAAGCCTTCGCCGCCATGCTGGTTCAGCACATCCTGAATGCTGCACTGCTGCAAGGTGGCATAGATCGTCACGAGGTTACGGGCCTCGGGACGGTTTTCCAGACCGGCTTCCTCGCCCGGCAGTGGCTCGGGGTCGGTCTTTGCCCGGCGGATCTTCAGCGCGATCGTATCGGCGTCGTCCGTCATCTCGATCCGGCTCTGGGCCGAAGGGTCGGATTTGGACATCTTCTTCGTGCCGTCACGCAGGCTCATGATCCGTGCGCCCTGCGGCGGGATCAGCGCCTCGACGATGGGGAAGAAGTCCAGCCCGTAATCATGGTTGAATTTCTGCGCGATATCGTTGGTCAGTTCCAGATGCTGGCGCTGGTCATCGCCCACGGGCACCGCCGTCGCCTTGTAGGTCAGGATGTCGGCCGCCATCAGGTCGGGATAGACATACAGCCCCGCTGAATGGTTTTCACGGTCCTTGCCCGCCTTGTCCTTGAACTGCGTCATGCGGTTCAGCCAGCCAAGGCGCGCCACACAGTTGAAAATCCACGCAAGGCGCGCATGCGCCGTCACGGCGGACTGGTTGAACAGGATGTGGCGCTGCACATCAATGCCCGAGGCCAGCAGCACCGCCGTCTGCGCCAGCGTCTGTTCCCGCAGGGCCGCAGGCTCCTGCCAGACGGTGATGGCATGCATGTCCACAAGGCAGAATATGCATTCATTGTCACGTTGCAGCCCAACCCAGTTGCGTATCGCACCGAGATAGTTGCCAAGCTGCGGAATTCCAGTCGGCTGGATGCCGGAAAATATGCGTCGCATCCCGCTGTTTTCCGCTCTTTCCCGCCCGCACGTCAAGCGCGTTGATATCAGGGGAGACGATGAATCTGATCAAGCCGCCGCCGCTCCTCCGCCACGGCACTGGTGGGAAGGGGATGCGCCCGTACGGCCGCGATTTCATCGGCGGTAAAGACCGGCGGCGTCGGTGAATCCCCACGCGCCGCCAGATAGGTCAGGATGGATGCGATTTCGTGGTCCGACAGGCGGGTGCGGAACGATGGCATCGAGAAATTGTAATGCACGCCCCTGATATCGAGCGGGCCGTTCAGGCCGTTGAGCAGGACATCCGCCAGGTAATGCCGCCCTTCGGCAGAGGAGGCGATCAGGTCGATCCGTCCGATCAGGGGCGGGATCTCGCCCTTCATGCCTTCGCCATTATGGTGGCAGATACCGCAATTGGTGCGATAGCGCGCGGCCCCTTCATGCTTGCCCGAACAGGCGGCCAGCGAAAATGTCCCGAGACAGAGGAGAATCATGCCTTTCGCGATGCGACGCATGTCTGGAAAAGTCAGCATGCCGCACGATACCCCCGCCAGGCGGGAAGGGATATGAAAAACGCCACCAGAGGGACCCTGGTGGCGTTTCCAAAAAACCATGACCCGGATGTCCGTCTCCCCTAGTGGGAGCGCGATACACCAAGAAGCTGGATCTTGAAGATCAGCGGGCTGTCAGGCTGGATGATCCCCATCGACTTGTGCCCATAGGCCAGTTCCGGCGGGACGTAGAGCATCCAGACGTCACCCACATGCATAATGGGGACCGCCTCCTGCCATCCCTTGATCACCATTTCCAGCGGCATCTGCATATAGGCGCCATGCCCATGCTGGTCCGAACTGTCAAAGATCCCGCCATCGGGCAGGCGACCTTCATAGATGACCATGACGCTGTCATTGACCGTGGGCTGCGCCCCGTCCTTCGGCCCGGACTTCAGCACCTTGTACGCCAGTCCGTCCGGCAGGACCTTCACGCCGGGCTGCGTCTTCACGTTCGCCATAAACTGCGCGGGCGTCAGTTCAGGCTCATCTTCTTTTTTGCTTCCGCCACACGCAACCAGCGGCACCTCCAGCGCAGTCGCCAGAAGAAAGGGAATGACGCGTGAAAAACGTTTCATGACACCTCGGTTGATGGAATGGAAATGAACGGCGCGACTCCTCAAAGGGCGCCGCCACGACGGCCGATCTTGGCGCCAAGGCGCAGGCGCAGGGCGTTCAGGCGGATAAAGCCCTGTGCATCGGCCTGGTTATACGCACCTTCGTCATCCTCGAACGTGACGACGCGGGTGTCATACAGGCTGTTGGGGCTTTCGCGACCAACGCAGATCACGTTGCCCTTGTACAGCTTCAGGCGCACGCGACCGCTGACCGAATGCTGGCTCTGGTCAATCAGGGCCTGGAGCATCCGCCGTTCCGGGGAGAACCACAGGCCGTTATAGATGATCTCCGCATAGCGGGGCATCAGGCTGTCCTTGAGGTGCATCGCCTCGCGGTCGAGCGTGATGCTTTCGATGCTACGATGCGCGGTCAGCAGGATCGTACCACCCGGCGTTTCATAGATGCCGCGCGACTTCATGCCGACGAAACGGTTTTCCACCAGGTCCAGGCGCCCGATGCCATTCGCACGGCCCAGTTCGTTCAGGCGCGTCAGCAGCGTCGCGGGCGACAGGGCCTCGCCATTCAGGGCGACCGGATCGCCGGAGACGAAATCGATCGTGATTTCCGTCGCCTTGTCGGGGGCTGCCTCGGGGGAGATGGTGCGCTGGAAGACGATCTCGTCCGGTCCGACCGCCGGATCCTCCAGCAGCTTCCCTTCGGACGAGGAATGCAGCAGGTTGGCATCGACGGAGAAGGGGGCCTCGCCACGCTTGTCCTTGGCGATGGGGATCTGGTGTTCCTCGGCAAAGGACAGCAACTTCGTGCGTGAAGTCAGGTCCCATTCACGCCACGGGGCGATCACGGTGATATCGGGCTTCAGCGCGTAATAGGCCAGTTCAAAGCGGACCTGGTCATTGCCCTTGCCGGTCGCGCCATGCGCCACGGCGTCGGCACCGACCTGCTCGGCGATCTCGATCTGGCGCTGTGCGATCAGCGGGCGCGCGATGGAGGTGCCCAGCAGGTACTGGCCTTCATACAGCGCATTGGCCCGGAACATCGGAAAGACGAAATCCTTGACGAACGTCTCGCGCAGGTCCTCGACAAAGATTTCCTTCACGCCGAACATCTCGGCCTTCTTGCGCGCGGGTTCCAGTTCCTCGCCCTGACCAAGGTCGGCGGTAAAGGTTACGACTTCGCAGCCATACTCGGTCTGTAACCATCGAAGAATCACGGACGTATCGAGACCGCCTGAATAGGCGAGCACAACCTTCTTGACGTCCTTGGCGGCCATGGGGAGAGGTCTCCTGTCGACAAAACTGAAAATTTCCTGCCGACCACCCTGTCGGCAGCATACCGTCCTAGCATCCCCGGACGCCCACGGCCAGCAGCGAGACGCGGTTTTATCCGCACCATCGCGCAGTCATGCGCCCGGCCGGTGCGTTCAGGCGCCTTCGACGGCCGTGGGGGAAGGCTGGCGACGCGCGCGCTGGCTTTCGGTGCGCAACTGCCCGCAGGCGGCCAGGATATCACGCCCGCGCGGCATGCGGATGGGGGAGGCGAAGCCGGCGTCCATGACGATATTCGCAAAACGGTCAAGCTGTTCGCGCGTGGAGGGCTGGAACCTGCTGCCGGGCCACGGGTTGAACGGGATCAGGTTGACCTTGGCCGGGATGCCCGCAATCAGGCGGACCAGTTCGCGTGCATCGGCTTCGCTGTCGTTCACGCCGCGCAGCATGATGTATTCAAACGTGATGCGCCGCGCATTGCTGGCGGCCGGATATCGGCGGCAGGCGGCAATCAGGTCGGCAATGGGATATTTGCGGTTCAGCGGCACCAGTTCATCACGCAGGTCATCACGCACCGCATGCAGCGAAATGGCGAGGTTGATGCCAAGTTCATCACCACACTGGTCCATCATCGGGATGACGCCGGACGTGGACAGGGTAATGCGCCGCCGCGACAGGCCGATCCCTTCGCCATCCATGATGATCTTCATGGCCTTGGCGATGTTTTCGTAATTATACAGTGGCTCGCCCATGCCCATCAGCACGATGGTGGACAGCAGGCGTGGCGTTTCGCCCTTGGGGCTGGGCCATTCGCCATAGCTGTCACGCGCGGCCATGAACTGCCCCACGATTTCCGCCGCACCCAGATTGCGCACCAACCCCTGGGTTCCGGTATGGCAGAAGGTGCATGACAGTGTGCAGCCAACCTGTGAGATGGGGTGGTTGCCGTCCTCCCCGCACGGCATCGCAATGTGCCAGAATGGTCGTTGGAAGAAACGACTGCGCGAAAGGACGGCAGATGAAGGATAC
>NZ_NKUF01000020.1 GCF_003206495.1 Gluconacetobacter entanii | reverse complement strand
GTATCCTTCATCTGCCGTCCTTTCGCGCAGTCGTTTCTTCCAACGACCATTCTGGCACATTGCGATGCCGTGCGGGGAGGACGGCAACCACCCCATCTCCATCGACTATGCGGTTGCGGAACGTACGAAGGTTGCAGCGGTCGTGCCCTCCACCTTCGGCTGGTCGGATATCGGCAGTTGGGATGCGTTGTGGGAAATCACGCCCAAGGACGCAGAGGGAAATGCCACGTTCGGGAATGTTTTCCTTGATCGTGCCAAGAACTGTTACGTCCGTTCCGACGGGATCGTCGCAACCGTCACGGGGGTCGAGGACCTGATTGTCGTTGTCACGCGCGATGCCGTCATGGTGTCCCATCGTGACCGGGCGCAGGATATCAAGGCGATGGTCGCGCGCCTGACGGCCGCCGGTCGGCCCGAGGCCACCAATCACGTCCGCATGTATCGTCCGTGGGGTTTCTACGAAAGCCTGATCGAGGGTGACCGTTTCCAGGTGAAGCGCATTCATGTCGATCCGGGACAGAAACTGTCGCTGCAGAAACATTTCCACCGTTCGGAACACTGGGTGGTTGTCGAAGGCACGGCGATCGTGACGCGTGATGAGGAACGGATCATGGTGCGTGAAAACGAGAGTGTCTATCTCCCCCTCGGCACCGTGCATCGCCTTGAAAATCCGGGGAAAATTCCCCTGACTCTTATTGAAGTACAGTCCGGGCCCTATCTTGGCGAAGACGATATCGTCCGGATCGAAGATATTTATGCGCGGTCCTAGAAATCTTCACGTGGCGCATCGCATACGATCTGCCCCTGCGGATGACTGGCGGGGATCAGGTCACTGGTTCCTGCCGGGGTCTGTTCCCTCCTGCCTGCGCGTGTCCGACATTTTGCAAAAGACGTGAGATACCCTTATGAAATCCGATTACGGTAAGTACCTGCTTGCCTGCACCCTGTTCTGCGCCATCTCTGCTGGTACGGTCCGTGCGGAAACGGTCAGTACACTTGGCCAGCAGGGGATGACGGACGGACTTTCGCTGCTTGATGGTGGAAGTCCTGCTTCCTTCTACATGCGTGTACCGGCGGACATGGCGCTGGCAAATGCGCATATCCGGCTCCACCTCGATGTGGCGGCCGGCCTTGGGCAGGATTCGTTCCTTCAGGTCTTCATTGAAGGGCAGCCGCGCATGCAGGTGCCGATCGGGGATCTGTCGGACGCGAACACCGACCGTATCGTCAATATCCCCCTGACGGCACGCGATCTCGAAAGCCGTTACCTTGCGGTTCGGGTCACGCCGGTCTTTACCGATAGGGGTGGAGTTCACAGCAGCGGTGTCCATGGGCACGGATACGTACGTATTCTTCCCGACAGCGGGTTTGTCTTCGATGATGCAGATCGTGGCGCGCGCTCCATCCGCGGTTTCCTCACCATGCTTGGCCCGACGGTGCGTGTCCGTCTTGCAGGTGCAATAAAGACCCCGCAGGAATTCCAGGCAGTTCTGGCGGTATCCACCTATCTGCAGGCGCAGGGGCGTCGTATCGACTGGGTTTCCGGTGATGGCGTTTCCCCGGCGCCTGCAGACATTATCATCGGCGATAATGGCAATAATGAGGCCAGTGCGACAAAGTCGCATGGCATGCGCCTTGTGCCAGCGGCGGCGGGCATGCCGGCCCATCTCGTGGTTGGGACGGGCGGCCCGCAGGCGCTTCTGTTCAGTCCCTGGACCGATCTTCTGGTGGGGGATTCCTACGCTGACAGCAGCGCGCCCGGACGCAAGGGGCCGCCTGTCGGGCGTGTGATCCCCCTGTCACAGCTGGGTGCGACACAGGATGCGGTGCCGCTGTCTAGCCGCGCATCGTGGTCGTTCACGCTGCCGCTGGATATGATGCGTCAGCAGGCGCCGAGCCATATTCACCTCAACATGATCGTACCGCCGAGTGTACCGGGCAATCCGCTGCTGCTGCATGTCTTTGACAACGGCGAATTGCGCAATGTCGCGGCCCTGCCCGAACATGGCGGCCCCGTCAGCGTTGACCTGCCGCTGGTGGAAACCGGCCACGCGGCGGCGGACAGCATGCGGCTGGACCTGCTGCGCCAGGATTCCGCCGGCAGCCAGAATACGCTGACACCGTCCTTCGCGCAGATCCTGCCATCCTCGACGATCACGACCAGTCCGGTCAGCCTCCCGGCCGATACGCTTGATGCCATCGGCCGTACCTTTGGCCCCGCGACGCCGGTCTATGTGCCTGCGGACGCGCTGGTCCATCCCGATGTGTGGATGGCGACGCTTGCGGGTCTGGTGAACACGCTGCACCTCAATCCGTACAATCTGGTGATCCATGCCGACGCCAGCATGCCGACGGACGGGCAGCCCTTCATCTGGCTGCGCCCGAACGTTCCGACCGGCTTCAGTGCGCCTGTCGCATTTGATCACGGCCGGCTGCGCATTGTCGAAAGCAATGGCACCGTCCTGCTCGATGCGCCGCCGCTGCCGGATATCGAACTTGCCGCCATCCTGCGCAACGGCACCAGCCGGGGCCTGTGGATCAAGACGGCGGCGACCGACATGTTGCCCATCCGTCCGCTGGGCTTTGATACGGTCGCGGGGGATGTCGTTTTCATGGACAGCCATGGGCAGGTCACGGCACTTGATACGCGTGTGGCCGCCGCCGCCGCCCATGAGACCACGCCGCCCATCGCCTATCCGGACAGCCAGACATGGCTTGATCGTGTCCAGAATCTCCGGCTGTGGATCATTGGCGCGGGCCTCTTTGCACTGACGCTCATTTTTCTGGCCATCATCGACAAAATCAAGCCACGGCAGTCCGGCCAAAATGATTCGTGACCTCTCACGCCTTGCCATTGCGATAGCGTTTGCTGCCGTTGCCTGCTGCGTAACCATGTTCGGGACAGGGGCAGCCCATGCCTCTGCCTGGACACAGGCCAAGGGGCATGGGATCTTCATCATCCAGGATGACAGGTGGAGCGCAAATGACGGGTTCGCCAGCAACCACAACCTGTTCCGGTTTCCCGATCATGGCCAGAGCTATACGAACCAGACGAACGTCTATGCCGAGTACGGCCTGACGAACAAGCTGACATTGCTTGGCAATTTCTGGCTGAACCAGGTCGGGTACCACAATACGTACGGCAGGCAGGAAAATTTCGGCTTTGGCGATCAGGAACTTGGGGCGCGTTACAAAATGCGCCCGCTGGGTTTCCTGGGAAAGCCATGGGTCGGGTCATCACAGATCCTGATCGGTATCCCGACCTACCGGGTTCACGACGTCAAGGAACCCCTGGGTACGGGCGGCGCCTCTGTCGAAATCCGTCACAGCATTGGTCGCCCTTACAAGCTGTTTAACATGTGGTCGTATGTCGATATCAGCGGTGGGCTGAAGTTTCGTACGGGACGTGGCGCGCATGAACTTCGCTTTGACGTGACACATGGCACGAATATCGGCGCCGGGTTCACGATCATGGAAGAATTCAGCCACATCCAGACAATGGATAACGGGGAGATGTTCAATTACGGAAACCCGATCAGCAGTACCAATTTCGACCTGACGAAAATGCGTTTCTCCCTCCTGAAGAAGCTTGGTCCCGTCAGCCTTCAGGCCGGTTACGAGCGTGACCTTGCCGGTCGCAACACGGGTGCTGGTGGTGGTCCCTTTGTCGGCATATGGATTCCCTTCGGCGGCTCCTCCGGCCACTTGGCACCCTGAGAGGACCAGGAATCATGGCGCTTTCCACGGATAAACTCCTGTTTGGCCAGTTCCTGGTCGAACAGGGCTATCTCACTACGGAACAGGTTGATGAAGCCCTGTCGCTCCAGAATGGCTGGAAATCCCGCCTTGGCGACATCATCCTGTCGAAGCGGTGGATGCAGCCTTTTGAATTCTACAAGGCGCTTGCACGGTATTTCGATCTGGATTTCGTCAATCTCATGACGGATAACCCTGATCCTGCGCTGTTTGACACGACAATGATCGATGAATACAGCAGCCATTCCTTTCTTCCGTGGCGGCGTAACGAGAAGGGTGGAATCACATTTGCCCTTGCCGATCCTACGGATGCGCTCATCCATGACCTGACCGCCAGATATGGCGCCGATACCACCTTTGTCGGTACCGGTCGTTTTGACGTCATCTGGCTTCTCCAGCGCCTTGGACAGTCAACGCTGTCCGGTGATGCGCTGCATGCCCTGTCACGCCTGTCGCCCGAACATTCAGGACAGAATGTCTTTACGGTACGCCAGATCGTCTTTTTCTATCTGGTGGCGGCAGGATTTTTTACGAGCCTGTGCCTGCGGCCCGAAGCAACCCTGATTGCGGTCAATGTCGTTGCGGCTGTTATCTTCTTTTCCAGTTTCATCCTCAAATTCCTCCTGGCCTGCGTTGCAAGCCGGCGTGATGTGGACGTCAAGGTGGAGGAAAGCGAAGTCGGCAGCCTGCGGCATGAGGAATACCCGATCTATACGATCCTTGTGCCGATGTACAAGGAACCGGATGTCCTCCCCATCCTTGTCAACGCGATCCGCAACCTCAGCTATCCGCAGTCGAAGCTTGATGTAAAACTCGTGCTTGAGGAGGATGATATCGAAACCATCGAGGCCGCGAAAAAGCTGGCGCTTGAATCGACTTTCGAAATCATTGCCGTCCCGCCCTCGCAGCCACGCACCAAGCCCAAGGCCTGCAATTATGCGATCCGTTTCGCCAAGGGTGAATTCCTGACCATCTACGATGCCGAGGACAAGCCCGAAGCGACACAGCTTGAAAAGGTTCTGGTTGCCTTCCGTAAACTTCCCAAAACCACGGTCTGCATCCAGGCGCGCCTGAATTACTACAACGCCACTGAAAACTGGCTGACCCGGATGTTCACCCTCGAATACACGTCCTGGTTTGATTTTTATCTTCCGGCGCTGGAATTCCTGCGTATTCCGATCCCGCTTGGCGGGACGTCCAATCATTTCCGCATGGACGCGCTGCGTTCGCTACGTGCGTGGGATCCTTATAACGTCACCGAAGATGCCGATCTCGGGGTGCGTATTACGCAGCGTGGATGGAAGGTCGCCGTCGTCAATTCCACAACCTACGAGGAAGCGAACGTCAGCATTCCCAACTGGATCCGCCAGCGTTCACGCTGGCTGAAGGGATATATGCAGACCTACCTCGTGCATATGCGCCATCCCATCCAGTTCTATCGCAAGACGGGGGCCACTGGGTTCTGGGGGTTCCAGTTCTTCATTGGCGGCACGTTCATGACGGCGCTGCTCGGGCCGGTATTCTGCGTGCCGTTCGTGCTGTTCACGATTTTCAACCTGAAACTGGGGATCGACATCTTTCCCAAGGCCGTCGTGGCGATGAATGTCATCAACCTGCTGCTTGGCAATGGCTTCCTGATCTATACTTATGTCCTGTGTTCGTTCAAGCGGCAGTACCAGCATCTGGCGTTCTATGCCCTGACGGTGCCGCTGTACTGGGTGCTACAGTCCATCGCGGCCTACAAGGGGCTCATCCAGTTGATTACCAAGCCTTTCTACTGGGAAAAGACCCAGCACGGCCTGAGCAAGCATACGGCGGCGGAACTCAAGGACATCACCACATGAAGGCGGCGCGGCTTGTCTTGTTCTTCTGGTCGGTCGTGCTTTTTGGCGCGGTGGCTTTCATGCTCCTGCACGACGGGTATCTCAGCGACCTGGTGTTGCGTGAAGTGTCCGACCATATCGTGCGGTCCGGTGGTGATGCCCATGCCGACCTGATTCTGGGGAGCATCCCTTATGACCTCCCCACGGTTATCTATGATGTCGTGGCATGGGCGTTCGGCCAACAGCACGAGATCGTCCCGGTCCTGATGGCCGTCGTGTCAACGGCAGGACTCATATGGCTGGCGGCAACCCCGGCGGAGACCATGTCGGCGCGTCGGCCCCCGCTGCTCTGGACGGCCCTGTTTGCTGCCGCGATCGCGCTGAACCCGATTGTATTATGGGTTGCGACCGCTTCGGGTGGGCATGCGCTTGGCGTGCTGATCTTTGCGTGGCTGTGCAGCAACCTGACGCAGGTTGCGGAACGGCAGGACCCCGGTTCGTACCTCAAATTCGGACTTGCGGCCGCGCTCTTCATCATGACGGACCCCACGGCGATCATCATGTGCATCGCCATGATCCCATGGATCATCCTGACCAAGCCGCGCCTGCAGACCGTGCAGCAGCCCGTGGCCTATTATCTGGTGACATATACCCCGATCGCCATGACGGCGCTTTCCGTATGCTATCTCAACTGGGCCGGGATCAGCAGGTTTTCGCCTTTCATAACCCCGCTGGATGCCGGACATGGACAGGATTTCCCGTGGGATCGTGTCCTCAGTGCGACGGGGCTGGCCGATCGCCTTGATATCGTGCCGGTCTTCATGATCGCGGTCGTCGCATTCTTCCCTGTCCTTGTCCTGACGCGTCCTTTTGGCACCGTCGCGGAAAGGCGTGCGTTTGCTGTCGTCCTGCTGACGATCTTCACGGCTCCCGTCATCGCGGCACTTGGTGGCGTGCCGTATCACGTGCTTGATTACCTGCCGTACCTTACGGGGCCGCTTGTCATGATCGCCCGGCAGACCGCGCCGGCCCATCGGATGACGACCCTCGGGGTTCAGGTTGCCTCCGTCGCCTTTGGCTGGATGCTGCTTTCCATTCCCGGCGCGGCATTGCCCAATGGCTGGATGCAGGCCGTGACGGGGACGAAAATCACGGGACATGCGGATGAGGAAGCCATTGCGAAATGGATTGCACAACATCCCGATGCGATTACCGTTGACCCGACGACAGATTACCGCATCATCGCCCTGACCGGTCGCGATGATAACCTGGTCATGCCTAATGGCATTGCGGATCATGCGACCGACATCCGCTTTGTATCGCATGAAGTGCTGACGATGCGCCCGGATACCGATCAGGGCGAGATTGATCGTCTCAATGCCCTCAAACCGACGATATGGGCCCTGGGCATGCCGGGATACAAGCTGGCTTACGAGCGTGGCCCCTACAGGATATGGACGCAGGCGACCCATCCATGAAAATTTTCCGCATTGTTCTTATCGCGTTGGTACTGGCGCTGGCTGTGTTCTTCTTTATCCGCACGCCATCGTACTGGACAGGCGTCAATATCAAGATGTCGGCAAATGCGCCGTGGGGATCACCCGCAGCCCAGGCGTCGATGAAGCAGCTTGCCCAGACGGGGGCCCGCATGGGGATGCTGGTCGCCTTTGCATGGCAGGACAAGCCGGAATCTGTCACGCCCATACTGGGCAATGACAGCCAGCCGGAAACGATCAGGAAGGGCCTGCGTGACATCCGCGCGGCCGGCCTGACGCCCATGCTGAAAATCCATCTGTGGATTCCGTGGCACTGGGCCGGAGAGGTTGCGCCGGCACATATGGATGAATGGTTCGCCAATTACCAGAAGGCGATCATGCCGCTGATCGATATCGCCCGCGAAGAAAACGTGCCTGCCGTTTTTGCGGGAACCGAACTGCGTGGCGTGGAAACGGCGTCGCAGTGGCCCGCTCTGGTCAGTGCCATCCGCGCCCATTATGCCGGTCAGGTCATATATGACACGGACAGCTTGGAGCAGGCCGAGAAATTCCAGCACTGGGATCTTTTCGATGCGGTTGCCACCAGCCTGTACACCGCCCTGCCGGACGCGCAGAAGGATCGTATCGGTGTTATGACCGATAATGCGCGCCGTTTGCAGAACCTTGGGGAAAAATGGAAACGCCCGGTCTGGGTCGCCGAACTTGGCCTGCGTTCCGGACAGGGGATCCTGCAACGCCCGTGGATGAGCCCGGAACAGCTTAAGGTTCCTGTTGACCTCGCCATCCAGAAAACGGTCCTGACCGAATGGCGCGATACCCTTACCGCACATGGCGTCACCGGCATTTCAATCTGGTGCTGGTATACCGACCCGCATGATGGTGGCACTGACAATTCCGACTTTACCGTGCAGAACAAACCGGCGAGCAGTGTCCTGTCGCGACCGGCATTCCGGTTCTGAAAGGATTTTGTGAAAACTGCGCATTGATGGAAGCTTCACCCGGAACTGCTTTTTTGATTCCGGGCATGTTGCGTGTGGCAGGTCCTGCGTCCTGCCTGTCGATTCCGTGGGGATGGTAATTCCCCGGTGGATATGGTCCATGACAGGTTCGGATATCAGGAGAGGATACGTCGCCCGTGAACCAGTACATCCTGTCCCTTGCCATTTACATGGTGGCCGGGTTCTGTGAAATCGGTGGATGTTTTGCCTTCTGGGCGTGGCTGCGGCAGGGCCGGTCCATGGCCTGCCTGATCCCCGGCATGGCGTCTCTGGTGGTCTTTGCGTGGCTGCTGACGCGCATTGATACCGATACGGCGGGACAGGCCTATGCGGCGTATGGCGGGATCTACATCCTGGCATCGCTGACATGGATGCGCGTGGTGGAGGGATATACCCCGACACGCTGGGAGATCCTGGGGGCTGCGATCTGCCTTGTCGGGGCCGGGATCATCCTGTTCCACCCCCGCAACGCCTGAAATGTGAAAGAAGTTTTTTGTGAAGCTTTTTCCAAAAAGCTTCGAAAGACGCCGCCTTTTTGGAAAAAGGCGGCACCCAAAAACGTTTATCTCTTAAAAACCCATTCCCCGCACCACCATCAGTCCAGCGCGATCGGTTTATAGGCGGGCGTATAGATCATGCCCTCGATCCATTTGCGGATGTCGTCGGGGCGTTCGACATGGGCCATGTCATGGTCGAAGATATATTCCGCAAGCCGGCATGCCGAGGTGATCTCCACCTCCACGATCTGGTCCTGTGGCGGGAACAGGCGTCCGCGTGCCCGCGTCGCAAGGTCCACCTGATCCGCCAGCGCATGCGCGGCCTCGATGATGATGTCGTCGGTGATGTGGCGCGGGCAGGTGGCGTAGGTGGCAAGGCCGAGGCCCGGGAAGATGTAGAAATTGTTGGCCTGTCCCGGATGGAACGTCCTCTCGCCCATCTGGACCACCGGATACTGGATGCCGGCGGCATACAGTGCCTGTCCCCCTGACCATGTGTAGGCCTGTTCCGCCGTACATTCGGCATGGGGAATCGACAGGGCGAAGATGATGGGACGGGTGTTGATCGCACTCATGCGCTCCACCACCGCCTGCGTGAAGGTGCCACCAGCGGTAGATACCCCGATCAGGATGGACGGCCGCACCCGGTCGATCACGTCGAGCAGGTCGGTCGAGGGTGCCTCATCGCGGGCATAGGGCCGCTGCTGTTCCGACAGGTCGCTGCGCGAGGCGACCAGCAATCCATCCTTATCCATCATGGTGATCCGCGCACGGGCGGCGTCTTCGGACAGGCCCTCGCGCTGCATGGCGCGCACCAGCAGGTCCGCGATGCCCAGTCCGGAGGAACCGGCCCCGAAAAACACGATCTTCTGCTCTGACAATGGCGCGTCGATGATCTGCAGCGCCGTGGTCAGCCCCGCAAGGGTCACGGCCGCCGTGCCATGGATGTCGTCATTATAGCACAGCACCCGGTCGCGATATTGCGCGAGGTAGCGGATCGCGTCGGTGCCCTTCCAGTCCTCGAAATGGATGCAGCAGGGGGGAAAGACCTCCTGCACCGCCTCGACGAATTCCTCCACGAACGCGTCGAGTTCCTCCTGCTCCGGCGGTTCACGCCGCAGCCCGAGATAGAGCGGGTCCGCCCGCAGCGCCGCGTTGGTCGTGCCGATATCAAGCTGGATCGGCAGCGTCGTGTGCGGCGGCACCGCCCCGCAGGCGGTATAGAGTTGCAGCTTGCCGATCGGGATGCCCATCCCGTTGGCCCCGATATCGCCAAGGCCAAGGATGCGCCCGCCGGTGGTCACGCAGATGAAGCGGACATTGCGTTCGGGCCAGTTGCGCAGGACGGAGGCGATGCGGCCCTTGTGCTCCAGGCTGATATACATGCCGCGTGGGCGGCGGTACAGGTGGCTGAACGCCTTGCACACTGCGCCGAGCGTGGGCGCATAGACGATGGGCACGAACCGCGCCGGGTCGGACATGATGACCTTGTAGAACAGGGTCTCGTTCCGGTCGCCAAGGCCGGAGAGGTAGATATAGCGCTCAAGGTCGTTCGGCTTGGCGTCGAGGTGACGGAACACGCGCTCCGCCTGACGTTCCAGCGTCTCGATCTGCGGTGGCAGCAGCCCTTCGAGGTCCAGCGCCCGTCGTTCCTCCGCGCTGAAGGCGGTTCCCTTGTTGGCGGCGGGGTCGTTCAGCAGCGCCGCCCCCCGGGGAATGGAACGGGACGTGGGATGGGTCATCGTGTGCGGTCTCCGGCAGGGGAAAGGGGGCAACGGGTCGTCCTTGCCAACGCCCGAACATGCCGCACACCCAACGTATCAGGCCAGCGGCAGTTCGTTCACATTGACGATGCGCCAGCCCTCGCGCAGGTGCTCGATCACGCTGAGCGACAGGTTCTGGATGGAAAAATGCAGCGCCGTGTGCGCGTGGACATGCAGCGCATGCGCCAGTGCTGCGCGGATCGCCCCGCCATGGCTGACGATCACCATGTCCTGTCCCGCATGTTCGCGCGACATGCGATCAAGTGCCGCGCCAACGCGTGCGCAGACCTGCACCATGCTTTCGCCGCCCGGTGGCTGCTCCGTGGCGCCGACGGACCAGAACGGGTGGGCCGGCACCGCCAGCTTTTCAGGTAGGCGGTCATGCGTCGTGCCGTGCCATTCGCCCATCGACTGCTCGGTAAAGGCAGGTTCGATCCGGCTGGCCTGCAAGCCGTACCCGGCCTGCTGGATCGCCTGCGCCGTCTGCTGCGCACGGCCAAGGGGGGAGGTGAACCACAGCGCCGGGTGCGGCAGGCGGCGGGCCAGCACTTCGTACATGGGACGCTGCGCCACAAGGCTGTCGGGGCACAGCGGCACGTCCATCGCGCCATACAGGTGCCTGCGCGCGTTCTGTTCGACAATGGCATGACGGATCAGCCAGAACCGCGTCACCCCTTTCTGCAGTTGCGGGGTGTCGAGGAAATTACCGTGATTCTGCGGCATGGGGGCAGGAGTCTCCATAGGCTCTTGTGGGCGTTTGCCGGGCTTTGGGCGAAGCCAGAATTCAAAAGTTTTTGGGTGTCGCCTTTTTTCAAAAAGGCGACGTCTTTCGAAGCTTTTTGAAAAAAGCTTCACCAAAAACTTTTATTTTCCAATACAGCCTTTCCAGACGTCAGCCCTGTTCCAGATGATGCGGCATATAGGTCGGATGCGGGTCACAGGCCGCGATGGTGGGCCAGTGGCGCAGGATCAGGCTGATCTTGTCCACCACGCGGCGGACATCGCGGGTTTCGCGCTCCATCCGGCGGCGACTGTCCATCCCGTCATGCGATGGCTCGCCCGAGACGAGGCGCGCCCCCGCCGAGATGCGCAGCGCCCCGGCCAGTTCCCCGTCCAGCGCCGGATGCGCCAGCGGCACGGGCTGTCCCACATGGCACAGCAGGGCCGCAAGGCGGCGTTCGTCCGCGTCACGGGCGGGAATGACGGTGGACAGGTCGGTATTGAGCCACGCGTACAGCCTGCGCGCCTGCGCCAGCGCCAGCGGGCGGAACGTGTCGCCCGCGTCATGGGCGCGCACGAAAAAGGACAGGATGGTCGCCGCGTCGTCCCACGCATCCGCAAGCGGCGGCCGCCGGGGGGCATAGGGCGGCAGCAGGCACAGGTCGCGGTTGTGCGTGATGGCGTCGCGCGCCGCCGACAGGAACGTGCGCAGGCGCTGCGTCACGGTGGCGCGCGGCACGTCGGCCAGTGCCGCCATTTCCGCCATGGCCGCATGCCAGCGCAGGAGCAGCCCGATATTATGCCCCGCAGGCAGCACCGTGCGCGCCTGTCCCACGGGCCATGCTGCCTGATGGGTGTATTGCGCAAGGCCCGCGGGCAGGCGGCCCGACAGGCGCGCCATGACCGGCGCAGGCAGCAGGACCGCACCGCAGAAGGGAGGGCCGGTGAAGAACTTTGACCCCGTGACCATCACCATCCACCCCCGGTCGAGGTAGTCGCGCACCCGTGCGGGGTCGAGTCGCGTCTGGCAGGCATCGACCACCACATCCACCTGCCCCGCGGGCGCGGTGGCCATGAGGGTGTCGAGTGTCTCCATCTGCGGGGCGAGCAGCCCGGTCTTCGACATGTCGAGGCGATGCAGAAGGATATGCCGCCCGCGCGCCAGTTCCGACCGCGCCACGCGCAGGCAGTCCGCATCGACCTGCGCAAGCTGGATCTGCTGCCCGCGCGCGTCGCGCATCGGCAGGTCGATCACCTGCGTATCATCGTGGAACCCCGCGATCAGGTGCCCCTTTGGCACCATGTGGCCCAGTGCCGTGTCGTTGGCGAAATGGCAGCCCCGCGCGGCCAGCGGCACGCCGCTGCCGGTTTCTTCCGGCGCGATCAGGATGTTGCTGACCGCACGCCCCCCCGGCGCAAGGGCCGCCAGCGCAAGGGCGTACAGTTCGCAATCCGTGCCGGAGGGGGCAAGGATGATGCCCTCGTCCCCGCGCAGGCCGAAATGGCGCGCGATCCCGTCATGGATTTCCGTCGTCAGGGTGGCGGGCACGTCGGCCTGCGGGTCCGACAGGGCGGCGGCGATCAGGCGCAGGCGCGCGGCCTCCGCCCCGGCAAAGCCCCGCTCGGACAGCGACGACGCGGTGGAGGACGCAAACGTCACAGCCCACGGACGCGGGCGGTGCGAACATCCGTAATGGTTCAGGCCGGTGGTGGGATCGATGCTCAGCCGTGCATCCCCGCCCATCGCCATCAGCGTCTCGGTCGGCCCGGTCCATGGCCACAGCGCACCGAGGCGCGCATGCACGGCGTCGATGTCGGGCCGTTCGGCGGGGGCAGGCTGGCATGGGGCGATGGCCAGCCACACATCGCGCAGGATTTCGGGCGCGGGCAGATGGTCCGCCGCCATGATGTCGATCCATGCGGGCAGGGCGGTCGGTGCGGCTGTCATGGCCACGCCTGGTTCCGCCACCGTATCGCAGGTGACGTCAAGCCCATGGAACAGCGCCGCCGTCCGGGCCGCGCACAACGCCGCCATGACGGGCTGGTGGGGGGCGATGTCAAGCAGGTGCGCGAGTTCCAGCGCGTGGCGCAGGTAGAACGCACTGTGCGCCCCATTGCCCATGCACGCCGATCCCAGCAGGACATCCCCCCGGTCCGTGACGCGGAACGGTTCGGGCAGGTCAGGCGACAGGCTGATGCGCCGCGTTCCCGCAATGACGCGCAGGTCGGGACGTTCAAGGACCCGGATCAGACCTTCGGTAAGCTGGTGGGCAAGCACGTGGTTCTCCGTAATGGGGCGCGTCAGGATGTCGTGGCGGGCGCGCCGGGGCCGCGGCGGTGCGCGCGCGATGGGGCATGACCCCGCATGGCCGCGGCAGCAGGGGGTTCGGTGGTCGGCGGTGCGGATGCGCGGGGCGTGATGGTGGCGGGCCGCTCCAGCGTCCAGCCTGCCTGCCGCGCGGTCAGGCGCATGTGGGCCGGGGGGGAAGCGAGGGCATGGATGGGCGGGTCAAGGGGGAGGTACAGTTCACGACTCATCAGGTGCAGCAGTTTTCCGTCCGCCCGACCATATTGACCATCCCCCATCACCGGGCAACCCAGCGTCGCGCAATGCACCCGTGCCTGATGGGTGCGCCCCGTATGCAGGCGCAGTTCCAGCCAGCTTGCCGGGCTGCCGTCGGGCATGTGCCCGCGTGCAAGGCAGCGCCATGTCGTGCGTGCCGCCTGCCCGCCCGGTGCGGCCTCGACCCACCATCGGGCACGGTCGGCCCGGCGCAGCAGCGGCGCATCGACCACGCCATCATCGGCGGGGGGGTGGCCATGGGTGATGGCCCAGTACAGCTTGGTCGCCTGACCATTGGCAAGGCACTCCTGTGCGGCGATCAGCGCCTGCTTGCGTAACGCGACCAGCAGGCAGCCCGACGTGTCACGGTCCAGCCGGTGGGCCAGCCATGGCCCGTTGCGATGGCGTGACATCAGGCCGAACGCGTCCTCCACACTCGGCCCGCCCGCGCGGCCCGGATGGGCGGACAGGCCCGCGGGCTTGTCGATCACGATGAAATGCCGGTCCTGAAACAGGATGGGAAAGGGAAGGTTCCCCCCGCCACCGCTCGGGATGTCGCGGCGGGGGGAGGGGCCGGCCTTGCGCGTCATTCGTCCTCGGCGGTCTTGCGCATCAGCACCTCGCGGCGGCCGACATGGTTGGCCTCGCTGACAAGGCCTTCCTTTTCCATCTGCTCGATGATCTTGGCCGCGCGGTTGTAGCCGATCGAGAGATGGCGCTGGATGAAGGAGGTCGAGGCCTTGCCTTCGCGCGCGACAAGTTCCACCGCCTGCCCGAACAGGCTGTCTTCCTCGCCCCCGCCGCCGCCACCGATCGCGCGGCCGCCGCCATCCTCGTCCTGTGCGGAGATGACGTCATCGTCATAGATCGGCTCGCCCTGCGCACGCAGGAAGGCGACCACGGCCTCGACCTCGCTGTCCTCGACAAACGGTCCGTGGACGCGGGTGATGCGCCCGCCCGCCTGCATGAACAGCATGTCGCCCCGGCCAAGCAACTGTTCCGCGCCCTGTTCGCCAAGGATGGTGCGGCTGTCGAACTTGCTGATGACCTGGAAGGAAATGCGGGTCGGGAAGTTCGCCTTGATGGTGCCGGTGATGACATCGACCGACGGGCGCTGTGTCGCGATGATCAGGTGGATGCCCGCCGCGCGCGCCTTCTGCGCCAGACGTTGCAGCAGGGCCTCGATCTCCTTGCCCGCGACGATCATCAGGTCCGCCATCTCGTCAACGATGACGACGATATAGGGCAGCGCGTCGAGCGCAAGCTGCTGTTCCTCGAACGTCGGCTTGCCGGTTTCGGGGTCGTATCCGGTCTGCACGCGCCGGGTGACGATTTCGCCCCGGGCACGGGCCTCGGCCACGCGTTCGTTGTAGCTGGCGATGTTGCGCACCTGCAGGTGGGCCATGGCGCGATACCGGCGGTCCATTTCGCGCACGGTCCATTTCAGCGCCGCGACCGCCTTCGCCGGTTCGGTCACCACCGGCGTCATCAGGTGGGGAATCCCCTCATAGATCGAGAATTCAAGGATCTTGGGGTCGATCAGGATCAGGCGGCACTGATCCGGCGACAGCCGGTAAAGCAGCGACAGGATCATCGCGTTCACGCCCACCGACTTGCCCGACCCGGTGGTGCCCGCAATCATCAGGTGCGGCATGGAGCCAAGGTCGCTGTAGACCGGCTCCCCCGCGATGTCCTTGCCCAGCGCGAGGTTCAGGCGCGCGCGCGCATGCACCCAGCGCTCGTCACGCAGCAGTTCGGAGAAATAGACCGTTTCGCGGCGCGTGTTGGGCACCTCGATACCGATGACATTGCGTCCCGGCACCGTGGCGATGCGCACGCTCAGCACCGAAAGCGAACGCGCGACATCATCGGCCAGCCCGATGACGCGCGCGGCACGGATGCCCGGCGCGGGCATCAGTTCGAACAGGGTAACGACCGGCCCGGCGTGATAGGTATTGATCTCCCCCTGCACCCCGTATTCCGACAGGACGGTGACAAGGTGCGCGGCATTGGCCCTGAGCAGTTCTTCCGTCGGGCCGGTCGTCGCATGGGACGGGGGCGGATGCAGCAGCGAAAGCGGCGGCAACTGCCACGCATGCTGCTGCGGCGCGTCATAATGGTCTTCGGCAGGGACACTGGCCGCATGCTGCTGTGGCGCTGGGGGTGGGTCATCCATCACGGGGGCCGGGGATGCGGGCGCGCGCGCGGCACCCGTGCTGAACAGGCGTCCCAGCAGCGTCGGGCGTTCCTGCTGCGGCGCGGCGGCGGCCGGGGGGACGAATGTCGTCGCCGGTGGCGGCGGGTCTTCATGCCAGGGTGCGACATCCTGCGACCCCGCCTGGGTTTCCAGCAGCGGGGGCGGGATGTCTTCCTCCATGCCCGGCGGATGCACCCAGTTCGTGCCGATCGACACACGCCCCTGCCGGGACGGGGTGGGCACGCTGGCGGCGGCAGGCTGCGGGACGGTCTCGCGCGTGGGGGGCAGCGGCGGCGGCGCGGATTCGCGCACGCTCAGCGAGCGCGAAGTCGCGGGCGGCGGCACGGGCGGCGGCGGGGTCATGGCCCGCGATGGTGCGGCGGGGGTGGTTTCCACCGCCGGATACTCCGTCACGGGCAGGGTCGGGTCGGGGGCCACGGGTGGCCTGTCCGACATCATGCGGCGGGGGGGAAGATCCTCCTCAGGCAGGGCGTCGGCAAGGCTGTCATGTCCACGTGCGGAGGGGTCCGCCGCCGCCATGGCGGGGGGCTGGGTGCGGGCGCGTATGTTCTGCGCCAGCGCCTGCGTGCCCGCGGCAAGGCGTGCTGGCTGACGTCCCACCGTGCGCAGCGCGCGCCCGATCGCCCGCCATTCCGACAACGAGAGCGCCAGCGCCAGCGGAATCAGCAGCAGCGCCAGCACAAGGCCAAGCAGCCACATGACGGGCCGCCCCCACGCCCCCATCAGGCTGACGCCCGCCTGCAGCGCCATATGTGCAAGGGACAGCCCGACCGCGCCCCCGAGGCCGGAATCGGCGGGCCATTGCGGGTTGGGAAAGGAGGGGAGCATGATCGGCAGCGCCGCGAGCAGCGCGGAGACGACCGGCATCGCCGCAAGCAGCGCGGTGACGCGGATCAGCCCCGATCCCACGCCATTATGGCGGATGATGCGCCATCCCCATGCGATCAGGGCAAGGATGGCCAGCGCACTGGTGACGCCCATGTTCTGCAGCAGGAAGTCCGAGACATAGGCCCCGACCGTGCCCAGCAGGTTGGTCGGGGCCTGCGCGCTGGAGGTATTGGCCGAGGAATCGCGCGGGTCATAGCTCCACAACGCGGCCATCAGCGCGAGGGCGAGCATCCACAGCACGACCCCGCCCGCTTCGGCAAGGCGCCGCAGCAGGCGCGTCCGCGTGGGGCCGGACGTCAGGGACTCGGGGATGAAACGGCCGGAGATCGCCAAAAATCCGTATCCTGCTTGCATGGCCATGAAATCGCGGCATGCAGGCTGCCGGGGTGTGGCCGTCATGAAAAATCCGGGCGGGGTGGGCCGGGCCCAAGCCCATGCATCCCTGCGCAAAGGGGACTATAACGCGGCGATGGCGGGTGAAAGAAGGGCGGTTGCGTCTTTTATGGACGAAATTATCGTGCCCGGCCGTCCTCGTACCGCCAGACCGACAGGCGTGCCGCGCCATGTTCGCGCTGCGCCAGCAGGTGTTCGGGGGCGATTGGCGGGGCCTCGTCAGCGGCCGTTTCCACGATCACCAGCGCGCCGGGCGCGATCCACCCGCCGCGTTCGAGCGTGGCGAGGGCGGCGGCCGGCAGGTCGCGGCCATAGGGCGGGTCAAGGAACACCAGATCCGCCGCGGCCGCCGCGCCACGGGGGGGCAGGCGCGTCATGTTCCATGCCCGCACCTGCGCCATGGCCTGCGCCCCGCAGGCCGCGATATTGTCGCGCAGGGCCGACAGCGCGTTGCGGTCGCTTTCGATGAACAGCGCACCCGCCGCCCCACGCGACAGGGCCTCCAGCCCCAGCCCACCGGTGCCTGCGAATCCGTCGATCACCTGCGCGCCCTCGACCCGGTCGCGCCCGGCCCATGGCGCGTGCATCAGCATGTCGAACAGCGCCTGGCGCACCCTGTCGGCGGTCGGGCGCGTCACACGGCCCGGTGGCGCACGCAGGGCGCGGCCACGGAAACGTCCGGCGACGATCCTCATGCGCGGGCCGTCACGCCCGGCCGTTGCGGCGCGGGCTGGCAAGTCCGGGCACCTGTTCACGCAGGACCTTGCCGGTGACTTCCTCAAGCTCCTCGCGCTCCAGCGTGCCAAGCTGGAACGGGCCGTAGGAGGTGCGGATCAGGCGGCTGACATGCAGGTTCAGCCCGCGCATGACCTTGCGGATCTCGCGGTTCTTGCCTTCGCGCAGGGAAACGGTCAGCCACGCATTGTCGCCCCGGCTGGAATCCAGCGCCGCCTCGATGGGGCCATAGCGCACGCCCTCGAACACGCTGCCCTGCGCAAGGTCGGCGAGGCGGTCCTCGTTCACCACGCCGAAGACACGCACGCGGTAACGGCGGATCCAGCCGTTGCTCGGCAGTTCCAGGCGGCGGGCGAGTTCGCCGTCATTGGTCAGCAGCAGCAGCCCCTCGCTGTTGAGGTCGAGGCGCCCGACGCTGATGACGCGCGGCATCCCTTCGGGCAGGGAGGCGAACACCGTGGGACGGCCGTCGGGGTCGCGGTGCGTGGTCACAAGACCGTCGGGCTTGTGATAGCGCCACAGCCGGGTGCGGTCGGGGGCGGCGATGACCTTTTCATCCACCTGCACGATGTCGCCATCGCTGACGAAGGTGGCGGGATGGCGCACGATGTCACCGTTGAGGCGCACGCGCCCTTCCTCGATCATGCGTTCGGCGTCGCGCCTGCTGGCAACGCCGGAACGGCCCAGCCACTTGGCAATGCGGTCGCCATGCGGGGCGGAAGGGGCGGGGGAGGCGTCTTTTGTCATTCTGTGTGTCTCGAAGCGTCGATCAGGGCATCGAACAGGAGGCGGTCGCCTGCCGATATGCCGAATTCGGGATGCCATTGCACCCCGATGCAGAAGGGATGGCCCGGCAGTTCCACGGCCTCGATCACGCCATCGGGGGCGACGGCGCTGACGATGGCGCGGCCGGGGGTGGCTATGGCCTGGTGGTGGGACGAATTGACCGCCATGCGGGTGGCGCGCGTGATGTGCGCAAGGCGTGTGCCGGGGACGATGGTGACCTCGTGCCCGGCCTCGTGTCGCGGGTTGGGCTGTTCATGGGGCAGGGGGGCCGTGATGGTGTCGGGGATATGCTGTATCAGTGTGCCGCCCAGCGCAACCGCCAGCAACTGTTCCCCGCCACATATGCCAAGGATCGGCCGCCCCATGCGCAACGCCGCCTCCACCAGCGCCAGTTCGGCGGTGGTGCGCGTGGATTTCGTCGTGACGGTGGGGTGGGCATCGCCGCCATCATACAGGTCGGGTGCGATGTCGAACGCGCCGCCCGTGACGATCAGGCCATCGAGTCGCGCGACCATGTCCGCTGCCTGCGCCGCGTCATGGGGCAGGCCGACCGGCAGTCCCCCCGCCGCCGTGACGGCCTCCATATAGTTGCAGCGCAGCGCATACCACGGATAGCGTGAATAGCCACCGCGCTGCGGGGGGCAGGGCGGTTCGCAGTCCAGTGTCACGCCGATCAGGGGAGGGGACGTATCCATTCCGTTTCCCTAGAATAATTCGCAAGGAAAGGAAATGCGCCTGCGCCCGTCCCGTGTCGTCCCAACAGGCCCCGCCTAGGGCCGTCCCATTACTGCTGCCCCACGGGGGAGAGGCTGCATGCGACGGAACAGGCTTCGGAGCGGCGGATGCCACGGGGTGCGTCCGCGATGGCCATGCCTGCAACAATCGCGGCAGTGGTCAGAATCAGCGTAAGCGTATGCATGCCCTTTCTCCCGTGTGCTGTCATGCGCGCCGATGCCGTGTGATCCGCAGTGGAGTGCGGAAAACCTCGCCGGAGGTGACGCGCGGGTGAAGTCGGTTTCCCTGATTACAGAATGTTACAGAACGTGACGATATACAAGGCAGGATGGCAGCCCGGATCATGAAATGTCCATGAAAATGGCGGTTTCCTGACATGAATTTGCACTGTTGTTGTGTTTTTGCACGGTAACGGACTGTGCGGTGCCCCATGGGTCGCCGGTGTGCCCCGGTGCGGCCCCATCTGCCCGCCCCCGTTACATGTCGGCAACGTCATGATGGCCCGAAGGGTTGCAGACGCGCTATCATGACATGATGCCGCACCCCTCCTTCCCCGATGCAGCGCCTGGACACGCCCCTGGGAGCACACGTGACCCGATGTCCCTTGCCTTTGCCGAGGCACGGGCCGCAGCTTCGCGCGGGGAGGTGCCGGTGGGGGCGGTGGTGGTCGGCCCCGGTGGCACCGTCCTTGCGCGCGCGGGCAACCGGACGGAGGAACTGCATGATCCCTCCGCCCATGCGGAGATGCTGGCCCTGCGTGAGGCGGTGCGCGTGCGGGGCGGGCAGCGCCTTGCGGACTGCGCGCTGTATGTCACGCTCGAACCCTGTCCGATGTGCGCGGGGGCGGCGGTGCATTTCCGCATCGGGCGCATCCTGTTCGGGGCCTATGACCCCAAGGGCGGCGGGGTGGAGCACGGGCCGCGCCTGTTCGCCCGTCCCGGCTGCCTGCACCGGCCCGAAACCATTGGCGGCCTGCGCGAGCGTGAGGCGCAGGCCATGCTGCGGGCATTTTTCGGCGCGCGCCGCATGTCCTGAAGGGGCGCATCCCGTGGGATGGGGCCGGGCGTTACGCCGTGTAATCTAACGTATCTTTCATGCGGTGGTATAAGAGGGGTTGGTTCTCTTGCGTCACAGTGCGGGCGATGGGACTGTAACCCCGGTCGGGACGGCCCAGTCCGACGCAAGCGAGATCAGACCAAGATGTTCAGGGATGCCATGTCAGACGCAGTAAAGCCGAAAACCCTTTTCCCCCGCCCGGCGCGCGGGGCACTCCTCGCCACGTTGCTTGCCAGCAGCCTGCTGGGCGGGACGGTGGCCGGTGCGCCCTGCGCCCGCGCGGATGACAGCGGCGTCATCCGGCCTGATACCCAGGTCCAGCAGCTTCCGAATTTCGTCAACCTCGTCAAGCAGGTGAAACCCGCCGTCGTCTCCATCACGGCCAAGATCCACAATGCCGACACGGGCGAGGAAATGGGCGGCGGCATGCCCGGCGGCTTTCCGTTCCCCTTCCCGTTCCAGATGATGCCGCAGCAGCACCATGACGTGGAGGACCGCGGGTCGGGCTTCGTCATTTCCGCCGATGGCTATGTCGTGACCAACAACCATGTCGTGAATGGCGCGACGAAGGTGACGGTGACGCTCGATGACGGCACCAGCCTGCCGGCCAAGATCGTCGGCCGGGATTCCAAGACCGACATCGCGCTGCTCAAGGTCACGCCGTCGGGCAAGCTGCGCTTCATCGAACTGGGCGATTCCGACAAGGTGGAGCCGGGTGAATGGGTTGTCGCGGTGGGCAATCCCTATGGCCTGGGCGGCACGGTGACGGCGGGCATCGTCTCCGCGCGCGGGCGCGACATCGGCGATGGTCCGTATGATTCCTTCATCCAGATCGACGCCCCGATCAACCGTGGCAACTCCGGCGGCCCGCTGTTCACGCAGGACGGCAAGGTCGTGGGCGTGAACACCGCCATCCTGTCGCCGTCTGGCGGGTCGATCGGCATCGGCTTCGCCATCCCGTCCGACACGGTCAAGAACGTGGTGGAACAGCTTGAGAAGACCGGCCATGTCACGCGCGGCTATCTTGGCGTCACGGCGCAGGCGATCACGCCGTCCATGGCCACGGCGCTGGGCCTGAAATCCGTCAATGGCGCGCCTGCAGCAGGTGCCCTTGTCGCCAGCGTCAGCGCCGGCAGCCCGGCGGAAAAGGCTGGGATCAAGGCGGGTGACGTCGTGACCGACCTGAACGGGCAGAAGATCGACACGCCCCATACGCTCGCGGTCAAGGTGGCGTCCGTCGTGCCGGGGACCAAGGTGACGGTCGGATACCTGCGCAACAACAAGCCCCAGACGGCGAGCGTGACCATCGCCAACCTTGGCAAGGGCGGTTCGGCCGACGGGACCATCGGCGATGACCATGCCGAGGACAAGGGACCGCGCCTTGGCGTCTCGCTCGCGCCGCTGACGCCGGATGCGCGCCAGCAGCTTGGCCTTGACGAGAATGTCCATGGTGTCGTCGTCAGCGACGTGCAGCCCGGTTCCTCGGCGGAGCAGGCGGGCATCCATGCCGGTGACGTGATCCAGGCGGTGGGCAACAAGCCGGTGGAAAATCCCCGCGCCACCGTGTCTGCCATCCGCCAGGCGCTGGAGATCAACCATTCCGTCCTTCTGCGGGTCGTGCGCAACGGGCAGAGCATCTTCGTCGCGGTGACGCCCGGCAGCGATGACAACGACAATGGCAGCGATGACGACGACGACCAGTAAGCCGTATTCCACCATCAGGTGCGATAACATTTCCGGCTAAGGGAAACCGGGGGCATGTCCCCCGGTTTTTTTTATGCCAATCGTCCAAAAGTTTTTGGTGAAGCTTTTTTCAAAAAGCTTCGGAAGACGCCGCCTTTCTCGATCAAAAGGCGGCACCCGAAAACTTTTATTATGTTTATCGGCGGTTTTTTGAAACAATCCCCAAAGGTGATTGTCGCGGCCTGACTTCTTGCGTATCTGCTGTGCGTCGTGTTGCAAGTCGCGGAGGGGTTATGACCGGTCCAGTATCATCCGATCCACAGATGTCCGTATCCGGGGCGTCCACACCGGGAGAAGCCCGCCTGATTGATGGCAAGGGATTCGCCAACCGCCTGACGCAGGACATCGCGGAGGACGTGCGCACGTTCTATGCCCGCCATCAGGTGACGCCCGGCCTTGCGGTGGTGCTGGTCGGCAATGATCCCGCAAGCGAGGTCTATGTCCGCAACAAGGCGTTGCAGACCCACCGCGCGGGCATGCGGTCGTTCATGCACATGCTGCCGGAGACGACATCGCAGGAGGAACTGCTCGCCCTGATCGGGCGGCTGAATGTCGATCCTGAAATCCACGGCATCCTTGTGCAGTTGCCGCTGCCGGGTGGGCTTGACCCCGTGGCGGTGACCAACGCCATCGACCCGCGCAAGGATGTGGATGGTCTGGGCGTGGTCAATGCGGGGCGCCTTGCCCTTGGCCTGCCGGGGATCGTGCCATGCACGCCGCTGGGGTGCCTGCTGCTGCTGAAATCCTATGTCGGGAACCTGCGGGGCCTCAACGCCATGGTGGTCGGGGCGTCGAACCTTGTCGGCCGTCCCATGGCGCAACTGCTGCTGCGTGAAGGCTGCACCGTGACCGTCGCGCATATCGACACGCGCAACCCGCAGGCGCTGGCGCGGCAGGCGGATATCCTGGTGGTTGCGACCGGGTGCAGCGGACTGGTGACGGGCGAATGGATCAAGCCCGGCGCGACCGTGATCGATGTCGGCATCTCCCGCGTGCGGCTGGATAATGGCAAGACGCGGCTGGTGGGGGATGTGGTGTTTGACGAAGCCCGCCGCATCGCGGGACAGATCACCCCGGTTCCCGGTGGCGTCGGCCCGATGACGATCGCCTGCCTGCTGCGCAACACGATGCAGGCGGCGCGTGAACTGGTCGAAGGCGCGGGAGGAAGCGTGTGATGCATGTTTCCGTCGAACTGATCCCCCGCGATACCGAAACCCTGCTGCGTGACGCGGCGGAGGTGCGGTCGTGCTTCCCCCTTGCGGACATGATCAACATTCCCGACCTGCTGCGCTTTCCCCTGCGCAGTTGGGACGCGGCGGCGCTGGTGCGCCCGCATTTCCCCAACGTGATCCCGCATATCCGCGCCATCGACATAGCCCCCGACGCGCCCCTGCCGGGCGTGGGGCAGGAGGGGCTGGAGGCGGTGCTGGTGGTGCAGGGCGATCCGCCATCGGACCTGCGTCACCTGACCTATCCCAACACGACCGAAAGCATCATCCGCCGTTACCGTGCGGAGGCCCCGCACCTGTCGGTCTATGCCGCGTTCGACCCGTACCGCCGTGCGCCGTACCAGGAGATGGAGGCGATCGCGCGCAAGAAAGAGGCCGGGGCCGTCGGGTTCTTCACACAGCCGATCTTTGACATGCGGATGCTGGACCTGTGCATGAACTGGCTGCATGGGGAAAATGTGTTCTGGGGTATTTCCCCCGTCGTCGGCCCGCGCTCGCGCTCCTACTGGGAGACGACGAACCATGTCATCTTCCACCATGATTTCGAGCCAACGATGGAGGCGAACATCGCCTTCGCCCGGCAGATGATGCGCACGGTGCGCGCACAGGGGGGGAATGTCTATCTCATGCCGCTGCGGGTGAACCTGCAACGGTATCTCGTGCCGCTGTGTGACGTCTGAAAAGGAAAAGTGATAAAAGTTTTTGGGTGCCGCCTTTTTTCAAAAAGGCGGCGTTCTTTGAAGCTTTTTGAAAAAAGCTTCACCAAAAACTTTTGCTTGTATCAGGCAGCCTCTGGCTTGCGTGGCCGGAGGTTCCTTTGCGTTTCAGTAAGGGGTCAGATCCAGCCCTGCGCGCGGATCAGGCCGAAGGCTGCGATGGTGACCATGCAGGTGATGCGCCCGTCGCGGATCATCGCCTCTATCTCCTCCAGCGCGACCTTGTGGCAGGTGATGTCCTCCTCCGTATCCTCGCGCGCGGGCGGCCCCTGCGTCAGTCCGGTGGCGAGGTAGGCGCGGCCCTTCTGCGTGGTGTATCCCGCGCCCTGGTACATCAGGCCGGCGTCGCGCATGGTTTCCGCAAGAAGGCCCGTCTCCTCGCGCAGTTCGCCGCGGGCCACGTCCTCGGCGCTGGCGTCGGGGCGGGTTTCCCACATGCCCATCGGCAGTTCCCACATCCGCTGCTTGATGGGGTAGCGGTATTGCTGGATCAGCGTGACGAAGCGTTTGCCGCCTTCCTCCCACAGGGGCAGGATGACGACGAAATCCCCGCGTTCGACCACGCCGTACAGGCCCTTGCGCCCATTGGGACGGATGATGATGTCCTCCCGCAGGCGGGTCCACGGGTTTTCATAGGCAAGGCGGCTTGATACGGTGACGAAGCCACCCGCGTCGGGCGTGGGGTCAATGGGCGTGTCGGTCATGATGGCGTGCGGGCCTGCTGTCCTGTTGGCTGGATGACGTCGGGACACGTTATATGTTACCCCCCTGTCCTGCCAACCACGACGCGCATCGTGTTATGTGCATGGGTCACGCGCTTGTATTGCCTGCGTTATGCCCGTTTACTGATATTGCATGACTGCTGCCGCCGCATGTTCCTTCATGCGGGCTGACGGGTATGGCCCGTATCGCAGTGACCTGTATGTTCCAGCCGGAGTTTCGATCGCATCATGACCCTGCCGCAGACGTCCACGGCGTCACCGACACGGCGGATTCTGGCCGTCGTCCTGTTCAATCTGCTGTGTTACATCGATATCGGGCTGCCGATGGCGGTCATCCCGGTCTTTGTGCATCAGGTGCTGGGATACAACACGGTCATCGCGGGTTTCGCCGTGTCGCTGCAGTATCTCGCGACCTTCGCCTCACGCGCTTCGGCGGGGCAGGCGGCGGACCGGCGCGGGGCGAAACCGGCGGTGGTGATAGGCCTTGTGGTCTGCACGCTGTCGGGCGTGATGCTGATGACGTCGGGCATGCTGCGCCATTATGCCGCGGTGTCGGCGCTGATGCTGATTTTCAGCCGCGTGTTCCTTGGCGTCGGGGAAAGCTGGACCGCGACCGGCGCGATCATGTGGAACATCGGGCGCGTGGGGGCCGCGCGCACGGCGCAGGTGATTTCATGGAATGGCGTGACCTCCTATGGCGGGATCGCGCTGGGCGCGCCGATCGGGCAGATGCTTTCGGGCCTGCCGCTGCCTTATGGGGGGCTGGTGCTGGTTGGGTTCCTGTCGGCGCTGCTGCCGTTCATCGGGTTCCTGATGGCGCTGGGATACGAACCCGTGGCCCCCGTGGTGCACAAGGGACCGCCCACGCCGTTTCGCACCGTCTTCTGGCGCGTCCTGCCGCATGGGGCGGTGCTGGCGTGCGGGTCGGTCGGGTTTGGCACCATTTCATCGTGCCTTGCGCTGTTTTTCGCGCACCAGAACTGGAATGGCGCTGCCATCGCGCTGGCGGCGTTCGGGATCGTGTTCGTGCTGGTGCGTTTCGTCTTCGCACGCCAGATCGACCGGCGCGGCGGCCTGATCGTGGCGCTGATCTCCCTTATTGTGGAGACGATCGGCCTGCTGGTGCTGTGGCGCTGTTCCAGCGTGTTCATGGCCGATGTCGGCGCGGCCCTGACGGGGGCGGGATTCTCCCTCGTGTTTCCCGCCCTTGGCGTGCTGGCGGTCGCACGGGTCGGGCCGGAAAACCGTGGCGCGGCCCTTGGCGCGTTTTCGGTGTTCCTTGATATCGCCGTGGGCCTGTCGGGACCGCTGCTTGGCCTTGTCATCCAGACGATGGGCTATGGCGCGTTGTTCATGGTGTCCGCACTGTTTACGCTGGCGGGGGTCGCGACCACGATCCTCCTGCAGCGCCAGGCGCGTGCATGAGGGCGCGTGGCCGGATATCCATCGCCATGATTTGTGGGAGACTGCTCTGATATGTCCATTTCCTCGGCCGCTGTATTCTGTGGATCGCGCTTTGGCGTGCGGCCCGAATTCCATGATGCCGCCACGGAACTCGGCACATGCCTGGGGCAGGCGGGGATCCGCCTGGTCTATGGCGGGGGTCATGTCGGTCTGATGGGGGCCGTGGCCGACGCGACGCTGAAGGCCGGGGGACGGGTGACGGGGATCATCCCCGCATTCCTGCATGACCGCGAAGTCATGCATGAAGGGGTGACGGACCTGACGGTCACGACCTCCATGCATGAACGCAAGGCGCTTATGTTCTCTAAATCCGATGTCTTCGTGGTGATGCCCGGCGGCCTTGGCACCTTTGACGAGACGATCGAGATCATGACGTGGCGCCAGTTGAAACAGCATGACAAGCCGATCTTCATCGTCAACATCGCGGGTTGGGCGGGGCCGCTGCTGGCCATGATCGAATCCGCGATCGAAAATGGATTCGCATCGCCGAGCGTGCGTCGCCTGTTCCATGTGGTCGATGATGTACCTGCCCTGATGCGCGCGCTGCATGGCGCGGCTACCCCCGATGGCGGCAACGTCAACGTCGATCATTTCTGAAAAGACGCCTCTCCCACTTGCGGAACGCGCCAGACCCCTGTATAGCCGCCTCCAGACGGAGTGTAGCTCAGCCTGGTAGAGCACTGTGTTCGGGACGCAGGGGCCGGAGGTTCGAATCCTCTCACTCCGACCAGCCCTGTTTTTACAGCGGACTGGTCGATCCGCCTGAAAAAGGCGCCGCCTTCAGGCGATATTCCCCGTCAGAAAATCATGCCAGAAATTATTGGATATGTGCCCCCTCGCGCAGGGGGCTGTATTCTCCCATATTGGTGCTGATACGCATGCAGCGTCCGTGCGCCGTGCGCATGGGGCGGGATGCAACATATTGATAGGATCCCGTGCCATATCGGGGCGTATTTGCGGGGCATGATGCCCCTGGCGAGGGAGGAACTGGGAATGAAACGCTTTCTTCTGGCTGGCGTGGTGCTGGCCCTGGCCGGGGGCATGATCGTCGGTGGTCCCGTGCCTGCTGATGCCCGTGGCGGCGGCGGAGGCGGTGGTGGTTTCCGTGGCGGTGGCGGCGGAGGCGGCTGGCACGGCGGTGGTGGTGGCTGGCATGGCGGCGGCGGCCGGTGGCGCAATGTCGATGGCTGGCGCGGTGGCGGCTGGAGCGGCCGCGGCTGGGGCTGGGGCTGGGGCGGTGGCTATCCGATGTGGGGCTGGGGTGGATGGGGATATCCGTACGGCTGGGGCTGGGGCTGGGGTGGTTACGGGCTTGGCATGGGTCTGGGCATGGGGGCCGCTGCTGCGGCGGTCGCCGCCAGCCATCAGGCCGCGCCCGGTATCTATAACGGCACCAGCGGGTCCGGACCGGAAGACGACTCCGTCTATGATGCCGAACTGAACAGCCTCTATTCCGAAATGCAGCAGCAACAGCAGCAGCAGTCGGCGCCTGCATCCGCACCGGCCCCCGCCGGGGGTGGGTCGGGACCTGCGCGCGCACTGGTGCCCGGCACCACCACGCCTGCCGCACCCATGCAGCAGACGCATACCTGTCCAAGGGGACAGGTCTATAATGACCTTACGGAAAGCTGTGACCGGCCCTGACGGGGATGATGCATGTCCGAAGGATTGTGTTACTAATGTCTCTGAACAAGAAGCGCCGTAGCGGGGCAGGCCATCCCGTTTCCGGCAGGACCAGTATCGGGCCAGGTATGATGCAGACAATGACGGTACAGAAAATTTCCAGGGTATTCCTGCTGGCGACCACTCTTGTGGGGAGCGCGGTCGCGGTGGCGCATGCGGAACCGGGCGGATGCCTGAAATATGGCGCGGTCGGGGCCGTGGGCGGGCATGTCGCCAACCATCATACGGTTGCGGGCGCGATGGGTGGCTGTGCGGTCGGCATGTACAAGCGCCATGAATACCGCAAGGGCCTGCGCGAGAAGGCGGCCCTGTATGACAAGGAACATCCCGCCGACCCGAAGGAAAGCCTGTGGGAGCGTTATCGCAACCGCAAGACGGACGAGCAGAAAGCCACCCTGTATGATGCGGAACATCCCCCCGCACCGCAGGCCGCGCACTGAGGCCATGGCGGCAACCGGCCCCGCATGCGGGGCCGGTTATCGTAAGGAGGAAGGACGTCCCGGCATGGTCGGGATGCCTTCCTTTTTTATGTCTGATCGACCGGCCTGCGCCGTATCCTGAAAATCAGAAGTTTCTGGTGAAGCTTTTTCCCAAAAGCTTCAAGGAACGCCGCCTTTTTGGAAAAAGGCGGCACCCGAAAACTTTTATTATTTATCAGTCGCTGTGGTGTGATCCTCGGTCCAGCCCCGCAGTTCGTTGCGCACCAGCGTCTCGAGCATGTCGATCGCGACCGGGGCATTGTTCAGGCACGGGATCAGCGTCAGTTCCTTGCCCCCCGCCTTGAGGAAGCCGGCGCGCACTTCATTGCCGATTTCATCAAGGGTTTCGATACAGTCCGCGACGAAGCCGGGCATGATGACCGCAATCCGCGTCACGCCCTGCGCGGGCAGGGATTCGATATAGGGCGCGGTATAGGGTTCCAGCCATTTCGCCGGGCCAAAGCGCGACTGGTATGTCAGGGGCATCGTGTCCGCGTCATATCCCGTCGCCGTGCGCAGGGCCGCGATCGTGCGTTCGCAGTCTGCGGGATAATGGTCGCCCTTTTCCACATACTGTTTCGGCAGGCCGTGGAAAGAGGCCACGATCTTCTGCGGCGGGGTCTCAAGCGTCGCCAGATGTTCGCGCACGCGCGCCGCAAGGGCGGCGATATAGGCGGGATGGTCGGGAAAGGGCGGCAATGTCCGCGTCGCAGGCTGGTTGCGCAGGCGCATCAGCGCGCGAAAGGCCTGGTCATTGGCCGTGGCGGTCGTCGTCGCGCTGTATTGCGGGTAAAGCGGCGCGATGAGGATACGCTCGCATCCCTGCCGGATCAGGTCATGCAGCGCGTCTGCGGTCGTGGGCGTGCCATAGCGCATGCCCCAGGCCACCACGATTCCGTCAGGGGCCAGACGGGCCGCCAGCCCTTCGGCCTGATCGCGCGTATAGGTGCGCAGCGGGCTTTCGTCGCGGTCGGTATGCCAGATACGCTGGTATGCCGCCCCTGTCTTGCGCGGGCGGACCGTCAGCACGACCCCGTTGAGGATCGGCTTCCACAGCATGGGATTCGCCTCGATGATGCGGCGGTCCGACAGGAACTCCCCCAGATAGCGGCGGATGGCCGCATATCCCGTTCCATCAGGGGTTCCAAGGTTGCTCAGAAGGACGCCGATCTTGGGCGTATGGGTCGGTGAATCCCGATGGATGGTTATGAATGTCATGGGACAATCGTGCTACAGCAGGAAACGCCTTTAGGCAAAATCCCCGCTTATGGAATATCGCGTAAAAATACAAGGACGGTTTGGGCGCCTGTGATCTGAAATAAGGCGACGCCTTTTGAAGCTTTTTGAAAAAAGCTTCACCAAAAACTTTTATAATTTCAGGATGTTATGGGGGCTGTTTTTGAATCGCCTGTCAGGTGGATGCCGCCTTTTCGGATCATGGGCGGCATCCGGAAACCTTTACACTGGCGTTAGGGCGTTGGTTCGAAATGGCTTTTCAGCAGGCACGTCAGCGCCGGTTGCGGGTGCGTACACGCACCGGCTGGGCCTGCGGGGCGAGGCCCCGGGCGCGCACAAGGTAAAGTGCTGCGGCAGCGCCCATGGAAAGGGCGAGCATCAACGGTGAAAGAAGCTGGACAACGGTCATGATACGGTCCCTTTCCACATCGCGGTTTTGAAGTGAACCGCGACGGGCACGGCCGCGTCAATGAAAAAAGTGACATCCATTGCCGCCCCGCGCGGCCATTTCATTCCGTGGGGGTGGCCGCCAGCGCAATACACTTGCGCATCAGCGATGCAATCCCCATCTGTTGCAGCCGGTCGTGCGGATGTACCAGCCCGCCGCTGCGGGCGATGCTGTTGGGGAAGCGTTCGATACGCGCGGCATAGACATCGACGATCAGGGTGAAATGGGTAAAGACATGCCGCACCTCGCCCACATGCCGCCATTGTGGCGCGGGCCGTCCCGCCGGGGCATGGCGCAGCCCTTCTTCCATGGACCAGCGCTCCGCCCGCCATTGTGGCCCCGGCAGGCCCAGTGTCCCGCCAAGCAGCCCTGTTTCCGCCCGCCGGTGCAGCAGCAGGCCGCCGCTGGCGTCGGTCAGGTGGAAATGCACGCCATAGCGCGTGGGACGCGGGGCCTTCGGGGTCTTGCGCGGCAGGGTGGCCGCGCTTCCCTGCCGCAGGCCCGCGCAGGCGTCGCGCCACGGGCACAGCGCGCAGGCCGGTGTGCGCGGCGTGCAGATCCCCGCGCCAAGGTCGAACAGGGCCTGTGCGAAATCCGACGGGCGGGCATGCGCCAGCGGATCATCATTCAGGTGCGCCGCCTGCCGTGCGATGGCGGGACGCGCGCGGGGGCAGGGGATCGGTCATGGCGAACAGGCGCGTGGTGACACGTTCGACATTGCCGTCAACCGGCACCACGGGACGCCCGAACGCGATCGCGGCAATGGCGGCGGCGGTATAGGGGCCGATCCCGGGCAGCGCGCGCAGGCCGTCAACCGTGTTGGGGAAGCGTCCGCCCAGGTCGCGCGCCACGACCTGCGCGCAGGCATGCAGGTTGCGCGCCCGCGCGTAGTAGCCAAGCCCCGCCCATGCCCCCATGACGGTATCCGCATCCGCGCGCGCCAGGTCGCCCACGGTCGGGAACAGTTGCGTGAAGCGTTCGAAATAGGGGATGACGGCAGTGACGGTTGTCTGCTGCAGCATGATTTCGCTGAGCCAGACATGATAGGGATCGGCGCCCTGTCCCGGCAGGGCGCGCCATGGCAGGGTTCGGCGATGCCGGTCGTACCAGCGCAACAGTTCGGCAGCAGAAGGTGACACAGGGCCGCTTATGACGAAGGAACCGACACGGGGCAAGCGAAAGAAAGCCGCCACCCCGACCGCGCAGAAGCCTGCCCCCGCCGCCCGGTCCACGGCCGCAGCGCCAAAGGCGGAGGCCCCCAACCGTGCCCGCAGGCTGTGCAGCCTTGGCGCACTGATGCCCGCCGTGACGCGCCCGACCTTTCGCAGGCAGTCGCCCGCGGCGGTGCAGGTGATGCTGGACTGGGCCGATATCGTGGGGCCTGAACTTGCCCGCGTCACGGTCCCGCGCCGCCTGTCGGGCGGAACGCTGACGGTGGCGTGTGCCGGGCCGGTGGCGACTGAACTCCCGTATCTCGCCCCCGGACTGATCGCGCGGATCAATGGCGTCTGTGGCACGGGCGTCGTCAGCAGGATCAAGCCGCTGCAGGACCTGGCACTGCGCCCCGCCCCCCCGCCGCCGCGTCCACGCCCCGTACCCGCGCCGGTGGAAATCGGGGACATGCCGGAGGGGCCGCTGCGCGATTCGCTGTCACGTCTGGGGGGATGGATCGGGCAGCGTGGCGCATCGCGCAGGCGTGGGGGGTGATGGCATTGTCGAACCGCGCGCGGGTATTACATAATGATGGCGGACGGCCATGAAACCGTCGCGAAAAGGACGTTTTTCGGGAACATGACAGCGCACGGACCGCCGGGTTGCCCCAGGCCGGCGTGGGCCATGCCCGCAGAAGGGACAATGCATTGCCGCCCGTGCGGAAGGCAATGAAGGAAAGAGGATCTGGGTCGATGCGCAGGATTGCATTCGTGCTGGCTGTGTCGCTTGGACTGGTCAGCGTACTGCCTGCCCCCTCCGCCTATGCCTGGCGTGGTGTCGGTGGTTGGCATGGCGGTGGATGGGGCTGGCGCGGTGGTGGCTGGGGCTGGGGTTGGGGTGGTTTCGGCGCGGGAATGGTGGCCGGGGCCATCGTGGGCGGCGCGCTTTCTACCTATCGCTATTATGTGTATCCCTATCCCGTGTACAGATATCCCGCGCCCTATCCCTATTACGCCTATCCGCCGCCGCCACCCACTCCGCCGGTTTATGGTTACCCCTATCCCTGAGGTGTTGGCGTCAGGGACTGAACGTTTCCGGGCGCCGCCCTTGATCCAGTAAAGGCGGCGTCTTCCGAAGCTTTCTGGATCAAAAGCTTCACCGACAAACGTTTGAATGATCTGAACGATGTCGCGGGGGCAGGTCATGGTTTCCAAAGGGCAATGCCCTTTGGCGGGTTTCAGGGCGGCGCCCTGGGCGAAGGCAGTCCCTAAGCCGGAAGGGCGTTCGTTGCCGCCGTCATGAAGGCACGGATCAGGTCGGGCGATTTGACGCCCGGCGCGCTTTCCACGCCCGATGACACGTCAACCGCCCGCGCGCCACTGCGCCGGATGGCGTCGGCCACATTGACGGGATTCAGGCCACCGGCCAGCATCCATGGCACGGGCGCGCGCCACCCCTCGGTCAGGCCCCAGTCGAGGCAGCGGGCATTGCCGCCGGGTCGTGTGCTGCCTGCCGGTGGGCGCGATTCAATGACAAGCCCGTCAAGGCCGGTGCTGTCCGGCAGGTCGGCATGTGTCGCAATCCCGACCGCGCGCCAGACCGGCAGGCCGAAACGCGCGCGGATTTCCATGGCGCGTGCCTCGGGGGCATAGACCTGCAACCCGTCAAGCGTGACGGTGTCGAGCACGCGTTCAATCTCCGCATCCGTGGGCTTTACAAACAGGCCGATCCGTCCGGGACCGCCAGCAGGCACCCGTGCCGCCAGTGTGGCTGCGACATCTGGCGCGATATTGCGGGGGGAGGGGCCGAAGAACACGAACCCGACCCATCGCGCACCGGCCTTGATGGCCGTGTCCAGCGCACCGGCCTCGGTAATGCCGCAGATCTTGACCCCGATGGCCATGTTCAGGCCAACAGTTCCGCCATGATGGCCGCCGCCGCCGCTGCCGGATCGGGCGCGCGGGTTATGGGACGCCCCACCACGATATAATCCGCGCCCGCCGCATGGGCCTGCGCCGGGGTCATGATGCGTTTCTGGTCGCCCGCCGCACTTCCGGCGGGACGGATGCCCGGCACCACCAGTACCGGTTCCTCGCCCAGTGCCGCGCGCAGCAGGCCGATTTCATGGGGGGAGCAGACCAGTCCGTCCGCCCCGGCCGAAACCGCCAGACGGCCCAGTCGCACCACCTGGTCCGCAACGCTCGATTCGACACCGGTTTCATGCAGCGCCTCGGCGTCGAGGCTCGTCAGCACCGTTACCGCCAGCAGCAGCGGGCGCGCGCCTTCGGGAAAGGCGTCGTCCACGGCCCTGCGTGCGGCGGCGATCATGGCGCGTCCCCCTGATGCGTGGATTGTCAGCATCGCCGGACGCACCCGCGCCAGACTGCCGATGGCGGAGGCCACGGTGTTGGGGATGTCATGCAGCTTCAGGTCAAGGAACAGCGGCAGGTCGCCTGCGACCTCGCTTACGGCTTCGAGCCCCTGCGCATAGGTGAACTCCAGCCCCAGCTTCACCATCGGCGGCCGCATGATCTCCGGACGCTTCGATGCATTCACGGCCGCGTCGCGCCATGCGATGGCCTGTGCGCGATCCTTGGTGTCGAGCGAGACGATCAGGCGCGTGGGACGTGTGCGGGCGGAATGCGCGGGGCCTGCGGGCATGGGCGATCAGGTCCTGTTTTCAGTGGGGGTCGGGGATGGGATGACAGGTGCCGCCAGCGGAGGCGTGGGGGGCGCCGCTGCCGGAGCAGGCGTGGCTGCCGCCGCCGGCATTGCGGAATTGGCCGCCACGCTGGCGCGCAGGGTCGCGGCCTCGGCCTCCAGCGTGCGGACCTGCTGCTCCGCCTTTCGGGCGCGGCGGATCTGGCCCAGCGTCCCGATCCAGGCGCAGACATATCCCAGCGCATAGAACACCGCCCCCGTCAGCAGCGCGAGCACGCCGGGGGAGGAGTTCCACTGCCACTCCAGCCATGTCATGGGGGCTGAGCCCTGGTTACAGGCGGCCAGGATAATAAGCCCGAGCACGAACGGCAGCGTGATGAACAGACGGATCATGATGCGCTTCCCTAGCGTCAAGGATTTTCCCCTGCAAGGAAAACCCTGTCGGGGCGGTGTGGTCACAATGTTTGTGACAGCATGAAAGCTTGATCCGGCCGATGCAACATGATGTCGTGGATGTTCGGATTGCCGGAATGGCGCGGCTTGCGCCATGATGGCGCGGTGGAAAGGGGCGCAATGGGAAAAGTCATTGCCTTTGGCGCCACCGCCCGTCGGGACGACGGGATGTGGGGCGTGGTCGCAACATTGGGGCGGCGCACGCGTATCGCCAGCATCTATGCCACGCGGCAGGCGGCGCTTGCGGATTGCGAATGGCGCATGCAGCAGGTCGCGGCCTATCGCGCGTTCCTGCGGCAGTCGGGGCAGCCCGTGCCCGTCTATGACATCCGCCCCGTGCGGCGCACCGACCTGCCACGCGCATGGCGTCCGCTGCCCGCGCTGGGCTTCCTGCGGGGGCAGTTCTTCTGATCCGGCATCCGCGTGGTATTTAAAATAACCCGCTGATAAAATGAATAAAAGTTTTTGGGTGCCGGCTTTTTTCAAAAAGGCGGCGTTCTTTGAAGCTTTTTGGAAAAAGCTTCACCAAAAACTTTTCATATCTGTACACCCTGTTGGAAACGGCATTTCAGGCAGTCATCCGGCGGGATTGCATTTTCATGGCATCATTCGCACAGTCGCGCGCGTTGCGGTAACGCAGCACCAGACCAAAGCAGCAAGGATCCCAGGACCGATGACCGACCTTTCCACTGACCTGACGCCTGTGCTCGATCATGTCGATCGCGCGCTTGAGGAAAGCCTGTCGCGCCTGTTCGGCCTGCTGCGTATTCCCAGTGTCTCCACCCGGCCCGAACATGCCGGCGACTGCCGTGCGGCGGCGCAGTGGCTGTGCCGTGAGCTTGAGGAGATCGGTTTTTCCGCCCGCGTGTGCGAAACGCCGGGCCATCCGGTGGTCGTCGCCCATGACCGCACCCCGCCCGAAGGCCCGCATGTCCTGTTCTATGGCCATTACGACGTGCAGCCTGTCGATCCGCTGAACCTGTGGCACAGCGACCCGTTCGAACCCGTCATGGTGACGCGCGATGACGGCGCGCGCCAGATCGTCGCGCGCGGCGCGTCCGACGACAAGGGACAGGTCATGACCTTCATCGAGGCCCTGCGCGCCATTCGCGCGACACGGGGTACGATGCCGGTGCGCATCTCCCTCGTCATCGAGGGGGAGGAGGAAAGCGGCGGCCCCAACCTCGTGCCGTTCCTGATGGAACATCGCGACGAACTCGCCGCCGATATCGGCCTGATCTGCGATACCGGCATGCTGGGCGCGACACCCGCCGTCACCACCGCCCTGCGCGGCATGGTGGGGGAGGAGGTGACCCTGAAATGCGCCACGCGCGACCTGCATTCGGGCATTTACGGCAATGCCGCGCGCAACCCGATCGAACTGCTGTGCACGATCCTTGCCTCCGTGCGGGATCATGAAAGCGGTCGCGTCACGCTGCCGGGATTTTACGAAGGCGTGCGCGAACCTTCCCCCGAACTGCGCGCGCGCTGGCGCGAGATCGCGCCCGATGACGCGACCTTCCTCGGTGCGGTCGGCCTGTCGCAGCCTGCGGGGGAGAAGGGCTACACCGCCATAGAGCAGACATGGTGCCGCCCGAGTTTCGAGATCAACGGCATTTCCGGCGGCTATACGGGGGAGGGGTTCAAGACGGTCCTGCCCGCGATGGCGTCGGCCAAGGTGTCGTTCAGCCTTGTCGCGGGGCAGGACCCGGTGCGGGTGCGCGAAAGCTTCTGCAGCCATGTGCGCGCCGCCCTGCCACAGGACTGCACGGTGGAATTCGCCCCCCATGGCGGGTCGGGCGCGTGTGTCGTGGCCGATGACGCCACCGGCCTGCGTCCGGCCATTGCGGCGCTGGGGGCGGAATGGGGCGTGCCTGCCGTCACCATCGGATGTGGCGGGTCCATTCCCGTCGCCGCGGACATGCGCAACATCCTTGGCATGTCCGCGCTGCTGATCGGGTTCGCGCAGGATGATGACCGCGCCCATTCCCCGGACGAGAAATATGACCTCGTCTCCTTCCACAAGGGCATCCGGTCGTGGGTGCGCATCCTGCACGCCATCGCGGCAGGGGCGCAGGGCTGACGACGGGAGGTACGGCCGATGTCCGACATGCTGGCCCTGACGATGGGCGACCCGGCGGGGATCGGCCCGGAAATCACGGTGGGCGCGTGGCGCGCGCTGCACCGGCAGGGTCCGGCCTTCGTCGTGATCGGTGATCCCGATATCCTGACCCGCGCGGGGGGGCAGGTGCGCGTGGTGCCTGACGTGGCGGCGGCGCGCGCTGCATTTGCCGACGCGATTCCCGTCCTGCCGCTGTCGCTTGCCGCCCCGGTGACGCCGGGCCATCCCGACAGCGCCAATGCCGGGGCCATCACCGGCAGCATCGCGCGCGCCGTGTGCATGGCGCTGTCGGGGGAGGTCGCGGGCGTCGTCACCAATCCCATCAGCAAGGTCGTGCTGCGCCGGGCGGGTTTTCCTCATCCGGGCCATACCGAATATCTGGGTGAACTGTGTGATGCGCCGGGGCGCGAGGTCATGATGCTGGCCTGCCCGTACCTGCGGGTGGTGCCGGTGACGGTCCATGTCGCGCTGCGCCGGGCGATTGCGGAACTGGATACATCGGGCATCATCCGTGCGACGCGCACTACGCATGCCGCGCTGCGCCGGGATTTCGGCATTGATGCACCACGCATCGCGGTTGCGGGCCTCAACCCGCATGCGGGCGAGGGCGGCACGATGGGCACGGAAGAACGCGACATCATCATCCCCGCGATCGAGGCCCTGCGGGCGGAGGGCATGGACATCACCGGCCCGTGGCCGCCCGATACGATGTTCACGCCCACGGCGCGCGCGCGTTATGATGTGGCGATGTGCATGTACCATGACCAGGGACTGATCCCGCTCAAGACACTGGACATGGCGCAGGGGGTGAATGTGACGCTCGGCCTGCCGGTCATCCGCACGTCCCCCGATCACGGCACGGCCTTTGATATCGCGGGCCATGGCACCGCCGACCCGTCAAGCCTGGTGGCGGCGATGCGCATGGCCGCCGAAATGGCAGTACACAGGAACAGGTCATGACATCTTTCCCGCGTCACCCGCAGCGTCTGGGTGTGAATATCGACCATGTCGCCACCGTGCGGAATGCGCGCGGCGGGGCCGACCCGGACCCCGTGCGCGCGGCCCTGCTGGCGCAGGCGGCGGGTGCGGACGGCATTACCGCCCATCTGCGGGAGGACCGGCGGCATATCCGCGACCGTGACCTGTCACGCCTGCGCGCGGAACTGGCGATCCCGCTGAACATGGAAATGGCCGCAACGCCAGAGATGGTCGGGATCGCCACCAGCCTGCGCCCGCATGCGTGCTGCCTTGTTCCCGAACGGCGAGAGGAAGTCACGACAGAGGGCGGCCTTGATGTCGCGGGGACGGAGACGGCGCTGTCCGCGCATGTCGCGCGCCTTCGGGATGCGGGGATACGTGTCTCCCTGTTCATCGACCCGGATGCGGAACAGATCGCGGCGGCCACGCGCGTTGGCGCGGCGGTGGTGGAACTGCATACCGGGGCCTATGCCGGGGCCGTGGGCGAGGATGCGCAGGTGCGTGAACTGGCGCGGATCGCCCGTGGGGCGACGCTGGCCGCATCCATGGGGCTGGAGGTGCATGCGGGCCATGGGCTGAGTTACGACAATGTCGCACCGATTGCCGCGCGGCCGGAAATCGTTGAACTCAATATCGGTCATTTCCTGATCGGGCAGGCGATTTTCGATGGCCTGCCCGTCGTCATCCGTCACATGAAGGGCCTGATGGCCCATGCCCGTAACAGGACGGAGCAGGACGGGGCGGCCTCCCCCATGGAAGATGACGGATAGAAGTTTTTGGTGAAGCTTTTTTTTAAAAGCTTCAAAAGGCACTTTCTCCTCAGGGCTCTGCCCTGAAACCCGCCAAAGGGCATTGCCCTTTGGAAACCATGACTTCCGGACGACCCGGCGCGGGGGTCAGCCGCCCGTGCCGCCGATCGTCAGGCCGGTCATCTTCAGCGTCGGCTGTCCCACGCCCACCGGTACGCCCTGCCCGGACTTGCCACAGGTGCCGATCCCGGGGTCAAGGGCGGGTTCCTGCCCGATCATGGTGACCTTGGTCATCGCATCAGCGCCATTGCCGATCAGGGTCGCGCCACGGACCGGTGTGGTGATCTTCCCGTCTTCGATCAGGTAGGCTTCCGACGCGGCGAAGACGAACTTGCCGGAGGTGATGTCCACCTGCCCGCCGCCGAAATTGACGGCGTACAGCCCGCGCTTCGTCGTGCGGATCATGTCCTCCGTCGTGGCGTCACCGCCCAGCATGATGGTGTTGGTCATGCGCGGCAGGGGCGCATGGGCATAGGATTCGCGCCGTCCGTTCCCGGTGGGCCGTACCCCCATCAGGCGCGCGTTCAGCCGGTCCTGGAGGTAGCCGGTCAGGATCCCGTCCTCGATCATGACGGTGCGGCCCGTGGGCGTGCCCTCATCATCGACCGTCAGGCTGCCGCGACGTTCGGGCAGGGTGCCGTCATCGACCACCGTCACGCCGGGAGCAGCCACGCGCTGGCCCATCAGGCCGGCGAAGGCGGAGGTGCCCTTGCGGTTGAAATCTCCCTCCAGCCCATGGCCCACGGCCTCATGCAGCAGGATGCCGGGCCAGCCTGCGCCCAGCACGACCTCCATTTCCCCCGCAGGCGCCGGGGCGGCGTCAAGGTTGACGAGCGCCATGCGCAGCGCCTCGTCCACGGCGGGTTTCCACACGGCGGCATCCAGCAGGCGGGTATAGGCATACCGCCCGCCAAGCCCGTGCCCGCCACTTTCGCGGCGGCCGTCCTTTTCCACCACGACCGAGACATTCATGCGCACCAGCGGGCGGATGTCGGCCACGCGCTGCCCGTCGGGACGGATGATCTGCACCGCCTGCCACTGCGCCGACAGCGACGCCATGACCTGCACCACGCGCGGGTCGCGCGCGCGGGCATAGGCGTCGAGTTCCGACAGCAACGCCGCGCGTGAGGCGAAGTCCGTCTCCCCCAGCGGGTTGAGGGTGGGGTAAAGCCGGTGGTTCGTCGCCTGCGGCCCCACCGCCAGCGTGCCGCTGCGTCCCGCGCGGATCTGCGCCACGGTTTCACCGGCGCGGCGGATGGCGCTTTCGCTGATTTCGTCCGAATGGGCGAATCCGGTTTCCTGGTCGATCACCGCACGCAGGCCAAAGCCGGAGGAGGTGTCGAAGGTTGCCGAACGGATCACCCCCTCGTCGAGGGAGATCATCTCGCTTTCGCGGTATTCCAGGAACAGTTCGCCGTCATCCATGCCCGACAGCGCCTGCTGGACAAGGCGTTCGGCCTCCGTCCGGCCAAGGCGTGCGTCGGCGCGTTCGAAAAACAGGCTGTCCGTGGTGGCCAGGGGGGACGGGGTGGGGTCAGGCGACATCGGGAATACTCCGCGGGTAACGGGAACGTGGCCACGCCCCGGTGGCAGGGCGTCGTGCGACGCGGGAAGGGCGGGGCGTGCATGGCCATGCCCCCGAATCATAATGCCATTGCCGTCGGGACGAAACCGTACATCGCGGATGCGGCGGAAAAGGGGCGCAACATGAACTGGACATAAACTGGACACAATAAAAAATGAACTTCCCTCCATGTAGGCGGTTTTTCTTTTCGTTCCCTTCGCATGCAGGGCATGGTGTGGGGTATATGCGGTCCCAACAGCGTGGAGTTCAGACGTCTCGTGAATGTTTCCCTCATGGCCGGTTCGGCCCTGTCGCGTCCGGCCGCGTGCTGCGCCGGCACCGCGCTGGTCGCGCTCGTGTCATCAGTGAGTCCAGCCCTTTCGCAGGAAGTCCGTCAGGACGCACCAATCCCTTCGCAGGCTTCCGTCGCAGCATCTCTCCCTGCCGCTTCCGTCCCCGCCGTCCCCGCGCAGCCCCATGCGGAAGGGACAGTAGCGGCAGGTCCGATGATGCCCCCGGTGTCCGCTCCGGCGGCGTCTGCTACGGCTTCCGGCACGCCCCCGGTCACGGCGCCCGCGCCAGCCGCCGCCGCGCCGCCGCCTGCCACGCCGTCTCCCGCTGCTCCCGCCGCATCTTCCACGCCTGCCACCCCCGCGCCTGCATCGACGCCCGCCGTGTCCCCGGCGGCTTCCGCGCCTGCGGCCCCACCTGCCGCGACAACGCCGGATGACGATTCCTATGCCGCGCCGACGCCGCAGGGACTGGGGGGCGAGGGCATGGCGGTCCCGGCATCCGCACCGTCCGCCACCGCCGCCGATGGCACGAAGGCGACGTCGCCCGCGGCCCATGTCGATACGCCCGCAGGCATCCTTGCCCCCACGCCACAGGACGGGCACAGGGAGGAACTTGCCGGCTCGCACATGGTTCCCCCCGCCAATGCCCTGCTGACGGAGGCGGCGGCGCCGGTGACCATCACGCAGGACCTGCGCCCGCCATCGGTCGTGCTTGACGGCCTGTTCGAGGATATTGCCCGCGCGCATATCTATACCGACGCCAAGACGGCGGTGGACGCCATCCCCGACGAGTCGCCCGAGGACCTGCTGGCGCAGTACAGGGCGGCGAAGGTGCGCCCGGATTTCGTGCTGAAGGATTTCGTCAGCCAGCATTTCACCCTGCCGGAACGCAAGACCGTCACCTACCAGCGCAGCCCCAATGAAAACGTGCGCGATTACATCATGGGCATGTGGGACGTGCTGCAGCGTCCGCCCGACACGCAGGTGCAGTACTCGTCGCAGCTACCGCTGCCCTATACCTATGTCGTGCCCGGTGGCCGTTTCAGCGAACTGTATTACTGGGACAGCTACTTCACCATGATCGGCCTGTATGAAGACGGGAAGATCGACCTGATGCGCGACATGGTGCGCGACATGGCATCGATGATCGACCGCTATGGCCATATCCCCAACGGTAGCCGCACCTATTACCTCAGCCGTTCGCAGGCGCCGTTCTTCTCCCTGATGGTCGATCTGCTGGCGATGCATGACGGGCAGATCGCCTACACCACGTTCCTGCCGGAACTGCAGGCGGAATATGACTACTGGATGGATGGCGCGGATTCGGTCGCACCGGGCGGGGCGTACCGGCATGTCGTGCGCCTGCCCGACGGGACGGTGATGAACCGCCACTGGGATGATCGCGATTCGCCGCGCGACGAAAGCTATCCCGAAGACCTCGCCACGGCGGCGTCGCAGTCGGCGCGCAAGCCGGAGGAGGTCTATCGTGACCTGCGCGCCGGGTCGGAAACGGGATGGGACTTCTCCTCGCGCTGGCTGGCGGACGGGCATACGCTGTCAACCATCCACACGACGGAACTGCTGACGGTGGAACTGAACTGCCTGATCCCGCATCTGGCGCAGACGCTGTCGCATGCCTATGCCCTGAAGGGGGACAAGGAAGCGTCCGCACGGTATGCGAAGATCGCGGACGAACGGGTCGCCGCCATGCAGCGCATCCTGTGGGATGAACGTCGCGCCGCCTATATCGACTATGACTGGAAGAAGGGCGAATCGACCTCCATCCTGTCGGGGGCGACGGCCATGCCGCTGTTCCTGCAGATGTCGACCCCCGAACAGGCCAAGGCCGTGGCGGAGACGATCCGCAAGAACCTGCTGAAGGTCGGGGGCCTGATCGCCACCGAACGCACCAACAGCGGGCAGCAGTGGGACGCCCCCAATGGCTGGGCCCCGCTGCAGTGGATGGCGGTCAAGGGCCTGAACCAGTACGGGTACGACGAACTGGCCAGCGACATTGCCGCGCGCTGGATGGGGCGCGTGATCGGCACGTACGAAAAATCGGGCGTGCTGCTGGAAAAATATGACGTCTCCAACCCCTATATCAGCCCCAAGGGGGGCAAGGGTGGTGGCGAATACCCGATGCAGATCGGCTTTGGCTGGACCAATGGCACGCTGTTGGGCCTGATGGACCGTTACCCGCAGAATACCCGCGTGGTGCTGGATCATAACCCGGCCGCCGACCTGCCGGACCGTCCGGTGGCCCATGCTCTGCCACCCATGAACGCCTATGGCGTGCAGAGCGACAAGGCCACGATCAACAGCTACAACCTGCCGACCACGACCCTGACGCCGCGCCCGGTCGCGCCGACGCCGTCCCTGCCGCAGGTGTCGAGCGTGGGCGAAAGCGCGCCCACCCCGCCGTCGAGCGCGCCGCCGGTCCAGCCGTCCGCACCCCCGACGCCCGCCCCTGCAACGGCGACTCCGACAGCGGCCACCCCTGCGGAGGCCGCGTCAAAATCGGCCGCCGCGCCCGCGCCCGCCGATACGTCCTCTGGCGCACAGGCACAGGCAACGGCGCAGCCCCCCGCCACCGCACCTGCGGCACCTGCCGCCGATCATGCGGCCGGGGCGCAGGACGCGGTTGCGCCCGCGACCTCCACGGCTGCCTCCCCGGCTCCGGCTGCGCAGCCGCCAGCGGGGGCTTCGGCCGTGCCGCCGGGGAGTGCTGCTCCTGCCGCGCAGCCGAAGGCGCAGCAGGACGAGGCCACGCCAACCCTGCCGCCGCATATCACCGATGTGCCAAAGGATAATTCCGCCGCATCACAACCTGTCGCGCATTAAGCGCGTCAGGGGGCGGGATCGCGGGCCCTGCCCGGACCCGGCAGGGACCACAGGCCCATGCACCCCGGTTCATCAGGTACAGTGTCAGGCGGCAGCCGGTCATAAAAGAATGCCGCCTTTCAAAAAAAGGCGGCACCCAGAACTTTTATTATTTTATCAGCCGGTTACCCCACCATCAGGCGTCAGACCCGGCCAACCCCGCGCAGGCGGTGCAGCACCACGATCGCGGTGGTCAGCAGCAGCGCGGCGCAGGTCTGGTGCACCGTGGCGGCCCAGACCGGCACCACCAGCAGCAGCGTGGTCACGCCCAGCGCATATTGCAGCAGCACGACCCACCCCATCAGCATCAGCGCGTCCTGTGCGGGCCGGCCCAGTTTTGGCGTGCGCAGGCCAAGGAAGATCGTCACACCGATCAGCATCGCCGTGGCGGTCGCCAGCAGGCGGTGGTCGAACTGGATGGCGGGGATGTTCTGGAACCAGTTGAGCCAGAAGGGATGCAGTCGCGCATATCCCGCCGGGATCAGGTGCCCGTCCATCAGCGGGAAGGTGTTGTACGAAAAGCCCGCATGCGTCCCGGCGGTGAACCCGCCCGCGATGACGGTAATGCCGATGATGCAGCAGATGGCCCACGCCAGGCGGTGGATACGCACGACCTCCGGTGTTGCGGGGATGAACACCGGTTCCGGCGCACGGGTCGAAAGCGCGGTCCACAGGATGGCGATATACAGCGCAAAGGCGCAGCACAGATGCAGCACGAGGCGCACGGGCGCCACGGCGGTGCTGTCGGGATTGAAGCCCGAGGCCACCATGAACCACCCGATCGCACCCTGCAGTCCGCCCAGCACGAAGAACAGCAGCAGGCGCGCGATCAGGCGGCGCGACAGGACGCCGGTGACGGCGAACCAGATCAGGGGGATCAGCAGGACCATCCCCATCAACCGCCCCCAGAAGCGGTGGATCCATTCCGCCCAGAAGATCTGCTGGAACCCGGCAAGGCCGAATCCGTCATGCAGGATCTTGTACTGGGGGATGGTCTTGTACAGTTCGAACTGCCGTTCCCATTCCGCATGCGACAGCGGCGGGATCATGCCGGTGATCGGCCGCCAGTCCATGATGGACAGGCCCGACCCCGTCAGGCGGGTATACCCGCCGAGCGCGATCATGCCGAGCAGCATGAAGCAGATGGCGAACAGCCAGTTCGAGACCCGGCGGCGGTCATGCGCGCTGGCCGGGAAAACGGAGTCGCGGCCCTTGGCGAGGCCAGAGGAAGGATGTGCGGACATAGGCCGGATTTAGACTGGCCTTGCACGCCGCCGCAAGGCAATGCTAGGGCGCTGGTAAGGTTTTCGTGTCTGCCGCACGTCCACGGCATGACTGGCGTGCGTGCCCGCGCCACATATATCGCAACAGAGGATGTCTTTCCCCGCGTGACGCGATCATGCCGCCCCCCGCCCTCCGTGGCCCATGCCCCTTCCGGTACCCCGTCTTCCGCCGCCGCGCCGCGTGCGGGCCTGGGCGTGCTGCTGCGTCCCGCGCTGATGGTCGCCCTGGCGGTGGCGGTGGTGGTCGCGGTGCGCGCGATACCGGGACTGCGCACGGGGCTGGAGATGGGGCCGGGCAATGTCGCCATGCTGCGTGACGGGATATGGGGGCGGGTGTGGTTCGTGCTGGCGGGGACGGCGTTCTGCGCGCTGGGCCTGCCACGCCAGGCGGTGTGCCTTGCGGCGGGCATGGCCTATGGCACGGCGGCGGGCATGGCGCTGGCCACCTGCGCCACGGTTGCGGGGGGAATGGCGGATTTCATGGTCGCGCGGGCGATGGGGCGCATGGGGGGGGGCGCACGCCTGCCGCCACGTGTGCGCGACATGTGCGCGCGTCTGGGCCGCCCCCTGCGTGAGCGGACATTTAGCTGCGTGCTGGTGCTGCGCCTGCTGCCGGTGGGGTCTGCCATGATGCTCAGCATCGCGGCGGGCCTTGCGGGTGCGCGGGCGGCAGGGTTCATCGCCGCCACGCTGCTGGGCAGCCTGCCGCAGACGGTGGTGTTCGTCCTGGTCGGTGGCGGGACGGAAGTGAACCATCAGTGGCAGGTTGCGTTGGCTGTCGTGCTGTTCGTGATTTCGGGCCTTGGCGGGGTGTGGCTGCTGCGTGCCAGCAGGATCGCGCGTGCCGATCGTACCACATGAACACTTTGAAAAAATGTTTTAGGTATCGTCGTGTTTTTCTGTCTTCACGGATGGTTGACGCGACGCGCATGCACGCGCGATACCTTCGGTGAGCGAAACGCTGGAATGCCGGAATAGAGGATGAAAATTTCCGGTGTCCTCGGCTAGATACTTTCGCAATCCTTGCTTCCCTTGATTTCTGGAGTGCCGTCATGGGCTCTTCCGCACTCGCGGCGCAGTCGTCCGATGCATCCGTTGGCAAGACAGCCGGACGGTCCATGGGATGGATTGCCATCCTGCTGGGGGTCCTGACGGCGGTCGGGCCCGTTTCGACGGATATCTACCTGCCTGCCTTCCCCGAACTGGAAAAGTCGCTGCATGCGCGCACCGGTTCCGCGCAGATGACGCTGGCGATCTGGCTCGTGGGCCTTGCGATCGGGCAGATCACGATGGGTCCCGTCTCCGACCGGTTCGGCCGGCGCATCCCGATGCTGCTGGGGACGTTCGTCTATACGCTGGCCTCCGTCGGGTGCGCGGTGGCGACGGACATCTATACCTTCTCGGCCTTTCGCCTTGTCGCGTCGCTTGGCGCTTCGGCCAGCCTGATCATCCCCAGCGCGTGCGTGCGCGACATGTCGCATGGCAATGAATCCGCACGCATGATGTCGCGCCTTGTGCTGGTGATGGGGGTCGTGCCGATCCTTGCGCCCACGCTGGGGGGCATGGTGCTGTCGTTCACGACATGGCGGTCGATCTTCTGGGCGGCGGCGGTCTATGGCGTGGTGTGCATGCTGCTGATCTGGCGCGTCCTGCCTGAAACGCTGAAGCCTGAAAACCGCAGCGAACTGTCGCCGGTGACACTGTGCAGCCGCTATCTGCTGCTGGTGCGTGACCGCGGGTTCTTCACCAATGCGATGATCGCCGGTTTCTCGTGCTTCATGTCCTTTACCTACCTGTCGGCCGCGCCGTCGGTGTTCATTCACCAGTTCGGCCTGTCGCCCGCGCATTTCGGCATGATGTTCGGCGTATTCGCCGTGTGCATGATCGGCGCGTCGCAGTTGAACGGCATGCTGGTGGGGCGGATCGACGCGGCGCGCATCCTTGGTGTGTCGGTCATCATCGCGCTTGTCGGCACGATCGGCATGACGCTGGTCGCCAGCCTGATTTCGGAAACGACGAAGGCGGGGGGGCATCCCTCCATCGGGCTGATGATCGCGCTGGTGGGGACGATGATGTTCTCGCTCGGCACGACCGGGATCATCGGGCCGAACGCGACGGTGGGCGCACTGGCGGATCATCCGCGTCTGGCGGGAAGTGCTTCGGCCTTCGTCGGGACGCTGCAGTACGTGCTGGGCGCGCTGGCGGGGGCGATCGTCGGCATGCTGCCGTCGAACTCCCCCATTCCCATGGCGGCGGTGATGATGGGGGGGGCTGTGGTCATGCTGCTGATGGTGGTGCTGCGTCCGCGCCGCCCGGCCGATGCCCCCGCGGCGGAGGCCACGACGGCAGGCAGGGCCAGGCCATAATGTCTGGCGCACGCACGGGCGGTCTGCGACAAAAGCGGCCATGACGGGGTTGCCGTCCGGCGACCCGGCCGCTACAGGCGACGTGCATCGCGCGCCCGTGACCACGGGCGTAATTTACGGGACCGGGATGTCCGTCGGACGTCGCGGCCCGGAACAGGTTTGCGGGAATATAGACAGGCCATGACGACTCCCACCATTGATCTGAAGCAGTACATCCGGGGCATTCCCGATTTTCCGAAGCCGGGTATCCTGTTCTACGATATCTCGACGCTGATGCGGAATGCGGATGCCTGGCAGATCGCGATGGGGCGTCTGACGGCGGCGGTCGCGCCGTGGTCGGTCGATGTGCTGGCGGCCATTGAATCGCGCGGCTTCCTGACGGCGGCCCCGCTGGCCAGCCGCCTTGGCTGTGGCCTTGTGATGCTGCGCAAGCCGGGCAAGCTGCCGGGCGAGACGATTTCCTATGACTATGACCTCGAATACGGCAAGGATTCGCTGCATATCCAGGCCGATGCGATCACGCCGGGACAGCGCGTGGTCGTGATGGACGACCTGCTGGCGACCGGGGGCACGCTTGCCGCCTCCATTGCGCTGCTGCGCAAGGTCGGCGCGGAGGTCGTGGGGGCTGCCACGCTGATCGAACTGACCGGGCTTGGGGGGCGTGACCGCCTTGATGTGCCGGTCAGGACGCTGGTGGCTTACGACGACTGATCGGTATCGCTGCTTTGCCGGCGGGGCCGTCTTGCAATATACAGTTTCATGAACGCTGATATACCGGACATCACATGTCGGTGTTGCGGCAACACGTGTAAAGTGTACCTGAAACTGCATAGCCGTTTTTCATATCTCATGGAGCGCGGATGCCGGGATGAATAGTCTTGAGCTCTCCCTGATCCAGTTCCAGACCCGGATCGTCGCCTTCCTGCGGCGTCTGTGGCCCCCTGGGGCCACGATCCGGCAGGATCACATGCGCTGGCTGTTCGCGCCGGGGCTGTTTACCTTCGGCTATGCCCTGCGTACGACCATCACCTCGCTGATCGCGCTGGGGATTGCGCTGTGGTGGGAACTCGGCAGCCCGCAATGGGCGGCGCTGACGGTGTGGATGGTCGCGCAAGGGTCGCGCGGCAAGAGCGTGGCCAAGGCGCGATGGCACCTGTTCGGCATGGTGGTGGGCACGATCTGCGCCGTGCTGCTGGTCGCGGCGTTCCCGCAGGCGCCGCTGATGTTCATCCTGCTGCTTGCGGGCGGGATCGGGATGTTCTGCTTTATCGGCACGTTGCTGCCCGGCCCCGCGACGATGACGAATTACCGCATCCACGGCATGCGGGCCAGCGGGTTTACCTACGCCATCATCTCGCTCGACGGGATTGCCGATCCGCAGCACATCTTCATGACCGCGATGTCGCGCGCGACCTATATCGTGCTGGGCATCGTGCTGGAAAGCACCGTCTCCTCCCTGTTCCAGTACCGGCTGGGCAAGCGGGCGCAGGACCGGTTGACCGCCAATTTCCTGACGGCCATCGACGGGGCGGGCCAGACGCTGGCCTCCCTGCTGGCGGGGGAGCATGATGTCCTGCGCAGGTCGCGGCAGGTCTTTGCCAATATCACGAGCCTGAGTGACCAGATCGAGTTCGCCGAGGTAGAAATGGGCGCCCAGCGCGGGCATGAGGGCGATCACGCACGCGCGGCCCTTGCCCGGGTGGCGATGCTGCTGTCGCGCGGCTTGGACCTTGCGGCGCTGATGCATATCCCCGGCAACATTCCCGGCGCGGCCTTCAACGCCACATCGGCCAAGGTGCAGGCATTCCTGCGTGATATGGTCGGGCAGTTGGAAATGACGGATGACATCCATCCCGTCCTTGCCGAACTTGCCACGTTGCAGGCGGAATGCCGCCAGAGTGTCGCCGATTCCATCGAAGATGAAATGGGCAGCGACACCCGCGACCCGGCCTCGCCCGCCGTTGCGCATATCCTGGAGCAGCAGCGGATGCTGCATTACGGGCTTGGCGAGATGCTCGATGAGCTTGAACAGGCCATCATCCAGTTCGACGCCAGCCGCCATACGCTGCGCCATGACCATTTCCATTACCGGATCAAGACGTTCCGCGACTGGCAGCAGGCCTTTACCAACAGCCTGCGCGCCTCTGTCACCATTTTCGGGGCCGGCCTGATCTGGATTGCGACGGCATGGTCGTCCGGCCTGACCTTCATCATGTTCGTCTCCATCGTGTGCAGCCTGTTCGCGACGCTGGAGAAGCCCGCACTTGCGACCAAGGCGTTCCTGGGTGGTGCGATCTGGGCCAGCGTGATGGCCGGTGTGCTGGTCCTGTGGGTGCTGCCCACGCCCTCCACCTATGAAGTCATGGCCATGTGCCTGATGATCCCGATGCTGATGGGCGGGCTGGCCTTTGCCTATCCGGTGCTGATTCTGGGGGCGGTGTCATACAACCTGTTCATGCCGATCCTGCTGGGGCCGGGGAACCAGTCGCGACTGGACGAGGTCTCGTTCTTCAACACGGCGATGCCGCTGATCCTTGGCCTGTGGTACGCGATGTGGGTCTTCCGGCTGGTGCTGCCGTTCGATACCAACGACATGCGCTGGCAGATGCGTACCAGCATCCTGCGGGGCCTGCGTCACGTCGCGCACGCACGCACGCTGCCGACGACGCTGTATGTGGTGGAACGCAATGTGGACCGTTTCGTGCGGCTGCTGACGAATGCGGAAAACACGCCCGACGTGATCATCGATTCCTACCTGCAGGGCATCCTGTCGGCCATGACGATCGGGCTGAACATCATCCGCCTGCGCGGGGTTCAGGAACGTAACCTCCTGCCACCGGGCGCGCAGCAGGTACTGGGCGAGATGATGGCCCGCATGGCACAGTTCAGCGGGCGTTACGGCGGGCATTATGGCCGCACCGCGCGGGCCACGAAGCTGGCGATCGCCCATATCCAGAGCATGACGCAGGAGGAAAGGAACCTTGGGGTCCGGCTGGAGATGAACGTGGCGCTGGTCTGCCTGTATGTGATTTCTTACGAACTCGACAACAACCAGAAATTCTTTGACGCCTCCAGCCCGTATCTGGACCCGGTCCTGAACTGACATTTAAAAGTTTCAAAGCACGCCGCCTCTTTCGATCGGAAGGCGGCACCCGGAATGTTGGTTCTGGACACAAAAAAAGGGCCAGGGGATTTCTCATCCCGCTGGCCCTCTGTCCTGTCTGGCCGTGTTATTCCGCGTTCTGGGCGGCGACGAATTTTTCCAGCCAGTGGATGGTGTAGTCACCCGACCGGAACTGCGGATCGTCAAGGATCTTCAGGTGCAGCGGGATCACCGTCTTCACCCCCTCGATCACGAACTCATCAAGGGCGCGGCGCATGCGCTGGATGGCCTCCAGACGGGTCGGCGCGCGCACGATCAGCTTGGCGATCATGCTGTCGTAATAGGGCGGGACGCGGTATCCGGCATACAGCGCGCTGTCCACGCACACGCCCAGGCCACCGGGCGGGTGGAAGACGCTTATGGTGCCGGGGGTGGGCATGAAGGTCTGCGGATCTTCGGCATTGATGCGACATTCGATCGCATGGCCGGAGAAGTGGATGTCCTTCTGGTCGTATCCCAGCGGTTCACCCGCCGCGATGCGGATCTGTTCACGCACGAGGTCCACGTCGCAGACCATTTCCGTCACCGGATGTTCCACCTGCAGGCGGGTATTCATCTCGATGAAGCAGAACTGCCCGTCCTGATACAGGAACTCCAGCGTGCCGGCGTTGCGATAGCCCAGCTTTTTCAGCGCCGAGGTCGCGATCTCGCCGATTTCGTCGCGCTGCTTCGCATCGAGCGCGGGCGACCCGGCTTCTTCGAGGAGCTTCTGGTGGCGACGCTGCAGGGAACAGTCGCGTTCCCCGAAATGCACGACATTGCCGTGCGTGTCCGCCATGATCTGCAGTTCGATGTGGCGCGGCCGGTCGAGGTATTTTTCCAGATACACCTCGTCATTGCCGAACGCGGCGCGGGCCTCGGTGCGGGCGACGCTCCATGCTTCCTCAAGGTCGTCGGCGGTGGTGGCAACCTTCATGCCGCGTCCGCCGCCGCCCGCCGCCGCCTTGATCAGCACGGGATAGCCGACCCTGTCGGCGACTTCGCGCGCCTGCTCCAGGTTTTCCAGCGCCCCGTCGGACCCCGGCACCAGCGGCACGCCAAGCGCGCGCATGGTGGTCTTGGCGGTGATCTTGTCACCCATCATGCGGATATGGTCGGCCGTCGGGCCGATGAAGGTCAGGCCGTGGGCTTCCACCGTTTCGGCGAAATCCGCATTTTCCGACAGGAAGCCATAGCCGGGATGGATCGCGTCCGCCCCGGTGATGGTGGCCGCCGACAGGATGGCCGCGACGTTCAGGTACGAATCGCGGCTGGCGGGCGGGCCGATGCACACGGCCTCATCCGCGAGGCGGACATGCATCGCATCCGAATCGGCCGTCGAATGCACGGCAACGGTGGGGATGCCCAGTTCGCGGCAGGCCCGCAGGATGCGCAGGGCGATCTCGCCGCGATTGGCGATCAGGATCTTGGAAAACATTACTCTATGATGGCCAGGACTTCGCCGTATTCAACAGGCTCGCCCGAGGGGACGAGGATCTTGGTCAGGGTGCCCGCGCGCGGGGCCTTGATCTGGTTGAAGGTCTTCATCGCCTCGATCAGCATCAGGGTCTGGCCCGCGACGACCTGCTGGCCTTCGGTCACGAAGGGGGGGGCCGACGGGTCGGGCGTCAGGTAGGCCACGCCGACCATCGGGCTGGTGACCGCGCCCGGATGCTTCGACAGGTCGGCGGGCGGGGCCGCGACGGGCACCGGGGCCGCGACCGGGGCGGGCGCTGCGACCGGCGGCGGCGGGGCGACGGCATGGGTCGCGGCCGGCGCCGCGCGCACGACACGGACGCGGCTGTCCTTTTCCGCGATCTCGATTTCGGTCAGGCCAGTTTCGGTCAGAATTTCGGCCAATGCCCGAATGGCATCCGCATCCACGAGCAGTCGGCTCATTGATCGTCCTCGTCCAGAATCATGTCGGTCATCGCATGAAGCGCCAGCGCGTACCCCCGCACGCCAAGCCCGCAGATGACGCCGATGGCGGCGCGGGAGACGTAGGAAGTATGGCGGAACGCCTCACGGCGATGGATGTTGGAAATATGGACCTCGATCACCGGCAGATCGACCGCCAGCAGGGCGTCAAGGACCGCGATGGAGGTATGGGAATAGGCCGCCGGGTTGATGATGATGCCACGTGCGCGGCCCCGGCATTCCTGAATCCATGAAACGAGTTCCCCTTCGCCGTTGGTCTGGCGGAAATCGATCGCCACGTCGAGCTGCTCCGCAGCCTGCACGCAGACCTGTTCGACATCATCAAGGGTTGCGACGCCGTACACTTCCGGCTGCCGCAGTCCAAGCATGTTGAGGTTCGGGCCGTTGAGAACGGCAATCAGGGGACGCTCCATAATGACAGGCGCCGTAGCATGCCCTTCGCTGCGATCCAAGCCTGTTCTGCATGCCATGGCGAATCGAACGCCGCCCATGCCGTCCCGTGGGCCTGGCGGATGTGCCCGCGCGGCATGTGGCGGACAGTTTCCCTATGTTAATGACATGAGGGATAGGAAATAATCCCTCAATAAATATAAAGCTGACTTTTGAAGTCATAATATACGGGATGGACGCATACCTGAATCGGGCTGGTCGCGTTCATGTATATTATGTAATGGTTCCCGCCATGACTGTCGGACCCCTTCATATACAGTCGCGAAAGCGGCGGCGGATACCGGATTTTCCGGCATGGGTCCTGTCATGTCTGCTGATGGTCTGCCTTGGCCTGATGTGTGGCGCCCGTGATGCCCATGCCCGGCATGCCAAACATGGCGTGCATCACGCCGTGGCCCGGCAGGGTGCGGCCACCCGGCACCATCATCACCATGCCCTGCGCCGTCTGCCCGGCCTGCCCCCGATGCACAGCGTTTCATCCACATGGTCGCAGCACGGACTGGCAAGCTGGTATGGCACCCATCGCGAAATCGGCCATCGCACGGCATCGGGGGATGTGTTCGACCCCATGGCGATGACGGCGGCGCACCGGCAGTTGCCGCTGGGCACACTGGTGCGGATTCGTTCGACCTCCACGGGGCGTTCGGTCATTGTCAGGATCAATGACCGCGGCCCCTATCGCGGCAGGAGGATCATCGACCTGTCGCCGGCGGCGGCGCGGATGATCGGCCTGCTCGACCGCGGGACGATGATGGTCGAGATTACGGCGCTTCCCCCGGGGGCTGCTTCGCAGGGGTAGTGGCCTCGGTCCCTGGCGCGTGGTGGGACTTGCGCGCGATGGACCATCCCTCCATCTGCGGGCCGTTGTCACGCAGGCACATCTGGATTTCCAGCCCGGCGTTGAGTTCCGCGCCCAGCAGCACGACATAGGCCGAGACGTAGAACCACATCATCGTCGCCACAAAGGCGCCAAGGGGTCCATAGGTCGCGCCATATCCGGCGATATGTCTGACGTAATAGGAAAACCCGAACGAGGTCAGCAGCCACAGCAGGGTCGCGGCCACCGAACCGGGCAGGATGCAGCGCCATGACGTGCTCTGCCGGTTGGGGCCGAATCGGTAGAGCAGCGAACATCCCGACAGCACGAACAGCAGCATCAGCGCCGGCCCGCCCATATGCACCAGCAGTTCGACCGACCCCGGCGGCGGGGCGAGCGAGAGCTTCTGCGGCAGGTAATCCAGCAGGATCGGCAGCGCCACCATCAGCGCCAGCGTCAGGATGCCGCCAAAGATCGCACACAGCGTCATGATCATGCCCATGGCCTGAAAGCGCAGGAAGCTGCGGGTTTCAGGCGTGTTATAGGCCACGTTCATCGCCAGCAGCAGCGAACGCGTCGCCGCCGAAGCCGACCACATGGCGATGGTGGTCGAGACGATCAGGTTCAGTGTCAGCGAGGAATGGGACTGTGCGACAAGGATGTGGATCCTCTCGCCGATCAGGTCGTATGCCGCGGGCGGCAGCAGGTTGCGCAGGACGACAAGCTGTGGCTCCACCGTCTGGGGATCGAACAGCAGCCCGTAGATGGAGATCATCGTGCTCATGGCCGGGAACAGCGACAGCGTGGCGTAGAACGCGCATCCCGCGGCCGCCAGCGTGATCTGGTCCGACGCGATGTTGGTGGCCACCTGTTTCATGACGGGCAGGATGTGACGGTGCAGGGCGTCATTCATGTCCGTGCCGTTCTTTGTGGCGCGTCCGGGGGTGGGCGGCGCGGGGGTGACGGAGGCCGCCACCTCGATCTGGTCTGGGGAAGAAGAGATCAATGCGTTGTCCAGGTTCTGGTCACTTGGGTCCCGGTGGCCGGGGCCGGTGGGCGACATGCTGCGTCCCCGGCCTCCCGTCCTGCCGGGGACGAAAAATGAATCACGACAATATTTTGGTCGATTTCGCCCACCTTAGAGCCCGATCCGAAAGTTTTCCAAGCTTGACAATGCCTTGCTGTCCGTCGTGTGAGCATGCGGATCGAGGCGATCAATGTCCATGCGGTTGAGGACGCAATGGACTTTTCCCAATCTTTGGCGAGCCGCCTGCACCGTCCCAGCCAGGCGAATGTCCGTTCCACCACCCAGCGACGCGGCAGGATCTGAAAGCCCTTCGTCGTATCGGACCGCCTGATGATTTCGAGGGTCCATTTTCCCATGGCG
>NZ_NKUF01000001.1 GCF_003206495.1 Gluconacetobacter entanii | reverse complement strand
GTGACACTGGGGAATATCCATGAAAGTGGGCGACTTTCAGGATTTTCCAGTTCCAGAACCACAGTACAAGATACCCATCACGAAAAATGCGGAAGAACCAGAAATAAACCCGTCATGATCCGGGGCGTTATTTTCCCGGTCTTGCCACAGGCCCCGCGATGGGGCCACCACCACACGGCATGCGTGTCGCACGATATCGGGCATGGAGACAGGACGGATGCATGACCATCCGATAACAGCGGGACAACAGCGACGGATCGGGCTTCTGGTCGTGGCGCTGAGTACAAGCTCGTGCGTCGCCATCCTTCTGCTGATCCCGCTTGTCAGCGGATTCGTCGGCCTGCTGCGTGATGTGCTGAGCGTGCTGATCCTGCCCTTTTCCCTCATGTTCGGGATGAGCGGCACGTCGGTGGACCAGTCCTCCGCGCTGAGCCAGATTATCGACAGCATGGGACATAATGCGGGCCAGCACCCGTGGCGCACCATGATCGGGGCCATGACCGGCGTGGGCGGGGCCTTTGCCTTTGTCATGGCCGAACGTGTTGGCGGGCGCCTGGCCTATGTCACGGCCATGGCGGCCACGGCGGTGGCCATGGGCCTGTGCGGCCTTCCGGCGGCGGCGTTCCTCCTGCCATCTTTGCTGACAGAAGGAATATTCGCGCTGTCCCCGCCCGCGACCGACGGGCAGACGTCAGGTTAGGCCGGCGACGAACGTCGCAATCCGCCCGCAGGCATCGACCAGGATTTCATCGGACGTGGCATAGGACAGGCGCAGATACGGTCCCTTGCCGAACGCACTGCCATGGACGACGGCGACATGCTGTTCCTCCAGCAGGGCGATGGCGAAATCCTCGTCCGTTCCGATCAGACGACCGCCCGCGCTGGTGCGGCCAATGCACGCCGCAATCCCCGGATAGACATAGAACGCGCCAAGCGGCATCGCACAGGTCAGTTGCGGGATCTGGCGCAGCGCGCCCACCACCATCCTGCGGCGCCGGTCATAGGTTTCGCGCATCACCTCCACCACGCCCGATGGCCCGTCGAGGGCCGCGACCGACGCCGCCTGGCTGATGGAGCAGATGCCCGATGTCGAACTGCTCTGGATGCTGGCCATCGCGCGGATCAGGCCGACAGGACCACCGACATAGCCCACGCGCCAGCCGGTCATGGCATAGGCCTTTGACACACCATTGAGCGTCAGCACACGCGATTTCAGGTCCGGCGCCACCTGCGCGATGGAGACATGCGCCTGCCCGTCATAGACGAGATGTTCATAAATCTCGTCCGACAGGACATGCACGCGCGGATGACGGCGCAGCACCTCGGCAATCGCCTCAAGGTCGGCGCGGGTGGTCGTCGCCCCCGTCGGGTTGTTGGGGAAGTTGAGCACCAGCCACTTGGTCCGTGGCGTGATCGCCGCCTCCAGCGCCGCCGCATCAAGGCGGAACCCGCTTTCCTCCGGGCAGTCCACGAATACCGGGACCCCGCCAAACAGGCTGATGATCAGCGGATAGCTGACCCAGTAGGGGCGCGGGACGATGACCTCGTCCCCCGGATTGATCGTGGCCATGAAGGCATTGAAGATGACCTGCTTGCCCCCGTTGGAGACCATGATTTCCGACGGTTCGTAGGTCAGGCCATTTTCACGCGCGAACTTGCGGATGATCGCGGCCTTCAGCGCGGGCGTGCCCTCCACGGGGGGATATTTCGTCTGCCCGTCGAGCGCGGCGCGGTGCGCGGCCTCGATCACGCCTGCGGGCGTGGGAAAATCAGGTTCACCAAGTGCGAGGGAAAGCACCTGCTCCCCCCGCGCCTTCAGCGCGCGCGCGCGCTGGGCCATGGCGATGGTCGCCGGGGTTTCAAGCCGGTCCATGCATCCGGCCAGAAACCCGTCCGGGACCTCGTTACTGCTTGTCATGGTCTTGGTCCCGTCTTCAGCGCAGGCCGCCGCAGAAGCGCTGGATGCGCAGGCAGGCTTCCTTCAGGCTTTCGGTATCGGTGGCATAGGAAATGCGGAAATGCCCCGCGAACATGAAGGCGCTGCCATGGACGGCGGCGACACCTTCCTCATCCAGCAGGGCCGTCACGAAATCCCTGTCGCTGTCGATGCGCGCACCGCCCGCGCTGGTCCTGCCAAGGCAGCCACGCAGCGAGGGAAACACATAGAACGCGCCTTCGGGCGTTGCGCAGTGCAGGCCGGATGCCTGGTTGAGCATGCTGACCACAAGGTCGCGCCGCCCCTGGTAGGTCGCGACCATTTCCGCGATGAAGTCCTGCGGGCCGCTCAGCGCCTCAAGCGCTGCCGCCTGGCTGATGGAGGACGGGCCGGAGGTGGACTGCCCCTGCAGCTTGTTCATCGCACGGATCAGTTCGACAGGTGCGGCCGCGAACCCGATGCGCCAGCCGGTCATGGCATAGGCCTTCGACACGCCGTTCATCGTGACGGTGCGGTCCCGCAGGCGCGGTTCGACCTGCACGATGGTGGCGGGTTTGAACCCGTCATACACCAGCTTGTCATAGATATCGTCGGTCAGGATCCAGATATCGGGATGGCGCAGCAGCACATCGCACAGCGCGCGCAGTTCCTGCGCGTCATAGGCCGCGCCGGTCGGGTTGTTGGGGGAATTGAGCAGCAGCCACTTGGTACGCGGCGTGATCGCGGCCTCCAGGTCGGCAGGGCGCATCTTGAACCCGTGTTCGGCCATGCACGGCACGACAATCGGCGCCCCTTCGGCCAGGGCGACGATATCGGGATACGAAACCCAGCACGGGGCCGGGATGATGGCCTCGTCCCCCGGATTGATGGTCGCGACCATCGCGTTGTAGATGACCTGCTTGCCCCCGTTGGAGACAATGATCTCGTCCGACGTGTAATCCAGCCCGGAATCAAGGCGGAACCGTTCGGCCACGGCCTTGCGCAGCGCGGGCGTGCCGGCGACGTCGGTATATTTCGTCTGCCCGGCGTCGATGGCGCGGATGGCCGCCTGCTTGATGTTGGCGGGCGTGTCGAAATCGGGCTCGCCCGCCGAAAGGCTGATAATGTCCTTGCCCGCGGCTTTCAGTTCACGTGCCTTGGTGGAAATGGCGATCGTCTGGCTGGGGCTGATCCTGTCAAGACGGGCGGCGATAAGATCCATGAGACCGAGATCCATATGACATGAAGTTACCGTTCCTTGCTGGAACGTCCGGTTGGGAACCCTAGTGCGAAGCCGTCGCCGTGAAAACAGCACAAATGCACCACTCCCATGTTTGCCCGCCACCGGGGCGCCCGCTCATGCCATGATGGGACCGGGGTCGCCCGCCGCGGCGCGCACGGCCTGCGCGCTCATCCCCGCCGCACGCATCGCGGCGATGGTCATGGCCCGGTCACGCTTGGCCAGCCTGCGGCCCGAGGCATCGCACAATAGCGGGTGATGGGCGTATTCCGGCGCCGTCCAGCCCATAAGGTGCTGCAGAAGGCGATGCAGGGAGGTCGCGGGACGCAGGTCCTCGCCGCGCGTCACCAGCGTGATCCCCTGCAACGCATCATCATGCGTCACACATAAATGATAGGACGCCATCACGTCCTTGCGCGCCAGCACCACATCCCCAAACAGTTCGGGATGGCAGCGCTGTGGCCCTTCCCCACGTTCATGCCATGTCAGGTCGCGCGCGCCGGGCACCGACAGCGCGCGTTCCATGTCCAGGCGCATGGCGTGCGGTGTCCCCGCCGCCAGCAGCGCCGCCCGCCGCGACGGGGACAGGTGGCGGCAGGTCCCCGGATAGACCACGCTGCCATCGGGGGCATGGTGCGGGGCATGGGCGGAGGCGGCGATTTCGTCCGCGATGTCACGCCGCGTACAGAAACACGGATAGACCAGGCCCCGTGCGCCAAGCCGCGCCAGCACCGCCGCGTAATCCGCAAGGTGCCGCGACTGCCACCGCACCGGTTCGGGCCATTCCAGCCCGAGCCAGCGCAGGTCGTCCATCAGGTCATGGGCGAATGCGTCGCGGCAACGGCCGGGATCTATGTCCTCGATCCGCAGCAGGAAACGGCCCCCCGACTCGTTTGCGGCACGCCACCCCGCAAGTGCCGAGGCGACATGCCCCAGATGCAGCCCCCCGGTGGGACTGGGGGCGAAGCGGGTGATGTCAGGCATTTTCGACACGATAACAGTCAGGTAGCAAGGAATGTCCCCATATGGTCCGCACGGGCCGGGAAGAATGGCGCGAATATTCGCCCCGTCCATCCCTTGCCACATGGGATGAGGTCTGCAATAGATTCGGGGCAGTTACTTCATGACGGCGCACATGATCGGCGTTCGGTTCAAAGTAAAGGACGCCTGAAGACTTGTGTGGCGGCATCACCTCAAGGATGCGCCCGTGCTTTCTGACAGTCAACATTTCCCGGCCCTCGTCCTGAACGCAGATTTCCGGCCCCTGTCCTACTTCCCGCTTTCGCTGTGGTCCTGGCAGGATGCGATCAAGGCGGTCTGGCTCGACCGGGTTTCGGTGCTGAGCGAATATGACGAAATCGTCCATTCCCCGTCACATGAGGTCCGCCTGCCCAGCGTCATCGCGCTGAAGGATTACATCCAGACCGCGCGGCGCCCGGCCTTCACCCGGTTCAACGTCTTCCTGCGCGACAATTTTTCCTGCCAGTACTGCAATACACGCCTGCCGACGCACGAACTGACATTCGACCATGTCATTCCCCGATCCAAGGGGGGGCGCACCACATGGGAAAATGTCGTGACCGCATGCAGCCCGTGCAACCTGCTGAAGGGATCCTACATGCCGCATGAACTGCGCATGTATCCCTCCCGCACGCCACAGCAGCCCAGCAGTTGGCTTTTGCAGGATAACGGACGGTCCTTCCCGCCCAATTACCTGCATGAAAGCTGGCGCGACTACCTTTACTGGGACAGCGAACTCGAAAACTGACGCCACGGGCACTGGTCCGCGCCCGCCGCGCGGATCAGCGGGTGTAGCTGTATCCGTATTCGTCCGCCTGCTTCTGCAGGTCGGGCGCGCCGTGCAGGTTCAGCGGGATGGGCTGCGGATTCTTCGAGCCGATCGCAAAGTTATGATCGGTCATGCGCTGGCATGTATTGGCCGCAAGTGGGAAGCTCAGATGCATCTGCGTGCCCAGTTCCTTGCGCAGGCAGCGGACATCGCTTTCATACGGCATGCGCCCGATTTCGGCGGAACATCCACCCAGCGCCATCGCCCCGCCGCATGCCAGCAGCATCAATGGACCCGTCACTTTTCGCAGCATCTTGCGCTTCATCTCGCCCCCGGAGGTTGACGCGGGAGTGTGACATGAAAGCCCCCGCCGCGATAGGCCCGCACATGCGCGACGCCAGCCCAGCCCTTCGTTTTTCGCATAGGTCATGGCCCGGCGCACCCGACCGCCATTTCATGCGCCGGCCGCACACCGATATATCATCAGCGCATAGGTGATATAACTGTGAATTGGGTGACATTATGGTCTTATATTGTCACCCTTCGTAGCTTATCCGGTTTTTTTATAATTGGGTGCGATTTATAAAAACGTCAAATACCGCCGTGGGAAGCCTGTAAATTTTCCTCTGGATTGCGTATGTGGACGTCCGCACATGCCCTGCCCCCACCCATGCCCGAGGTGAAATAATGAGATTACTGGCCGTTCATCCAAGTTCGCTGATGTACACAAAAGTATTTTTGCGACTGGAACCGCTGGGCCTGGAACTTGTCGCGGGCGCTGCGCGTGACAAGGGGCACGAGGTCGATATCATCGACCTCCAGGTGGAAAATCACAACGATTACTGGGAACGCATCGACAAATTCCGTCCGCACGCGATCTGCTTTTCGGGCAACTACCTTGCGAACGTTCCCGAAATCATCGACCTGTGCAAGGAAACGCGCAAGCGCCTGCCCAATGTGTTCCTGTTCATTGGCGGCCACTCCATCTCCTTCATCGCGCGCGACGTGCTGGCGCTGTCCGACGGGGAGATCAACTGCGTCCTGAAGGGCGAAGGCGACGCGACCGTCGGCCTTCTGCTTGCCGCATGGGAAAAGGGCGAGGACCTGCTGACCGTGCCGGGCGTCGTGACGATGGATGGCGACGGGCCGCCGCCGATCTTTGTCGAAAACCTCGACGGGGTGCGCCCTGCGCGCGACCTGCTGCGCCATCGCCGCAAGTATTTCATCGGCACGCTGGACCCTGCCGCCTCCATCGAATTCGCGCGTGGCTGCCCGTGGGACTGCACGTTCTGCAGCGCATGGACGTTCTATGGCCGCTCCTACCGCACCGCGAGCGCGGAAGTGATCGGCCAGGAACTGCAGGAGATCAAGGAACCCGGCATCTTCATCGTCGATGACGTGGCCTTCGTGCATGCCGAACACGGCATGGCCATCGCCGCCGAGGTCCGTCGGCGTGGCATCAAGAAGGAATACTACCTTGAAACCCGCGCAGACGTGCTGCTGCGTAACAAGGACGTCTTCCGCGAATGGAAGGAAATCGGCCTCAGCTACATCTTCATCGGCCTTGAGGCCGTTGATGCCGAGGGGTTGAAGCGCTTCCGCAAGCGCGTGTCGATGGACCGCAATTTCGAGGCGCTGGATTACGCCCGTTCGCTCGACCTGATCGTCGCGATCAACCTGATCGCCGATCCGTCATGGGACCGCGAGCGTTTCGAGGTCATCCGCCAGTGGTGCCTGGAAATCCCGGACATCGTCAACCTGTCGGTCACGACGCCTTATCCCGGCACCGAGATCTGGGAAAGCGAATCGCGCAAGCTGACGACACGCGACTACCGCCTGTTCGACATCCAGCACGCGGTCATGCCGACCACCCTGCCCCTGCGCGAGTTCTATGAGGAACTGGTGAAGACGCAGCAGGTGCTCAACAACAAGCATCTGGGCTGGGCCGCGATCAAGGACACGCTGGGCATCGCGCTGCGCCTTGCGCTGCGTGGGCAGACCAACTTCCTGACCATGATCTGGAAGTTCAACTCGGTCTTCAACCCGGACCTGCAGATGGCCGACCATGCGCGCAAGCCGGTCTATGAAATGCCGTTGAAGCCAGATGGCACCAACCAGAAGGTTGACCGCAAGACGCTGTATGTCCACGGCCCCGCCGGGCGCAAGTCGCGCAAGCTGGACGACGATACCGAAAAGTTCGTCGATGAAACCCGCATGAGCACGGTGGACTGACGTCCCCCACGCCCGGTTTCGTGGCATGATCCGGACGGCCTGGCGCGGGTGGGGTTGCATTGGCCGCCGCCTGCGCCAACATGCGGGGCACGCGCCGGTTGGCAGGTTTCGACCGGGCGTGACAGTTCAGGAATGAAGTCATGGCCACGGCAGCGCAGACGGCTGTAACCTTCCCCATCACGGGCATGAGCTGCGCCGCCTGCGCCAGCCGGATCGAAAAGGTCATACGGCGCGTCCCCGGCACCACGCCCAGCGTGAATTTCGCCACCGCCCAGGCCACGGTCGGCCTTGCCGCGCCCCTTACGCCGTCGGCCCTCGCCCCCGTGTTCGAGGCCGTGCGCAAGGCGGGATTCGATATCCCCACCCAGACCCTGTCGCTACAGCTTACGGGCATGAGTTGCGCCGCCTGCGCCAGCCGCATTGAAAAGCTGCTCAACCGCCTGCCCGGTGTCACGGCCCACGTCAATTTCGCGGCGGAACAGGCGGATGTGACCTATGTCCCCGGCCTTGCGGATCTGCCCGCCATGATCGCGCAGGTACGCCGGGGCGGATTCGACGCCGCCCCCGTGCGCGACCCCACGCTCCCCTCCGACGAAGGCGATGCGCAGGAACAGGACCATGTCGCGGCCATGCGGCGGCAGCGTGCGATGTTCGCCCTGTCCGCCATCCTGACCCTGCCGCTGCTGCTGGGCATGGTGGATATGGTGTCGGGCCGGATGGATTTCATGCTGCCGCTATGGCTGCAATGCCTGCTGGCGACACTGGTGCAGTTCGGCTGTGGCTGGCCGTTTTACCAGAAGGCCTACAAGGCCATCCGGGGCGGCGTGGCGAACATGGACGTCCTGGTCGTGATGGGCACTACGGTCGCGTGGCTGTCGAGCACGGTGATCTGGCTGTTTTCGCTGAAGGGGCATGTCTATTTCGAATCCGGCGCGGTGGTCATCACGCTCGTGCTGCTTGGTCGCCTGCTCGAAGCGCGCGCGCGTGACCGCACGCGGGAGGGAATCGCGGGCCTGCTGCGCCTTCAGCCACAGGTTGCGCATGTCGAACGCGACGGGAAGGTGACCGACATGCCTGTTGCTGCCCTGCGGGTTGGCGATGTCGTTGTCGTGCGACCGGGGGAGAGCATTCCCGTCGATGGTGTCGTCATCGCCGGGCAGTCCGATGTGGACCAGTCCGCCATGACCGGTGAAAGCGTGCCGGTGGCGCGCACGGTCGATGACCATGTCATTGGCGCCACCCTCAACCAAAATGGCGTGCTGCGTATCCGCACCGAACATGTGGGCGCCGACAGCACCCTGTCGCAGATCGTGCGCATGGTCCAGCACGCGCAGGCCTCGCACGACCCGGTGCAGCAACTGGTGGACCGCATCTCCGCCGTTTTCGTGCCCGGCGTGCTGGGGATCGCGCTGCTGACATTCCTCATCGGGTGGGCGGTATATGGCCATGCGACCATGGCGCTGACGGGGACGATCGCCGTGCTGGTGGTGGCGTGTCCCTGCTCGCTCGGCCTTGCGGTGCCGACGGCCATCATGGTCGCCACCGGGCGCGGCGCGCGCGCGGGCCTGCTGTTTCGTGATGCCGACACGCTGGAACATGCCCACACCATAAAATTGCTGGTGCTGGACAAGACGGGCACGCTGACACTGGGACAGCCAGAAGTGCGCGAGGTCACGCCCCTGCCCGGCCATGACACGCAGCACCTGCTGGCCATGGCCTGTGCGCTGGAACAGGATTCGGAACATCCCCTCGCCCGCGCCATCGTCGCCTATGGGCGCCAGCACGCGATTACCCCCCTTGCGGTCCATGATGTCACGGCCCTGCCCGGCCGGGGGGTGGAGGGGGTCACGGCGCAGGGCGAACGCCTGCGCCTTGGCGCGCCGCATTTCGTGGCTGACGCCACGGACACGCCCGAAATCGTCACGCAACTGGAGCAGCAGGGGCGCACCGTCATTGGCGTGGCGGGGGCGCGGGGCGTGGTGGGCTATATCGCGCTGAGTGACCGTATCCGGCCCGAAGCCCCCGCCTGTATCGCGGCACTGCGCCGCGACGGGATCGCGACACTGATGCTGACGGGCGACAACCAGCAGGCGGCGGCGGCAATTGCCGGCACGCTGGGCATGGACCGCTTCATTGCCGGTGTCCTGCCGCAGGACAAGGCGGCGGAGATTGAAAAGCTGCGCGCGCAGGGCCATGTGGTGGGCATGGTTGGCGACGGGATCAACGATGCCCCCGCGCTGGCCATGGCCGATATCGGTTTCGCCATGGGGCACGGGTCGGACATCGCGGTGCAGTCCGCGGGCGTGATCCTGATGCGTGACAACCTTGGCGGGATACTCGATGCGATCTCCCTGTCACGCGCCACATTGCGCAAGGTGCGGCAAAACCTGTTCTTTGCCTTCATCTACAATATAATAGGCATCCCGCTTGCGGCTTTTGGCATGCTGGACCCCGCGATCGCCGGGGCCGCCATGGCCATGAGTTCCGTATCGGTGGTCACCAGTTCGCTGCTGCTGAACCGATGGCACACCAAGACAGCACCCATGACGACGTAAGGAAAAAGTTCCAGATGGAAAAATTCACCCTGAAGATATCAGACATGACCTGCGATGGTTGCGCGGCCAAGGTGCGCCGTTCCCTCGAAAACATCGAAGGCGTCTGCGACGTGGAGGTTTCGCTTGAGAAGGGAGAGGCCGTCGTGACGTGCGACGACACGTTCACCAACCCCGATGCGCTGGCCAATGCGGTTGACGCGGCGGGCTTCGACGTCGTTCAGGAATACTGAGCCCCCTGCCCGACGGGCAGGGACGGCACCTGCGGGCGGGTGTTCAGGCCGCGTCCTGCGTGGCTGCGGCCTTGCGGATGGCGCGGGCCATGGCCTCCACCCCGTTGCCACGGTTGGTTGACAGCGCCTGCACCAGACCGAGTTCACGCAGGAATCCGGGGTCGGTCTGCAGGATCTCCTCCCTGCTGCGCCCGGAATAGACCCGCAGCAGCAGCGCCACCAGTCCGGAGACGATGGCGGCATCCGACGCCCCGGCCAGGAACAGGGCGTCGCCTTCCTGCTTCGCTTCCAGCCAGACCTGACTCTGGCATCCGGGGACGCGATGCGCGTCGTTCGCCCATTCCTTTGGGAAAGGCGGCAGTTTGCGGCCAAGTTCGATGATGTACTGGTACCGGTCCATCCAGTCATCGAACAGCGCCAGTTCATCGGCAATCGCCGCAATCGCGTCCGCCGCCGTATCGTCTTCGGGCTTTACGAATGGATCCGTCATCTTCTTCCTCTTGCCCGCAGGCACTGCGTCACAGGCGTGGCCTGCAAATCATAAAGACGTTTTTGGTAAAGCTTTTTCAAAAAAGCTTCAGGAAACGCCGCCTTTTCGCAAAAAAGGCGGCGCCCAAAAACGTTCTGCCAATCTTATGGGGATTTACAGGATAAAGCGGCTCAGGTCGCCCTTGCGTGCCAGCGGGGCCACTTTTTCCTGAACATCGGCGGCGGTGATTTCCACGGTCTGCCCCGCGCGGTCGGTGGCGGTAAAGGACACCTCCTCCAGCAGGCGTTCGATCACGGTCGCCAGCCTGCGTGCGCCGATATTCTCCACCCGTTCGTTGATGTCCGCAGCCAGTTCGGCCAGCGCATCCACCGCATCGTCGGTAAAGCGCAGTTCCACCTTTTCCGTGCCCAGCAGCGCGGTGTACTGCGTCAGCAGCGAATGTTCCGGCTCCGTCAGGATACGGCGCAGGTCCTGCCGCGTCAGCGACGACAGTTCCACACGGATCGGCAGGCGCCCCTGCAGTTCAGGCAGCAGGTCCGACGGCTTGGCGATGTGGAACGCGCCCGATGCGATGAACAGGATATGGTCCGTGCGCACGGGGCCGTACTTGGTCGAAACCGTCGTCCCCTCGATCAGGGGCAGCAGGTCGCGCTGCACCCCCTCGCGGGAGACGTCGCCACCGCGCGCCCCACTTTCCGCGCGGGCACAGACCTTGTCGATCTCGTCAAGGAAGACGATGCCGTGATCCTGCGCATGGGCCACCGCCTCGCGCGTCAGGCTTTCGGTATCGAGCATCTTGTCCGCCTCCTCACGCGTCAGGGCGGCGCGGGCCTCGGCCACCGTCATGCGACGGCGCTGGGGCATGCGGTTCATGAAGCCCTTCATCATGTCGGAGAAATTGATGACCGTGCCCGGCGTCATGTTCGGCATGTCCGCCTGCCCCGAAGGCGACGGCCCCTCGGTTACCGAAATCTCGACCTCCTTGGCCTCCAGTTCGCCATTGCGCAGCATGCGGCGGAATTTGTTGCGGGTGTCGGCGGATGCGCCTTCGCCCACCAGCGCGTCGAGCAGGGCGTTTTCGGCGGCCATTTCCGCCTTGGCCTGCACGTCCTTGCGCCGCAGGTCGCGCAGCATGTTGATCGAGACCTCCACGAGGTCACGCACGATGCTTTCGACATCGCGCCCGACATAGCCGACTTCGGTGAACTTCGTCGCCTCGACCTTCAGGAACGGCGCCTGCGCAAGGCGGGCAAGGCGACGCGCGATCTCGGTCTTGCCGCAGCCTGTCGGGCCGATCATCAGGATGTTCTTGGGCACGACCTCCTCACGCAGGCCCTCGGGCAGTTGCGCGCGCCGCCAGCGGTTGCGCAGCGCAATGGCCACCGCGCGCTTGGCGTCGGTCTGCCCGATGATGAACCGGTCGAGTTCGGAGACTATTTCCCGCGGGGAATGATTGGGGATTTCCATCATGCCTCTACCTTGTCCGTATCACCGCCCAGCGTTTCCACCGTGACGGAATAATTCGTGTAAACGCAGATATCGCCCGCGATCTTCATTGAACGCTGCGCGATCTCACGCGCGCCCAGCCCCTCGATCCCCAGCAGCGCACGCGCGGCCGACAGGGCATAGTTCCCGCCCGAACCGATGGCGATGATGCCGTCCTCGGGCTCCAGCACGTCGCCATTGCCGGTCAGGGTATAGGAATGATCCGCATCGGCGACGGCCATCATCGCCTCCAGCCGCCGCAGGTAGCGGTCGGTGCGCCAGTCCTTCGCCAGTTCGACGCAGGCGCGTTCAAGCTGGTTCGGATACCGTTCCAGCTTCGCTTCCAGCCGTTCGAGCAGGGTAAAGGCATCGGCGGTCGCACCGGCGAACCCGGCAAGGATGCTGCCCGACGGGCCGATGCGGCGTACCTTGCGCGCATTGCCCTTGATGACGGTCGCACCCAGCGTCACCTGGCCGTCGCCGGCCATCGCCACCTGGTTGTCACGCCGCACGCACAGGATGGTTGTGCCGTGCCAGCCAATCGGATCGTGGGGGTTTACATGATGATCTTGCATATCATGAAGAAATAGGAGATTTGCCCCACAGCACAAGGGGGCGCGGCATCATCCGTGCCCTGCTTCATGCCCGTCCGGCCTCGCTGCGGCCCCGCCGCGCATGATTCGCCCGATCTGTTCCGCCAGCCCCGCGCGGGTGAAGGGCTTGTGCATGACATTCCCCCCCTTCGGCAGGGTGCCAAGGTTGGCATAGCCGGTCAGGTACAGCACCTTCAGGTCCGGCTGGATCGCATGCAGGCGGTGCGCGGTTTCCTGCCCTCCCATCTCGGGCATCATCACATCCATGATGACAAGGTCCAGCGGACCCAGCCCCCCTTCTTCCAGCGCGGCGACGGCGGCCCTGCCCCCGGCATAGTCATGGACCTCGTGCCCGCGGGCGCGCAGGAACCCCGCCGTGACCGCGCGCACGCCCGGTTCATCGTCAACGACCATGATGCGCAGGGGCCGGTCCGGCATGGTGGATGGCACGGTCCCGTCCGCCTTCTCCTCCCGCACGGTCCCGTCCTGCACCGGCAGGCACAGGTCCACGCGCGTACCCACGCCGGGGGTGCTGTGGACCTGCACCTCGCCACCGACATGGCGGACGAAGCCATAGATCATCGACAGGCCAAGCCCGGTGCCCCGTCCCACGTCCTTGGTGGTGAAGAACGGTTCGAACACGCGCGCCAGCGTCTCCTCCGACATGCCCATGCCCTGGTCCTGCACCGACACCATGACATAGCTGCCGGGCACGAGGTTGGTGCCCGCCACGACCTCGCGCACGCGCTTGAGTGCGGTGGACACGCGGATCACGCCCCCTTCGGGCATCGCGTCCACGGCGTTGATGCACAGGTTGAGCACCGCGAGTTCGAGTTGCCCCGCATCGGTGCAGACCGGCGGCAGCCCCCCGTCGGATGCTGCGGTATCGACAACGATGGAACAGGGCGTCGCCAGCGCCTTGTCCTGCCGCGACACCACGGTCTGCGCCAGCAGGTCCTTCATGCCGTGCAGCAGGGCGTTCACGTCGATCGGCTCAAGGCTCAGGTCGCGCGGGCGGCTGAAATTGAGCAGCCTGCGCGTCAGCGACGCCCCGCGCCGCGCCGCCGCCGTGGCATTGTCGAGCAGGCGCAGCACCGCGCCCTCATCCTGTGGCAGCATGTCATGGGCCAGTTCCAGCGACCCCAGCACCGCCGTCAGCAGGTTGTTGAAATCATGCGCGATCCCGCCGGCCATCGTGCCAAGGGCCTGCATCTTCTCCGCCTGGCGCAGGCGGCCTTCCATTTCCTGCTGGCGGGTGATGTCGCGGTTTATGACGACGGAATAGACATCGGGGCTTTCCCCGTCCTCCAGCACGACGCGCGTGAACTCGCGCCAGCGGCCATGGGCGCGCCCCACCTGCGGCGGCAGTTCGACCGCGGCCTCGTCACGGCCCTCCGCGCGCATGCGCTCCTCCGCCGCGCGCAGGGCCGGCAGAAGCACGGGATCGCACAGGTCCTCCTCCCGCTGGCCAAGGCAGGCGGCGATGTCGCGGTCATAGAAATCGGCTGCCTGCCGGTTGATCCGCACGAAACGCCCTTCGGCATCCTTGAATCCAAGGCCCGCGCGCAGGTTATTGAGCAGCCCGTGCAGCAACTGGCGTTCGGTGCGCAGTTCGCGTTCCAGCCGGTGATAGTCCGCCGCCTGCACGATCATCGCGCGCAGGGCGTCGGGGTCCCATGGCTTGTGCGAATAAAAGGAGATGCGCCCCTGGTTCAGGGCCGCGGCCACCGCGCCGATATCGGCATAGCCCGTCAGCAGGATCGCCTGCGCGTCGGAAATCTCACGCGCGCGGGCCAGCATGACATCGCCGCCCATCTCGGGCATGCGCTGGTCGGAGACGATGACATCGACATCATTGCGCTGTGCAAGGATCTCCAGCGCCTCCACCGGCGACGTGGTGGAGACGACGGTAAAGGCATCTTCGAGCAGGTCCGTCAGCGCGACGAGGATTTCGGGTTCGTCATCCACCACCAGGATGACGGGACGCGCGGGCTGTGTTGTCATATCGTGCTCTTTCCCATCATGCCTGCCCTGCCTGTCCACCGGATACGCGCCCGTCGGACCCACCATGGCCGTCTTCGGAGTCCTGCGCGCGCCATGGCACCGAAATGGTGAACTGCGCGCCGCCGTGCTCACGGTTGGCGACCGTCAGCGTTCCCTGGTGGGCCTGCACCACGCCATAGGCGATCGCAAGCCCAAGCCCCGTTCCCGCACCAACCGGCTTGGTGGTGAAGAAGGGTTCGAAGATGCGTTCCTGCACCTCGGGCGCGACGCCCGGACCGGTATCGGAAATCGTGAAGACGTAATGGGGGACGCCATCCTCCCCCTCCCGCCTGAGTTCGGTGCGGATGTCGATGCGGCCCCGCGCCGGGGTGTCCGATACCGGATTATCACGTTCCGCCGCCTCCACAATTGCATCGGCGGCATTGCTGATAATATTCATGATGACCTGGTTCAGCAGCGCCGCCTGGCAGTACAGACGTTCCGGCGCGGTGTAATCGCGGTGCACGACGATGCCATTGCCCAGTTTCTGCGTCAGCAGCGCCAGCACCGTCTCCAGCGCCTCGGGCACGTCGATGACCTGGAACAGCCCTTCGTCCAGTCGCGAGAATTTGCGCAGGTTCAGCACGAGGTTCTGGATCCTGCGCAGGCCAAGGTTCATCGACGCCACGCGGTCGCGGCACTTGCGCAGGATCGCCTCGCGCCCGTCACGCCCGGTATCGGTGGACGCGTCCTCCATGTCCATCACGCGTTCCAGTCCACGCGCCACGGTGTCCTTGTGCGCAAGGATGAAGGCCAGCGGGTTGTTGATCTCGTGCGCGATGCCTGCCACCAGTTCACCCAGCGACGCCATCTTGGCCGTCTGCACCAGCTTGCCCTGTGTCTCGATCAGCTTGCGGTTGGCGTCGGCCAGTTCGCGGTTGGCCTGCTCCAGCGCCTCCGCCAGCGACGCCTTCGACGCGATGGCCGCCGCCTCGGCGCGCGCGCTCTTGATCGCGATCTCGCGGTTCTGGCGTTCCACCTCGATACGGCGGACATCATCCTGCAACAGCTTGCGCCGCACCAGCACGCGGATGCGCAGCGCCAGAACGGAGGGCGCGACATCATCGGGCACAAGGTCATCGACACCCGTTTCGAACACGCGGGCGGAAAATTCGCGCTGGTCCGGGCTGGGCGGGCTTATGGCAAGGATGCGCAGCGGCACGCCGCCACGCATCAGCACCTCCTGGCGCAGTTCGTCGAGCCTGCGGCAGAACACCACCCCATCGAACCCGCCCACCGTCAGGTCCACCACCACGCAGTCGGGCGCGCGTTCGGGGTCGAGCAGTATCTGCTGGTCGAAATGCGCGGGATCGGCGCAGATGGTCACGATATGCCCGTCGCGCTGCAGCAGGTCGATCAGCGCCCAGACCTTCCCCCCATCGGTGGTCGCGTCATGGCGCGGGGTGACGACCAGGATGCGCGCACGGCGGAACACACGCCCCGGACGCGCGCGGACATTGCCCGCATATTCACGCAAAAGCGCGCGGATGCGAAAGACGATCAGCGTGGAATCGGAGGATTTGGGCACATAGGCGTCCGCCCCGCTCTCCAGCCCTTCACGCTCCAGCCCCGGTTCTATCCCTTCGGTCAGGATCAGGACCGGGATGGTGCGCGTCACCGCGTTCATGCGCAACTGCCGCGCAAGCTGCCCGCCATTCATGCCCGGCAGGTGATAGTCCGCGATCACGAGGTCGGGGATATGGCTGTCGAGCGTATCGAGCGCCGCCTCCCCGCTTGCGACGCGTTCGACGGTAAAGCCATGGCCCTGCAGCATGTAGCGGATGCGCAGGGCCTGCGTATCGGAATCCTCCACCAGCAGGACGGTGGCGGGACGGTCGTCATCGGGCTGTACTGTCATGATCGGGTCATGTTCCGTGGTATCTGTCGCCCGGGGGACGCACCCCCTCGGGCGGGTCGGCACTATCGCTCAGGAGACGTTCGATATGTGGCGCGATGTCCGGCAGCGGCAGGCTGATGCAGGTTGCGCCGGCACGTTCCGCGGCACCGGGCATGCCATGGATGACGGCGGTGCTGCGGTCCTCGGTCATGGTATAGCCACCCGCGCGGCGCATGTCGCCAAGGCCCTGCGCCCCGTCCTCGCCCATCCCGGTCATCAGCACGCCCAGCGCGCCGCGGCCATAGGCGCGGGCGACGGACGAAAACAGGACCGACGCCGATGGCCGCTGCCCCTGCACCGGCGGCATGTCGAGCAGGACCGCCTCCCCCCGCGTACCCACGCCCAGGTGCCGGTCCCCCGGCGCGATATAGACATGCCCGCGTCGCAGCACCTCGCCATGGCGCGCAAGCGCCACGGGCATGGGCACCTGCTGGTCCAGCCAGTGGGCGAACCCCTCCATGAACGGTCCGCCCATATGCTGCACCCCCACGACGGGAAGGGGAAAATCCGCCGGCAGCGCGCCCAGCACCTGCGCAAAGGCGCGCGGCCCCCCGGTGGAAGCGGCAAGGGCGAGGATACGCGGCGCAACCGTCCATGGCACCAGTGGCGCGGCCTGTGGCGGATGCGCGCCCGCATCGAGCAGGCGGCGGCGGATCACGGGCACCTGGCTCATGATGTAAAGCTGCGTCGTGATCGCGCTGACGGCGGCGCGCCCGGCCTCCGACGTCAGGCCGCGCGGCTTTTCGATCACCGCAAGCGCCCCCGAACGCAGCGCGTTCATCGACACCTGCGCATCCAGCGCGTCGCTGACGATGACGATGGGTGTCGGGCACTGCGCCATGATGCGGCGCGTCGCCTCCAGCCCATCCATGCCGGGCAGGCACACATCCATCGAAATCACGTCCGGGCGCAGGTGCGGGACAAGGCGGATCGCCTCCTCCGCGCTTTCGACCGCATCGATCAGGCGCAGGCGCGCGTCGCTGCGGATGCTGTGTGACAGCAGGTGGCGCAGGACGGCCGAATCCTCCACCACCAGGACGGAGCGCGGGGCCGCGGCGGGGATGGTGGGGGTGTGGATCACAACAGCCCCCGGATCGTCGCCAGCAGTTCGCCCTGGTCGAATTTCTGCTTGGTGATATAGGCACGCGCGCCGCCTTCCAGCCCGCGGCGGATCTCCTCCTCGTTGTCGCGCGACGTCATCAGCACGACGGGGATATCCGCCAGGCGCGGGTCGGCATGGATGGCCGCCAGCAGGGCGAAACCGTCCATCCGGGGCATTTCCACGTCGGTCACGACCACATCGACCCGGCGCGATGACTGCAGCAGCATCATCAGCGCCTCCTCCCCATCCACCGCCAGCATCACGTCAAACCCGTGGGCCTGCAGGATCGTCTTCTGCAGGGTGCGCGTCGTGATGGAATCATCGACCACCAGCACCAGCGGCGCACGCCGGGCCTCCGGCGTGGCCTGTGGCGGCGGGGCGGGCGCGAAATGCATGCCCCTGCCCTTGCGCGCGCGCCAGCGTTCGAACAGGCGGTCGGGACTGATGACGAAAACGGGCCTGTCCTCGCGCGGCCATGCGATGCCGGGGACCAGTTCGCTGTCCAGTCCCACGGCGGAGGCATCGGAAATCAGCAGCGTGCGCACCTCCACCATCCGTTCGACGGCAAAACCGCATGACACGCCATCGACCTCCATCACCGCGACCGTGACCGCGCCACTGCGCTCCGGCAGGCAGGCGGGGACGTCGTCCTCCCCCACGAAGGCGGACAGCGGCACGATGGGCACCAGTTCCTCCTCCGCCTGCCCGTCCGTGGCCTGCGGCTGTGTGCCGGTTGCCTCCGGATGCGGCAGGACAGCGAACGGACAGCCATCGACCATGCGGATGTCCTCGCGCATTACACGCAGCAGGTGCCGGATGACGCGACCGGGCAGGCCGATCATCCGCTTCCCGTTTTCCACCAGCAGGACGGTGCGCTGGCGCTGCGATACCGGCACCGTCAGGGTCACGACCGTGCCGCAGGGCTGCCCCTGTTCCATCGCAACGGTACCGTGCAGGGCGCGCGCGGCCTCCGCCACGATCGACAGGCCGACCCCGCGCCCGGCAAGGTGGTCCACATGCGCACGGGTGGAAAAGCCGGGTTCGAACACCCGCGCCAGCAACTGCCGCGCATCGAGCGGCGCATCGACATGGATCATGCCCTGGCGCACCGCGCGCGCGGCAATCGCCTTCAGGTCGGGCCCGCATCCGTCGTCACTGACCCGGACCTGCAGGCGCACCCCCGTCAGCGTCACCGTCAGCGTGATGGTCTGCTGTTCCGGCTTTCCGGCCTTCAGACGCTGCGCGCGGCTTTCATGGCCATGGACGATGGCATTGCGCAGCAGGTGCAGCACGGGATCACGCAGCGCCTGCATCACGCGGCGTTCGGCCTGCACCTCCATCCCGCGCAGCCGCACCTCCACCTGCGCCTGCGCGCCACCATGTTCGCGCGCGATGCGCCGCGCCATCGCGGCAAGCGACCCGAACACCGTCCCGGCGGGGACAAGGCTGATGGCGTGCACTTCCTCGCCCAGACGCTGCAGGGCGCGATCACCCTGCCCGGTCATCAGTTCGTGGTCACGCCCGATAGCCATCAGGCGCCGCGTCATGCGCGAAAAGATCGCGACCGGGTCGGCCTGTATCCGCTGCGGCGCATGCGACAGCGCACGCATGTCACGCATAAGGTCGCCAAGGCGTTCCCACAGCCGGTCATGGCGTTCGGCCACGCCCATCAGGTCATGCACCGCCCCGGACAGCGCATCGAGGCGGGAGACGGGAACCTGCACATAGGCCTCCCCCCCGCCGTCGCCGGTGGCGGGCGGGGCCGCGCGCCCGTCCGGCGCGCCATCGGGCGGCGCCACGGACGCGGGCGGCGGCGTGGGCTCCATGATGGCGTCGATATCGTCGAGCGCACGCGAAATGGTCGCGATATCGGCATCGTCAAGTGTTCCGCCACGTTCCATCAGCGTGGACAGGCGGTTTTCCACGTCGTGGGCGATTTCCTCCACCGCCGGGATTTCCACCGCGCGCGCTGCCCCCTTGAGCGAGTGCATGCGGCGGAAAATCTCCGCCAGTGCCTGGCGTGTGCCACACCCGGCAGTCAGCAGATCGCGGATGACGCGCAGGTGGTCGCGATATTCCGCGTCGAAAACCGCCAGAAGCTCCTGCCTGAGATCAACCACAACCGGGCGTCAGGTCCGGTACCGGGCGGAAATCGCCAGCAACTGCTTCGACAGCTTGCCAAGGTTGCTCGCCGATGCCTCCAGGTTGCGCGTGCCGCCCGATGTCTGCTGGCTGGCCTGGCGGATGCTCTGCAATGCGGTCATGACCTGCTCGATGCCAAGCTGCTGCTGGTTGGTGGAGGCGACGATCTGCTGGAACGCATGCACGCCCTCCTCGATCCCGCCGGTCATGCGCTCGATGGTCTTGTAGGCGATGTCGGTGCGCTCCCGCCCGGCGGAGACACGCTTGACCGCCTCCTCGGTCAGCATGACCGAGGTGTTGATGCCGCGCTGGATGTCGCCAAGGATGGAGCGCACGTTCTGCGTCGCATCGCGCGACTGGTCGGCGAGGATCTTCATTTCCGCCGCGACCACGGCGAAGGAGCGCCCGTGCTCGCCCGCCGCCGCCGCCTCGATCGCGGCATTGAGGGCAAGCAGGTGGGAACGTTCCGACAGGTCGTTGACGGTGGTGATGATCTCGCTGATCGCCTCGGTCCGTTCGGACAGGGCGACGATGTTCGACGCCACGGCCTCCGCCCCGTCATGGGTGCGCGCCATCGCGCGGGCCGTCTCCTCCACGGCGTCAAGGCCGCTTGCGGAACTGTGGACGATCACCTCGGCGGAGGAAATGACCTCACGCGCGCGCTTGCTGATCTGCGCGCCGGAATGGGTGATCTGGTCCACGGTCGCGGCCGTTTCCTGAATGGCGGCGAACTGCTCCTCCACACTTGCGGCCTGCTGCTGGGTGGAGGCGCGGATGTCGGCCACCGCCACGTCAAGGTCGCGCGTGACCTCCCCGCTCTGGCGCGCGATTTCGCGCAGGCCGTCGATCATGCGGTTCAGCCCGGCGGCAAGGCGCGCCACCTCGTCACGGTTTTCGCCCATGTCGCCCACCTTCGCCCGGGTGGCAAGGTCACCCTGCCCCACGCGTTCCATCACATGCATGATGGAGGCCAGTGGTTCCATGATCGAACGCCGCGTCCAGAATGTCACGATCAGCGCCACGATCACCGCCGCCCCAAGCCCGATGGCCAGCGAACGGCGGCTGTAGTCATAGGACGCGCCGCCCTGCGTTTCCGCAACCCGCACCCCACGGTCCAGAAGCGAGGCCGCCTGGCTGACAAGCTGGTCGATCTCCTTCTCCCGGCTTTCGATACGCCCGACCTGTTCGCGCACCACCTGCTGGTCGCCCGCGCGCATCGCATGGAACAGCGCGCCGACCGCGCGTTCGTCCACCAGCACCTGCTGCGCCATTTCACGCAACTGCCCCGATACGGTGGCGAACATGTCGCGCTGGTCCGTGGACTGGGCCAGGCGCTCCGCCTCGTCCGCGCCGGCGGTAACGCTGCTGAGCAGTTCGTCGGCCTGATGCGCGCGTTCGTCCCAGTCGGAAATGGCGTCATCGAGCGCACCGGGCGCATTTTCGTAATCATGGGCATAGTAATGCGCGACGATCGCAAGGCGCCGCGCCGCAAGGTCGGTTTCATCCACGCGGATCAGCGTCAACTGGCGATAGACCGTAAGGTCGCGCGTGACGATGATGGTCATTTCATCGCGGACGTCGCGGATCTGTCCCAGCGCATAGACGCCAAGCGAGACCATCAGCAGGACGCCGACCATGAAGCCGAACAACAGACGGTTTGCAATCGTCACGACAGGCTACACTCCGGAATAACGGACGGAAAAGAGACGCACCGGGTCCAGCGCCACGACATGCCGCCCACCGGGCAGCACGGCGGTGGGAAAGCCCGATGGCAGGACGGATGGTGCGGTGGCGGGAATATCCATAACGCCTCTGGCCGCGCCCGCAAGCAGCGCGATGCGCGCCAGCGGCACGGAAGACACCGAACGCAGCAGGATCATGACCCCCGGTTCAGGCTGCGCCTCCTCCTCCAGCAGCATGGCGAGGTCGAACACGGTATAGAGATCCCCCTGATAGCCGTACACGCCACGCACGCTTGCGGGGCAGTCGGGGCGGCGGGGCATGTCGCTCCAGGCCGGGTCGGTCACGCGCAGCACCGCATCAAGGTCGATGCAGCATTCACGCCCGCCCACATCGAGCACCAGCACCCGCCGCCCCGGTGCCTCCTGCGCGGTGTTCGCGTCATGGCGCGCGGCCAGCAGGGCGGCGCGTTCGGCAAGGATGCGCCGGGCGAAGCGGTCCTGCGTCGCGTCGGCGGGTTCCCCGTCCGCGGGCATGTCCCCGCCCGTTGCGTCGTCGCGCCGCGTCATGACAGGCCCGATGCGATGTCAGGCAGCGCGGCCAGAAGCCCCGCGTCATGGTTTTCCTTGTCCTGCAGGATCCGCAGCAGGCCACCCGCCGTAAGACCCCCGCCCCCTTCGAGGACATGCGTCGCCGACAGGCACATCGCCAGTTCACGCGCCTGCGCCCGCAGGCGGCGGGCGTCCTCGGCGGCGCCCGTCCCCTCCAGCAGGTGCGCGAGGTAGCAGCGCGCCATCACATGGCCACGGCGCAGGTAGATCACGCGACGGAATCCCTCCACCGCGCCTTCATGTTCGCCAAGCGCCAGCAGAAGGATGCCCAGCATGAAATAGACCCCGACCGCCATGGGCGCGCGGCGCAGGTATTCACGGCACATCCCCACCGCGCGACGCGGCGCGCCGCTGTCGGCAAGCTGGCGGATGGTGCGCAGGATTCCGGCCTCCCGCCCGCCTTCACGCGCGGGATCGGCCACGGCCTGCGGCACGGACGAGGATGGGGACACATGACGCACCGTGCGCGCGGGACGCGGCAGGGTGGGCGGGGCCGACACCAGCCCCCCCCTGGACGCTGGCGTGCGCGGCGCGATGGGGGCATCGCCACGTTCGCGCGTGCGAAAGGCCATCGTGCCGGGCAGGCGCACAGGCTGCATGAAATTCTCGAACTGTTCCATCGGTTCGGAATGCCCGACCAGCATCCATCCCCCCGCCGTCATGCGCTGCGCCATTTCGCGCACAAGCCGCGCGACCTGCACCGGGTCGAAATAGATCAGCACGTTGCGGCACAGCACGAGGTCGAACGGCCCGACCGGCCCGCGCCCGTGCGGCAGGTCCATGATGTTGGCATGGCGGAAGCGCACCATCTGGCGATAACATTCCTTCAGCCGCCACGTCCGTCCCTCCACCACCGGGACGAACCATTCCGCGCGCTGGCGCGGGGTCAGGTCACGCAGCGCCCACCAGCCGAATTCCGCCTGCCGCGCCTGGTCGAGCGCACGGGTGCTGATGTCGGTGCCCAGGATCTCTATAGTCCACCCGTCCTCGCCCCGGCGTTCGAGCAGGTGCCTGAGGACGATGGCCACGGAATACGGTTCCGCCCCGTTGGCGCACCCGACACTCCAGATCCGCAGCATGCGCATCGCGCGCAGGCGCGACAGCAGTTCGGGCAGGATCGTGGTCTCGAGCGCGCGGAACTGCTCGGCATAGCGGAAGAAGAAGGTCTCCCCGATGGTGATGGCGGATTCAAGCTCACGCCATTCCGCATCGCCAAGCGCCTCGTCATTGAGGTGTTCGAGGTAGTCGAGATATCCCCTGCACCCGAGTGCCGCCATCCGCGCCGCGATGATCTTTTCCAGCAGCGCCGGCTTGTCGGTATAATAATGCAGGCCGGTCCGCGCGGTGATCACGGAGATGACCCGGCGCAACCCCGCGCTGACTTCAGACATCGCGCGCCCCATCTGCGGTCCATAACGCCGCGCGCTGCTCCTCACGCGCCATCAGGCCCGACAGCCTGTGGCGTTCGCTGTGCCGCAGCACGCCATCCATCTCCATCACGATGGCGGGTGGTTCGCCTCCGCGATCGATTTCGCCGACAATACAGTCTCCCGCCCCGCGATCAATACCAAGTGGCATGATCGCATCGGCGCGCACCTGCATCACATCCATCACCCGGTCCACCAGCAGCGCCACCCAGCCCGGATGCGCGCCCATGCCGGTCTCCATCCCCGCAACGGCGCACAGCAGCAGCGGGCGGTACAGCAGGTCCGATGCATGCAGCGCCACGGGCGGCCTCGCGCCCATCAGCACCGCAAGGTCAATGACCGGCACGCGCGTGCGCCCCAGCCAGAACCATCCCGGCAGGTGCGGCAGATCCACCGGCAGCGGCGACAGCGCGGGCGCGGGGATACATTCATGCACGTCGCCCACCGGCAGGGCATAGACCTGAGCGCCCACGCCGAACACGACCATCGCGCGCAGTTCGTGCCCCGGCGCGTGACCCGGTGCGTGTCCCGGCGCACGGGCCTGCGCATGTGCGTCGTGCCCTGATCGCCTGCCCTCTTCCATGTTACGGTTCCCCGGCACGCTGCTATCCGTTTCCATGCACCCCGATCTGTGTGTACAAGGCAGAAGTTTGCATTTAACACAAGCCGTCGCTACCTCGGGCAGGAATGCGTTCCCGACAGGCCGGGCGGCGCATCGCACCTTCATGCCGGAGATATTTGATAATGGACACCCCACTTTCCAATAGCGCCAACACCACCGGACGTCCCGCATGGGTCAATGCCGTGCGCATCGCAGTGTGGTCCGTGTGCTATTTCGCGTTCTATTTCGTGCAGCAGGTGGCCGAACTGCTGGCGCCGCTGCTGCTGATCGTGGGGATCGGCTGGAGCGCGCTGCCGCACCTGATGGGGATTGTCAGCACCTCGTCCGAGGCCAGCGACCCGCAGGCGCATGATGTCATTGTCCGTGTCTCCCACTCCATTCCCGATCACATCAGCGTCGGCAGCCACCTGCTGACCCCGTCTTCGCTGATCTTTGACGGGCTGGCGCTGATGGCGGCGGCCGCCCTGTGCGCGACAGCCTCCGCCGTCGCGGCGCGCAGCATGTAACAGATCCCAGATGTTCCGGCTTCAGGACGTCAGCTACCTCTATCCCGCGGCGCAGAAGGGCGCGGCGCTGAACCATGTCAGCGTGGCGGTGGCGCAGGGGGAATTCCGCTGGCTGCTCGGCCCGTCGGGCGCGGGGAAATCGAGCCTGCTGCGGATCCTGGCGCTGGAGGCGCGGGCGTCGTCGGGGATGGTCGATGTGCTGGGCGTGCCAGTGATGCAGGCGCGGCGCGGCGTGATCGCACGCCTGCGCCAGCGCATCGGCGTCGTCTACCAGGATTTCCGGCTGCTGGATGACCTGTCGGCATTTGACAACGTGGCGCTGCCGCTGCGCCTGCAGATGCGCCCCGAAAGCGAGATCCGCCACGAGGTCAACGCCATCATGAAATGGGTCGGCCTGGGATCGCGCACCGACGCCCTGCCCCCGCAGCTTTCGGGGGGGGAGCAGCAGCGCGTGGCGATCGCGCGCGCCGTCATCCACCGCCCCGCCCTGCTGCTGGCGGATGAACCGACCAATGCCCTTGATGACCGGCAGGCCACGCGCCTGATGACCATGTTCCACCGGCTTGCGGAACTGGGCACCACGATTGTCGTGGCGACGCATAACGATGCGCTCGTGCGCAAATATCCCGCCCATGCGATCGAACTGATGCAGGGCTACCTCGTGCAGGAGGGCTGAGGACATGGCCCTGTGGCCCGGCACGCGACGCCGCGATGGCCTTGCCCTGCGGCAGGCCATCCCTGACCGGCTGCTGCCGTTCCTGGTCGGCGCGATGGCGTTCCTCGCCGCCCTTGCGCTGGCGGGGGGGATCGGAGCGCATGCGCTCTCGGCGCGCTGGACGCACGGGGCGGGGGCGGTCGTGACCGTGCAGGTGCCCGACCCCGATGCCCCGGCCACCGGCACGCCGGGCACGGCTGTGGGGAATGGGGCCACGACACGGATACAGGCGGCGATGGCCACCCTGTCCGCCGCCGCGGGCGATGATCCGGGCGCGGTGCATCGCCTGACGGATGGGGAACTGCGCAACCTGCTGGCGCCATGGATCGAACAGGGCAGCGACCTTGTCCTGCCGATGCCCGCCGTGATCGAGGTGCATGCCCGCGACGCGCACCACCTGCCCGATGGCGTGATGCGCACATTGCAGGCGCAGGTGCCCGGCATCGTGGTCGAGCATGACAGCATCTGGAGCGACCGCCTCGCAGCCCTGGCCGACAGCCTGCAGACCTGTGCGCTGCTGGCGATCTTCATCGTCATCGCGGTGTCGGCCGTCGTCATCATGGCCGCCACGCGCGCGGGACTTCAGGCGCGCAGGCGGGCGATCGACCTGATCCATTCCCTCGGCGCGACGGACGGCTACATCGCCGCGCGCTTTGCATGGCGGGTGGGTACGCTTGCGCTGCTGGGCGGGGCGTGTGGCAGTGTCCTCGCCATGCCGGTGCTGGTCGTGCTGTGCCTGCTGGCGGCGCCGTTCAATGGCGCGGACATGCCCGACATGCAGGCCGTGTTCTCGCCCGCCGCATGGAATGCCGCGTCCGCGACGCAGGTCCTTGGCGTGCTGCCGTCCTCGCTGCTGGCGATGCTTGGCGCGCTGCCGGTGGGGGCGGCGGCGCTGGGATGGGTGACGACACAGATGACGGTGCGCGCATGGCTGCGCCGGCTGCCATGAAAGCGCCCGCGCGGCGCGGTGTCCTGCTGCTGGTGCTGGCGGTGGCGTGCATGCTGGTCGCATCATGGGCGATGGGGCTGGTGTGGTTCGTGCGCGACGCCCGCCGCCCGCCACGCATGCCACCGCCCTGTGACGGGGCCGTCGCCCTGACGGGCGGGCAGGGCCGGATCGAGGCGTCGCTGCAACTGATGGCGCAGCACCGGGCGCGGCAACTGCTGATTTCCGGCGTGGACCCGCATGCGACACTGGGGGATTTCCTGACGCGCACGCCACGCCTGCTGCCGCTGGGGGTGTGGCTGCATACCACGCTGGGGCGGCAGGCGACCTCTACACTGGGCAATGCGGATGAGACGGCGCAATGGGTACGCACCCATGGCATCCATTCCCTGATCGTGGTGACGGCGGGATATCACATCCGCCGCGCCATGATGGAAATTGCCCGCGCCGTGCCGGGCGTCACGCTGTATCCCTTTGCGGTGCAGCCACCCGCCCTTGCGCATCCACGACGCCTTGCGACATGGCGGCTGCTGGTGGTCGAATATGACAAATGGCTGCTGGCCTGTGTTGATACCGCGCGCTGGACGCGGCCGGTGCATGGCCTGATCCACCATGACGACACCCGCCCCGTCGCCCACGCCGCCACACCCTGATGCACCGCCCATGCGGGGCGCGCGCCTTGTCTTGGCGGGGATTTTCTGGTGTTACAGGGTCATACCCCGTCCGTTGCCATTTGTGGTGCACCGTTCCTTTTTGCATTGAGGACGTATCTGAAAATAATTTTCTGGATGGAAACAAGAGTTTCCGGATGCCCCCTCTTTTTCGGAAAGGCGGCGTCTTCCGAAGCTTTTCGAAAAAAGCCTCATCAAAAACTTCCTTGTTTTTTCAGCATGTTACCCGGATCACTTTTCCAGACAGCCTCCGAGGGATTTCGCCTGACATGACGTTCGTGCGCGCCTGCATCTTCAATCTGTATTTCTTCATGCTCACACTGGTCATGGGGATCGCGGCGCTGCCGATCCGTGCGTTCGTCCCGTCATGCGCCCTGTCCTATGCACAGGCATGGACGCGCCTGACGATCCGGGGGCTGAGGCTGATCTGCGGCATCCGCATCGTCGTCAGCGGGCGCGAACACCTGCCCGATGGTCCGTGCCTGCTGGCGTGCCAGCACCAGTCGGCCTTTGACACGCTGGTGTGGATGAACCTCGTGGAACGCCCGACCTATGTCATGAAAAGCGAACTGACGCGCATTCCGCTGGTCGGCCCGATGCTGCTGCTGACGGGGATGATCCCGGTGGAACGCACCGGCGGGGCAAAGGCGCTGCGTGCGCTGCTGGCGGCAACCGACCAGGCGCGTGAGGACCATCGCCAGATCATCATCTTCCCCGAAGGCACGCGCATGCCCCCGGGGGAGATCGGGAAACTGCATCCCGGCATCGCGGCCATGGCGGCGCATTCGGGCCTGCCGGTCATCCCGGTGGCCACCGATTCCGGCCAGCACTGGGGCCGCAACGCCTTCATCAAGCATCCGGGCACCATTCACATTGTGCTGGGCGCGCCACTGTCATGCACCACGAAACGCGCGCAGATCCTGCCGGCCATCGTCACGGCGTGGGAAACCCTGTCGCGCGAAAATGGCCTGCCGCTGCTGGCGCCGGCTGTGGATAATCCTGTTGGAAACAGCGCGACAACACCCGCGAAACCGTAGAAACCCGGCAACGGACCTGATGCCCCATTGCACGCCCCAGCCATCGCGCACGCCCTGACCACCCGCCCCGCGCGGAAGGCATGGTGATGCATGATCCTGTTTTTCATGCAGAATTTACGCGCATATGCGCTGTAACCCGCCTGTCACATACATCATCCCCATGGCGGGGGAACATGTCCGTTACGTGACGGCGGTAATGTGGATAAACACTTTTCCCCACCGCGATGCCGGATGCGCGAAAGCAGGCACGGCAGGGAATGCGCCCCCCCGCACCTGCACCCGGTTACGATGCGGTAGCGCCCGCCCCGTCGCCCCGCAGGCGCTGCACCTCGGCACGCAGGTCCATGACCTCCCGCACGAGGCTTTCGACCGACGGGCCGCTTCCGACCCCGCGCTCCACCGCATGGAGCGAGGTGAACATCGACATCACCTGTCCGATGATTTCCGCATTTTCCGCACCCAGCGCACTGCTCAGTTCCGGGGACGCATCGGCCTGCCGGGCGATGAATTCGTCCATCATGCGTTCAAGATATTCCGAGACCTCGTCCTGCCTGCTGTCGCCATACCAGCGGATCAACTTCCGCAGGAACGGGACCGGCAGCATCGCGCGGCCCTTTGTTTCCTCCTCCAGGATGACCTGCGCCAGCACGCCACGGGTGATATCGTCGCCCGTCCTTGCATCAAGCACGACAAAGGGGCGGTCCTCCTTGACCATTGCGGCAAGGCTGTCGAGCGTGATGTAGGTCGAACGATCGGTATCGTACAATCGCCGGTTGGCATATTTCTTGATGACAACCGGAACGTGCGGTGGCGACAATAGACTGTGCTCCTTCTGCGCGGAACCTTATGGCTTAACGCCCTGTTTTATCGGTATGACGCACCACTCGGGCACGTCCCTGCCGTGTCCTGCGACGCACTGCGGCGCATGCAGTCAACCCGGCACAGGCGGGCATACCATTCCGCCAGTGCCGGATACTGCCCTGTCCACCCCAGTTCCGCAAATCGTGCATCAAGGAAGCCCAGCGCGCACCCCACCGACAGCGCACCGGCATCGGGCCGCGCCACCGCATCCGGCGCCGACTCGCGCGCCATGCGCTCCAGTGCCGCAAGACCGCGTTCCACGGCCGCCATCTGCCGCACGGCAGGCCCCGCGTCGGGCGCAATCCCTGCCGCCAGAAGGCCGCGATACAGGATGGCCGCATCCGCGATCCCGTCGCCCAGCGCCTGCGTGCGCAGGACCATGCACCGCGCCATGCCGGCGGCGGGCACCAGCATGTCGGACCCGGCCACGACGCCCAGATATTCGACGATGACCCTGCTGTCGTACATCGCCGTCCCGTCATCGCCCAGCAGCGTCGGGATCTTGCACAGCGGATTGGCGTTGACGACCTCGGCGGGGGATGCGGAGATGTTGACGTTGATGATCTCCACCCGATCCTGCAACCCGAGCGCATGGATGGCCGCGCGGACCTTGCGGGCATAGGGGCTGAGGACGGAACTGTACAGTTTCACCGGAAGACATCCTTTTCCTGGCGCAGTTTCGCAAGCGTCGCCACATCCGGCGCACGCAGGAAGGGGTTGGTGCGCTTTTCCTCGGCCAAAGTCACCGGCACTGTGGGCCGGCCCTGCGCGCGCAGGGCCTCCACCTCGCGCATCCGTTCGGCCACCGCCGCGTTGGCGGGATCGACATGCAGGGCAAAGCGTGCGTTCGACAGGGTATATTCATGGCCACAGCAGATCAGTGTCTCATCCGGCAGGGCGGCGATCCTGCGCAGGCTGTCGAACATTTCGCGCGCCGTTCCCTCGAACAGGCGCCCGCATCCCATGCTGAACAGCGTATCGCCGCAGAACAGCGCAGGTGTCGCAGGAAAGAAGTAGCTGACATGGCCGCGTGTATGGCCCGGCGTGTCGATCACGATCGCCTCCGCCGCGCCCAGCATCACGTGGTCCCCGTCCCCCACCGCGATATCGAGGCGTGGCAGGCGGCGCGCGTCGGCCGCAGCCCCGATCACCTGCGCCCCGTAACGCGCACGCAGCGCATCGGCGGCGGCAATATGGTCGGCATGGTGATGCGTCAGGAAAATACGGTCCAGCCTGCCGCCATGCGCGGTAATGGCCGCGACGATGGGCCCCTCCTCCGCCGGATCGACAATGCCGCAGGCCCCGCTTTGCCCATCGCGCAGGAACCAGGCGTAATTGTCCTGCAATATCGGAACGGGTTGTATGAAAAGCGTCATCTGCCTTCCCTTTCTCCGGTTGCGCCACCGTGCCGGGGCCTGTCCGCGGCCCATGCGCCACAGGCATGCCGCCTGCCACCGCCCACATGGGCGCGCTGTTTGTGCTAACGGTGGACAATGCAAGAAAACACGCGCATCGCAAGCCAGTTCTATGCCAGCCCCCGCGGGAAGCTTGCCGCCACCCACCTGCGGCGGCACCTGTCGTCGTTCTGGCCCGACGCGCCGGGGGGACGCGTGCTGGGCGTGGGCTATACCGTGCCCTACCTGTCGCTGTGGGACAATGACATCACCACATGCGTGTCCGCGCGGCTGGACACGCTGGTCACGCGTCCCGCCCCGGCGGAGGGACCGACCGGCCGCGAATGTGTCGTGGCGGAAGGGCGCTTCCCCTTTGACGACCTGTTTTTCGACCGTGTCGTGATGGTCCACGCGCTGGAGGTCACGGACGCACGCAACGTACTGCTGCGTCAGGTGTGGAAGGTGATGAAGGATGATGCGCGCCTGCTTCTTGTCGTGCCGAACCGTTCGGGCATGTGGGCGCATGCCGACACGTCGCCCTTTGGCCAGGGGACGCCATTTTCGCACCGGCAGATCACCCGCGCGCTCGCCACCGCGTGCCTGCGGGTGGAGCGGCATGAAAATGCCCTGTATTTCCCCCCCGTGGGGCCAACGGGCGGACGGCGGTGGTCGGGCATGCTGGAACGCGCCGGCACGCGGTTACTGCCCTACCTTGGCGGGGTCTGCGTGATCGAGGCGGTCAAGGACGCCTATGCCCCGGTGGGCAACGCCACGGCCCCGATCCGCATGCCCGCGCTGCGCCTGCGCCGCGCCGATGCCTTCAGCCGCAGCAGCACCGGCGCGGGCAAAAATGCGCCACGCCATGGCGGCGGCCCCGCACTGCGCTCTTGACCTTGGTTTGCGAAATCTTCATGAAGCTTGTCCCATGTCCCTGATCCAATCCCTGAAGCTCGTCATGTCGCCCCCACATCCGGCGGCCCGTCCCTTCCTGCTGGCCTCCGGCGCGGGTGCGCTGCTCGGACGTGCGCTGCCGTTCCGGGCCACGAAACTGGCGGGCACGGCGTGCGGCCTGTTCTTCGGCTTCTGCCTGTATTTCTTCCGTGACCCCAGGCGCGTGATCCCGGCGGATCCGCATGCGGTGGTCGCCCCGGCCGACGGTCACGTCGTTTCGGTGGAAAAGATCGCACCTCCCCCCGAACTCGACATGGGCAGCACGCCGGTGTGGCGGATCGCGACGTTCCTTTCGGTGCTGGACGTGCATGTCAACCGCATGCCCGCGGCAGGGACGGTAACCCGCGTGGCCTATCACGCGGGGCAGTTCCTTAACGCCAGCCTCGACAAGGCGTCGGAACTCAACGAACGCAACGCCGTGCGCCTGACGCTGCCTGACGGGCGCAACATGGCCGTGGTGCAGATCGCGGGCCTGATCGCACGTCGCATCCTGTGCGATGCCGAGGAAGGGATGAAGTACGAAAAGGGCGAGCGTTTTGGCCTGATCCGCTTTGGCTCGCGCACGGACCTCTACCTTCCCGAAGGAGTGGAACCGCTGGTGGAGGTCTGGCAGACCATGACCGGTGGCGAAACGGTCATGGCGCGGCTGTAACCCGCAATGACCGATGCTTCCCCGGCAGCGGCGCCCCGGCGGCGCGGACGCCTGATCCGGCGCAGGCGCCCGCGGGTACGCGGGCCGTCCTTCAACCGCATGGTCCCCAACATCATGACGATGCTGGGCCTGTGCGCGGGGCTGACGGGCATGCGCATGGGGCTGGAGGGACGCTTTGGCGAGGCTGCGACCGCGCTGCTGATCGCCGCATGCATCGACGGGCTGGACGGGCGCATCGCCCGCCTGCTGCGCGGGACCAGCAGGTTCGGCGCGGAATTCGACAGCCTTTCGGACTTCCTGTGCTTTGGCGTGGCACCGTCCTTTGTCCTCTACCTGTGGGCGCTCAAGGATGGCGGGCGTTTTGGCTATGTCCCGTGCATCATGTTCACCGTATGCATGGCGCTGCGGCTTGCGCGCTTCAACGCCAGCCTCGATGACGTGGAACAGCCGAAATACGCCAGCAATTTCTTTACCGGCGTGCCTGCCCCCGCGGGCGCGGGACTGGCGATGTTCCCGCTGTTCCTGGGGCTGGAGGCGCACAAGCTGGGCTGGAACGCGCTGTACGACATGGCGCGCGACCCGCTGATGCCCGCCCTTACGCTGAGCGGGACGGCATTCCTGCTGGTCTCCACGCTGCCGGTCTGGTCGTTCAAGAATTTCAAGGTTCCCGCCCCCTTCGTCCTGCCGGTCATGCTGGGGATCGGGGGGTATGCGGCCGTCTTTGTCGCCGACCCGTGGGGGGCGCTGGCGGGGGCGGGCGTGATCTACCTGCTGCTGCTCCCGCTCAGCCGCCGCAGCTTCCGCCGCCTGAAGAGAGAGGCCGAAGCCCTGCACGCGGAGGAAGACTCCTCAGACCTTCCGGCGGTCTGAGGGCGCGGGCAGCCCGACCTCGCGCACCCATCGGGTGATGGCGGACAGGATCATGTCGGGCGATGGCGGGCAGCCGGGAAGCGACATGTCCAGATGCACACGCCCGCGCAGGCCGCCAAGCACCGCGTAATTTTCCCCGAACACGCCCCCGTCGATGGCGCAGTCGCCAATGGCCATCAGGATACGCGCCCCCGGCATCGCCTGCCACGCCTGTTCCAGCACCGGGACCATAGCACGCGTGACCGGCCCCGCCACAAGCAGGATATCGGCATGGCGGGGGGTGCGCACGAAACGGATGCCCGCACGTCCGGCGGCCCCCGCCACGCCACCAAGGGCCGCAAGTTCCATGGCGCACCCGGCGCAGCCCCCGGTTTCAAGAAAAAAGACCGAGACCATGCCTGAAGTGGCGAAGGCGCGTGTCATGGCATTCCCCTGTAACGTCGTCGTGCAAGTCCTTATGAAAGTTTTCGGGTGTCGTCTTTCGAAGCTTTTTGAAAAAAGCTTCACCAAAAACTTTTATTACTTTCAGCACTAAATGATCCCGGAATAGTTTTACAGATCCGCACCGGCCGGGGACAGGCCAAAGGAACGCATGATGACGGGCATGTCCGTGTCATGGGCATCACGCATCGCGATTTCAGACGCCAGCATGTGGGCGGGCGTGGACTCACAGATCCCGACCGCCGCCAGTTGTCCCGCCTGCATCCTGACCCAGTAGCGGATCGCCCCGCGCGGCCCCTCGGCCCAGCCGGTCCCCTCCCCGTCCCCAACCGGCGACGATGCGGTATCCGCCGCAGGCTGCGCGCGCGACAGGACGCCACCCAGCGCATCAAGGATACGCAGGCTGACCCCCACGGTCCGCAGGCGCACACGCATGCGGGCATCGACATCGCCCGCCTGTTCCACGCCCGCGGGCAGCCAGCCATCATGATATCCGGGGGTAAGGTGGCGCAGGTCCCCCTCCCGCCCCGAAGCCCGCGCGACCACGCCCGTCACGCCAAGCTGGCGCGCCATGTCGGCGGACAGCACGCCCAGTCCGCGCACAAGGCCGCCAAGTCCGCGCGGGTGGCGGTACAATGCCTCCAGCCGCGCATGCGCCCCGCGCAGCCATGTGCACACTTCCTCCGCCCGGGATGCAAAGGCAGCGGCATCCCCCCCATCGCCCCCGAACGTCACGACATCCATCAGCATCCGCCTCCCGAACGCAGCATAACAGAACGCCAGCACATGCTCCCGCGCCTGCGCACATTCCCGCGCCAGCCGCACATCCCCTGCGGCTTCGGCCACGCCTCCGACATCGAACAGCACCGTCGCCACACGTTCGAGTTCGCAAAACATCGCCCGCGTGGCCGCGACCTGTCCCGCCACCTCCTGCCGCAGGGCCTGTTCCATGGCGCGGGCCAGCGCGGCCTGATGGGCGACCGACGCCGCACCGTCGATCCGCGCCGCCAGACGCAGGGCCTGCGCCGGGTCGCTGCCACGCATCCGCGCCCCGATCCCCCGATGCGCATATCCCATCCACCACTGCGCATCGACAACGCGCGCCCCCGGCACCGCCAGCCGCAGGTAGGCCGGTGCGTGAAAGCCACCGTCCGCGGGACCATATTCGCAGATCGTGCCGCCCGCGCGCATCACCTCCGCAACCTCGCGGAACTCCGCAACACTTGCACCCTGCACCGGCACGGGACGGTCGGACAGGGGCCATGTCACGCCCCACGCCCCATGGTCCAGCCATGGCCGCAGGTCACGGGCATCCAGCGCCTCCACCCCCCACAGGTCATGGATCATGCGCTCATACACGCCTGCGGCGGGACAGGCGCACGACAGACCCCAGTAGCGCTGCATCTCCACCGGGGTCGATATGACCAGCATCTCCCCCACCTGCGGCGCAAGCACGACAAACACCGCGCGGCCGTCGCACCACATGCCCACGAATGGCGACGGGTCCGCCACAAGGCAGGCCAGGAGGTCGCGCCATGCATCCTCCGTCAGGTGGAAACGCCATGGGACGTCGCCGGGCCCACCGCCCTGAGCCTCCGCCCACCGGGCCACCAGCGCCGTAAGGCCGTCCCTGACCTGCGCCATCGTCACAGTCCCCCCGGATACGCCACGACCACAAGCCCGCCCGCCAGCAGCGCCAGCAGGGCCAGCGCGCTGGCATTGCGCGCCAGCACACCGCCCGGCGTCTCCGCCGGGTGTGATCGCGCGCCCATGCCGCCCCGATCCGCCGACGCCCCCACAAACAGCAGCCACAGCGCCGGCAGCAGCGCGACCATGGCCAAGACCGACACCCGTGCCACCGCCATCACCGTCATCATCATCGCCACGAATGGCAGGGTGGGCGGCAGGCCGGAACGGACATGGCGCAGCAGCGCGGGCCACGGCGCGAAACGTGCCCGCAGGGGCGCGCACAGGCACACGGCCATCATCGCAAGGACGCAGGCCATCGTACCCACCGGGCCACCGGCCCCGGCCCCCATGACCGCAAGCCCGATCCAGCCCGCCATCACATGCCCCCAGCGCCATGCATCGTGCGACGGCACCTGCTGTCCGTGCGCCTGTCGCGCCTGCATCCGGACATGCCACACCAGCAGCGCCGCGACCCAGACCATGACGCACCCGATGCCGATCATCATGGCCTGCAACGTCATCGCCGCCAGTTCCGCATCAAGCGACACGACCGGCCCCGACAGCAGGTAAAGCACCGGAATCACCGGCATGATGCACAGTCCCTGATCCCGCCCGACCGGCAGGGACATCCCGATCAGGCCACACGCCCCCAGAAGCCCCGCCACCAGCAGGACCATGCCCAACCCGTCCAGCGGCCCGTTGCCCAGCGGCGACAGCACGAGCGCCCCGGCCTGCGCCACGATCACGCCCGCCGCCCCCGCATGGAAAAAGCGCCATCCCTCGCGCGCCTGCCAGTGGCGCAGTACCATCGGTGCGACACGCATCAGCACCGTCAGCGCCAGCAGCGCGATGGTGACATCCACATCATCCGCCGCGATCGCCGCCATGGCATTGCCCGTCACGCACTGCGCCATGATCGCATCAATGCGTCCCCACGCCCCCGCGCCGCCCACATGGCCCATGGTGACAAGGCACAGCAGGACCGGCTGGCACAGCAGCATCACGTCATGGACGGACATCCCGCGCGCGCCCCACCAGGCACCGGCGCAGGCCAGTCCCACGACCGACAGCACCGCCGCGCGCGTTCGCTCCCCCCCGTGCGACGGCACCCCAAGCGCCAGAGCCGACAGGTAGGGCCAGCACACCGCCATGCACATCCATGGCGAAAGCCCCCCCATCACCATGCCCCGTCCCCCGTGGCGGGATCACGCGGCATGGTCATGCGGATCATGAACACCATGGCCGCGAGCATCATGCATCCCACCACCACCGGCAGCGCGCGCCCGGCAATGCCCGACAGCAGCAGCCATCCTTCCAGCGCGCAGGCCAGCGCCGCGCACTGACGCGCGCGGTCACGCTCCACACCCGCGGCAATCAGGCCACATGAAATGGCCGACAGTCCGGCGACAACCTCCAGCCGCCCTTCGACATCCAGCGCATCCGGCGGCACCGCAATGGACAGCAGCGCCACCATCAGCAACCCGCCGCCAAGGCGCAGCAGCAGGGCATGCCCATGGCGCACCGGATGGACGCGCGCGCGCAGGTGCCATGCCACAAGCCCGCCCAGCACCACCGCACCGGCCGCCGCCGGCAGGCAGGTCTGCCACGCACCGCCCTGCCATGCGACCATCAGCAGGCACGCCGCCGCCAGCCCCGCCTGCCACACCAGCATCACCCCGCCCGCATCAGGGCCGAACAGCGAAACGAACACCATCATCCCCAGCAGCACGACCAGCATCATCCGAATTCCCGACCGGCAAACAGCAGCACGATGGCCAGGCACCCGCACAGCAGCGCCAGCCCCGCGCGCAGGCGCGCCACCTGTCCCGACGCCATGACAAAGGTCCGCAGGCACGCGACCACGCCACACAGCCACAGCGTGCGGGCACCCCACAGCGCGATGGCGACCAGCATCGCCACGAACAGGTGTGGCGAACCGGCGGCATCGGGAATGACGATGGCATCGGGCCACAGCAGGTCCCCGCCCAGCGTGATCCACGCCAGCGCGACAAGGTCACGCACGAACAGCATGATGGCACGGTCCGGCCCGGCAAGGTTGTCCGTCATGCCATCGAACGCCCGGCCGCTGCCTGCCGCGACCCGGTCCACCCCGACCAGGATGAACGCGCCCCCCGCCAGCGCCAGCGGCCCGCGTATGCCCGCGCTGTCCTGCGCCATGCGCATGAAGCGCACAAGGCCCGCAACCGTGCTGCCCGGCGTGGCCATTTCCGGCACGGCCACAGCCACCACCAGGGCCGGCACAAGGAGCATCATCCCCACCAGCAGCATCGCCGCCATGCGCCCTTCGCGTCCCTGCCCGCTGGCCAGCCCGACAAGGCACAGGACACCCCCCGCCCCGAACAGCAGCACGACACCCGTCAGCAGGTCCGAACCCTCCTCCCCCGCCATGCCCAGCGAGAAGGACGGCACCAGCAGCACCGCCACCAGCGCCATCACCAGCGCCCCCCACGGCGCCAGCGCCGTCACCCGCGCGCCCGACGCCGCGCGCATGCCCGGACACGACCAGGCCCGCGCGATCATGCGCCAGCGCGACAGCAGCGCGGGCGGCCCGGCCACCCCCGTCATGCGCTGCCGGCACCACTGGATGAACCGCGCGCAGACCGGCGCCATCAGCACCATCAGCGCCAGATGCATCCCCGACAGCAGCAGTCCCTGCATCCCGACAGCCAGCGCGCCCATCACCATCCCCCCATGTCAGGCCAGCCAGCACAGGATGGCCATGGCGATCGCGACCCCGACCGGCAGCGCCAGCGGCGCAAGGCGTTCCGGCGCATCGGGAAAACGCCGCAGGGGCAGCAGCAGGGCATGTCCCCCCGCGCGCCATGCCCGCAGCGCCCGCCGCAGCCCCGCCGCAGCCCCTTCGGGCCAGCCCGCCATGTCCTGCAGCAGGCGCACGAACACACCCGCCCCCACCTGCGTCAGCGGGTCGCCAAAGGGCATCCATGGCGGGGCCGGCGGCGCGCCCTGTTCCCATGTCGCCACCTGCCGCGTGGCGGAAACCCCGCGCATCCACCACACCATCCCCACCATGGCCCCGACCACCAGCAGCAGCACAAACCCATGGACCGGCACCAGCACGGACACGCCATCGGGCGATGGCAGGGCAAACAGCGTCCCGCCCGCACCCGCCGGGCCATTGGCCTGCCGCACCACCCGCGCCATGCCTGCCCGCGCAAGGGCGATCCACGCGCCGGGCAGCAGCGACACCACGCAGGCCAGCGCCACGCCTGCCGCACACCGGCCAAGGACCGGCCACGGCGGATCGCACGCCCCCGCCCCGCGTGGCGTACGCGGCCGCCCGCACAGCACGACCCCCACCAGACGCACCAGCGCCAGCAGCCGCACGCCCCACGCCGCGCCCATGACGATCAGGACACAGACCACGGGAATTTCCTGCGCAAGGCTTCCCCCATGCGGCATGGCGCCGAACAGGCGCAGCAGCATCCACGATATCGAAAACCCGATCAGCGGCGGCATGCCCCCCAGCGCCAGCAACCCGACCGACAGCAGTGCCGACAGGCGGGGCATCAGCGTCGCCAGCCCCCCCAGATGCATCAGCACCAGACGCCCGGCCTCCGCCCCGATCGCATCACACAGGGCCAGCAGCGCGACCCACACGATGCTTCCTGCCGCCAGCAGCAGCATCAGGCATGCCACCACCCCGCCAAGCATGTCCGGAAGGTCATTGGCCCGCGCCACCAGCCCCAGTCCCGCCAGCATGACCGGCAGGGCCGCCGTGCCGCCGAACAGGCCCGACAGGACACGGCGCACGTCTCGCGCCACCAGCGCACGCAGCGACGCCACAAGGAACAGCCCGGCCGACAGCGCCACCAGCGCATCGCCCCAGCGTTCGGACAGGACAGGAATATCAGGATAGCAGGCCAGCAGACGCAGCCACAGGTGGCAGCCCACGACAAAGCCCGCGACATCGGCCATGCGCAGCGCGGGCACATGCCGCCGGCCGCCGCCGGGCCGCCATGACAGGTGCAGCAGCGGCCACGTGGCCATCAGCACCACCGCCGGCAGCACAAACGCGCGTGAGGCGGCCCCCGCCCCGGCCAGTGCGAACGCGGCAGGACCATTGCCGATGGGATCGAGCATCGACAGCAGCGCCATGCCAAGAAGCCCCCCGGTCCCGCGCCCGCGCCATGCCGCGTCATCATGCAGCGCGACAATGACGCACGCCCCGGCCAGGCCCGACACCAGCGGGCCACCCGCCACGGCGAACGCGGCGGCGATGCACGCCAGCGCGCCCCCCTGCCCCGCATACAGCCCCACAAGCGCCACCAGCAGCAGCGCCAGAAGCGCCAGCGGGTCGGGATGGAACATCGCCAGCAGGGGTCGCATCCCCCCGGATGCCACGACATGCCCCGGCAGGCCGGGCAGTTCGGCCGCCAGCACCGCCACCATGACAACCACCCACCCCACGCGCAGCAGCGGCGCGCAGGTCGCGCGTGTGGCGGGCCACGCCCGCGGCGCAAGCGCACAGGCAAGCATCGCGCCCAGAACGACAAGGAGTGTAGTGCTGATGATCCGACCTGCTCCCGCGCGGCATGGTGACGACGGCCCACCCCGTCACGGCCATGCCCGGGCACTCAGGTCATGGCTCAGATCATCGCAAGGGAGACCTTGCGATGCGGCGGCGGGATTGCATCATCAATCTCCGCCAGATCGGCTTTCGTCAACTCCAGTTCGACCGCCGCCATGTTTTCGCGCTGGTGCGCGGGCGACCCCGCCTTGGGAATCGCAAGCACGCCGGGTTGCCGCAGCACCCATGCCAGCGCGACCTGCGCGGGCGTTGCCGGGCCAAGCGAGGTCTCGTGCCGCGCCGCCACCCGCTTCAGCACCGGGGCGCGCAGCAGTTCGCCCCCCTGCCCCAGCGGGGAATAGGCCATGGTCACGATCCCCTGTGCCCGGTCATGGGCCAGCAGGTCATATTCCACGCCACGGTAATCGAGGCTGTAGAGGATCTGGTTGGCGCAGCACGGGTCCGGCGTGTGGATCCGCGCCAGTTCGCGCATGTCATCGACATCGAAATTGGACACGCCCCACGCCCGGATCATGCCCGCGCGTTTCAGGTCCTCGAACCCCGCCACGGTCTCCTCCAGCGGGATCGAACCGCGCCAGTGCAGGAGGTAGAGGTCCAGATGGTCCGTGCCCAGCAGCTTCAGCGACGCCGCGCAGGCCTTGCGCACTCCATCGCGTGAGGCATTGGAGGGCAGGACCTTGTCCACAAGGTACACGTCGTCGCGCCGCCCGGCGATCGCCTGTCCCACCAGGCGTTCGGACCGGCCGGAGCCATACATTTCCGCCGTATCGACAACCCGCAGGCCCGCATCGAGCCCCATGCGGATGCTGCGGATTTCCGCATCGCGACGCGCCTCGTCATCCCCGAGGTTCCATGTCCCCATTCCCAGCGCGGGAACCGTGATGCCATCGGGGAATGTAACGTTCTTCATGCTGCGCGGCCTTTCCTTGCCATGGTCTGCCGCCTGCGGGCCATGACCGCCATGGCCCCGTGGGTCATCCCTGCCTCGGTGCAGGGATTACCGACGCGTCCACCCCTTCGCCTGCTGCTGCCAGTAGGTCAGGGTGTGCCCCGCCTCGCGACATGCCTTCCAGCGCTGCCGTGCCGCCGCGACGGCATTTTCGTCATGGCCGTCGAACAGGTCGAACACCCGCTCGAAATCGCCCATGCCATCAGCCGACATGCCATCAATCAGGAACAGGAAGGTCGCGCCGTTGGGCACGTCCTCCCCCGCCGTCAGCCAGATCGGCTGCCAGCTTTCATGGCCCAGCGCGCGGGTGCCATGCGGCAGCCAGACCGGGTCGGTGGCGCGCCACAGGGCATCGTCGAGCCATTTGACCCGGCCCTCGTCCCCGCAGCGCACGACCGCGCGGCGGCCGGCGTCAAGCGTCCGCCCGAGCAGGGCAGGCAGCGCCTGCTCCAGCGTGGAACGCGTCAGGTGATAAAAACCGACCTCCGCCATGAAGTTCCTTCCGCAGGCCTGTCCGTAGCGGGCGGCAGCCATGCCACCCGCCCCCGGTCAGCCTTCGTAATGTTCACGCACGAGCGCATCGAGCAGGCGCACGCCAAAGCCCGTCGCCCCCTTCGGCACGCAGGCCGTCCCCTTGTGCGCGAACGCCGTGCCCGCGATGTCGAGGTGCGCCCACGGCACCTTGTTGACGAAACATTCGAGGAATTTCGCCGCCGTGATCGACCCGCCCGCGCGGCCGCCAATGTTCTTGAGGTCCGCGATGTCAGAGCGCAGCAGTTCAAGGTAGGACGCGCACATCGGCATGCGCCACAGCCTGTCGCCCACGCCCTCGCCCGTCGTCGCAAGCTGCTGCGCCAGCGTATCGTCGTTGGAGAACAGGCCCGCGCGTTCGTTGCCAAGGCTGACGACGATCGCGCCCGTCAGGGTGGCGAGGTCAACCATGAAGCGCGGCCTGAACCGGTCCTGCGCGTACCACAGCACATCGGCCAGGACCAGGCGGCCTTCGGCGTCGGTGTTGAGCACCTCGACCGTCTGGCCCGACGCGGTACGCACCACGTCGCCCGGCCGCTGCGCATCGCCCGACAGCATGTTTTCCACCAGTCCCACGACACCCACGGCATTGACCCGCGCCTTGCGCCCCGCCAGTGCGGCGATGGTGCCGACCACGGCGGCGGCGCCCCCCATGTCGGTCTTCATTTCCTCCATGCCGCCCGCGGGCTTGATGGAGATGCCACCCGAATCGAAGGTCACGCCCTTGCCGATGAAGGCCACCGGGGCCTCGCCTTCCGCCCCGCCGTTCCAGCGCATGATGACGGTGCGCGGCGGCACGGAACTGCCCTGTCCCACGCCAAGCAGCGCGCCGAAGCCAAGCCTGTGCATCGCCTCGCGGTCGAGCACCTCGACCTCCACCCCAAGGTCACGCAGCTTTGTGATGCGGGCCTCGAACGTGTCGGGACGCAGCATGTTCGCCGGTTCGTTGACCAGGTCACGGCACAGCAGCACGCCACGCGCCACCGCCGACAGCGACGTCCATGCCGCCTGCGCCCCGGCGACGTCGGTGCCCAGGAATTCCAGCCCTTCGAGCTTCCATGCCTCGCCCTCGCGCCAGGTGGTGCGGTAGGAGTCAAAGCGGTAGGCCCCCAGCACCGCCCCGAGGGCGACATGCGCCGCAAGCCCGCCGGGCAGCGTATCGAGCGCGACCGTGGCCCGCGCCGCGACCTTGCCCAGCGCGGAGGCGACAGTCCCGCCCGCCTGTTCGGCCACGCGCGCGTCAATCGCGTCGCGCGGGCCAAGGCCGATGAGGACCACGCGATCCAGCCCCGCACCGGGGGCGAGCACGACACACGACGCCTTTGCCGCGAAGGAGAAATCCGCCGCCTTCGCCGCGCGCGACAGCGCACCATCCGTCGCCGCATCCGCCTGCGCATACAGCGCGGAAGGCGCCCCGTCGGATGGCGCCAGAATCGCCAGCACGCCTTCGTGCGGCAGGCGGGACTCAGAAAAACCGGTATCGAGCATGAAGCAGTCGCTCCGCTTGAGAAAACCAACAGACCACGCATGACGCAAAATCACGCGCGGGGCACGCACAGGCCCCTGATACGCCGGGGAAAGCCTTCCCCCGCGCCACGATGGCGCACACGCCGGACAGGCCCCGCCGCGGCGGGTGATTGCATGTCGCATCGCATAAACGCATGACGGCGCGGCATGAGTAAGCTAATGCCATCTGCATGAACATACCATCCTTGCACGCCCCCGACGATCAGGCCCTGCTCGATCTGGCGGTCCGTCTTGCGACGGAGGCCGCAGCCCTGATCCGCGACATCCGCGCACGCGGGTTCATCACGCACACCAAGACAGATGATTCCCCCGTGACGGAGGCCGACCACGCGGCGGAGGCGCATATCCTTGCCGGGCTGCGGGCCGCCGCCCCGTCCATTCCCGTCATTGCCGAGGAAGAAGCGGCGGCGGGGATCGAGGTGGAGACCGACCGGACCTACTGGCTGGTCGATCCGCTGGACGGGACGCGGGAATTCGCGGCGGGGCGGGAGGATTTCACCGTCAATATCGGGCTGGTGCGCGACCGTCGCGCGATCCTCGGCGCCGTGGCGCTGCCGGCGTATCACCAGGTCTATGCCGGGCGGATCGGCCATGGCGCGTGGCGGCGTGACGAATCCGGGCAGCACCCGATCCATGCCCGCACCGCACCCGCGGCGGGGCTGGACGTGCTGGCATCACGCCATTACGCCGATGACCCGCGCCTGAAGGACCTGCTGTCGCGCCAGCCCGTCGCCAGCATCCGCAACATCGGATCGGCGGTGAAGTTCATCCGTGTGGCCGAAGGGGTGGCGGACCTGTATCCCCGCCTTGGCCCGACGATGGAATGGGACACCGCGGCCCCGCAGGCCGTGCTGGAGGAGGCAGGCGGCAGCATCACCGAATTCGACGGCACGCCGCTGGCCTATGGCAAGGCGGGGTGGCGCAATCCGCCCTTCATCTGCCGCGGCGCGCAATGACACGACGGCTGGCGGCGGACAGCGCGGGCATCGCGCAGGCGGCGGACATCCTGCGTGGCGGCGGACTGGTCGCGTTCGGGACGGAGACGGTCTATGGCCTTGGCGCCGACGCCACCAACGCCCACGCGGTCGCACGCATCTTCGCGGCGAAGCAGCGCCCGGCGTTCAATCCGCTCATCAGCCATTTTCCCGATGCCGCCAGCGCCTTCGTCCATGCGCACGCCGATGCGCGGGCGCGTCGCCTTGCGCAACGTTTCTGGCCCGGGCCGCTGACGCTGGTGCTGCCGCGCACGGCCGACTGCGCGATCTGTGACCTTGCCGGGGCGGGCCTGCCCTCCGTCGCGGTGCGGGTGCCGGCGGGGGATGTGGCGCGCGCGCTGCTGGCGGCGGCGGGGGTTCCGGTCGCGGCCCCTTCGGCCAACCCGTCGGGCGGCGTCAGCCCGTCACGCGCGGAACATGTCCTTGACGGGCTGGAAGGCAGGATCGACGCCGTGCTCGATTCCGGCCCGTGTGCCGTGGGGGTCGAAAGCACGATCGTGGACCTGACGGGACCGCACCCGGTCCTGCTGCGTCCCGGCGGGATCCCGATCGAGGCCCTGCGCGAAATATGCCCCGACATCACCCTGCCCCATGACAGCAGCGACGCGCGCCCCGCCGCGCCGGGGCGGCTGTCGTCGCATTACGCCCCCACGCTGCCGGTCCGCCTTGGTGCCGTGTCCGTCGCCCCGGACGAAGCGCTGCTGGCGTTCGGCCCGGAATTGCCCGGCAGTTCTCTGACATGGAACCTCAGCCCGGGCGAAAAGCTGGAGGAAGCGGCCGCGCGCCTCTTCGCCGGGCTGCGGTTTCTTGATATGGAGGGGCGCAGGCGCGGACTGCGCGCGATCGCGGTCCAGCCCGTGCCGACGCATGGGCTGGGCGCCGCCATTGCCGACCGCCTGTCCCGCGCCGCCTGCCCGCGCACATGATGACCCGACCCTGATGACCCGACCCTGGCGATACCTGACATGAGCGATAGCCTAGACCCCAAGGAACTCAAGATCCTGTCGGATATTCTGGCACTCGTGCTGGAGGACAATCCGGGACAGTCGGAAAGCGCGCTGTCGGCCATCCGCGCCCGCGCGCGCAAGAACCAGACGACGGGTGGCGCGCTGAAAAACCTGTTTACGGCCATCGCCCCCAATCCCCCGCCCCGCGCGGCAGCCAAGCCACGCGCCCCGCGCGGCGGACGCACGAGCGCGGCGGCGGCGCGGGAGATCAAGGATGCCCACAGCCGTATCTCCGAAATGGCGGACAGCATCCGCAGGCTTGACGACGAACTGCGCAATTCACGCAGGATCAATGACAAGCTGCAGGACGAACTGCTGCTGACACAGCAGGCACGCGCGGAAACGCAGACGGCGCTGGCGCAGATCCAGGCGCGCCTGGCCGCGACGGGCACGCGCGCCACGCCCCGGCGCACCACCCTGATGCTGGCGCTGGCCATCGGCACGCTGGCGGGGATCGCGGTGACGGAACTGTTCCACGCGCTGGACAGTTCGCCCGCGCAGGCCAGCGCGCCCTATACCGCGCCACAATCGCACGCGCAGAATACGCATCCCCCCGCCCAGCCATTGACGTATCCGCACCAGCTTTCAGGAGGCCTGCCATCATGACCGCCGTATCCCCCACACCCGCAGATCCCGCGAAGCTGCTTGAACGGCTTGGCCAGCTTCTGGGACCGTCGGGGATGCTGACGGCGGCGGGCGACATGGACCCGTTCTGCACCGACTGGCGCAACCTGTACCATGGCCGCGCGCTTGCGGTGCTGCGCCCGGCGGATACGCGCGAACTGTCAGAGGCGGTGCGCCTGTGTGTCGCCCATGGCGTCCCGATGGTGCCGCAGGGCGGCAATACCAGCATGGTCGGCGGCGCGACCCCCGATGACAGCGGGCACGAGGTGGTCATCTGCATGGGGCGCATGAACCATATCCGGGGCATCGACCCCCATGAAATGACGATGGAGGTCGAAGCGGGCGTGCCCCTGAAGGTCGCGCAGGACGCCGCGCGGGAGGCGGGGATGATGCTGCCGCTGTCGATCTCCTCCGAAGGGTCGGCGCAGATGGGTGGCATCCTTGCGACGAACGCGGGCGGCAACAACACCGTGCGGTACGGCAACGCGCGCGAACTGGTGCTGGGGCTGGAGGCGGTCCTGCCTGACGGGGAGGTGTTCCACGGCCTGCGCCGCCTGCGCAAGGACAACACCGGATACGCGCTGCGCCAGCTTTTCGTCGGTTCCGAAGGGACGCTGGGCTTCATCACGCGCGCGATCATCCAGCTCCAGCCCGCGCCGAAGGAGATCGAGGTCGCCCTGTGCGCGGTCGAGGACGCGCAGGGCGCGCTTGCGCTGTTCAGTGCGTTCCGCGCGCTGGACCCCGCGCTGATCCAGGCGTTCGAATACATGTCGGGCACGGGCATGGCGCTGGTCAACGACCTGATCGCGGGGGCCAGCCTGCCGCTGGAACAGCCCGCCCCGGCCTATGTCCTGGTGGAGCTTGCGACACCGCGCCCGGGCGCCGACCTGCGCGAGTTCATGGAAGGCGTGCTGGCCGATGCAATGGAAAAGGGCATCGTGACCGACGCCGTCATGGCCGAGAGCGAGGGGCAGCGCGCCAACCTGTGGAAACTGCGCGAGGAACATGCCGAGGCACAGAAGCGCGCGGGCGCGAGCGTGAAGAACGACGTATCCGTTCCCGTTGCGCGCGTGCCCGAACTGATCGCGCGCGCGACACGGGCGTGCGAGGACCTGATCCCCGGCATCCGCCCCGCGCCGTTCGGGCATCTGGGCGATGGCAACATCCATTTCAACGTGGTGCAGCCAGTGGACATGCCCGCCGACGCCTTCCTGGCGCGCAGCCATGACATCATGGACACGGTGGCCGACATCGTGCGCGACCTTGACGGGTCGTTTTCCGCCGAACACGGGGTGGGACAGCTCAAACCCTACATGATGGCGGAATGGCGCGGTGGCGCGGAACTGGCGACCATGCGGCGCATAAAGGCGGCGCTGGACCCGCATGACCTGATGAATCCGGGCAAAATCTTCCCGCCCGCCACGTCGTGACGACCCGACACGATGCCCGACGGACACAGACTGTTTCAGACCTTTGCGGTAACATACCTTTTTATGCACCGCGATGAGGGTTAGACAGGAGCATGCCTGTCGCCTATCCCGTCATCCAACGCTTCTCCACGCGTCTGTCGATTCTGGACCGCTACGTCCTGCGACAGTTGCTGCTGGCGCTCGTCGCGACGACAGGGGCGCTCGTGCTGCTCATCTGGCTGACGCAGTCGCTGCATTTCGTCTCGCTGGTGGTCGGGCGCGGGCTGTCGCTGCGGGTGTTCGTGCAGTTGACCAGCCTGCTGATCCCCTCCTTCGTCGCGGTCATCCTGCCGATCACGACATTCGTGGTGGTGCAGTTCATCTATCAGCGGCTGGGATCGGACCGGGAACTGACGGTCATGCAGGCGGCGGGGCTGTCGCCCTTCATGATGGCGCGCCCGGCGCTGCTGTGCGCCATGGTGTCGGTACTGGCGTGCTATGCGCTCAACCTGTGGGTGGTGCCCGCGTCGTATCACGGCTTTCGCCAGTATGAATACCAGATCCGCAACAAGATGGCGGCCTTCCTGATACAGGATGGGGTGTTCACGCAGGTTTCGGACAACATGACCGTCTATATCCGCACCCGCGATGAAAACGGGCTGCTGCATGGCATCATGGTCGAAGACGACCGCCAGCCTGATGCGCAGGCCACCATCCTGGCGGAGGAAGGCAGCCTGGTCATCATCAATGACCAGCCGCGCGTTGTCCTGTTCAATGGGTCCCGCCAGGAAATCGACCGCAAGACGGGACGGCTGAACATGCTGAGTTTCGAGCGCAACACCATCGACCTGTCCGCCCCGCACGGCACGCAGACCCGCCAGCCCGATGCGAACGAACTGCCGATCACCGCCCTGCTGCATCCGAACCTGCGGCAGTTTTCACCACGTGACGAGAAAAAGATGATCATCGAGGCATGGCGTCGGCTGACATCGCCGCTCTGTGCGTTTTCCTTTGCCATGATCGGCCTGCTTGGCGCGCTGGGGGGCGGGTTTTCGCGCCATGGCAACATCATGCGTCCCGTGGCGGCCACGCTGGCGGTGGTCGCGGTGCAGGCGCTGGCGCTGCTGGTGCAGAACCTCGCCAGCCGCAACCTCGCACTGATGCCGCTGATGTGGATCTGCGCCCTCGTGCCGGGACTGGTGTGCATGGCCATCCTGTTCTGGCCCGAATTCCGCACCCGCGGCCCTGCTCCGGGGACACTCCCGCCACGATGACCTTCGCCCGGACCCTCTCGCTCTATATCGCGCGCCAGTTCACCTATGCCGTGCTGGCGGTGATCGCGTTCCTGACGGGACTGATCACGCTGTTCGATTTCATCGACCTGCTGCGCCGCGTCTCCAGCAGGCCCAACGTGCCCGCCTCCCTCGTCAGCGAGATCGCGGTCCTGCACATCCCCTTCGCCATGCTGGAGATCCTGCCCTTTGGCGTCCTGCTTGGCGGGATCATCTGCTTCTGGCGCCTGGCGCGTTCGTCCGAACTGGTGGTGGCGCGCGCGGCGGGCATTTCCGCGTGGCAGTTCCTGGCCGGGCCGGTCGGGTGCGCCATCATGATCGGCGCCCTGTCCACCACGGTCATAAGCCCCCTGTCATCGGCCATGTACCGCCGGGCGGAAATCCTGGACCAGCAGTACCTGCGTGAAAGCACGGTCAAGACCATCAACATGAGCGGCGGCGCCCTGTGGATGCGCCAGTCCGACAACGGCCTTGTCGATCATGGCGTCGCCATCGTCCATGCCCGGCGCGTCAGGCTGCGTGACCATGTGATGCGCATTTCCGGCGTCAGCATCTTCCGCCTTGACGGGCATGACCACATGCTGACGCGTATCGAGGCCGCGCACGGCTACCTCGGCAACAGGCGCTGGGTGCTGGAGGGGGCGCGACTGCTCCGCCCCGATGAAAACCCGGTGGACATGGGGCAGATGACGCTGCCCGCCGACCTGACGCTGGCGGGGGTGCAGGACAGCCTCGCCTCCCCCAACACGCTGTCGGTCTGGGCGCTGCCGGGGTTCATCAAGCTGCTCAACCGTTCGGGCTTTTCCTCCATCCGCCACCGCCTGCGTTTCCAGAGCCTGCTGACGCTGCCGGTCCTGTGCGGCACGATGGCGCTGGTGGCGGCGGGATTTTCGATGCGCCCGGCGCGGCGCGGGGGCGTGGTGCGGATGATCAGTCTGGGCGTGGGGGCGGGTTTTGCACTGTTCGCCATCTCCAAGATCGCGGCACAGTTCGGTGAATCGGGCGCCCTGCCCCCCGTGCTTGCGGCATGGGCCCCCACCGGGGCAGGGCTTTGTCTTGCAGTTTCATTACTTCTTCATCTAGAGGACGGTTAATGGTCCGTCCCTTCCCCCTGTCGCGCCGCACCCGCGACCCTGAGCGCATGCGCCCTGCCCCGCCGAGACGGGCATCGCGCATCGCCTTGCTGTCGGCGACGATCCTTGGGGGGATGATGATGCTGCTGGGGGCCCCGGGCGGCGTGGCGACGGCACGCGCGGCCAGCGCGACGGACACGACCCCCGATGCGTCGCAGCCACTTCCGACCCCGGCCAGCAAGAACTCCCCCTCCATGCGGGGGCGGCATGTCCATTCGCAGACGGCAGCGTCGCAGCCGGACGCCACCACGGGGACACAGCACGGTGCGGCATCGTCAAGCACCGTGTCCACGGGCGATCCCGTCACCTTCCAGGCCGACCATGTCGCCTATGACAGCAAGAACGGCCTTGCGATCTGGAGCGGCAATGTCCAGATCTGGCAGAACGACCAGGTCATGCGGGCGGACAAGGTGATCTACGACCGCAATACCGGCGTGGCCTCGGCCTCGGGCAATGTCGCGGTGGTCGAACCCGACGGGACGGTGATGTTCACCAGCTATGCCGAGCTGAGCAACGGCATGCGCGATGGCATCATGAGCAAGATGTACGCGCAGATGGACGACAACGCCCGCATGGCGGCGAACGGCGTGCGGCGCACGGGCGGCAAGGTCAATGACCTGACGCGCGTCGTCTATACCGCGTGCGAGATCTGTGACCGCCATCCCGAACGCGCGCCCTTCTGGCAGATCCGCGCCTATGACGCGTCGCATGACCTGCAGCACAAGCGCATCGAGTTCCGTGACGCATTTGTCGATTTCTTTGGCGTGCCGATCTTCTACCTGCCCGCCTTCTCCATGACCGACCAGTCCGTGCGACGCCAGAGCGGCTTCCTCACGCCCGGCTTCACGCCGCACAACCGCTATCTCGGCACGTATGTCACCATCCCGTATTACTGGGTGATCGACGGGCAGTCGGACCTGGTGGCCGAAGGGCTGTTCTCCACCCGCACCGGCCCGCAGCTTAGCGCGCAGTACCGCCACCGCTTCAACTTCGGCAGCATGAACGTGCGCGCGGGCATCGCCTATGACACCCATCATGACATCAACTACATCAATACTTTCGGTGACGAGGTTGACAGTAAGGACAACCACGGCGTCCAGGGGTATTTCTTTGGCTCGGGCCGGTTCTCCCTGAACAAGACATGGCGGCTTGGCGCGCATATCAACGTCGCAAGTTCCGCCAACTACATGCGTGACTACCGCATTTCCGGCTACGGGCAGGATACGCTGAATTCGAACATCTACCTTGAGGGATTCGGCACCGGGTCGTATTCGCGCGTCGATGCGCAGGCCTATCAGGGGCTGAACGAAGGCATCATCCACAACCGCGACCTGCCATGGGTGCTGCCGCGCTACACCTACAGCTATTTCGGGCAGCCTGACGCGCTTGGCGGGCGTTTCAGCCTCGATACCACCGATTTCTACGTCTATCGTGAAAACGGGACATCGGACCAGCGCGGGCAGTTGACGCTCAACTGGGACAGGCCGTTCCGCAACTCGCTGGGGCAGATCTGGGACCTGACGCTGCATGTCGAATCGGCCATCCACCGCGCGACACAGCTTAACGAGCAGCCAAACTATGCCAAGACCACCCGCAGCCAGGTGGCGGGACAGGTCCTGCCCACCGTGGCGCTGAAGCTCAACTGGCCCTTCCTGCGCAGCTTCAACCATGGCCGCGGGTCGGAAATCCTTGAACCGATCGCGCAGATCATCGCTGCCCCCAACACCGGCAACAGTTCGTCGCGCTTCATCCCCAACGAAGACAGCCTGTCGTATGAATTCACCGACCAGACGCTGTTCGCGCTGAACCGCTATGCCGGGACGGACCGGCTTGATGGTGGCCTGCGCGCCAATGTCGGGCTGCATTCGAACTGGACATGGAACGGTCACCAGGTTGACGTACTGGTGGGTGAAAGCTTCCAGGAGCATGTCGAACATGACCGCATCCCCTATTCGGGGCTGAGCCACCATCTGTCGGACGTGGTGATGGGCACGCGCATCGTCCCCAACCACTTCTTTGATTTTGATGGGAAAATGCGGCTTGATCCCTATGCCGGGCGCGTCGATTTCGCCGATGCGCTGGGAAGTGCGGGCTTCAAGTATTTCCGTGTCAATGGCGGCTATATCTATGAACCGGTGACGCCTTACTATTATTACGCAAACAATCCCTATACCTCGACGCCGCCCTCGATCTACTATAAGCCGATCAGCGAACTGACATTCGGCGCGTCAACGACATGGGACAACTGGCACCTTGCGGGATATATCCGCCGCAGCCTGTCACGCCAGCAGAGCGTGTCCGTGGGTGGCGATGCGGGCTACCAGAATGACTGTTTCGGCATTGATGTGATGTACCTCAAGCAGTACACCACAATTGGTGGTCAGCAGAGCAATTCGACCGTAATGTTCTCCCTGACGTTCAAGACCATCGGTTCGTTTGGCATGAATGGCTGATGATGCGTGAAAGATTGATCTGAATGCGTTGGTTTTCCGCCACCCCTGGCAGCGTCCCTTCCCGTCGTGCGGCCCGGCAGGCACGCAGGCTGGCATCGTGCATGGGCGCGGGGCTGATGACGGCGGCGATGGCCGTCGCCACCTGCCACGGCGCCGATGCCGCAAGCACCCGCCATGCCCGCCACAAGACGGATGCAGGCACCAGCGCGGAACCGCAGACCGAGGATTCGATCATCGCCATCGTCAATGGATCCGTCCTGACGAAGCGCGATGTCGATACGCGCGGGCGGCTGTTCGCGCTGTCATCGGGGCTGGATGTCAGCGACGACATCATGACCCGCCTGCGCCCGCAGATCGTGCGCCAGTTGATTGACGAACGCCTGCGCATGGAGGCGATGCTGGAGCGGCACATCAACGTGCCCGTCGCACAGATCGCCGCCGCCATTTCCGGGATCGAGCAGCGCAATGGCATGCCCGAAAACTCCCTGCGCAACCGCCTGGCGCAGGACAGCATCTCGCTCACGACCCTGATCGACCAGATCCGCGTGCAGGTGGGCTGGTCGCAGGTGCTGCGCATGGAAACCGGGTCACGCGGGCGCATCACCGCGACCGAGATCCAGCAGCGCACCGACGCGCTGAAGCGCGAGGATGGCAAGCCGCAGTACATGATCAGCGAGATCTTCGTCCCGGTCGAGGATCCCCACCATCCCGAAACCGAACTCAAATTCACCGAGACCATCATTCAGGAACTGCGCGAAGGCGCGCCGTTCCCCATCGTCGCGGCCCAGTTCTCCCAGAGCCAGAGCGCGCTTGAAGGCGGGATGCTCGGCTGGACGCAGGAAGACAGCCTTGACCCCGAAGTGGTCGAGGTCGCGCGCAAGATGCCCGACGGCGCGATTTCCAACCCCATCCGTGTTGCCGGTGGGTACGTGATCGCGACCATCAACAGCCGCCGTACGGTCGGCCATGAAATGGCGACCATCCTGAGCATCCATCAGGCATTCCTGCCCTTTACGCAGCCCCTCAACCCGCAGGACCCGTCCGACCAGCAGAAGCAGACCCTCCAGCAGGCCAGCGACCTTGCCGGCAAGATCAAGTCCTGTGACGAGATGGAAGCGCTTAACAAGAAATACGGCGAAAAACACCCCACCGATCCCGGCGAACTGCGCGTTGACCGCCTGAACCCGCAGATGCGCGAAGTGATGGAAAGCCTCAAGCCCGGGGAAACCAGCCACCCGCTGGTGTCGATGTACGGCATCGCCCTCATCATGGTCTGCAAGCGGGAGGAGCGTAACGTCGCCCTGCAGACACCAAGCGAGATCGCCGACCAGTTGCTCAATGAACGTGTGGAACAGACATCGCGGCAGTTGGATCGTGACCTGCACCGTCGTGCGGTCATCGACATGCGTTCCAAGTCCTGATCCCGCCAGGCATGACGCTTTCCGGTTCCCCGCCGCGCGAATCGCTGCGTGACGTCATCGCGCGCCATGGCCTCGACGCGCGCAAGTCACTGGGGCAGCATTTCCTGCTCGACCCCGGCATCACCGCGCGCATCGCGGGCATGGCAGGCAGGCTCGATGGTGTAAACGTGGTGGAGGTTGGCCCCGGTCCGGGCGGCCTGACGCGCGCACTCCTCAATACCCCTGCCGCCAGCCTGACGGTGGTGGAGGTCGATGCCCGCGCCATTGTCATCATGAACGAACTGGCCGCCTCATATCCGTGGCGCCTGCATGTGGTGGAGGCCGACGCCATGCGTCGTGACCTGACCACCCTGTGCCCCGCCCCGCGCCAGATCGTCGCCAACCTGCCCTATAACGTCGGCACGCCGATGCTGATTGGCTGGCTGCGGCAGGCGTCGCAGTGGGCGCGCCTGACGCTGATGTTCCAGCTTGAGGTGGCGGAGCGTATCTGCGCCACGCCGGATTCCGATCATTACGGGCGGCTTGCGGTCCTGTCGCAATGGGTTGCGCGGTGCGGCATCGTCATGATCATTCCGCCCGGCGCCTTTTCCCCGCCGCCCAAGGTGCAGTCCGCCGTGGTGAACCTGATCCCCCATGCGCAGCAGCCTGCCCCTGCCCTGTTCCGCGCGATGGAGCAGGTCACGGCGGCCGCCTTTGGCCAGCGGCGCAAGATGCTGCGGGGCGCGTTGCGGGGCATCGGCGGGGAAGCATTGCTGGAGGCCGCAGGCATTGCGGGGAACCGGCGTGCGGAGACGCTCGACATCGCTGATTTCGACCGGCTGGCCCATGCCCATCTGGGGCGTCAGTCTTCGGCTTCCTGATCAAAGAATAAAGGCGGCGTCTTCTGAAGCTTTTTGAAAAAAGCTTCACCAAAAACTTTTGAATGTCTGAGGCTTCCGGAACAACCGCAAGTCATGGTTTCCAAAGGGCAATGCCCTTTGGCGGGTTTCAGGGCAGAGCCCTGAGAAAGCTTCCCAAAATGACAGAAGGCCCGACGGGACATTCCCACCGGGCCTTCATGCCTTGAACATCCGGCCCATCACAGGGATGGACCGGCCTGCACGCCAAATCAGGCGGCGGGGTGTTCTTCCGTCGTCTCCGCGACGGCTTCTTCGGGGGCGGCTTCGGTTTCGACCGCTTCCTAGACAAAGCCGGAGGCATCATCGTCGCGCTCGGCGCCGATTTCCTCACCGCGTGCCTGACGTTCGGCTTCTTCTTCCGAACGTGCGACGTTCACGCTGACCTGCATCGAAACTTCCGGATGCAGGGCCACGCGGACTTCGTACACACCAAGCTGCTTGATCGGCTCGGGCAGGATAACCTGCGAGCGCGAGATCGTCAGGCCAGCCTTGGTCGTCGCCTCGGCGATGTCGCGGGTGGTGACGGAGCCATACAGGCTGCCGCTGTCGCCGGCCTGACGGATCAGGATGACGGACAGGCCGTGCATGCGCTCGGACAGGCGCTCGGCCTCCTCGCGACGCTTGAGGTTCTGGGCCTCAAGCTGCACGCGCTCACGCTCGAAACGCTCGCGGTTGTGTGCGTTGGCGCGGATCGCCTTGCCCTGCGGCAGGAGGAAGTTGCGGGCATAGCCCGGCTTCACCGTGACGATCTCGCCCATCTGGCCCAGCTTCTCGACGCGCTGGAGCAGGATGAGTTCTACTGCGGACATGGTTCTGCCTCCCTCAGCTTACGATATAGGGCAGCAGGGCCAGGAAACGGGCGCGCTTGATGGCCTGGGCCAGTTCACGCTGCTTCTTGGCGGACACTGCCGTGATGCGGCTGGGGACGATCTTGCCACGCTCGGACAGGAAGCGGCTCAGCAGGCGCACGTCCTTGTAGTCGATCTGCGGCGCGTTGGGGCCGGAGAACGGGCAGGACTTGCGGCGACGGTAAAACGGACGACGCGCACCCACGGCCACGCGACGGGCGGCGGGGTTGATCTCGGTTGTCTCGGACATCAGCTCTTACTCCGCTTCGCTGCTGGCGGGGGCGCCGGCATTGTTGCGCTGCTGTTCTTCACGCTCGTTACGGGCGCGGAACTCTTCGCGGTCGTCATAGTTGCGGCGCTGGCCGCCACTGTTGCCACGGCCGCTTTCGAAACGACCGGCGGGCTTCGGACAACGGAACCCACGCTCGCGCTCGTCACCCTTGCGCGACAGGATCACGGACGGGGCCTCGTCGATTTCGTCAACGCGCAGCATCAGCACGCGCAGGACGTCTTCGTTCAGGCTGAGCTGACGCTCGATTTCCTTGATGGCGGCAGGCGTCGCATCCAGGCCGAGGAGCATGTAGTGTCCCTTGCGGTTCTTCTTGATGCGGTACGCCAGGGTACGCAGGCCCCAGTATTCACGCTTCTTGATCGAACCGGATTCCGCTTCCAGCACGGTTGCGATGCCATCGGCGATGGCTTCGACCTGCTGCTGCGACACGTCGTTACGTGCAATCAGCACGGTTTCATACAATGGCATGGGAACTCCCTTCGGATCTGTTCAACCCCTTTCGCAACGGACACGGTCCGCCGCGCCATCATGCTGTCACATGACGCGGGTATAGCCGGGGACGATGCCACGCACCCGGCAGGGAAGGTGCGCGTTGAAGCACGATCGTCCCCCGCAGACAAGGAAAAAAGCGCAGTCGCCCCGATATTCCCCTCTCATATCGCCGGGACGGTGGGCGCATGTCCGCGCCACTTTGAAACAGTTTTTAAGCATTCTCCGCTTTGTAGGTTTTTTTTTCCACTATCCATGCACGATAGTCGTGTATCCCGCAGCCTCCTGAGGATGTCATCTTGCGCATTCTGCATTGCATAATGACCCGTGAATTTGCCGGAACAGAACGTTATGTCACCGAACTGGCCGCGATGCAGGCACACCACCACGAAGTCTGCATCCATATCGACCGCCGGACCACCGACCCGCTGACCGGCAGCGACATCACCCCCCATATCGCACCACCGGTACGCATGGTCCGCGCCGGGCGTGGGGGATATTGCGTGTCCTACCTGAAGACGCTGGCGGATTTTCGTCCCGACGTGATCCATACCCACCTGGGCAAAAGCAGCTTCCGCCTTGGCCTGCTGCCACGTCCACGCCATGTCCCGCTTATCGCCACCCTGCACAGCCGTTTCAGCGCGCGCGCCTATGGCCGCTGTGACGCGCTGATCTGCATTGCCCGGTGGCAGGCCGACGAAATCCCGTCCACATTCGCGGGCGCACGGACCGTCATCGGCAACTGGACCCGCCAGCGCCCGCGCCCGACACCCGCCGAACGCCAGCGCATGCGCACGCAGTTCGGCGTGGGGGACAAAACGTTCCTGGTCGGCGGCGGGGGCCGGATGGTGACAAAGAAGGGATTTGATATCCTGATCCGCGCGTTCAGGCAGGCCGCCCTGCCCGATGCGCGACTGATCCTGTTCGGGGATGGACCCGAACGTGCCCGGCTGGAGGCCATGGGCGGCGGGGATGTCATCTTCCCGGGCTACCGCTCCGATTTCCCGGCCGACCTGGGCATGCTTGACGGCTTCGTCATGCCATCGCTGCATGAACCCTTCGGCCTTGCCCTGCTGGAGGCCATGGCGGCGCACCTGCCTGTCATCGCGACGGCGGCGGGCGGGGTGCTTGACATCCTGCCCCCCGCCTCGCCTTCGCTTGTCCCGCCTGGCGATGTCGCCGCCATGGCGCAGGGCCTGCGCCACATGCGCCAACTCGGCCCGCAGGAGTGGGACATGCAACGTTTCAACCCCGATCGCCAGGCGCACCTGATCGAGGCGTTCTATACCCGCGTCCGCGAAGGGACCGCCGCCTGAGCGGCAGGCCCCTTCCCATGCATCAGAACGTGGTCGGGATGACCGGTTCGATTTCCGTGAACTGCGGCGTGCCCCACGGGAATTTTTCCCGGTCATAGCGGTAACCGGTCAGGCTGGCGGCAAAGTCAAGCGGCAGCCAGTACATGTAATGGGCGTCCTCCCCCGCCTGATCGGCCTTCTGCTGCGCGGCGAAGGCAGCCCTGCGCATGGGGGCGAAGGTGGGCGGCACGATCCCCACCACCTCAAGGTCCAGCGTATCGCCTGCCTCCCCATCGTGGCTGATGGACCATTTCAGTACGCCATGTTCATAACACTCCACGCGGCAGACATGCTCGCCTTCGCGCACGTCGCACGCAATCAGGGTCCCCTGCCGCGACAGTTCCTTTCGCGCGACGGCAGGCGGCCGACCAAGGTTGTTGTAGCGAAAGACAATCCAGTGGTCCGGCAACTGCGCCATGGTAAAATCATACTGCCCATTGGCGTCGAGGGTACCGGTGTCCTGCATGCCCAGACCGGACAGCAGGTCTGCCTTGCTTATCCCGCAAAACGAATAATAGGAAAAATTGTATTCCACCCGACCATATCTCCTTTTCTGGAGCAGATATTGGTTCCATATGTTGTCATAACAACTGGCGAAACAAAATAATTTTGCACTTACATTAAGTATGAGTTTCAGAATTTCCTAACTGTCAGATTTTACTGGATTTCCGGTAGGTGCAGCCCGATATGGTCGGGAATGTCCCATACCTCTCGCAGGACCCGAACCACGCGGAATCCCGCCCGGACATAGTTCGGAAGCGCACGTGGATGATCGGCGGAACAGGTATTGACCCGCAGCGCGGCGGGACGCTGCCGCCATGCCGTGCGGATGGCGGCATGCAGGAATGACAGCCCGACCCCACGCCCGATCCACCGGGGCAGCAGCCCGAAATAGGCAAGGTTGATATCGGGACATTGCCGCGCATCGAGTTCAAAGAACCCGGCCACCTCGCCATGGTCGCGCAGGACATAGACCCCGACCGCCGGATTGCCCAGCAGTTCGGCCAGTTGCGCATCCCCCATCACACGCCGCAGCCACCAGCAGTAATCCTGCCCGATACGGTTGTACAGGTCGCGGTACAGCGATACGGCGGGATGGATCTCCCGCCGTATCTCATAACCTTCCGGCAATTCCGGGACGGGACCGGGTGGCTGGCGGTCCATGCACAGGAACGTCACGTCCACCGACACCCGCGTGACACCCTGCACCACGACCCGGCCCCCGGGACGATCAGTTATCGTCAAGGAAGGAGCGAAGCTTGCGGCTGCGGCTGGGATGCTTGAGCTTGCGCAGGGCCTTGGCCTCGATCTGGCGGATGCGTTCACGCGTCACGTTGAACTGCTGCCCCACCTCCTCGAGCGTATGGTCGGTGTTCATGCCGATGCCAAAGCGCATGCGCAGCACACGCTCCTCTCGCGGGGTGAGCGAGGAGAGCACGCGCGTCGTCGCCTCGCGCAGGTTCGTCTGGATCGCGGCATCCAGCGGGATGACCGCCGTCTTGTCCTCGATGAAATCACCCAGGTGGCTGTCTTCCTCATCCCCGATCGGGGTTTCGAGGGAGATCGGCTCCTTGGCGATCTTGAGCACCTTGCGCACCTTCTCCAGCGGCATACCCAGCTTTTCGGCCAGTTCCTCCGGCGCGGGCTCGCGCCCGATCTCGTGCAGCATCTGGCGCGAGGTACGCACCAGCTTGTTGATCGTCTCGATCATGTGGACCGGGATGCGGATCGTGCGCGCCTGGTCCGCGATGGAGCGCGTGATCGCCTGGCGGATCCACCATGTCGCATAGGTCGAGAATTTGTAGCCACGGCGGTATTCGAATTTGTCCACCGCCTTCATCAGGCCGATATTGCCTTCCTGAATCAGGTCGAGGAACTGCAGGCCGCGATTGGTGTATTTCTTGGCGATCGAGATCACGAGGCGCAGGTTCGCCTCGATCATTTCCTTCTTGGCGCGCGCGGAATCACGCTCGCCCCGCGACACGGTGGCATAGACGCGGAGGAATTCGCCCACCGGCAGCCCCGTCTCCTGCGTCAGTTCCGCCACCTGCCCACGCAGGCGGATGACCGTGTCCATGTGCTTGGCGACAAAATTCTTCCACGCCTTGCCCGGCAGGGCGGAGACGACATCCACCCAGCCCGGGTCCAGTTCGCGCCCGCGATATTTCAGCAGGAAATCCTCGCGCGAGACCTTGGTGCTTTCGGCGAGGCGCAGCATGCGCCCCTCCAGCCCGTTAAGGCGCTGGAAGATGGCCTTCAGGTGTTCCACCAGCACCTCGATGCGGGTGTTGTGGAGGTGGACCTGCTGGACCTTGCCGACAAGTTCGCAGCGCAACTGCTCGTACGCGGCCTCCGCCTCGGCGGAGATTTCACCGCCCGACGTCAGTTTCTCAAGCCGCGTGGCCTGAAGTTCGTGCAGGCGGGCGTACAGCGCCTCGACTTCCTCGAACTGTTCGAGGATCTCGGGCTTGAGCTTTTCCTCCAGCGCGGAGAGCGACAGGCCGGCGCCTTCGCCCTCACCCTCGCCTTCCTCGGCCTCCTCGTTCTCGGACGTGGCCTCGAAACCGTCTTCGGACGCGGGTTCCTCGCCTTCTTCCGTCTCCTCGCCCGGGGCGGCATTGCCGGACTGCATCGCCTCGAGATCGACGATGTCACGCAGCAGCATTTCCCCGGCCTTGAGCCGTTCGTGCCACGAAATGATGGCGCGGAACGTCAGCGGGCTTTCGCACAGGCCGCCGATCATCTCGTCACGGCCCGCCTCGATCCGCTTGGCGATCGCGATCTCGCCCTCGCGGGAGAGGAGTTCGACCGATCCCATTTCGTGCAGGTACATGCGCACCGGGTCGTCGGTGCGGCCAAGGTTCTCGCTATCGACGTTACCGGCGGCCGGTTCCTCGCTTTCGCCCTCGGCGGGTTCCTCGCTCTTGGCTTCCGGCTCGGCAGCGGTGTCTTCGGACTCGCTGTCGTTGTCCTCGTTCTCGACGACCTGCATGCCCATTTCCGACAGGGCCGCCATGACGTCCTCGATCTGTTCGGAAGACATCTGGTCCTGCGGAAGGACGGCGTTCAGTTCGTCAAAGGTGATGTAGCCCCGTTCCTTGCCACGCGCGATCAGCCTTTTGACGGCTCCGGACTGCGTATCCAGCAAGGTGGTGTCATTGTCCTGATCACCGGAAGCTGCATCCGTTCCCGCGGCTGTCTTTGTCGCCATGCCCGATCAATCCCTACCCAGCAAATCTGTGGCCCGCCCGGTCCGGGCGGAAACATCAAAGGCCCCGCGTCGGGGAACACTGTCCCTTCCGCCGTTTCCATCGCGCCTGACACGCGGCAGAAACACAAATACGGCCATTGTATAGCATACAGTTCTTTCGACAGGTGCAGGTGGTCGATTCACCCCCCGAAGTCAAGGGGCACGCCCTGATTTCCCCAAAAACACCGCGCGCTCATTGCGTATCGGGAATGTTCCCGCCCCGCCGCAGCGACTCCAGCGCCAGCAGCCGGACACGCAGGTTTTCCCACTGGCGTTCGTCAAATTCCCCCGCCATCATGCGTTCGGTATCAAGGCGCACGTCGGCGGCAAAACGCTCCACGTTCAAAAGCGCGTAAAAATGCCACCATTCCTGCCGCACATCGACATCCATCAGGTCATCGCGCTCCTGCGCCGACAGTGGCAGGGGATGCGACGACAGCACGCGCGCACGCATGTCCGACAGTTCCGCCGCCTCTATGCGCGTCAGCAGCGTGGCCATCAGCGTGGGGGCATCGGGATCACCGTCCTCCTCCGCCAGCATGTCGATCATGACGGCCCGCAGCGCAGAGAGTTCAACCGGCAGGTCCAGGCGGCAGTACGCATCCTGCACTTCCTCGACCACTTCGGGATGGCGCAGCAGGATGGCGGTCAGGATGCGCATGCGCTCCAGCGCCACGGCCTGCGCATCGAGGTCCGGCGCCACGGGCAGCACCCCCGCCGACGCGCGTGGCGGGGGTGCTGCCCCTTTCCCCTGCCCCTTGCGCCCGGAAGGGGCACGGCGGCGGAACGTGGAAAAGAAACGGTCCAGCAGGGTGGAGCGGTATTCCGACGCCAGCGCCCGGTCCGGGATCTGGGCCGCCGCCCCCTCCAGCCGCTGCCGCAGGGCCGCGCGCTGTTCCGGCCCGGGATCGCGCACCCCCTCGCTGAGCAACCCGAACAGCACCTCGCTCAGCGGGCGCGCGCCGTCGATCAGGGCGGTCATCGCCGCCGTGCCGCGCTGGCGCAGCAGGCTGTCGGGGTCCTCCCCCTCCGGCAGGGTGCAAAAGCGCAGGGTCCGTTCGACATTGAGCAGTGGCAGCGCCGTCTCCGCCGCCTTCACCGCCGCGCGCTGCCCCGCCGCATCGCCATCGAAACACAGCACCGGCGCGGGGGAGACCTGCCACAGCGCCTCCATCTGTTCCGCCGTCAGCGCCGTGCCCAGCGGGGCGACCGCGCCACCAAACCCCGCCTGGTGCAGGGCGATGACATCCATGTAGCCTTCGACCACCAGCAGTTCGGGCCGCGGGGGGACATCCCCCCCGCCGCGTGGCCCGCGCACCGCAGCGCGGGCGCGGTCAAGGCCGAACAGGACACGGCGCTTGGCAAAGATCGCGGTTTCCGGGCCATTGAGGTATTTGGGCTGCCCATCGCCAAGGATGCGCCCGCCAAAGGAGACCAGACGCCCGCGCCGGTCATGGATGGGAAAGGTGACGCGGTTGAAGAACAGCTCGCCCTTCGGCCGCCCCTGTTCATCCACCCGCATCAGGCCCGCCTGCGCCAGCATCTGCGGGGTGATGTCCTGCGCCGCGAGTTCCTGCACCAGTCCGCCGCGCCCGTCGCCGGACCAGCCAAGGCCGAAGCCTGCGATCGTCTCGTCCGTCAGGCCGCGCCCGCGCAGGTAGGCCAGCCCCTCGCGCCCCTCGTTACGGTGCAGGCGCAGGCGCCACACCTGCTGCACCGCCTCCAGCACATCGCCCAGCGTGCGCGCCTCGCGCTGCATGTCGCGCTGGTGGCGGTCCATGCGCGGCATCTCCAGCCCCGCAGCGGTGGCGAGTTCCTCCACCGCCTCGGGGAAGGAGCGCCCCTCGCTCTGCATGACGAAGGAGATCACATCGCCATGCACGCCACAGCCGAAGCAGTGGAAATGGTCGTCATAGACATAGAATGACGGCGTCTTTTCCCCATGGAAGGGGCAGCACGCCTTCCAGTTCCGGCCGGAGCGCACAAGCTTCGTGCGCCGCCCGATGACCGAGGTGATCGGGGTGCGGGCACGAAGTTCGTCCAGGAACGCGGGGTCGAATGCCATGGGCCGCTACGCCTTCAGCGCGCGGACAGCAGCGACTTGACCACCGAACTTGCGATCGCGGCATCCAGCGCGCTGCCGAACTGCGTCTTCAGCGCCGCCATGACTCGGCCCATGTCCTTCATGGAGGTCGCATCCGTGCGTTCGATCGCCTCGCGCGCGGCGGCCTCGATCGTTTCCTCGTCAAGGTCGGCGGGCAGGTAGCTGCGGATCAGGGCGATTTCCGCCTCTTCCTTTTCCGCCAGTTCGGGACGCCCGCCCTGCAGGTACATCGCCGCGGACTCCGTGCGCGACTTCACCATGCTGCGCAGCATGCCGATCACGGCGTCGTCGCTGACCTGATCCTCCCCCTTGGCGCGGCCCGCGATGTCGAGGTCTTTCAGCTTTGCCGTGATCATGCGGATCGTGCCGACACGGTCGCTCTGCCCGGCCTTCATGGCTGTCTTGAGGTCTTCCATGAAACGTGCGCGCAAGGACATATTCAAACTCCTGTTGATAAAGGGGGATGTAGGACGGCCATCCCGTCCGGGAATGTTTTTCCCACGTCCCGCGACACGCAGGGGGTGCGGAATTTTCTTCCCATCGCCTGCGGCCGCTGATAGGAAATAGACCCGGAAGGGACAATCATCCAGATGCCGATGACAATAGACGAGATCATAAAGCGCCTTGGCGGCCCCGAACAGGCCGCGCGCCTGACGGGTGTCAGTACCGAGGCCGTGCGCAAATGGCGACAGGCCCGCGCCATCCCGCCCAAGCACTGGACCGTGGTGCTGCGCGAAACCGGGCTGTCCCTGTCCGACCTGCAACCCGCCACAGAATCCGACCGACCGGAGCCCCCCATGACCGCGCCTTCCCCGACCGTCCCGGCCGAGCGCCCCACCGCCGCGACCGCCGCCCTGATCCTGGCCGATGGCACCGTCCTGTGGGGACGCGGCTTTGGCGCACATGGCGAAGCCGCCTCCGCCATCGGGGAGATCTGCTTCTCCACCGGCATGACGGGATATCAGGAAACCCTGACGGACCCGTCCTTCGCCGGGCAGATCATCACCTTCACCTTTCCCCATATCGGCAATGTCGGCACCACGCCGGAGGATGACGAGGCCGCGCGCGTCGCCGCACGCGCACTGGTGGTCAAGGAAGACCTGACCGCGCCCGCGAACTGGCGTTCGGTGGAATCGCTTGATGCGTGGCTGAAGGCACGCGGCATCCCGGGCATCTGCGGCATCGACACGCGCGCGATCACGCGCCGCATCCGCGATGGCGGCCCGCAGACGGCCATCGTCGCCTACCCCGCCGACGGCAGGATCGACATCGCAGCACTTCAGGCGCAGGCCCGCGCGTGGCCGGGGCTGGAGGGCATGGACCTTGCGCGCGAAGTCACCTGCGCCAAACCCTACGCCTGGGATGAGGGCGTGTGGCACTGGCCGCACGGCACCGTGCCGCTGCCGGCAAAGCGCCGCCGCGTCGTCGCCGTCGATTACGGGGCGAAGCGCAATATCCTGCGCTGCCTGTCATCGGCCGGGTGCGAGGTGATCGTCGTCCCCGCCACCGCCACGGCCGAAGATATCCTGTCGCACGATCCGGCAGGCGTGTTCCTGTCCAACGGCCCCGGCGACCCGGCGGCCACCGCGTCCTATGCCGTCCCCGCCATCCGTGGCGTGCTTGACGCGGGCAAGCCGGTGTTCGGCATCTGCCTTGGCCACCAGTTGCTGGCCCTGACGCTGGGGGCGAAAACCTACAAGCTGGAGCGCGGACATCGCGGCGCGAACCAGCCCGTCAAGGACCTCGCCACCGGCAAGGTGGAAATCACCAGCCAGAACCATGGCTTCGCCGTGGATGACAAGACCCTGCCCGATGGCGTGCGCGCGACGCATATCAGCCTGTTCGACGGATCGAACGAAGGCATCGCGTCCGACCGCTACCCCGCGTTTTCGGTGCAGTACCATCCCGAATCCAGCCCCGGACCGTCGGACAGCCGCTACCTGTTCGACCGTTTCGTCGCCCTGATCGACTCCCTCTCCCCCACCGCCTGAAAGCCGTATCGACATGCCCAAACGGACAGATATCAGCTCCATCCTGATTATCGGCGCCGGCCCGATCGTGATCGGCCAGGCGTGCGAATTCGACTATTCCGGCGCGCAGGCGTGCAAGGCCCTGAAGGAAGAGGGCTATCGCGTCATCCTCGTCAATTCCAACCCGGCGACGATCATGACCGACCCGGGCCTTGCGGATGCGACCTATATCGAGCCGATCACCCCGGAATTCGTCGAACGCATCATCCTGCGTGAAAAGCCCGACGCCATCCTGCCGACCATGGGCGGGCAGACCGCGCTGAACACGGCGATGGCGCTCGACAAGTCGGGCTTCCTCAAGAAGCACGATGTCGAACTGATCGGTGCCAACGCCGAGGTGATCGACCGTGCCGAGGACCGGCAGAAATTCCGCGAGGCGATGGACGCCATCGGCATCGAAAGCCCGCGCAGCGTCATCGCCCATACCCTGACCGAAGCGCGCGAGGCGCTCAAGCAGGTGGGCCTGCCGTCGGTCATCCGCCCGTCCTTCACCATGGGCGGGTCGGGCGGCGGCATCGCCTATAACCGCGAGGAGTTCGATCGCATCGTCTCCTCCGGCCTCGACGCCTCCCCCACGACCGAGGTGCTGATCGAGGAATCCGTCCTCGGCTGGAAAGAGTACGAGATGGAGGTCGTGCGCGACGCCGCCGACAACTGCATCATCATCTGCTCCATCGAGAATATCGACCCGATGGGCGTGCATACGGGTGATTCCATCACCGTCGCCCCGGCGCTGACGCTGACGGACAAGGAATACAAGCGCATGCGCGACGCCTCCCTAGCGTGCCTGCGCAAGATCGGGGTGGAAACCGGCGGGTCGAACGTGCAGTTCGGCATCAACCCCGTCGATGGCCGCATGGTCGTGATCGAGATGAACCCCCGCGTCTCGCGCTCCTCCGCGCTGGCGTCCAAGGCGACGGGCTTCCCCATCGCCAAGATCGCGGCGAAGCTTGCGGTGGGCTACACGCTTGACGAACTGGCCAACGACATCACCGGCGGCAGCACCCCGGCCTCGTTCGAGCCGACGATCGACTACGTCGTCGTCAAGATCCCGCGCTTCACGTTCGAGAAGTTCCCCGGCACCCCGGCGCTGCTGTCCACCAGCATGAAATCCGTGGGCGAGGCGATGGCCATCGGCCGCTCCTTCCCCGAGGCAATGCAGAAGGGCCTGCGGTCCATGGAAATCGGGCTTTCGGGCCTCGACCCCGTGGACGCGCCGGGCGATGGCGGGCCGGACGCCTTCCGCGCCGCCCTGTCGCAGCCACGCCCCGAACGCATCCTGATGGCGGCGCAGGCCCTGCGCGCGGGCCTGAGCGTCGAGGACATCCACGACGCCTGCAGGTTCGAGCCGTGGTTCCTGCGTGAACTGCAAAAGATCATCGCCGCCGAACATGCCATCGTGCGCGACGGCCTGCCGCGCGATGCGGACCGGATGCGCGCGCTGAAAAGCCTCGGCTTCTCCGACGTGCAGCTTGCGCGGCTGTCGGGCACGTCAGCGGCGGAAATCCTCGAACTGCGCACGCGCCTGGGCGTCACGCCCGCCTACAAGCGGATCGACACCTGCGCGGGTGAGTTCGCATCGCCCACGCCATACATGTATTCCACCTACGAAGGTGGGTTCGGCGCGCCGGAATGTGAAAGTGATCCGACCGACCGGAAGAAGATCGTCATCCTTGGCGGCGGGCCGAACCGCATCGGACAGGGGATCGAGTTCGACTATTGCTGCGTGCATGCGGCCTATGCCCTGCGTGAGGCCGGGTTCGAGACCATCATGGTCAACTGCAACCCCGAGACGGTGTCCACCGATTACGACACGTCCGACCGGCTGTATTTCGAGCCGCTGACGGCAGAGGACGTGATCGCCCTGATCCGCCGCGAACAGGAAAACGGCACCGTGCTGGGCTGCATCATGCAGTATGGTGGCCAGACGCCGCTGAAGCTGTCACATGCGCTGGAGACGGCGGGGATTGCGCTGCTGGGCACGCCGGCGGACGCCATCGACCGGGCAGAGGACCGCGAACGCTTCCAGGCGATGCTGCACAAGGTCGGCCTGCGCCAGCCCGAAAACGGCATCGCACGGTCGCTGGCGGAAGCCGAGGACGTGGCCGACCGGATCGGATACCCCGTCGTGGTGCGCCCGTCCTATGTGCTGGGTGGGCGTGCGATGGAAATCGTGCATGACCGCGCCAGCCTGCAGCGCTACATGCGCGTGGCGCTACAGCTTGCGGGGCATGACGTAGCGTCGGGTCCGGTGCTGATCGACCGCTACCTCAACGACGCGATCGAGGCCGACGTGGACTGCATCGCCGATGGCACCGACGTCTATGTCGCCGGTGTCATGGAACATATCGAGGAAGCGGGCATCCATTCGGGTGACAGCGCCTGTTCGCTGCCGCCCTATACCCTCTCGCCCGCCATCGTCACCGAACTGAAGGCACAGACGGAGGCCATGGCCCGCGAACTCGGCATTGTCGGGCTGATGAACGTGCAGTACGCGATCAAGGGACACGACATCTTCGTCCTTGAGGTCAATCCCCGCGCGTCGCGCACCGTGCCCTTCGTCGCCAAGGCCACGGGCGTTCCCGTCGCCAAGATCGGCGCGCGTGTCATGGCTGGCGCACACCTGTCGGAATTCCGCCTTGATGACCAGGCGGTGGCCCCGCATGTCGCGGTGAAGGAAGCGGTGTTCCCGTTCAACCGCTTCCCCGACGTCGATACGATCCTCGGGCCGGAAATGCGCTCCACGGGTGAGGTCATGGGCCTCGACGCCTCGTTCGAGCGTGCGTTCGCCAAGTCGCAGCTTGCCGCCGGCGTGCGCCTGCCGCTGTCGGGGGAGGTGTTCCTGTCGGTGCGCGACAGCGACAAGGCCGCCGTCAAGTCGCTGGGCCGCCGCCTGGTGGACATGGGATTCAGCGTGGTCGCAACCCGTGGCACCGCGCAGTGCCTGCGTGACGCGGGCGTCGAGGTGCGCGTGGTCAACAAGGTGCTGGAGGGTCGTCCCAACTGCGTGGATGCGATCCGTTCGGGCGAAATCCAGATGGTCATCAACACCGCGCAGGGCGCGCAGGCGGTTGCCGACAGCTTTGACATCCGCCGTTCCGCGCTGACGCATGGCATCCCGCATTACACCACCATCGCGGGCGCACGGGCCGCGACCTATGCGATTGCTGCGATGCGCGACGGGGTTCTTGAAGTCGCGCCGCTTCAATCCTACTTTAAGGGATCGTACTGAACGCCATGCATGCCCCTGCCCGTCCGTCGGCCCCATCGGCCGCGCGGATGGGCGGGGGTCGTTTCATGCGGGCGTCCGCCATGACCACACCATCCGTCAGTCATCGAACGCTGACCTTCACCCCGGGGATACATCTTGCAGAAATTTCCGATGACAGGCGCTGGCCTGCAACGGCTCGAAGAAGAACTTCGCAAGCTCAAGAGTGAAGAACGCCCGGCCATCATACTGGCCATCGCCGAGGCGCGCAGCCACGGCGACCTGTCGGAAAATGCCGAATACCACGCCGCGCGCGAACGCCAGTCCTTTACCGAGGGCCGTATCCTCGAACTGGAGGAGATCGTCTCCTCCGCCGAGGTGATCGACCCTGCCACCCTGTCGGGCGACCAGGTGAAATTCGGCGCGCGCGTCCATCTCGTGGACGAGGAAACCGACAAGGAAGCCACCTACCAGATCGTCGGCGTCTATGAGGCCGACATCAAGCAGGGCCTGCTGTCCGTCTCCTCCCCGCTGGCCAAGTCGCTGATCGGCAAGAGCGTGGGCGATACCGTGTCCGTCCCGGCCCCCGGTGGCGACCGGACCTATGAAATACTGGCCGTCACCTACGGCTGAGGCGAAGAACGTGATCACATTCGACGATATCCGCGCCGCCGCACGGCGGATCGAGGGGCGTGTCCTGCGCACCCCGACCCTTCCGTCGCAGGCGCTTTCGCGGGCGACCGGCGCGGATATCGTGCTCAAGCTCGACAACCTGCAGGCCGTGGGGTCCTTCAAGGAACGCGGCGCCGCCAACAAGCTTGCGCTGCTGGATGAGAGCGAGCGCAGGCGCGGCGTGATCACGGTTTCCGCCGGGAACCATGCGCAGGGCGTGGCCCGCCATGCCTCGCTTCTGGGCATTGACGCGGTGATCGTCATGCCGCGCTTCACCCCCGTGGCCAAGGTGACGCGCACCGCCGCGTGGGGCGCGCGCGTCGTCCTGCATGGCGACAACTTCGCCGAGGCCACGGCCCACGCCAACGAACTGTGCGAGCGCGAGGGCCGGGTGTTCGTCCATCCCTATGACGACCCCGAGGTCATGGCCGGGCAGGGCACCTTCGCCCTCGAACTGCTGGAGGATGCGGGCGAACTCGACACCTTCGTCTGCCCCATTGGCGGTGGCGGCCTGCTGTCGGGCTGCGCGGTGAGCGCACGCGCGCTGCGTCCGGGCATGGACATCATGGGCGTGCAGGTGGAGAACTACTCCTCGCTTTCCGGCTTTCCCGGTGATGAGGTGCTTCCTCCCGGCGGCCCGACCATTGCCGAGGGGATCGCGGTGCTCAAGGTTGGGCGCCAGCCACTCGAGGTTCTGCGCGAACATGTCTCCACCGTGCTGACGGTGCCCGAAAGCGCGATCGAGACCGCGATCACCATGCTGGCCGAAGGTGCCAAGCAGGTGAGCGAGGGCGCGGGTGCGACCGCACTGGCCGCCGTGCTGACCTATCCCGAACTGTTCCGGGGCAAGCGGGTCGCGCTGCCGATCACGGGTGGCAACATCGACAGCCGCATCCTTGCCAACACGCTGCTGCGCTCGCTCCTGCGCGACGGGCGGCTTTTGTGCCTGAAGATGGAAATTCCCGACCGTCCCGGCGTGCTGGCCGACATCTCGCGCAAGATCGGCGAGGCGGGCGGCAACATCATCGAGGTCTCGCACCAGCGCCTGTTCACCACGCCCAGCGTGCAGGCCGCCGAACTCGAGGTCATGATCGAGGCACGCGACCCCGAACATGCCCGCGCGCTGGAGGCGGAACTGTCGAAGACCTATATCGTGCGCCGCGCGTGAGGGGGCGCTGCCTTTTTAAAAGGGCAGCGTCTTTCGAAGCTTTTAAAAAAAAAGCTTCACCAAAAACTTTTATGACTTTCCCTGATTTTCCAGAACTTCCCGGACAATGAATCAGGGTGCAGGGAGCGCGCTCCCTGCCGGGTCCGGGCAGAGCCCGGGGCTTCCTTCCTACTTCGTGCCGAACAGGCGGTCCCCCGCATCCCCGAGGCCGGGCCGGATGTAGCCATGGCCGTCAAGTTCGCGGTCAATCGCACAGGTGACGATCCGCACATCGGGATGTTCCGCACGCAGGCAGGCGACGCCCTGCGGTGCGGCCAGCAGGCAGACGAAGACGATATTTTCCGCCCCCGCCTGTTTCAGGCGCGCGATCGCGGCGGCGGCGCTGTGGCCCGTCGCCAGCATCGGGTCCACCACGATGCAGATGCGCCGCCCGATATCGTCAGGCAGCTTGAGGTAATATTCCACAGGCTCCAGCGTTTCGGGATCACGGAACAGGCCGATATGCCCCACCCGCGCCGACGGCACGAGGTCGAGCATCCCGTCAAGGATCCCGTTCCCCGCCCGCAGGATGGAGACAAGGCAGAGCTTCTTGCCCGCAAGGCGGGGCGCGTCCATGCGTTCCAGCGGGGTTTCGATCTCCACGTTCTCCAGCGGCAGGTCGCGCATCGCCTCGTAGCCCAGCAGCACGCTGAGTTCGCGCGCCAGCGTGCGGAACTCCCCCGTCGAGGTCCGCGCGTCACGCATCAGCGTCAGCTTGTGCTGCGCCAGCGGATGCGTGACGACCACGACGCCGGGGTCATGGGAAAAGTCCGTCATGCCCCCACCCCGCCATCGCGCGGGACGAATGTCAGCACGATGCCGTTCATGCAGTAGCGCTGTCCCGTGGGCGGCGGCCCGTCGGGGAAGACATGGCCCAGATGGCCGTGGCAGTGCGCGCAGTGGACCTCCGTCCGGGTCATGCCGTGACTGGTGTCCGTGGTGGTGGCGACCGCGCCGGGCAGCGCCTGCGTAAAGGACGGCCAGCCACTTCCGCTGTCATACTTGGCGGTGGAGGAAAACAGCGCGGCGCCACATCCGGCGCAACGATATTCGCCGGGGCGTTTTTCGTCATTCAGGGGGCTGGAACCGGGACGTTCGGTTCCATGTTCACGCAGGACACGCACCTGTTCCGGCGTCAGGCAGCCACACCCGCCCGGTCCGCTTTCCGTCTGGTCCATCGTCATTTTCCTTTCATAATGCCCTCGGCAGGCATTCCGCAGGGATGTCATTTAGGGCATTATGGGCGACAAAATAAGGGAGAGGAACAACCCATGCCCACCCATGTACCCGACATCCAGACCCGCCGTCCCGTCATGCTGGCGATCCTCGACGGCTTTGGCTGGCGCGAGGATACGGCCGACAACGCCGTCGCCGCCGCCGATACCCCGACCTTCGACAGGCTGTGGGGCCATGACACGCATGCGTTCCTGCGCACATGTGGGGAGGATGTCGGCCTGCCGGAAGGGCAGATGGGCAATTCGGAGGTCGGGCACCTCAATATCGGCGCGGGCCGCGTCGTCATGCAGGAACTGCCGCGCATCACCACCGCCCTGCGCGATGGCAGCGCGGCCGAAGCCCCGGTCATGCGCGATTTCCTTGCCGCGCTGAAGAAAAGCGGCGGCACGTGCCACCTGATGGGCCTCGTCTCCACCGTGGGGGTACACGCGCACCAGGACCATGCCGTCGCACTGGCGAAGATCATCTGCGCGCAGGGGATTCCCGTCGCGGTGCACATCTTCAGCGACGGCCGCGACACGCCCCCCCATTCGGGGCGCGATTACGTGGCGCGCCTGCTGCGCGACCTGCCGCCACAGGCGCGCGTCGCCAGCATTTCAGGCCGGTATTACGCCATGGACCGCGACCGCCGGTGGGAGCGCGTGCAGAAGGTCTATGACGTCATCACCGCCGCCCACGGCCCGCATGCCGACAGCGCCGATGCCGTGCTGGAAGCGTCCTATGCCAGGGGCACCACGGACGAGTTCATCGACCCCACCGTCATCGGTGATTACCAGGGCATGAAGGATGGCGACGGCATCGTGTCGTTCAACTTCCGCGCCGATCGCATCCGCCAGTTGCTCGATGCGCTGCTGGAGCCAAAGTTCGAGGGGTTCCACCGCGAACGTGTCATCCATTTCGCCGCTGTCCTTGGCATGACCCGCTATTCCGACAGGCTGGCGGAACTGATTTCCGTCCTGTTCCCGCCACAGGAACTGCGCGACCTGCTGGGCGATGTGGTCTCCGCCGCCGGGCGGAAGCAGCTTCGCATGGCGGAGACGGAGAAATATCCCCACGTCACATACTTCCTCAATGGCGGGCGAGAGGAGCAACTGCCCGGCGAGGACCGGATCATGGTCCCCTCCCCCAAGGTCGCGACCTATGACCTGCAGCCCGAAATGTCGGCCCCCGAACTGACGCAGCGCGCGGTGGAGGCGATCGACAGCGGCAAATACGACCTGATCGTCCTGAACTTCGCCAATCCTGACATGGTGGGCCATACCGGCGTGCTGGCCGCCGCCATCAAGGCGGTCGAAGCGGTGGATACCGGCCTTGGCCGTATCGTGGACGCCATCGACCGCGCGGGCGGCGCGCTGCTGGTCACGGCGGACCATGGCAATGCCGAAACCATGTTCGATCCCGAAACACAGGGACCGCACACCGCCCATACCCTCAATGTCGTGCCGGTCGTGCTGCATGGGGTGGCGGGCGCGCATGTGCATGACGGGCGGCTGGCGGACCTTGCACCCACGCTGCTGGCGCTGATGGGCCTGGCGCAGCCTGCCGCCATGACCTGGCGCTCCCTGCTGGATGGACCGACGCCATCCTGACGGCCGCCCCATCCGCCATTACCCTGCGTCGCGGTCTTTTCGTGGGGGTGTGCCTCGCCATTGTGCAGGCCGCCCCTTCCTGCCCTGCCGCGACGCCATCGGCCTCACACACGCTCCATCACGCGCACGGCCCGGCGATCGCGACGCCGGAGTGGCACGAGACCCAGAGCATCCGCCGCCAGATCGAGAACGCCCGCACCGCGCGCGAGGCCCTTCTGGCGCGTGAGAAACAGCAGGGCGCGGAAATGCAGGCCCGCATCAAGGCCCAGCACGACGCCGAGGCACAGGCCCAGCGTGATGCCGCCCGCGCCACCGAACTGTCGGCGGCGACGGTGGACGCAACCGCGCGCCTGCAACGCACGGAACAGGACACCGCCGACCTCGACAGCAGGATTGCCGCCCTGCACACCGAACAGGACACCCTGCACAGGGCGCTGACGCAGGATGTCGCGGCGCTGACGCCGCTGCTGCCGGTGGTCGAACGCCTCTCCCTCTATCCCGCCGACACGCTGCTTGCGGTGCCGCTGCCAGCCGATCGCGCGGTGACGGGCCTGCTGGTCATGCGCGGCCTGACCACGCGCATTGCCCAGCAGGCGCGCCAGATCCATGACCGTCGCGCCCGCCTTGCGCAGCTTGACGCCGAACTGGCGCAGCAGAAGGGGCGCATGACGCAACTGCTGGCGCAGCAGGAAAGCCAGCGCGACAGCGTCAACCGTTCCGCCCATGCCGCGCTGGAGGCGCAGAGGCAGTCCAACGCCGCCGTACGCAGCGCCACCCAGCAGGTGGAGGACGCGGCCCGCAAGGCGTCGAGCCTGCAGGACGCCATCGGCCGGATCGAGGAGGTCGAACGCACCGCACAGGCCAACCTTGAACGCGCGGCACAGGAGGCCGAGCGCGCCCACCGCACGCAGGAGGCCGAGGCCACGCGCGCCCGTGCCCGCGCCCTTGCCGCGGGGCCGGGTCCGGGCGTCAACGCGACACGTCCCGGCAGCGCGGGCGCCCCCGTGCCCGGCAGCATCGTCACAGGATGGGGCCAGTCCACCGAAAGCGGCCCGGCCAGCGGCGTGACCTACGCCCCGCCGTCACGCGCGACCGTGCGCGCGCCCTGCAGCGGGCGAGTCGATTTCGCGGGGCCGTTCCGCTCCTACGGGCAGATGATGATCCTCAATTGCGGGCAGCATTACCGCTTTGTCCTGGCCGGAATCGGGGACATGGCCGTCGCCCCGGGACAGCAGATCGTCAAGGGCGCGCCGGTGGGCCAGATGCCGGCCTGGTCGGGCGCGCAGGCACGGCCCACCCTGTTCGTGCAGTTGCGGCGCGGAGGTACCGCCGTTAACCCCGCGCCATACCTGTAGAATTGGTTTACACGGTTTCCGTGTGCATCAAGTTCGGTATAAGGTGTGCGACCGATGACGGACTATGACCCCCCTCCCATATGGGGCCGGTCACAATATGCAGGTCAGACGCCGATTGCGTGGATGGCCATTCAGGAGACGACGACGCATGAAGTTCCGTAATGGCCTGCTGCTTGGTTGCGCCTTTCTTGCTGGCATCGCGGCAGGTCCCCAGCTCGCCTTCCATTCGGGGGGACGCTGGCTTGACCTGACATCCATCGCCCATGCGGACAGCCCGTCACCCAAGGACAATTCCCCGCATGAGATCGAACAGCTCATGTTCCTGTTCGGCTACGTGCTGGAAAAGGTGAAGGCCAATTACGTCGAACCCGTCTCCACGCGCGACCTCATCACCAACGCGCTCAACGGCATGCTGACCGGACTTGACCCGCACAGTTCCTACATGACGGAAAAGCAGTTTTCCGACCTGCAGGTCCAGACGAAGGGCACGTTCGGCGGCCTCGGGCTGGAGGTGCAGGGCGAGGACGGGCATGTGCGCGTCGTCTCCCCCGTGGACAACACGCCCGCCGCGCGCGCGGGGATCAAGCCGGGTGACTTCATCGTCGCCATCGACGGCAAGAACATCGACGGTCAGCCGCTCGACCAGGTCGTGACCCGCATGCGCGGCAAGCCCGACACGCGCATCACCCTGACCCTGATCCGTGAGAAGACGCCCAAGCCCATCATCGTGACCCTGACGCGCGCGATCATCCCGCTGCAGGTCATCAAGTCGGCGCTGTATGACTCCACCGGCTATATCCGCATCGCCCAGTTCAACGAGGAAACGCAGCGCGGTCTGGTTGACGCCTACAAGAAGCTGCAGGCCCAGACGCATGGCAAGCTCAACGGCCTGGTCATCGACCTGCGTTCCGATCCGGGCGGCCTGCTGACGCAGGCGATCGACGTCGGCGGCGACTTCATCAAGAATGGCGAGATCGTCTCCACCCGCGCGCGCCATGCGCAGGACAACCAGCGCTGGGACGCGCATAACGTGGACATCACCAACGGCCTGCCGATCGTGGTGCTGATCAACGGTGGTTCCGCCTCCGCCAGTGAAATCGTGGCCGGTGCGCTGCAGGACCACCATCGCGCCGTGCTGGTGGGGGAAAAGACGTTCGGCAAGGGATCGGTGCAGACCATCCTGCCGATCCCGGGCGAAGGGGCGATCCGCCTGACCACCGCGCGGTACTACACGCCATCGGGCCGTTCCATCCAGGGGCTGGGCATCATGCCCGACATCATGGTCAAGGAAAGCCGCGATGATGACAGCTACAGCATCCGCGAGGCGGACCTGGCGCACATCATCAAGAACAGCGGCGGCAACACGGCGCAGGCCCCGACCCGCACCGACCTGCCTGCCATCGCCAAGACCCTGCCGCATGAACCGCCCGCCGGGTGGCCGGATTACGACCCGACCAAGCCCACCACCGATTTCCAGTTGCAGGAGGGCCTGAAGGTCGTCCATGCGATGGCGGGCCTGCCGGTCACGCCCGACACCACCAAGGCGAACGCAGCGGCCCCCACCAAGGTCAATACCCCCACGACGCAGGCCAAGCCCGCGACGAATGACACCCCCGCCGAACAGCAGGCGCCAGCCACCCCCGTGCCGGCCACACCTGCGCCTGCGGCACCAGCGACGACAACGCCGCCCGCCGCACCGGCCACGCCGGCCAAACCCGCGACACCTTCCACCCCCGCCCATCCATGAGCATCGACAAGGCCACCCTGCCCTATCGCCCCAATGTGGGGGCGATGCTGTTCAATATGCGGGGTGAGGTGCTGATGGCGCGCCGGACCGACATGCCCGGCGCGGGCGGCCCCGCCAGCGACGGCGTGTGGCAGTGCCCGCAGGGCGGCATCGACGAAGGGGAAAATCCCCGGCAGGCGGTGATGCGCGAACTGAGGGAGGAGATCGGCACCGACCATGCCGTCATCCTTGGCGAATATCCGCAATGGATCAGCTATGACCTGCCCGACCACCTGATCGGCAGGGCACTGGGCGGCCAGTACCGGGGACAGACACAGAAATGGTTTGCCCTGCGCTTTACGGGGCACGACAGCGATATCCGGCTCGACACGCACCTGCCCGCCGAATTCGACATGTGGCAGTGGGTGCCCGCGGCAGACATCTCGCGGCTCAATGTCGGGTTCAAGCGTCCGATCTATGATCAGGTGATGCAGGAATTCAGCCGGTTTGCGCGACCGGCCGGGACATAGATTCCTTAAATAACAAAAGTTTTTGGGTGCCGCCTTTTGATCGAAAAAGGCGGCGTCTTTCGAAGCTTTTTGAAAAAAGCTTCACCAAAAACTTCTTTACGACTGCCGTAACAGGGGCATGACCTGCGTGCGCAGCAGCGGGGCCAGCACGGGTTCCACCGTGCGATCATGCAGATCGACCCAGCGAAGTTCCGCGATTTCCGCCTGTGCCCTTGGCGCGCCCGACAGGTCCGCCCGCCATATATCGGCCCGCACCGTACACCCCGCCTCATGCGCGGCGGGGGCGGCATATTGCCCCAGCAGGCGCGCACTGCCCGGATGCAGGTCGCAACCCAGTTCCTCCGTCACTTCACGATGCAGGGTGGCAAGGGCGTCCTCCCCCGCCTCGGGCTTGCCACCGGGCAGCATGAACAGGTCCGTCCCCGCCTTGCGCACACACAGCAGCGCGCCGTCGCGCACGATCGCGGCGCAGACGACGCGGATGTCGCGCGTCGTCATGGCTTGTCATCCCCCTTGAGCGGCGACATCAGGAAACAGAACGGCACCACCAGGAGCGAACCGATGCCAAGGATCATGAACACCTCGTTATAGGCAAGGATCGCGATCTGCTTGGAAAACTGCTGGTACAGCTTGCCCATGGCGACGGAATTGACGACGGGTTCGGCAAAACCCCGCGCCAGCGCCGCGATCCGCGCCTGCGAGAGGTATTCGTTGAAAGGCTGGTGAAACGGCGTCATCCAGTGGACCATATGGGTCTGGTGCGCCTGGCGCAGTTCCGTCACCAGCGCGGTCGCCCCCGAAATGCTGAGCGAGCCCAGCACATTGCGCACCATGCTGAACAGGGCGGAGCCATCCGCGTTCAGTTCACGCGGCAGGGTGGCATAGGTGATGGTGGAGATCGGCACGAACAAAAACGCCATCGTTGCCGTCTGGCTCATGCGGAAGAAGACGAGGTGGCGGAAATCGAGGGCCGGCACCAGTCGCGCCGACCACAGCATCGACATGCCCATCAGGAAGAAGCCGAAGGCGATGATGTAGCGCAACTGGATCTTCTTCATCGCCATGCCGACGATCGGGATCAGGATGATGACGGCCACGCCACCGGGCGACAGGATCAGCCCCGACAGGGTCGCGGTATAGCCCATGACCTGCTGCGCGAACTGCGGCACGATAATGGCGGAAGAATAGAGCAGCGCCCCCACCGCCCCCATCAGCGCCGTGCCCACGGCGAAATTACGGTCCTTGAACACCCGCAGGTCCACTGCCGGTTTCTTGGTATGCAGCAGCCACAGCACCGCGCCGCCGATCCCCAGTACAGCGAGGATCGCCATGATGACGATGATGCGTGAACCGAACCAGTCCTCGTCCTCGCCACGGTCAACCGCGACTTCGAGGCAGCCGAAGCCGATGGTGATCAGGCCGATGCCGACGAAATCCAGCGGGGCGGCCTGCTTGCGCGCCCATGGCGGGTCGTCGATCATGAACGACACCGCCACCGTCGCCAGCGCGCCGACGGGCACGTTGATGAAGAACACCCACCGCCACGAATAATTGTCGGTGATCCACCCGCCTAGCGACGGCCCGATCACAGGGGCCACCACGGTCGCGATCGCCGTCAGGCCAAAGGCCGCGGCGCGCTTGGCGGGGGGAAAGGTGTCAAGGATGATCGACTGCTGGTTCGGCTGCAGCCCCCCGCCGAAAAAACCCTGCAGCAGGCGGAAGAAGATCAGTTCGGGCAGGCTGGTCGAAATCCCGCACAGGAAGGACGAGATCGAGAACATCGAAATACAGATCAGGAAGTATCTCTTTCGCCCGAACAGCTTCCCCAGCCAGCCGGAGATGGTCAGCACGATGCCGTTGGCGACAAGGTAGGACGTCAGCGTCCATGTCGCATCGTCATAGGTGGACGACAGGTTCCCCGCGATGTGCGGCAGCGAGACATTGACGATGGTGGTGTCAAGGATCTCCATGAACGCGGCAACCGTGACCACCACGGCAATCAGCCACGGATTATGCTTCGGCTTCCACGCCTGGTCGGCGTGGTCATCGGTGGGGGCTGCCGCCGCACTCATCGCGTATAGACCGTGGGTTCGACCGACAGGCCCAGCGACAGCGGCACGTCAGGGCGCAGCCCTTCGTCGATCAGGATCTTGACCGGCACGCGCTGGACGATCTTGACGTAGTTGCCGGTCGCGTTCTCCGGCGGGAAGGCGCTGAAGGTCGAACCGGTGCCAAGCTGCAGGGAATCGACATGTCCCTTCAGCTTCAGGAACGGGTAGGCATCAACCGCGATATCCACCTTCTGTCCCGGACGCATGTTCGAAAGCTGCGTTTCCTTGTAGTTCGCGATGACCCAGACCTCGGGTTCCACGATGGAGAAGACCGCCTGCCCTGCCTGCGCAAGGGTCCCGCGCTCGATATTGCGCTGCGAGATCCAGCCATCGTGCGGGGCGCGGATGGTGGTCCATTCCACGTTCAGTTCCGCCTGACGCAGACGGGCTTCGGCCTCGTGCACCTGCGCCTGTGCCTGCGACACCTTGGTCTGGGTGCTGGAAATATTGGGCTCGACCGGCAGGGCCTGCTGCAGTTCACCCTGCGCCTGCAGGACGCGGGCCTTCGCCGCGTCCAGTGCGGCGGTGGCATAGTCGATATCCTGCTGCGACGTGGCGGCGCGGGCGACGGAATGCTGCCTCCTGAAATCCGTCTGCGCGCGGAATTCCTGCGCCTGTGCGCCCTGCAGCGCGCCCTGTGCCGCCAGCAGGTGGCCGGGGAAATTCTTCTGCGCCACCGCAAGCATCAGTTCGGCGCTGGCCGCCTGCGCGCGGGCAACCTCCAGATTGGCGGCAGCCTGGTCACGCTCGGCGCGCCAGTCACGGTCGTCAAGCCGCGCCAGGACCTGCCCTTCGTGGACAAACTGGTTGTCGTTGACCAGAAGTTCGGTCACATACCCACGCACATGCGGCGCCACGGTGACCGCGCGGCCCGTAGTGAAGGCGTCATCGGTCTCCACCTCCCCGCGATGCAGGAACCAGTACACCACCGCCGCAAGAACCAGCGCGACAAGGGCCACGATCATGATGATCTTGCGCGATGATTTTTCCGCGGGCTTGTCCTTGCCTGCCTGTCCGTTGTCTGGCGTCTGGGCTTCGTCACCGGCCATGTGGTTCCCTCATTTCGTGCGATTCGTATCCCGGTTCCGCGCAGCGCAGCCGCATTGACCGAACGGGTCGGTCAATGCATGACACGAACACGATGCGACTTCAACCATCGCGCACAGCTTATTCGAGTGGAATCTCCCGGCAGGCGACCTACAGGCCAAACGCCTGCGTACGGACCATGCGGGCATAGACACCGTCCTGACGCATCAGGTCATCATGGGTTCCGCGCTCCACCGCGCGCCCCTCCGCCATCACGACGACAAGGTCGGCGGAGCGGATTGTCGACAGGCGATGGGCGACAACGATGGTCGTGCGCCCGTGACGTAAGCCCGCCAGCGCCTGCTGCACCGTGGCCTCGCTCTCGCTGTCAAGCGCGCTTGTCGCCTCATCAAGCAGCAGGATACGCGGGTTGCGCAGCAGCGCGCGCGCCAGGGCGACACGCTGGCGCTGCCCGCCCGACAGGCGCTGCCCCCCCGGCCCGACGAGGGTGTCGTACCCCTCGGGCAGCGCCATGATGAAATCATCCGCCGACGCCGCACTCGCCGCCGCGCGCACCTGCGCCTCATCCGCGTGGCGGTCGCCCATGCGGATATTGTCTCCCACCGACATGTCGAACAGCAGCGAATCCTGACTGACATAGGCGATGGCGTCGCGCAGGTCCGGCAGGATCAGGTTGCGCAGGTCCTCCCCATCCAGCACGATCCCCCCGCCCGAGACGTCATGCAGGCGCGGCACCAGCGACAGGGCCGTGGACTTCCCCGCCCCCGACGCGCCCACCAGCGCCACGGTCGTGCCGGGACGCGCGATGAAATCCAGACCCGCCAGTCCCATCCGCCCGTCGGGATAGACAAACGACACATCGTCAAAGCGCAGGTCCCCACGTCCGGGGGGCAGCGGACGCGCATCGGGCGACTGGCGCACGGCGGCGGGTTCGTCAATGACCTGAAAGACGCGCTGCAGCCCGGCCATGCCTTCCTGCAGCGCGACATTGAGGGTACCCAGCGCGCGCAGCGGCCGCGCGGCCAGCAGCAGGGCCGCGACAAAGCCGGAAAAATCCCCCAGCGTCGCGCCCCCCTGTGTCGCGCGCCACCCGGCAAAGCCCAGCACCGCCGCCACCGCAATCCCGCCCAGTACCTCAAGCATCGGGTCAACGCGCGCCCGCCCCCGCGCAATGCGCAGCAGGCCCGCATGCAGCATGTCGAGGACATGGTTCGCGCGTTTCTGCTCCACCTCCTCAAGCCCGTAGACGCGGATGGTGCGCGCCTGCGCGAAACTTTCGGTCAGGAGCGCGGCCGTGCTGCCTGTCTGTTCATGCACGCCGCCCGATTCCCGGCGCAGGCGCTTGCCCAGCCTGCGCACCGGCATGGCGGCGATGGGATACAGCACGGCAGCGATCAGGCTGAGTTCCCAGTCCATGTAGAACATCGAGACGATCAGACCTATGACCGTGACCGCATCGCCCAATGCATTGGTCGCGCGGATCAGCGCCTCGCGGATGGAAACGGCGTCGGTGGTGAACCGCGCGGCCAGTTGGGCCGGGGCCTCCGCCTCGATGCGGGAGATGTCGGCATTGACCAGATGGGCGAACATCCGCCCCTGCAGGCCACGGATGACCGACAGGACCAGTCCCTGCACCGCGACACTCTGCCAGTACTGGGAAATGGCCTTGGCCGTGGTGATCAGGACCACCAGAATCGGCACCTGGTACAGGATGCGCCTGTCCTGTGCCGCGAACATGTCGAGCGCACGCTGGATCACCAGCGGATAGAGCGCGCTGAAGATGGCCATCAGCGCCGTCAGGATCACCACGCCTGCGATGCGCAGGCGATAATGGCTCAGATCCTCGCGCCACAGGCGACGCACAAGTCCGGCCGTCGGTGCCGGGGCATGCGGATCGGACTGCACTTTGCCGGCGGCGTCGGGCCGCGTCGATCGAACAACGTTCATACGGCCCTATAAACTCCCGCACGCCTGAAATGCAAAACTGATCCCTGTTTTTCTCATAACGTTAAGTAACCGGGCGCGCTGTCCCTCAGCCCGCCAGTACCTGCCGCAGATGCGCAAGGCAGGCGGCACGCGCGGCTTCACACCCCCCCGCCAGCCACCATTGCCGCACCTGTTCCAGCACCTCGCCCACACGCGGGCCGGGCGTGCATCCCGCCGCCACCACGTCACGTCCCGCCAGCGGGAACACCGGGCGCGGGGTGCGGGCAATGGCATCGCGCAGGCCATCCCACCGCGCGTCGGGCCGCCCGAGTTCGTGCGCCTGACGCAGCCATGCGCGCGCGATCAGGATCTCCGCCGGGTCCGCCGCCAGCATGCGCGCGATATCATGCGCTGTCATGCCCGGATGCGGGGCGGTCCCGTCCCGCACCGCAAGCATGAAGCGCCCGTCCGCGCGCGACAGGCGCAGGCGTTGCGCGATCTCCGCCACATCCCCCGCAAACAGCGCGGCACAGCGCAGCAGGGGATCCACCGGCCCGTCGCATGCCAGAAGCCGGCCAAGCCGCGACAGGTCGTAGCCTTCGGGCAGGATGCGGGCGAGGACGCCGGCATGCTCCATCAGCGCCAGCGTTTCCGCCACCCGGGGACCGGCAAGGATACGGCGCAGTTCGGACCAGATCCGTTCAACCGACAGGCGTTCGACCATGGGCGCAAGCGCGGTTGCCGCCGCCATCGCCTCCGCATCGGGCACGTCACCGCCATAACGGGCGTTGAAGCGGAAAAACCGCAGGATCCGCAGCGCATCCTCCGTAATGCGGGCACGCGCGTCGCCCACGAAACGCACACGCGCCGCCGCAAGGTCCGCCTGCCCGCCAAACGGGTCATGCACCACGCCCGCACGGTCACAGGACATGGCGTTGATGGTGAAATCGCGCCGGGCCGCGTCCTCGCGCCAGTCATCGGTCCATGCGACCTGCGCGTGGCGGCCATCGGTCTGCACGTCGCGGCGCAGGGTCGTGATCTCATGCGGGCGGCCGTCGATCACCGCCGTCACCGTCCCGTGCACCAGTCCCGTCGGCACCACCCTGATCCCCGCCGCGCGCAGGCGCGCCATCACGTCGGACGGGGGTACGGCCGTGGCAAGGTCCATATCCGTCACCGCACGCCCGCACAGAAGGTCACGCACCGCCCCGCCCACCAGTCGCGCATCGGGCAGGACATCCCAGATACGCGCCAGCGTCGCGGCCGTATCGGGCCGCGTGCGGTACAGGCGCGCCAGCGGATCGAGCGTGGCGGCAGGCGGCAGGTCATTCATGGCCCGGCCCCCGTCAGCAGGTACTTCATTAGGGGGCGTCGTCATCGCCGTCACAGCATTCCCCATCGCGGCAGGAAGACAGCCGGCCAAGGGGGAAGAAGACGTTACGGCTCCACACCCCGAGGCAGGGCACCCCGCAGTGATGCCCCGGCACCGCCAGCGCCGCGAGTTCGTAATAGACGGGACGCGACACCCGCGCCTCAATCGGCAGGTCGCCATCGCCCGGTCGGACCTCGACATAGGGCACGGCCCCGGTCCCGTCCTCGTCACAGGGACGGTCCCAGTCGGCACGAATCGGATGCTCCGGCCCGGCGCAGATCACCTGGTCCACATTGGTGCGAAAGGAAAGGACCTGTTCGCGCCCGCAGCCACACCATTCAAGGCTGACGGCGACAAAGGGCGCGTCCTCCACCTCGATCGTGCCGGATTCCACTGGGGTCTGCAGCCGGAACACCCCCGCCGCATCACGCCGCAGCGTGCCGGCGAACAGGCAGATCATCGGTTTGCGCGTAATGGGTGAACCGCGATACAGCCACGTCCCGTCGCGACGGATCAGAAAAGGCAACGCCCCGCATGTCGTGCCCGATGTCGCGCCCGCCGTCCCCGTGGATGCGCCCGGCCCCTGCGCCGCCCCTTGCGAAGGCATGCCCGGGACGGCATCGTGCCCCGGCCGTGCGGGATCCGGTTGTCCGGTATCGGGGGACCCGGCGGCGGGGCGCATGCCACCGAATATGACTCTCGTCTCGAAATCGTCCGTCAAGTGCGTTAACCCGAACATTATGAAACCTTGCTTCACCTGATATAGGGAGCAACCCCGGCTTGATGAAACCCCCGGACGTGTCAGACTGAAGGAATGATGACCTCCGATGCCTTTTCTCCTTCCCGCGCGGAGCCTGCGAGCATGACGATATCCTCTCCCCCCGATGCCACACAGGCCGCGGCGATGGCCGACGCGACTGCCAGACGGCTGCACGCCGCCCGCGCGGAGGTCGGCAAGGTCATCCTGGGACAGAATCGCGTGATCGACCTTGCGCTGGTCTCCATCCTCGCGGGGGGGCATGCGCTTCTGGTGGGTGCCCCGGGACTGGGCAAGACGCTGCTGGTCACGACGCTGGGCCGGGTGCTCGGGCTTGATGCGCGCAGGGTGCAGTTCACGCCCGACCTGATGCCGTCGGACATCCTCGGCAGTGAAATCCTTGACGAGGACGCGCAGGGGCGGCGCAGCTTCCGCTTTGTCGCGGGGCCGGTCTTCTGCCAGTTGCTGATGGCGGACGAAATCAACCGCGCAAGCCCGCGCACGCAGTCCGCGCTGCTGCAGGCGATGCAGGAACACCATGTCGCAATCGCGGGCACCGACCACGCCCTGCCGCGCCCGTTCCATGTGCTGGCGACGCAGAACCCGATCGAGCAGGAAGGCACCTACCCCCTGCCGGAGGCGCAGCTTGACCGCTTCATGATGCAGATCTTGCTCGACTTCCCCGACCTCGAGGCCGAGCGCGCCATGCTGCTGGCGACCACCGGCGCGACGCAGGCCACGGCGGATCCCGTCATGAGCGCGGATGACGTCATCGCCGCACAGCAGGTCGTACGCGCCCTGCCCACCGGGGAGAAGGTGGTGGACGCCATCGTCCATCTGGTGCGCGAGGCCCGGCCCGAAACCACCACCGACCCCACCATCCGCGAGGCCGTGGCATGGGGCCCCGGCCCCCGCGCGGCGCAGGCGCTGATGCTGGCGACACGGGCGCGCGCGCTGCTTGACGGGCGGCTGTCGCCCACGCTTGATGACGTGGCGGCGCTGGCGCAACCAGTGCTGGCGCACCGCATGGCCCTGACCTTTACCGCGCGGGCCGAAAACATGAAGCTGGAGCAGTTGATCGACGGACTGCTTGGGCATCTGGGCTGACATGGGCCGTGGCTGATCGCATGCCCGTGCCCGCTTTCCTCCGACGCCTGTTTTCGCGTGCCGCGGACGCGCGCCCTGCCATGGGCGCCGCCGCTGGCGCGTCCCGGCCGATGTCCGCACAGGATGGGCCGGCCCTTGCGCGCGTGCTTGCCGCACGGCTGCCCGCCCTGATCGTGGCGGCGCAGAAGATCGCCCTGACGGTGCAGCAGGGCAGCCACGCCCGCCGCCGCGCGGGATCGGGGGAGAATTTCTGGCAATACCGCCCCGCACAACCGGGCGAGACCGCATCGCGCATCGACTGGCGACAGTCCGCGCGCGGCGACCGCCCGTTCGTGCGTGAAAACGAGGCACAGTCATCGCAGACCATTTTCATCTGGTGCGATAACAGCCCGTCCATGGGCTGGCGTTCCTCCGACGCGGTGCCGGTCAAGGCAGAACGTGCGCTGCTGCTGGCGCTGGCGCTGGCGGCGATCCTGCTGCGGCAGGGCGAACGCGTGCGCCTGCTGGGTGCGGATGGCGGCACGGTTACGGCCATTTCGGGCAACAGTGCGCTTGAACGCATGGGCACGCTGCTGGTTGATGCGATGCGCCATCCCTCCGCCTCCGCGACCCTGCCGCAGGCCGGGCACCTTGCACGTAACGGGCGGCTGGTGCTGCTGGGCGACGGATTGTACGACCCGGATGCATTTTCGGGCCTGCTGCGCGCGGCACTGGCGCGGCAGGTGCGTACCAGCCTGATCGAAATCATCGACCCGGCCGAACGCGACATGCCCTATGCCGGGCGCACGCGCTTCATGGGGCTGGAGGACGAGGCCCCGCTGACCCTGTCCGCCTGGGGCGACCTGCGCGCGGCCTATCGCACGGCATTCGCCCGGCATCAGCAGCAGCTTTCGGACCTGTGCCGCGCGGGCGGGAACGCCATGATCGTCCATACCACCGATGACCCGCCCGAACGCGCGCTTCTGGCGCTGCGCACGCAGCTTGCGGCGGCACATCAGAGCGGCGGGGGAGCGCGCGCATGATCCTGACCGCACCGTGGGTATTATGGGCGTTCGTGCTGCTGCCGGTGGTCTGGCTGCTGCTGCGCGCGCTGCCGCCGCGCCCGCGTGAACAGGCCTTCCCCCCCATCGCCATCCTGCGCGGGCTTGGCGCGCGCAATGACGACGTGGCCCGCGCGCCGCCATGGCTGCTGGTCCTGCGCTGCCTCGCCGTTGCACTGGTGATCGCGGCCTGCGCGCAGCCCTTCATCACGCGTGAACGCGCGGGCATCACCACGTCGGCCGACACCTTGCTGGTGATCGACAATGGCTGGGCCGCCGCCCCCGGCTGGACGCAGCGCCTGCGTGCGGTGGACAGCATCCTGCAACGCCTGTCGCGCAACGGCCATGCGGTGCGCCTGCTGCTGACGGCCCCGCCCGCCGGGGATGAACCGGTGCGGGTCAGCGGCCCACAGGATCCGGCCATCCTGCGCACGACGCTCGACCCCACCGAGGCGCAGCCATGGGGCGTGGACCGCCATGCCGCGACCACGGCGCTGCAGGCGCTGGTGCAGGGGGGATGGCATGGGCCGGTGCTCTATCTGGCCGATTGGCTGGCAACACCGGACGATGCGGCCTTTGCCGCGGCCCTGCGCGCCGTGGGGCCGGTGCGCGACCTGCGCCTGCCCGATGCGGACATCGTGACCCTCGCCCCCGGCCATAATGGCAGCGAGGCGCTGGACCTGCGGCTGCGCACGGTGCCGCGCCCCGTCCTGCGTGAACTGGCGCTGCGGGCGCAGACCATCGACAACAGCACGCTGCAGGTTGTCCATGTGACACTGCCGCCGGACGCACGGCAGGCGGACGTGCGGCTGAACCTGCCGGTCGAACTGCGCAACCAGTTGGACCATGTGGACGTCGATGCCATCAGCGGTCCCGCCAGCGTGCGGCTGCTGGATGAAAACGACCGCAGGCGGCCCGTGGGCCTGATTTCGGGCAACGCGTCGGACACGCCCCTGATGGGCAGCCTGTTCTACCTGCGCCGGGTGCTGGCGCCGGGGGCGGAACTGCGTGAAGGATCGCTTGACAGCCTGCTGTCGCGGCCCCTGTCCATCCTGATCGCCCCGGACGGCACGCTGGGCAGTCCCGATGCACGCCACAAGGTCGAGGAGTGGGTGCGCAAGGGCGGCACGCTGATCCGCTTTGCCGGTCCCCTGCTGGTGCAGGCCGCCGGCGGACCGGGGCTTGCGAACCCCACCTCCGCCCCACCTTCCGCCGATGCGCCGGGGGCGAACGTGCCGGGGACGAACGCGCCTGCGGCCGATGCGCTGCTGCCGGTGCAGTTGATGGATGGGGAGCGTGTGCTGGGCGGCGCGATGTCGTGGAGCAAACCTGAACACCTTGCCCCCTTTGATGCGCAGTCGCCGTTCCACGACCTGCCTGTTCCCGGCGACGTCACGGTGTCGAAGCAGGTGCTGGCGCGGCCATCGACCGACCTTGACACCCATACCTGGGCGCGCCTGACGGACGGGACGCCACTGGTCACCCATGCGGCGCTGGGCGCGGGACAGGTCTTGCTGTTCCATGTCACCAGTACGGCGGACTGGTCCAACCTGCCGCTGTCGGGGCTGTTTGTCAGCATGCTGCAACGGCTTGGCGAACGCGCGGTGGGGATCGAAACCCCGGCGGACCAGAGCCTGCTGTCGCCTTACCTGACGCTGGACGGCGCGGGGGTGGAAGGACCGCCGCCCGCGGGCGCGCAGGCCGTGCGCGCCGATGCGTTCGGGCATATCGCGGTTTCCGCCATCCACCCGCCGGGCCTGTATGGACCGCGCGCGTCACGCCGGGCGCTGAATGTGGGGGACGAGGCCGGGGAGATGCTGCCGCAGAATGCGACCGGCACGATGATGGACCTGCGCGGGCAGGCCCCGGACATCGCCCTTGGCCCGATCCTTGCCGTGCTGGGACTTGCGCTGATCCTTGTCGATGGCGTGGTGGCGATCCTGCTGCGTTCGGGGGGCGGGCGGAAGGCCGGGCGGGTTTCGGGACGCATGACGTTTCTGGCCCTTGTCATGGCGGGGGCGGCGCTTGCCTCCCCCGCCGGGGCGGAGACGCGCGATTACCCGGATGAACCCAGGGTCATCGTCGATCACCCGGACGCCTCCTCCTCCGTGCCGGGGGCGGCGCTGGAGACGCGGCTGGGCTATATCGTCACCAACCATGAAGATATCGACACCGTCTCCCGCGAGGGGCTGCAGGGCCTGTCGGATTACGTCAATGCCCGCACCTCCGCCGTGCTGGGCCATCCCGACGCGCTGGTGCCCGAACGCGATGACCTGTCCTACTACCCCATGATCTACTGGCCGGTGACGGCGGACGCCACGACCACGCCCGCGCGCACGGCGGCGCTGAATGCCTATATGCGCCATGGCGGCATCCTGATGATCGACACGCAGGGACAGGACCCGGCCACGGCGCAGGGGGGCAGCGACGACAGCTTCACCGGCTCCGCCCCCGGAACGGCCGCTGCCCTGCGGCGCATGACGGCGGGCCTGGACATCCCGCCCCTGATGAAGCTCGATGACCATCATGTGCTGACGCACACCTTCTACCTGCTGCATGATTTCCCGGGCCGTTATGATGGCATGCCGGTCTGGGTCGCGCAGGAGGGCGACAGCACCAATGACGGCGTCAGTCCCGTCATCATCGGCAGCAATGACTGGGCGCATGCCTGGGCGGTGGACGACAGCGGCAACACGCCCTATGCCACCATTCCCGACGGGGCGGAGCAGCGGACGCTGGCCTACCGCTTTGGCGTCAATGCCGTGCTGTATGCCCTGACGGGGAATTACAAGGCCGATCAGGTCCATGTCCCGGCCCTGCTGAAACGCCTGGGGGAATGATGCCGTCTCTTGACCGCCTGCATCACATGATCTGCTTTCAGCCGCTGGTGCCGCCCTGGCTGCTCTGGGCGCTGGGGGCGGCGCTCCTTGCGATGGGCGCGTGGGGGATCATCCGCCGCGCACGCGGGACCACGTGGCGCGTGCTGGCGGGGGCCGGGCTTGTGCTGTGGCTGTCGGGGCCGCAGCGCCTGAGCGAAAGCTGGCGTCCCCTGCCCCAGACGGCGCTGGTCGTGGTGGACCAGTCGGCCTCCATGTCCATCCGCGACCGCGCGGTCATGGCGCACCACGCCGCCGAACGCGTGCAGGAGGAAATCGGCCATATCGACGGGCTGCAGACCCGCACCGTGACCGTGCGCGACGCCCACCATGACGGCACGCGCCTGTTCGCCGCGCTGACACAGGCGGCGTCGGACATCCCGCCCTCGCGCCTTGCCGGGGCGGTCATGATTACCGACGGGCAGGTCCATGACATCCCACCCAAGCCCCCCGAAATCCTGACGCCATCGGACGGGCATGACCATCACGTCACGCTGCCGCTGCATGTGCTGCTGACCGGACGGGGGGAGGAAACCGACCGCCGCCTGCGCATCCTGCAGGCCCCGCCCTATGGCATCGTGGGACAGGACGTGACGGTGCGTGTGGAGGTGGACGACCTTGGCCGTCCCGACGCGCGGGGGGCTGCGACCGAACTGACGATGACGCAGGGCGGCGCGCAGCCCAGCACCCGTACCGTCCAGATCGGGCAGCCACAGGACATCACCCTGCCCGTCACCCGTCCGGGCCCGATGCTGGTGGGGCTGTCGGTGCCGGAACTGCCGGGCGAGGCATCGGGCGTCAACAACCAGGACATCGTGCGCATCAACGGCGTGCGCGACCGCCTGCGCGTGCTGCTGGTCTCCGGCACGCCCAACCAGGGCGAGCGCGTGTGGCGGCGCCTGCTGAAGGCCGACCCGTCGGTCGATCTGGTCCACTTCACCATCCTGCGCCCCCCCGACAAGGATGACGGGACGCCGCTGTCGGACCTCGCGCTGATCGCGTTTCCCGTCAACGAGCTGTTCCAGCAGAAGATCGGGCAGTTCGACCTCATCATCCTCGACGGGTTTGAAAATCACGGCATCCTGCCGCAGGCCTACCTGCGCAACATCGCCAACCATGTGCGCGAGGGCGGCGGCCTGCTGCTGATTGGCGGGCCGGAGTTCGTCGGGCCGGGATCGTTGCAGGATACGCCCCTGTCGGAAATCCTGCCCGCCCATATCCAGCCCGACGGGGTGATGGACGAGAAGTTCCGCCCCATGCTGACCGAGGCGGGGCAGCGCCATCCGGTGACGGCGAACCTGCCCGGCGCCCCGACATCGGCCACCGGTCCGGGCTGGGGGCCATGGTATCGCAGCCTGCAGTCGGATTCCGTCAATGGCGAGGTCCTGATGACCGGGCCACATCAGCAGCCGCTTCTGGTACTGGACCATGCGGACAAGGGGCGCGTGGCCTTCCTGCTGTCGGATCAGGCGTGGCTGTGGTCGCATGGGGAGGGCGGCGGCGGCCCGCAGTCCGAACTGCTGCGGCGCATCTCGCACTGGCTGATGAAGGAGCCGGAGCTTGAGGAAAACCAGCTTGAGGCGGAGATTACCGGCGGGGTGCTCAACATCACCCGCCGCTCGCTCCTGCCCGCACCACCGGGGACGGTGCGCGTCACCCACCCCGATGGCACGGTGCAGCAGGTTCCCCTGACCGCCACCGGCGCCAAGGGTGTCACCACCGCGCATGTTCCCGCCCACGAGAACGGGATCTGGAGCGTGCGTGACAGCGACGGGCACGAGGCCTTTGCCGCGCCCCGCGCCGAAGACCCGCAGGAATTCGCTGACCTGCGCGCCACCGCCACCCGCCTGCAACCGCTTGTGGCGATGACGGGCGGGGGTATGCACTGGCTGGGCGACAGGCCGGAGGCCCCTTCCCTGCCCGCGATGCGGATGGTTGACGGCGCACCACATTCCACTGCCGCGCGGTTCGACTTTCCCGACCGTCATGCCCATGTCGTGACGGGGCAGCAGGCCCGGGCGCTTGTGCCCGCATGGATGGTGCTGTGCTTCGTGCTGGCGATGCTGATGATCGGATGGTGGCGTGAAGGACGCAGGCGCGCGTAAGACAAAGTTTGCGTTCCCCCGCCGCCGTGCGATATTGCTGCACCATTGGTTATGCAGGCCTGCATCGCGTACCGGGCGCAGCGTTCATTTACGGGACAAGACATGATTTCCAGACCAGGCATCGGGTTTCTTGCGGCGTTTTTCCTGTCGGCTGTTCCTGTCATCGCAATGCCGCTGCACATGGCCCACGCGCAGGAGGCCGATGATGCGGAGGCCGAGGCCGAGGCCGCCGATGCCGCCAAGAAGGCGGAGGCCCGCCGCGCCGCCAAGGCCGCAGCCCCGCCCGCGGCCCTGCCCGGTGCGGAATCGAACGAGGAAGAACGTGGGCATGCCAGCAACGACATGAACCCGACCGACGCCCTGTTCGATGCGATCAACCGTGGCAGCCTGGGCGCCGCGAAAGAGGCGCTGAACCGCGGGGCGGACATGACGGCGCATAACGTGCTGGGGCAAAGCCCGCTGGACATGGCCATCGACCTGAACCGCAACGACATTACGTTCCTGCTGCTGTCGATGCGCACCTTCTCCGATTCAGATCCGCATTTCGCCTCTGGCTCGGCGGCGGATTCGGAGATGGATGAAGCGGCGGATACGGTCCGCACCCCGCCCCTGTCCGGACGGGTCAAGCGGGTTGATTCGCGCTATGACACGACCGGCGGCCATGCGAAACCGGCGGCGGGCTTCCTTGGCTTTGGTGGTAGCTGAGGCATAGCCCCCAGAAACCTCTGACTGTTTTCAGTCCGTCGCGGTTTCGGGGTGCTGTGCAAGGATGCGCGCCTCCGCCATGCGGATTTCATCGACGATCTGCGCCACGCTGCGCCTGCTGTCGTGCCCCACCCGTGTCAGCAGGATGAATTCGACATTCATCGGCTTGGGGGAAAAACGCTGGCTGCTGACGCGGTAGCGTTTATAGCCCCGCGTAAACACCGACACCTGTCCCAGCGCGCGGTTCGCCGCGACCATGTCCGGCATGGAAATCATCCCGTCCGTGCTGTAACTCGTCGCGATCCAGCGCACCGGCAGCGTCTGCAGCAGGCGGGTATAGGCCCCGGTCGCGCGATCGCGGTAATTGTAGGCACTGCGCCGCACGGTGCGCCAGTCGGTGCGGATCGCGGCCTTGTCACGGCCGCTGATCTTGGGTGAAAGCGCAGGCTGGTCCCACAGCGCGATGCTGTTGAGGACATGGTAATTCGCGCCATAGGGATGCTGGTTGTAGGGCGGGTCGATATAGGCGATGGCCGGCCCGCGCAGATACGCCCCCAGGTCGCGCGCCACGTCCTGCGCATCGGCGCGCAGCACCACATTGTCCCGTCCGTTATCCAGGAATGTCGCAGGCCGCAGGCACAGGTCGGCCGCGATCCGGTACAGTGCGGTCCCCGTGCGACCGCCCCATCCGTTGTGAAATCCCTTGAACAGGCCGCTGGTATTGCTGTTGTAGCACGCACTGAACAGCAGCGGCGCCAGCAGGCAGGCCCGTTGCGCCGGCGACAGCAGGCCGCGCGCCTCCCACACCGCCACCTGTTCGCGGATGGCGTCGATCCGCCGCCCGTTCTTGCGCATGTAGAACATGCGGTCGCGCGTCACGTCATAGGCATCGTCGTCATCGGGGCACAGATGCCGCGTCACCCACCCATCCACCGGCGGCAACGCATTGAGACGCGCGATGACCTCCTCATACGCCACACCATCGAAAAAGCACGGTGCGCGCTGGGTCTGAAGGTAGCAGCGGCCAAGGACCTCGCCATAGGGTTCCCAGTCATTGGCGATGACACGGAATCCCATCTGCTTGGCCAGCCGCCCGACAACCCCGGTCCCGGAAAACAGGTCGATGAAATCGGCGGCGCGCGGGTCCTCCCCCGTGGCGCGGATCGCCCTGACGATCAGGTCGAGCAGCTTGCGCTTGTTGCCGATATAGGGAATGAGCTGGCTGAACAGGAAATCATCGGTACTGTTCGCGGAATGTGCGGTGCGGTTCCATTCCATCGCCTGCCACCGGCCCCGGACAGTTACGCCCGGGCCTGTTCACCCCCCTGTTCCGCGCGCAGTTCATTGCGCAGGATATCAAGCTGCTGCAGTTCGCCCGCGCGCTCGAAATACCAGAAGGTCCAGCCATTGCATGACGGCGCGTTCGTCAGCGTCGCGCCGAGTTTATGGATCGACCCCCGGTGCCCGCCACTGATCAGGGTACCATCGGGGGCCACCGTGGCGAACACGCGCTTCTGCCGGTCCATCAGGATCGTGCCCGCCGGCACCATCCCGCGCTCCACGAGTGTACCGAACGGAATGCGTGGGGATTCGCGCCGTGCGGGCGTGGTCAGCACACTGTCAAGCGGCACCGGCTTTTCACGCCGGGCGCGGCCGATCGCGGCCTCGGCATAGTCGGGATGGCGTTCGATCCCGATGAAACGCCGCCGCAGCCTGCGCGCCATCGCAGGCGTCGTCCCCGTCCCGGTAAAGGGGTCGAGCACGACGTCATCGACATTGGTCGAGGCAATCAGCACGCGATGCAGCAGGCTTTCGGGTTTCTGCGTCGGGTGCAGTTTCAGCCCGTGCTCGTTACGCAGACGTTCCCCCCCGGTGCACAGCGGCAGGTACCAGTCCGAACGCATCTGCACGTCGTCATTGAGCGCCTTCATCGCCTGGTAATTGAAGCGATAGCGGCTGTCGGGACCACGCGCGGCCCAGATCAGCGTTTCATGCGCGTTGGTGAAGCGCCGCCCCCGGAAATTGGGCATGGGATTGGACTTGCGCCAGATCACGTCGTTGAGGATCCAGAACCCCAGATCCTGCAGGATCGCGCCAATGCGGAAGATGTTGTGGTACGACCCGATGACCCAGATCGTCCCGTCCTTGCGCAGGACGCGCCGCGCCTCGCTCAGCCATGCGCGGGTAAAGCGGTCATAGGCCTGGAGGTCCGCGAACTTGTCCCAGTCATCATCGACGCCATCGACGATGCTGTCATCCGGGCGACGCAACTCCCCACGCAATTGCAGGTTATAGGGGGGATCGGCAAAGACGCAGTCAATCGACCCCGTGGGCAGGGTCTGCATCATTTCCACGCAGTCGCCGCGCAGGATCTGGTCCAGCGGCAGTTCCATCATGACTGCACCGCTCATGAGTTTGTCAGCATGATGGCTGCTCCGCATTCTTGGTGGTAGGTCGGGCCGCGGATCGGGCACGGGATCGGGTCGGGGACGGGTTCAGGGACCGGGCAATGGTGCGTACCGTGCCGAACGCGGCGCGGTGGTGCGGCGTGATCCCATCGGTACACAGCGCCATGCGATGGGCGGCGGTGCCATATCCGGCATTGCGTTCCCAGCCATAGCCGGGCCAGCGCACCGACAGGCGTTCCATCAGGCGGTCACGGATGACCTTCGCCACGATGGAGGCGGCGGCGATCGACAGGCTTTTGGAATCACCGCCCACGACACATTGCGCCACGCAGCCGAAATCCGGCGCCGCGTTGCCATCGACCAGCACGAGGTCAGGCACCTGCGGCAGGCGCGCAACCGCGCGCTGCATCGCGATATGGGCGGCGCGCAGGATGTTGTGGCGTTCGATTTCGGCAACCGACGCCGCGGCCACGCCGATAAGGGCGGAGGGAAGCGCCTGAAGTTCCGCAAAGGCGCGCAGGCGTGCGGCAGGCCGGAGTTTCTTGGAATCATCAAGGCGGGAGGCAAGGTCATCGGGCACGTCATGCATGAACATGACGGCGGCGGCCACGACCGGCCCCGCAAGCGGGCCGCGTCCGACCTCGTCCACGCCCGCGACCCTGCCGCCATGTGCTCTCTCGCGTGAGTAATCTGGCATTCACCTCTTCCCGACTCGCTACGAACCGCGCTGTCGCAGCCCGATTCGCATGCGAATTCCGCTCTGGAAGGATGAAAACCATTTTTAAGTACTGTTGCGCAAGATGCTCTGGAATCAACGAGTCCCTTAAAATGAAAAAAAAGCGACTCGATGGCTTTCCTCAGCCTTTGCGGCGGGGAACAAACAGCAGCGCAAGCAGCGTCCCGATGGCCGCCGCGATGCCCAGCGACGTCAGCGGGCGTTCGCGCACGAACGTCACGGCCTTTTCCAGCTTGCCCTCGGTTTCCTCATAAAGTTCGGCGAACTCCTCCCGCGCCATGCCGGACAGTTGATCGACCTTCCCTTCCGCCTGCAGGCGCGAATCCCCCGTCAGGCCGCCAGCGGCGTCCTTGACGCGGCCGATCCCCTGCTCCACGAGACCTTCTGCCTTGTTTTCAAGTGCTTCGCTCTTGTTGTCGGACATGTTCAATGCTCCTGCATCTGTCTGTATGTGTTTCCAAGATTCAACGCGTTGCCGGAAAGCACGTTCCCTTCGGCTATTGCCTATCTTGCACGATAATGCGTTGATTGCCGACCGCCATGCCCACGACCCAGCCTCCACCCTCCTGCGCGATCCCGCCATCGCGGCGGCGTATTGTCGCCATGATCGTTGCAAGCATGCTGTTCATGGAACAGATGGACGGCACGGTACTGACCACCGCGCTGCCGACCATGGCGCGGACCTTTGGCGTGGATGTGGCGCAGACCGCCGTGGCGCTGACGTCATACATGCTCAGCCTTGCGATCTTCATTCCCGCCTCCGGCCCGATGGCGGACCGTTTCGGCGGGCGGCGCGTGCTGCAATGCGCGATCGCCGTCTTCATGGCGGGATCGCTGCTGTGCAGCGTGGCGCCCGGCCTGTGGCCGCTTGCCGCCGCGCGCATGCTCCAGGGCATGGGGGGCGCGATGATGGTCCCGGTGGGGCGACTGGTCATCTTGCAGAACGTTCCGAAATCCGCGCTGATCGGGGTGATGTTCTGGATGATGCTGCCTGCGACGCTCGGGCCGATGATCGGGCCAGTGGTCGGCGGCGTGCTGACGACCTACCTGTCGTGGCGCTGGATCTTCTATATCAACATGCCCGTCGGACTTGCGGCCATCGTGCTGACGCGCATTTTCATCCCGCAGATCCGCGCGCCCGAAATCGTCCCGTTCGACGTGCGCGGCATCATGCTTTCCGGCGTGGGGCTTGCCGCGCTGATGCTGGGGGTGGAACTGTCGAGCCACGGGCAGATCTCGCTGATGGCGATGCTCGGCCTGTGCGCGGTGGGGATCGCGGGGCTTGCGGCCTATGCCCGCCATGCCCGCCATACCGCCCATCCCGTGCTGGACCTGTCGCTGTGGCGGGTTACGACGTTTCGCGTCTCCGTCTGCGCGGGGCTGTTTTCCCGCCTTGCGACGGGGGCGGTCGGGTTCCTGCTGCCGTCCTTCCTCCAACTGGAATTCGGCCTCAGCGCGGCATATAGTGGCGCGCTGACCTTTGTCGCCCCCGTTGGCGCGCTGCTTGTGCGGGTGCTGGCGGTGCGGGTGTACCGCCGCTGGGGCTTTCGCAACATCCTTGCGCTCAATGCCGGCGTGCTGCCCGCGGCATGCTTCTTCCTTGCGATGGTCGGAGCGGACTGGCCCTTGTGGATCCTGGTGGTGATGATGCTCCTGCTGGGCATGTCGCAGGCGTTGCAGTTCACCGGCTACAACACCATCGCCTATGCCGACATGCCCACCGGGCGGATGAGTGCGGCGACCAGTTTCTACTCCACCGCGCAGCAGATGAGCCTGTCGCTGGGCATCTGTGTCTCGGCCGGTGTATTATCGCTCAGTCGCATGGCCTTCTCCGCCCCCACGACGGGAGAGGCGACGGCGGGCACGTTCAGCGCGGCATTCGTGACGATGGGGGTGCTTGCGGTGCCGGCGTCGATGCTGCTGGCGCGACTGTCCCCACGCGCGGGCGCTGAAATCAGCGGGCATGTGCGCGAAGGGAACGCCGCGCCACCAAACTATAACAAAAATTAAATCGACACTGAAACATTCATCTTTATAACAAAAAAGACCCTTATCGAGACGTTACATTCCAATACTTTATGCGCCTGTCCCTTAGACGTTACCCTGAATCGAGCCCATCCGCGCGCCCTGGCGAACGGCCAAACTTCCCCGATCTACGTGATGCAACCTGTGGTGGAAAACTGACCTGAACATGGATACCCCAAACCAGTCCCCGTCATCCCCTTCCCCCACCAGCAGCAGCAGGCCCACTCCCCCTCCCAGGCGCAGGCGTCTCCTTGTATGGGGTGGCGTCGGCGCACTTGCCGTCATGCTTGCGGTCGCGTTCCTGCTCCCGCATGGCGGCGGCAGCAAGAAGCACAACGCGGGCAACGCGCCACAACCCGTAGCTGTCGCAAGCGTGCATGCGGGTGACATGCCGTTCGTACTGACGGAACTTGGCACGGTCGTTCCCATCACCAACGTGACGGTACAGTCACGCATCGACGGCTACCTGATGAAGGTCCTGTTCACTGAGGGGCAGCATGTCCACAAGGGCGACCTGCTCGCCCTGATCGACACGCGCCCGTATGATGTGCTGCTTGCGCAGTACGAGGGACAACTGGCGCAGGACGTGGCGCAGTTGCAGAAGGCCCGGGTGGACAATGCGCGCTACCAGACCCTGATCCGGCAGAACAGCGTCGCCGCCATGACGGCAAAGGACCAGCAGTTCCTCGTCGAGCAGTACGAAGGCACGGTCAAGGCGGACCAGGCGCTGGTGGACAATGAAAAGCTGCAGATCGAGTACTGCCACATCATCGCCCCGGTGGATGGCCGCGTGGGCATCCGCCAGGTCGATGCCGGCAACTACATCACGGCGGGCCAGACAAACGGCCTTGTCATCCTGACGCAGATGCAGCCGATTTCCGTCATCTTCACCCTGCCGGAAAATGATATCGGCCCCGTGGCCGAACGCCTGCATGCGGGCACGGCGCTGGCCGTGGAGGCATGGGACAGCGCCAACGAACACAAGATCGCCGACGGGCAGGTCAGCGTACTCGACAGCCAGATCGACACCTCGACCGGGACGGTGCGCATGCGCGCCATCTTCCCCAACAACGAGGAAACGCTGTTCCCCAACCAGTTCGTCAACGCGCACCTGATGGTCACGACGGAGCATGGCGTCCTGCTGGTGCCGACCAATGCGCTGCAGACTGGCCCCAACGGGCAGTTCGTCTATGTCGTCAAGCCCGACCACACCGTTGACGTCCGCGATGTGAAGACCGGCCACGCCAATGACAGCATGACGGTCGTGACCTCCGGCCTGAAGGATGGCGAAACCGTCGTGACCGATGGCGTCGATCACCTGCGCAGCGGCATCAAGGTCAGCATCCCGGCGGAAACGGCGGCAACCACCCCGGCGGCGGCGCCTGCGGACACCACGCCCGCGTCGAACACGCCTGCGTCAAAACAGGGATGATCCCGACAGCGCCCACGACTGACGCCACCGTCGTGTCCCCGCCCATCGCCCCGCCCCTGACGGAGATGCCCGCGTGAATCCCTCCCGCCTGTTCATCCAGCGCCCGGTCGCGACCACCCTGCTGATGCTCGCCATCATGCTGGCGGGCATGCTCGGCTATCACTTCCTGCCTGTCTCCGCCCTGCCGGAAGTCGAATATCCGACGATCACGGTGCAGACCTTCTATCCGGTGGCAAGCCCGGACGTGATGGCGACCTCCGTCACCGCACCGCTGGAGACGCAGTTCGGGGAGATGTCGGGACTGGACCAGATGACGTCGCAGTCATCGGGCGGGGCGTCGGTCATCACGCTGCGCTTTGGCCTGACGATGACGATGGACATCGCGGAGCAGGAAGTGCAGGCCGCGATCAACCAGGCCAATTCCCTGCTGCCGACCGACCTGCCCGCGCCGCCGGTCTATGCCAAGGTCAATCCCGCCGACACGCCTGTCCTGACGCTGGGCATCACGTCGAAGACGATGCCCCTGACGGAGGTGGAGGATTACATCGACACCCGCCTGGCGCAGAAGATCAGCCAGATTTCGGGCGTCGGCCTGGTCAGCCTGTCGGGCGGCAACCGCAAGGCGATCCGCGTGCGGGTCAACATCCCCAAGCTGACGTCCTTCGGCATCGACCTTGACACGCTGCGCACGACGATCGGCAATGTGAACGTCAATTCCCCCACCGGCACGTTCGACGGCCCGCAGCGCGCCACCACCCTGCGTATCGACGGACAGATTTCGGGCGTGGATGAACTGCTCAACCAGGTCATCGCCTACCAGAACAACGGGCCTGTGCGCATCCGCGACGTCGCAAGCGTGGTCATCGGGCCGGAGAACACGGAACTCGCGGCATGGGCGAACCAGACGCCCGCCCTCGTGCTCAATGTGCAGCGCCAGCCCGGCGCGAACGTCATCGCCGTGGTGGACAACATCAAGTACGCCCTGCCCCACCTGCAGCAGTCGCTGCCGCCGGGCATCACCATCACGCCGCTGACGGACCGCACCACGACCATCCGCGCCTCGGTGGAGGACGTGGAATTCGAACTCTGCCTTGCGCTGTTCCTGGTGGTGGGGGTGATCTTCATCTTCCTGCGCAACGTGCCCGCGACCATCATCCCCAGCCTGTCGGTCCCGCTGTCGCTGGTGGGCACGCTGGCGGCGATGTACCTGCTGGGATTCTCGCTCGACAACCTGTCGCTGATGTCGCTGACGATCGCGACGGGGTTTGTCGTCGATGACGCCATCGTCATGATCGAGAACATCGCCCGCTACATCGAAATGGGCGACGACCGCATGACCGCCGCGCTGAAGGGTGCGGGGGAAATCGGGTTCACCATCATCTCGCTCACCGTTTCGCTGATCGCGGTGCTGATCCCGCTCCTGTTCATGGGCGACGTGGTGGGACGCCTGTTCCACGAATTCGCGGTCACGCTGGCGGTCACGATCATCCTGTCGGCGGTGGTGTCCCTGACGCTTGTGCCGATGATGTGCGCGCGCCTGCTGTCGGAAAAGCGGGAAAACCGCAAGGAAGCCGCCTGGGCCGTGCATGTGGAGCGCGCGATGGTCGCCACCATCGCCGCCTATGGCCGCGGGCTGGATGTGGTACTGCGTCACCAGCGGCTGATGCTGGCGATCTTTGTCGCAACCCTGGGCCTGACGGGCGTGCTGGCGGTCATTATCCCCAAGGGCTTCTTCCCCACGCAGGACACGGGCGTCATCCAGGGCATTTCCGTCATGGCGCAGTCCACGTCGTTTGACGCGATGAAACGCCACCAGCAGGAGCTTGCGGCGCGTATCCTCAAGGATCCCGACGTCGTCAGCCTGTCGTCGTTCGTGGGGGTGGACGGGCAGAACGTGACCCTGAACCAGGGGCGCTTCCTCATCAACCTGCGCCCGCAGGACAAGCGCCACGACAACGCCACCACGATCGCCAGCCGCATCCAGCGTGAAACCGCCGACATCGCGGGCGCCAGCCTGTATTTGCAGCCGGTGCAGGACCTGTCGCTCGATACCTCCGTCGCCGCGACGCAGTACCAGTTCCTGCTGGAAAACCCGGACTACAACCAGTTCACGAACTGGGTGCCGAAATTCCTCGACCGCCTGCGAAAGGAACCGGCCCTGTCGGATGTGACGTCCGACCTGCAGGCGGCGGGCCTGGTGGCGCATGTGACGCTGGACCGCACCACGGGCGCGCGGTACTCCATCACGCCACAGACGATCGACAACGTGCTGTATGATTCCTTCGGGCAGCGCCAGATTTCCACCATCTTCACGCAGTCCAACCAGTATCGCGTGATCCTGGAGGCCGATCCCCGGTTCCAGACCAGCCTGACCTCGCTGGACCAGATGTACCTGCCGGGCATCAGCGGCAATTCGGGGGAAAGCACCTCCGGCCCGACACGTTCGCCCACGTCGGGACTGGTGCCGATGGCCTCCGTCACCTCCGTTACGCAGGATACGGCCCCGCTGCTGATCACGCATGTGGGACAGTTCCCGGCGACGACGATCTCCTTCAACGTCACACCGGGCTATTCGCTGGGCAGTGCGACAGATGCGATCGAACGGGCGGAACATGACATCCACCTGCCCTCCACCTTCCAGACGTCATTCCAGGGCACGGCGGCGGCGTTCCGCAACTCCCTGTCGAACGAGGTCTGGCTGGTGCTGGCGGCACTGGCGGCGGTCTATATCGTGCTGGGCATCCTGTATGAAAGCTTCATCCATCCCATCACCATCCTGTCCACCCTGCCTTCCGCCGGGATCGGCGCGCTGCTTGCGCTGCTGGTCACGGGGTCGGGGCTGGACATCATGGGGATCATCGGGCTGGTGCTGCTGATCGGCATCGTCAAGAAAAACGCCATCATGATGATCGACTTCGCGCTGGAGGCCGAACGGATCGAGGGGATGTCGCCGCTGCATTCGATCCGCCATGCCGCCCTGCTGCGTTTCCGTCCCATCCTGATGACGACGCTGGCGGCGATGCTGGGTGCGGTCCCGATGGTGATCGGCACGGGGTCCGAACTGCGCCGGCCGCTGGGTATCGCGATCGTCGGCGGCCTGCTGGTCAGCCAGTTGCTGACGCTGTTCACCACGCCGGTCATCTACCTGTTCATGGACCGCATCAGCCTGCGCCTGCGCAGGCGCTTCGCCATGGATGACGACGTCGCGCCACGCACCACCGACCCGACGCAGGCGCCCTCGTGAATCCGATTGCCCTGTTTGTCCGGCGACCGGTCGCAACCACCCTGCTGACGGTGGCGCTGCTGATGGGCGGCATCATCGGATACCTGACCCTGCCGGTGGCGGACCTGCCGAACGTGGACTTCCCCGTCATCCAGGTCCAGGCGCGGCAGGCCGGTGGCACGCCGGAGGAAATCGCCAGTTCCGTCGCCGCCCCGCTTGAACGCCATCTGGGGCAGATCGCGGACCTGACGGAAATGACGTCGCAGTCCACGGCCAACCAGGCGCGCATCACGCTGCAGTTTTCCCTGTCGCGCGACATCAATGGCGCGGCGCGCGACGTGGAGGCCGCGCTGCAGGCGGCGCATGCGGACCTGCCGACGTCGCTGCGGCAGAATCCCAGCTATTTCAAGGCCAATCCCAACGGCGCGCCGATCATGATCCTGGCGCTGACGTCCAAGACACGCACAGCGCCACAGCTTTACGACCTTGCCTCCAACGTGCTGCAGCAGCACCTGTCGCAGATCGGCGGCGTGGGCGAGGTCGAGGTCGGGGGCAGTTCGCTGCCTGCCGTGCGGGTGGAGATGAACCCGCTGGCGCTGTACAAATTCGGCATCGGGTTCGAGGACGTGCGCGCCGCCCTGGCATCGGCCAACGCGCATACGCCCAAGGGCTTCATCGACCATGGCAATTACCGCTACACGCTGGCGACCAATGACCAGGTGCACAACGCGCAGGCCTATCGCGACCTGATCGTCGCCTATCATGACAGCCGCCCGGTGCGCCTGGCCGACGTGGCCTATGTCGTGGACGGGGTGGAGGACGTGCGCAACGCGGGCTACGTCAACCGCGAACATGCGGTCCTTGCGATCATCTTTGCGCAGGCCGGGGCGAACATCATCCGCACCAATGACCAGATCCGCGCGGAAATCCCGGCCCTGCGCACCGCCCTGCCCGCGGATGTGACCCTGTCGAACATGATGGACCGCTCCACCACCATCCGCGCGGCGCTGGAGGATACGCAGTTCACGCTGGTCATGTCGGTGGTGCTGGTCGTTCTGGTGGTGCTGGTGTTCCTGCGGTCATGGCGGATCACCATCGTGCCGGCCATCGTCGTCCCCACCTCCATCATCGCGACCTTTGCCGCGATGAAATTCCTTGGCTACTCGCTCGACAATCTCTCGCTCATGGCGCTGACGGTCTCCACGGGGTTCGTGGTCGATGACGCGATCGTGGTGGTGGAAAACATCAGCCGCCACCTGGAGGGCGGGATGGGCCGGATGCAGGCCACCCTGCTGGGCACGCGGGAGGTCGCGTTCACCGTCCTGTCGATCACGGTGTCACTGATCGCCGTGTTCCTGCCGATCCTGCTGCTGGCGGGTGTTGCGGGACGCCTGTTCCATGAATTTGCGATGACCATGTCGATCACCATCGTGATTTCCATGATCCTGTCGCTGACGCTGACGCCGATGATCACGGCGCGCGTGCTGTCGCGGGAGGGGGAAAAGCCCCCCACGAACGGCGTGCTGGGACGGATATCGCGCGCGCTGGAAGGTGTGCTGGTCGGGTTGCAGCAGTTCTATGCCCGCACGCTGGACATCGCCCTTGCGCACCGCCGCCTGACGGTCATGTCGCTGCCGCTGACGGTGATCCTGATGGCCGCGCTGTTCATGAAGATGCCCAAGGGCCTGTTCCCCGAATCCGACACGGGCATGCTGATGGGACGCCTGATGGGGGACCAGTCGATTTCGTTCCAGGCGATGCAGGGCAAGATCGACACGGTGCAGAAAGCCATCATGGCGGATCGCGACGTCTCCCGCGTGATGGGGTTCATGGGGGGGCGCGGGTCGTCCAACCAGGCCAACCTGTTCGTCATCCTCAAGGACAAGTCGGAACGCACCGACCCGCCCGCGACGACCATCGCGCGGATCAACCACCGCCTGCGCAACATGGTCGGCGCGCGGTTCTATGCCACGGCGCCGGGCACCCTGCGCATCGGCGGGCGACAGAGCAACGCGGCCTACCAGTATTCGCTCCAGTCGGATTCATCGGCCGACCTGTATGAATGGACGCCCCGGCTTGTCACCGCGCTGCAACGCCATCATGAACTGACCGATATCTCGTCCGACGTGCAGCAGGGCGGCGAGGCGCTGCAGGTTTCGATCGACCGCGACACCTCCAGCCGCGTCAACATCACCCCGCAGCTGATTTCAAACACGCTGTACGATGCCTATGGCCAGCGCGCGGCGTCGGTCATCTACAACCCGCTCAACCAGTATCGCGTGGTGATGGAGGTCCAGCCACGCTTCTGGCAGGATCCCACGACCCTCAAGCAGGTGTGGGTCAGCGTCGCGGGCGGCAGTGCCGCCGGTGGCACCGTGTCGAACACCATCCGCGTCAGTTCCACCGCCAGCACGACGGAATCCGCGCTGAGTTCGCAGTCCTTCCGCAACCAGATCGCCAATACCCTGGCCGGTGGCAGCAGTACGTCTTCCGGCTCCGCCGTCTCGACCAATTCGGAAACGATGGTGCCGCTGACGCTGGTCTCCACGCCGAAGCCGGTGCTGACCGCGCTCAGCGTCAACCATCAGGGACAGTCGGTGGCGACCACCGTTTCGTTCAACCTCGCCAATGGCGCCTCGCTCAGCCAGGCGGTGCAGATCATGAACGAGGAAATGGTCCGCCTGCACATGCCCACCAACATCCAGGGCAGCTTTGCGGGGAATGCGGCGCAGTTCCAGAAATCGGTCAATAACGAACCGCTGCTGATCCTTGCGGCGCTGGCCGCCGTCTATATGACGCTGGGCATCCTGTATGAAAGCTATGTCCATCCCTTCACGATCCTGTCCACCCTGCCGTCGGCCGGTGTGGGGGCGCTGCTGGCGCTGCAGGTGTTCGGGGAGGAGTTTTCGCTGATCGCGATGATCGGGGTGATCCTGCTGATCGGGATCGTCAAGAAGAACGCCATCATGCTGGTGGATTTCGCCATCACGGCGGAGCGTGAGGACGGCATGACACCCCATGACTCGATCCGCACGGCCTGCCTGATGCGCTTCCGCCCGATCATGATGACCACCTTCGCCGCTGCCCTTGGCGCGCTGCCGCTGATCTTCGGCCATGGATACGGTTCCGAACTGCGTCGGCCGCTGGGTATCGCCATCGTCGGCGGCCTGCTCGTCAGCCAGGCGCTGACGCTCTACACCACGCCGGTTGTCTATCTTTACCTTGACCGCCTTGGCGCGGCATGCCGGGACCGTTATCGTCGGCTGACCTCCGGCATTTCATCCTCGCGCCCCAACCTTTCCAAACAGGATTCCTGACCCGGATGACACATTCCAGGCCATCGCCGCGCACCTGCCCGCCCCCTCGTGCCGCCCTTCCCCGCAACCGGGCGCGGGCGCGACGCGCGCTCTGGCGGGTCGTGTCGCTGGCGCTGCCTGCGGTCCTGCTGGGCGGGTGCATGGTCGGGCCGCATTACCACCGCCCTTCCGCCATCGTCTCCGCACGGTTCAAGGAACTGCAACCCGCGCCGGGATGGGAACTCGCGGCCCCGCAGATGGCCAGCCTGCCGAAGCAGAACTGGTGGACGATCTATAATGACCCGGTGCTCAACGGGCTGGAATCACAGGTTGCGCTGTCGAACCAGAACATCAAGGAATACGAGGCGAACTACCGCAACGCACGCGCGCTGATCGACAGCGTGCGCGCGCAGCTTTTCCCCACCATCAGCGGCAGCCTCGGCTTCAACCGCAATGCGCACGGGTCGGGATCGCTGTCCTCCACCGGCAGTTCCCTGTATGGCAAGAGCCAGTACAACACCTATGACATCGGCCCGTCCGCCAGTTGGGACCTTGATATCTGGGGCAAGATCCGCCGCCAGATCCAGGAGCAGGTGACCGCGGCACAGGCCAGTGCCGCCGACCTCGCGAACGCCACCCTGTCCTATCAGGCGCAACTGGCCACCGCGTATTTCAACCTGCGTTATCAGGATTCCCTGCACGACCTGCTGCAACGCTATGTCCAGTTCAATGAACAGGCGCTGCAGATCACGCAGAACCAGTATGACGCGGGCACGGCCGATCCGACCGCCGTGCTGCAGGCGCGCACCACGCTGGAACAGAACCGCGCCGCCCTGGTGCAGACAGGCGTTGCCCGCGCGCAGTACGAACATGCGATTGCCGTGCTGATCGGCAAGCCGCCGGCCGACGTGACCATTACGCCGGGCGAACTGACACGCACCATCCCGCCGATCCCGGTTACGGTGCCCGCAGACCTGCTGCAACGTCGCCCCGATATTGCAGCCGCCGAACGCACGATGGAGCAGTACAATGCCCAGATCGGGGCGGACATGGCCGCCTTCTTCCCCGACATCACCATCAACGCCAGTTTCGAGCAGAGTGGCGGCGACCCGGTCACGTCGCTGATGAACGCGGCCAACCGCATCTGGTCGCTTGGCGCCGCCGCGACGGAGACGCTGTTCTCCGGCGGATCACGCACCGCCGCCGTGCATGAGGCGAACGCCCAGTATGACAATGCTGTCGCCACCTACCGCCAGACGGTACTGACGGCGCTGCAATCGACGGAAGACAGCCTGTCGAACCTGCGCATCCTTGCGCAGGAGCAGGAACAGCAGCAAAAGGCGCTGGAATTCGCCAACCGTTCGGTGGAAGTCGCGCTGAACCAGTACAAGGCCGGGACCGCGATCTACACCACCGTCATCACCAACGAGACCTCGGCCCTGAGTGATGCGGAAAACGTGCTGTCCATCCAGCAGCAGCGCGTGGTGGACAGCGTGAACCTTGTCGAGGCACTGGGCGGCGGCTGGGATGTCTCCCGCCTGCCGACGAAGGGTTCGCTGCAGAAGGACAACCCGTTCCTGCCGTCCTTCATCCAGAAGGACAAAAACCAGTAAAAAAGGCCCCCGGCGCATGCCGGGGACCTTCGGGTGGGTGTCGCCTTCTGTAAAGAAAGGCGGGGTTCTAGTTGAATAGCGTGCGGGCCAGCATGACGCACAGCACCACCACGATGACAAAGCCCAGAATCGCAATAAAGAGCAGGACCTTGGCCATCCCCGCCGAAACAGCGGAGATACCGCTGAACCCGAACACTCCGGCGACCAGCGAGACCACCAGAAAAAACAACGCCAGTTTCAGCATGATATAAGTCCCTGATCCTTCATGTCGTTCCTGAACGCGGCATAACGACACAGGGTTGCCCGCGCATCAGCCATGCCGCCCGCGACCCCTGCGGCCGATCAGCGCCGCCGCCACAGCCATGTTGCGACGAACGCCGCGAACGACGCGCCCAGCAGGGCGAACAGCGGACGATCCGCCGTCAGGTCACGCACCGTATCACATGCGCCACCCAGTCCCTTTGCACCGCCCACGCGCGGGGCACCGGCGGCCCAGCCATTGATGTCATCCTGCAGGCGGCCGACGCCTTCTTCCAGTTGCGCTTCGAATTCATTCATTCCAGTTACTCCCTTGCCGGTTATCCATCCGGCAGGACGCATCACGCGACGACGCCCCTGCCCCATGGCCGGTCCATGTATGCCCCATCATGTCGGGGACATGGCGTGCTGTCCATCGTGACGGCAGGATTCAGATTTCCGCTGCCTGCCAGTACGCGGGCCGTTCACCGGGATCGGGTTCGCCTGCGATCAGGGCCTTCAGCCGTTCGACCAGCGCCTGCGTCGCGGGGGCGGCACGGTCACGCGGCCGTGGCCCCACCATGAAATCCCCCCGCACGGAGGCCGGATGCCCAGACAGGACGATGATCCGGTCCGCAAGGATCAGGGCCTCGTCAATATCATGGGTGACGAACAGGACCGTCTTGTGCGTCTGCGCCCAGATCCGCAGCAGTTCCTCCTGAAGGCTGCTGCGCGTGATCGCATCCAGCGCGCCAAAAGGCTCATCCATCAGCAGGAGGTCAGGTTCCACCGTCAGCGCGCGCGCCACGCCGACACGCTGGCGCTGTCCCCCCGACAGTTGCCGTGGCCAGCGATCGGCCTTGTCCGCCAGCCCCACCAGTTCCAGCGAAGCCATCGCGCGCGCATGACGGTCGGCGCGTGACAGGCCGATCCCCTCCAGCCCCAGTTCGACATTCTGCCGCACCGTGCGCCATGGCATCAGCTTCGCGTCCTGGAACACCAGCGCGGTGGACCGCCCAAGGGGGGATGCCGGCGCCGTCAGCGTGACCGTGCCCTCGCTCGGCGGGGTCAGGCCCATGATGACCCGCAGCAGGGTGGACTTCCCCACACCCGACGGCCCCAGCAGGGCCACGAACTGCCCCTTGCCGATGCTGAGGTCCACGCCACGCAGGATGAAGCTTTTTCCCCTGTCATGGGACAGGCCGATATTGGACAGGCGGACCATCGTCGTATCGGTCGCATCCCCGGTCCGCACCCCGGTCTCGGGCATTGCCATGTCCATATACCTACCCCTGCCAGCCCAGAAGCCGTCTGCGCACCACCATGAACGCCATGTCCGTCAGTGCATACAAAAGCGCCATCGTCAGCATATAGACCACGACCAGGTCCGTCGCCAGAAGGCTGGATGCCTGCATCATGCGCGCGCCGATCCCGGGCACGCCGAACAGTTCGGCCGCCACGACCGACATCCAGGCCTGCCCCAGTCCCGTGCGCAGCCCCGCCAGCAGGCCCGGCGCGGACGCGGGCAGCACCACCTTCGTCAGCCGCCCAAGGAAGCTGCCATGGCCGAATGCGGCGGCGACCTCATACAGGTCGGGATCGATCGACTGCACCGCGCCATAGGCGGCATAGAAATTGATCCAGAAGACCGAAATTGCGATGACGAATGTCGCCCCGGCGGTGTTCAGCCCGAACCACAGGATCGCGAACGGCACCCATGCCAGCCCCGGTATGGGCCGCAGGACGCGCACCACACCGGCCAGCAGCGCATCAAGCACCCCGACCGCCCCGCACAGCAGGCCCACCAGCGCCCCCAGCACCGTCCCGATCACAAGCCCGAGGAGGTAATGCGTCAGGCTGTCGCGGATGGCCGTCTGCCACGCGCCATTGCGGACCTCGTCCAGCCACGCAGGCCCCAGCGAGGACGGCGCAGGCAGCAGTCCCGCCGGCACCCAGCCCAGACGCACGGACGCCTCCCAGACGCCAAACAGCACCACAAGGCCGACGATGCCCAGGCCAAGGCGGATCAGTGATTTCCTGTCAGGCTTCATTTGCCCAGACGCCGGTAACTTTCCAGGTCAAACAGGTCCGCCACGGGTTGCGGCGCATGCAGAAGGCCGCTCTGGACCTCAAAGTCCTGCAGCTTGGTCACGGACTCGACAATGCTGGCCGGGTCGGACACGTAATGCGAGGCCGATGCACGCAGCGACTCCTGCACGATGGCCTGCGGCAGCATGCCGCCCGCCAGCGCACCGCGCACAAAGGGCACGGCCTCGTCCGGTGAATGCGACAGCAGGTCGGTCGCGCGCACGAACGCGGCAAGGAACTTGTCCTTCCATTCCGCACGATCCGGCGCGTCCTCGTTCAGGATGGCGAGGACCGATCCCGGCTGGCCCGGCATCATGTCATGACCGGTGGCAAGGATGCGCGCCTGCGGCAGGCGATGGCGCACCAGCGTCAGGGTCGGTTCACGCAGGACCGCCGCATCCACGGCCCCTGCCAAGAATGCCTGCTGTTCGGCATCAAGGTCAACGCCAACGATATCCGCCGTCTGCGCCGGGTCGAGGCCGTTACGCGCCTTCAGCCAGTACCGCAGCATCGAATCCGGCACGGAACCCAGTGGCTGCGCGCCGATCTTGGCCTTGCGACTGCTGGTGCGGGCGAAATCGTCAAACCGCTGCTTCAGCGCCGCACCCTCTATCGGTTGGGTCGGTGTTTCCGGCAGCCCTTCGGCCAGCGGACCGCGCGCCATGACCTGAAGTTCCTCGATCGCGGCGCTGGCGACCACCTTGACGTTCACACCATGCGCCCGCGCCTGCAGCAGCGGCAGCACACCGGCCACATAGGCGTCGATCTTCCCCGCCGCAAGCGCCTGGATCGCCTGCGGCCCGGACTGGAAGCGGATCAACTGCATGTCGATTCCCGTATCCTTCAGCCAGTGTTCGCCATCCATGACAAACAGCGGCGCGGACCCCAGGACAGGAATATAGCCCACACGCACCGTCGGGGCGGCATATGCCTGCGTGCACAGGGCCATGACCGCCGCAAAAACATACGTTCCGAAACGTGAAAATATAGACCGTGCCATCGCGCGCATTCCCGAAAAATTACCGGAACTTAATCGTTATTAATTTATACCGCCATTCATTAGACGATCCGAAACAGGAAATAAACCTGAGACAGCGCATAATATGGTACTTACGCGCACATGGCATAAAAAAAGCCCGGCCTAAGCCGGGCTTTTCCAGGACATACCGTGGCGATCAGGCCGCCAGGTCTTCCTTGGCTTCGGTGGCCGGACGCGGGCCGCTATCCTTGCCCTTGGCCGTCACGTCGCGATCGACCAGTTCGATCACGGCCATGTCGGCCGCATCGCCATGGCGCATACCGGCGCGCAGGACGCGGGTATAACCGCCCGAGCGGGCCTTGTAACGTTCAGCCACGGCCGAGAACAGCTTGGTCACGATCACATCGTCACGAAGCTGCGCAAAGGCCTGCCGACGGGCATGCAGGTTGCCCCGCTTGCCGAGGGTGATCAGCTTTTCGACGACCGGACGCAGTTCCTTTGCCTTGGGCAGGGTGGTCGTGATCTGTTCGTGCTTGATCAGGGCGACAGCCATGTTCCGAAACATGGCCTGTCGATGGGACGAGGTAACGCCGAGCTTCCGGCCAGCAACACCGTGACGCATGATGTAGTCTTCCTGTCTTTCCGGTTCAGAGGATCAGAACGGCTCGTCGAGCCTCTTGGCCAGATCTTCAATGTTCTCCGGCGGCCATGCCGGAACGTTCATACCCAGCGAAAGCCCCATGGCGGTCAGGACTTCCTTGATTTCGTTCAGAGACTTCCGCCCGAAATTCGGGGTACGGAGCATTTCCTGCTCTGTCTTCTGAACCAGATCGCCAATATAGACGATGTTGTCGTTCTTCAGGCAGTTCGCACTGCGGACCGACAGTTCAAGCTCGTCAACCTTACGCAGGAGGTTGCGGTTGAACGGCAGGTCGTCCTGCGGTTCCTCGGTACGGACGGCACGCGGCTCATCAAAGTTGATGAACAGCTGCAGCTGGTCCTGAAGGATACGCGCGGCCAGGGCCACCGCATCTTCGGGCGTCACCGCGCCGTTGGTTTCCACCGTCAGCAGCAGGCGGTCATAATCCGTCACCTGTCCCACGCGGGTCTGTTCGACCTTGTAGGAAACGCGACGCACCGGGGAGTAGATCGCATCGATGGTGATAAGGCCGATCGGTGCATCCTCGGGCCGGTTGGCCGCAGCTGGAACATACCCCTTGCCCATGTTGACCGTGAACTCCATCCCGAACTTCACGCCCTCATCAAGCGTGCAGATCACGAGGTCGGGGTTCATCACCTCGATATCATGGCCGGTCTGGATCTGGCCTGCGCGCACTTCGCCCGGACCGGTGGCGGTCAGGACCATGCGCTTGGGGCCTTCGCCATGCATGCGCAGGGCAAGCTGCTTGATGTTCAGGACGATGTCGGTGACATCCTCGCGCACACCCGCAACAGAAGAGAACTCGTGCAGAACGCCGTCAATCTGGATTGCCGTAACCGCAGCCCCCTGCAGGGAGGACAGCAGAACACGACGGATCGCATTGCCGAGCGTCATGCCAAAACCACGTTCCAGCGGTTCCGCAACGACAGTCGCCGTGCGCGACGGTTCTGCCCCCGGTTCGACTTCCAGTTTTTCCGGCTTGATCAGGGATTGCCAGTTTTTCTGGAGGACCAAGGTAATGGCCTTTCAAGACTGATCTGCCGTCACTCAAGACAACAGATGGCACCCATACCGGGTGCCTGATGACAATCAGATCCCCCTGCCCTGCCATAGGGCGGAACAGGGAGAAGCGAATTCGAGTTCCCGGATCAGACGCGGCGACGCTTGCGCGGACGGCATCCGTTGTGGGGAACCGGCGTAATGTCACGGATCGCCGTGATGGAGAAACCAACCGCCTGCAGGGCACGCAGGGCGCTCTCACGCCCCGACCCCGGACCGGAAACCTCGATCTCGAGTGTTTCCATGCCATGCTCACGCGCCTTGCGGCCAGCATCCTCGGCCGCGACCTGGGCAGCATAAGGCGTCGACTTGCGCGACCCCTTGAAGCCCTGCGCACCGGCGGAAGACCATGCAATCGCATTACCCTGCGCATCGGAGATGGTGATCATCGTGTTGTTGAAGGTGGACAGCACGTGTGCCACCCCGGAAATGATATTCTTCCGCTCTTTCTTGCGAATACGCGGTGCCGCAGCTTTCGCCATAATCTTCTCGATCCTGTCAGTTCATTGGGCATGGCCGCGACCGCCCGCGCGGGGCAGGTCCGGTCCATGCATGTCAGGGTGCCCGGTTTAGCGGGCCGCCTTCTTCTTGCCTGCGATCGCAACAGCCTTGCCCTTGCGGGTACGGGCGTTGGTATGTGTCCGCTGGCCATGAACCGGCAGGCCGCGACGATGGCGAAGACCGCGATAGCAGCCAAGGTCCATCAGGCGCTTGATGTTCATCGCGACTTCACGACGCAGGTCGCCTTCGACGCGATAGTCGTTGTCGATCAGTTCGCGGATCTTGACGATCTCGTCATCGGACAGCTCGTTCACGCGACGCTCGGCGGGGATCGAAAGCTTGTCGCAGATCGTCTGGGCCTTCGTCGCCCCGATACCATAGATATAACGCAGGGCAATCGTTACCCGCTTGTTCGTTGGGATGTTCACGCCGGCAATACGCGCCACGCCACTTACTCCTCGTCCGCCCGTCCACGACGGGCACTAACATTTCGGCAGGGCTGCTTCACGCCACCGGGTTACACCCCGCAGCGTCGTGAACATACCGGACAGACGCCGGCCAACCCCATCATCAATTCCAGTTGGTCATACCAGCACCGCGCGGCCGGTCAACGACTCACGCGGCACTCATACCTTGAGGGCGCGGAATATACCCGCCAGCCCATCCAAGTCAATTATTCTGCATCACTTTTTCGTGATAGCATCGACAGCGGCAAAGACCTGCTTCGTCACATCGTCGATATCAGCCATGCCGTCAATCCGGCACAGGCGCCCCTGCTCCTCATAATAAGGCAGGATCGGTGCAGTCTGCTCACGGTAGGCCTTCAGGCGCGCGGCCACGGTTTCCCTGCGATCATCCTCACGGCGCACGAATTCGTGCCCGCCACAGACATCGCATGTGCCTTCGACCTTGGGACGCTTGTACAGGTCGTTATAGCCCTCGCCACACTTGGCGCAGGTGAAACGTCCTGCGATCCGGTCAGCCAGCGCATCTTCATCCACATCAAGCAGAAGAACCAGGTCAATGTGACGGCCAGTCTTCTTCAGCATGGAATCGAGGGCTTCGGCCTGCGCCCGGGTCCGGGGGAAACCGTCGAGGATAAATCCCTTGGCGCAGTCAGGGCGGTCGATCCGCGCTTCGATCAGGGCGATGATCAGGTCATCGGGGACCAGTTGCCCCGACGCCATGATGCTTTTCACCTTCTGGCCCAGCGGACTGCCTGCCGCGACTTCCGCACGCAGCATGTCGCCCGTTGAAATCTGTGCGATTCCATAATGGGCCTCCAGCAGCTTTGACTGCGTGCCCTTTCCCGCGCCCGGCGGCCCAAGAAAAATGATGTTCACCGGAATTTACCCTTCCTGCCACGCGCCTTGCGCATGAGTCCCTGATACTGGTGCGCCACGAGATGGGACTGGATCTGTGTCACTGTATCAATCGTCACCGTCACGATGATGATGAGGCTCGTCCCACCGAAATAGAACGGCACGTTATAGTGACTGATGAGGATCTGCGGCAGCAGACACACGGCCACCAGATACATCGCCCCGATTGTCGTGATGCGCGTCAGGATCCGGTCAAAGAAGACCGCCGTATTCGCGCCCGGACGGATGCCGGGGACAAAGCCTCCCTGCTTGCGCAGGTTCTCCGCCGTTTCCTGCGGGTTGAAGGTCACCGCCGCATAGAAATAGGAGAAGAACACGATCATCGCGGCATAGAACAGCATGTAGAGCGGCTGCCCCTGCCCCAGCGACTGCCCCAGGAACGACAGCCACCCCGGAAGGGAACTGTTGTTCATGAAGCCTGCGATGGTCACGGGAATCAGCAGCACGGAAGAGGCAAAAATCGGCGGAATCGAACCCGCGGTATTCACCTTCAGCGGCATATGCGTGGAGTCGCCACCAAACATCCGCTGCCCCACCTGACGCTTGGGATACTGGATCACCACCCGTCGCTGCGCCAGTTCCATGAACACGATGAACGCGATCGTAATGGCCGCAAGGACCAGGAACACCAGCACGAAGAAAGGCGAAAGCGCCCCCGTGTAGCCAAGCTGGAACAGGCTTGCCAGCGCATTGGGCAGGTTGGCGACGATACCCGCGAAGATGATGAGGGAAATCCCGTTCCCCACCCCGCGCGACGTGATCTGTTCACCCAGCCACATCAGGAACATCGTGCCACCCACCAGCGTCAGCACGCACGAAACGATGAAGAACATGCCCGGCGAGATAACGGCCGATCCGGCCTCGGTATGCATGTTCTCCAGCCCGATGGCGATTCCATACGCCTGGAACAGCGCAATGGCGACCGTCAGATAGCGCGTATATTCATTCAGCTTGCGGCGTCCGCCCTCTCCCTCTTTCTTGAGGGCCTCAAGAGACGGAATTGCTGCCGACATCAACTGCACGATGATGGATGCACTGATGTAGGGCATGATGTTCAGCGCAAACACGGTCATGCGCCCAAGCGCACCACCCGTAAACATGTCGAACATGCCCAGGATACCACCCTGATGCCGGGCCAGCAGTTGCCCCATGACCGTCGCATCGACGCCAGGAACCGGAATATAGGTGCCAATCCGATAAACGATCAGCGCGCCCAGTGTGAACCAGATGCGCTTTTTCAATTCCGTTGCGTTGGCAAAAGAATTGAAATTCAGATTGGCAGCCAACTGTTCGGCCGCGGAGGCCATGCGCCCATCCTTTCACAAGAACAGCGTCACCACATAAAGCGGGACGCTGTCATGATAAAAACCTGTTTAAAATAATAAAGCGATGCGCCTGCACAGTGCAAGACGCATCGCTTTCATTATTCTGGCGTGGGGGAGATGGAACAGTCCCCCATCCAGTCATTTCGCAGGAGCAGCAACCGCCTTGGCGGCCTTTTCCTTGACCTGCACCTTGCCGCCGGCCTTCTCGACCGCGGCAATGGCACCGGCGGAAGCACCGGAAACTTCAATGGTCACGCCATGATGAAGTTCACCGTTGCCCAGCAGGCGGACACCCGCCACACCCGTTTCCGTCACCAGTCCTGCCTTGCGCAGGACATCCTCGGTCACCGGAGCCTTGGCATCGATCTTGCCGGCTTCGATCGCCTTGTCCAGCACGCCGAGATTCAGGATGGCAAATTCCTTGCGGAAGATGTTCTTGAATCCACGCTTGGGCAGACGACGGTACAGCGGAAGCTGACCACCTTCAAAGCCATTCAGGGAGACGCCGGAACGGGCCTTCTGACCCTTGACGCCCTTCCCGGAAGTCTTGCCCTTGCCGGACCCGATGCCACGCCCCAGACGCTTCTTGCGGTAGCGGGCACCTTCGTTATCGCGAAGTTCGTTGAGATTCATCTCAATTCTCCACCTTCACAAGGTGGGCGACCTTGCGCACCATGCCGCGGACCGAAGGAGTATCCTCCAATTCACGCGTACGGCCGATCTTGTTCAGTCCCAGACCGATCAGCGTAGCCTGCTGACCCGGCTTGCGCCCGTTGCCAGACTGGATCTGGGTGACCTTGATGGTTCCCTTTGCCTCAGACATCTGCAGCAGCCTCCGCCGATGCAGTCACCTCACGGCGACCAAGGATATCGGAAACCTTCTTGCCACGGCGGTTTGCAACCGAACGCGGGCTTGCGCAGCGTTCCAGGGCAGCAAAGGTCGCCTTGACCATGTTGTGCGGGTTCCGGGTGCCCAGCGACTTGGCCACGACATCATTGATGCCCAGGCTTTCGAACACTGCGCGCATCGGACCGCCCGCGATGATGCCCGTGCCGGCGTCAGCCGAACGCAGCACCACCTTGCCGGCGCCGAAATGACCCGCCACGTCATGATGAAGGGTACGCCCTTCCTTCATGGGGACGCGGATCATCGCGCGCTTGGCGCGGTCGGTTGCCTTGCGGATCGCTTCGGGAACTTCACGGGCCTTACCCGCGCCGAACCCTACGCGACCCTTCTGGTCACCGACGACAACCAGTGCGGCGAAAGCGAAGCGACGACCGCCCTTGACCACCTTCGCAACACGATTGATCGTGACCAGCTTGTCAACGAGATCATCGCCTTCGCGATCACGATCGCGGCCGCCCCGGCCGCCTTCTCTCGGTTCACGTGCCATTGTGCGTGACCCTTTCGTCAGAACGAGAGACCGCCCTCACGGGCAGCCTCCGCCAGGGCTTTGATACGCCCATGATACAGATACGAGCCGCGATCGAACACGACCTTCGACACACCCGCCGCAACCGCGCGTTCGGCAAGCAGCTTGCCAACGGCGCCAGCCGCTGCCACGTCCGCACCGCTCTTGAGCGAGGTACGCAGATCCTTCTCGATGGAAGACGCTGCGGCCAGTGTGCGGCCGGCGACATCGTCGATCACCTGCGCGTAAATATTCTTGCCCGACCGGAACACCGAAAGGCGCGGCCGTCCGCCACTCTTGCGGCGAAGCTGGAAGCGAAGACGCTGACGACGCCGCTCCCGCAGATCCTGCTGCGCGCTCATTATTTCTTCTTACCTTCCTTGCGACGGATGGTCTCCGTTTCATAACGGACACCTTTGCCCTTGTAGGGCTCGGGCTTGCGGAAGCTGCGGATATCAAGCGCAACCTGGCCAACGCGCTGCTTGTCGATGCCCTCGACGGTCACAGCGGTCGGACGCGGGGTCGTGATCTTGATACCGGCCGGGATCTCATACACGATATCGTGCGAATACCCGAGGTTCATGACAAGGTTCTTGCCCTGAACCGCAGCGCGGTAACCCGTGCCACTGATTTCCAGCGTCTTGGAGAACCCTTCGGACACTCCCTTGACCATGCTGGCGATCAGCGAACGCGTCGTGCCCCACATCATGCGGGCCTGCGCCTGCGTGCCGACCGGCTTGACCGAAACCTTGCCGTCCGCGACTTCAGCTTCGATGTGATGCGACAGGGGCAGCTTCAGCTCACCGAGCTTGCCCTTGGCCGTCAGCACACCATCAGCGATGGAAACCTGAACTCCCGACGTAATCTCGACGGGATATTTGCCAACTCTCGACATTCATCCCTCCTTAGAATACGCGGCAGAGAACTTCGCCGCCGACATTGGCAGCGCGGGCTTCCCCATCCGACAGCACGCCACGCGGGGTCGACAGGATCGACACGCCCAGCCCGGCATACACACGCGGCAGTTCCTTGATCTTGGAATACACGCGACGTCCCGGCTTGGAGACGCGGTGGATTTCCTTGATCACGGGCTCGCCATCAAGATACTTCAGCTCGATACGCAGCTGGGCGACACCCTTGCGCAGTTCTTCCTTGGAAAAACCACGGATGTATCCCTCGCGGCGCAGCGCCTCGAGTACGTTTGCACGCAGCTTTGACGACGGTGCGACGCATGCCGCGTGACGCGCACGCTGGGCATTGCGGATCCGGGTGAGGAGATCACCCAAAGGATCAGAAAGTGACATCGTTCCCTGCCCTTACCAGCTCGATTTAACCATACCCGGGATCTGACCATTGGAGGCCAGGTCGCGCAGGGCGATACGGCAGAGTTCGAACTTTCTGTAATTGGCGCGGGGACGCCCCGTCAACTTGCACCGCAGGCGGACGCGCACGCGCGATCCGTTCCGCGGAAGTTCAGCAAGCTTCAGCGATGCATCAAAACGATCCTCGACCGGCAGAGAGCGGTCCATGATGATGTTTTTCAATGCAGTCCGCTTTGCCTTGTCCCGTGCTGCCATGCGCTCACGCTTGACATTCCGGTTTACGGCGGAAATCTTGGCCATGCCTTGTTTTATCCTCCGGAACCTGTCGGGCCATTCCCAACGGTTTTCCAAACTACGTGTGTCTTAGGTCTTCCTGGCTTCCAGTGAAAGCCCCTCTCGCAACTTTTATGCTGCGAAGGGCAGATCGAATGCCTTCAGAAGAGCCTTGGCTTCAGCATCGGTCTTCGCGCTCGTGACGAAGATGATGTCCATGCCGCGAATATCGTCGACCTTGTCGTACTCGATTTCCGGAAAGACGATCTGTTCCTTCAGGCCCATGGCGAAGTTGCCATGCCCGTCGAACCCCTTGTTCGCCGGCAGGCCGCGGAAATCGCGGACACGCGGCAGGGCGATCGTCACCAGACGGTCAAGGAACTCATACATCTGCGCACGGCGCAGCGTGACCTTGCACCCGATCGGCAGACCTTCACGGATCTTGAAGCCCGCGATAGCCTTCTTGGCAACCGTCTTGACCGGCTTCTGACCAGCGATCAGGGTCATTTCCTGGTACGCGGCATCCAGCTTCTTCTGGTCGCCTGCGGCTTCGCCGACACCCATGTTGAGAACGATCTTCTCAAGCGCCGGAACCTGCATCACATTCTTGTAGCCGAACTCCTCGCGCAGTTTCGCGCGCAGTTCGTCATTGTAACGCTTCTGCAGACGCGGCACCGAGCGGGTTACGTTAGCTTCTGACATCCCCGCCTCCTCAGCCTTCGATGACTTCGCCGGTCGCCTTGGCGACGCGAACCTTGCGACCGTTTTCCAGAATGCGATAGCCGACGCGCGTCGGATCGCCACTCTTGGGATCGATCAGCTTCAGGTTGGACAGGTGAACCGGCATCTCCTTCTCGATGATGCCTCCCTGCTCACCCATGCGGCTGGGGCGGGTATGACGCTTCGCGATCGCGACACCGCGCACGATGGCCTTTTCGGCGGCGGGCAGCACGGTCACGACCTCACCGCGCGTACCGCGCGACGAACCGGTGATGACCAGGACCTGGTCGCCCTTCTTGATACGTGCGGCCATTACAGCACCTCCGGCGCCAGCGAAATGATCTTCATGAACTTGCGCGCACGCAGTTCACGCACGACCGGGCCAAAGATACGGGTTCCGATCGGTTCCTGCTGCTTGTTGATCAGCACGGCGGCATTGCGGTCAAAGCGGATGGCGCTGCCATCGGGACGACGCACGGGATAGGACGTGCGGACGATCACCGCCTGGTGCACATCACCCTTCTTGACCTTGCCGCGGGGAATCGCTTCCTTGACGGACACGACAATCACGTCGCCGACCGAGGCGGACTTCCGCTTGGAACCGCCCAGCACCTTGATGCACTGCACCTGACGCGCGCCGGAATTGTCGGCGACGTCAAGGTTGGTCTCGGGATGGATCATGCTCTATGCCCTTCTTTACGCCTGTGCGCCAGACTGGGCCTCGGTCGCAGGGGCAGCCGCGAGGGGGGCGCCATTGCGAACCACGACGGTCCAGGTCTTGCGCCGGGAAATGGGGCGGCATTCTTCGATGCGCACCGTATCCCCGATCTTGCATTCATTCAGCTGGTCATGCGCCGCATACTTCTTCGAGCGACGGATGAACTTCTTGTACAGCGGATGGATGACGCGACGATCGACAAGGACGGTCACCGTCTTGTCCATCTTGTCGCTGGTCACCCGTCCGGTCAGGACGCGCCTTGGCATCGCCCGTCTCCCTTCAGGACTTGACTGCCGGCGTAGTGCCGGCAGCGATCTTCTTCAACGCCTCAGACGCAATCGTCTTGACGCGGGCAATCTCGCGACGCACCGCACGCATACGCGACTGCCCTTCGGTCTGGCCGGTTGCATGCTGGAACCGAAGATTGAACTGCTCGCGCTTCAGATCGATGAGAAGCGTATCCAGTTCTTCAACAGTCTTGGCACGCAGATCGGCCGGCTTGGTTGCCTTTGCCATCTCACGCGTCTCCAATACGGGTCACAAACTTCGTCTTGATCGGCAGCTTTGCCGCGCCAAGAGCCAGCGCTTCACGCGCGACTTCCGGCGACACGCCTTCGATCTCGAACAGGATACGACCCGGCTTCACACGGGCCACCCAATATTCAGGCGACCCCTTGCCGGAGCCCATACGCACTTCTGCGGGCTTTGTCGAGACCGGAAGGTCAGGAAAAATCCGAATCCACACGCGACCCGCACGTTTCATGGCGCGGGTGATGGCCCGACGGGCCGCTTCGATCTGACGGGCGGTAATCCGTTCCGGCTGCAGGGCCTTGAGGCCGAAAGCCCCAAAGTTCAGGGTCGTCCCCACTTTCGCCAGTCCGTGGATGCGGCCCTTGTGGGCCTTGCGGAACTTTGTCCGCTTGGGAGAAAGCATTTTTTCAAATCCTCAGCGCCGCCTGGCGCACTCTGTTCCCTATTCCCCGCAGATCAGCGCTGCGGGGCCTGCTCGGCGGCGCGACGATCCTGCGCCAACGGATCATGGGCAAGAATCTCGCCCTTGAAGATCCAGACCTTCACACCACAGGTGCCATAGGTCGTCTTTGCCGTCGCCACACCGTAATCGATATCTGCACGCAGCGTATGCAGCGGCACGCGGCCTTCGCGATACCATTCGACACGCGCGATTTCAGCGCCACCCAGACGGCCGGAGCAGTTGATCCGGATCCCCTGCGCGCCAAGACGCATGGCGGACTGCACGGCACGCTTCATGGCACGACGGAAGGCCACGCGGCGTTCGAGCTGCTGGGCGATGTTGTCGGCCACCAGCGTCGCATCGATTTCCGGCTTGCGGATCTCGACGATGTTCAGCGCAACGTCGGTCTTCGCCATGCGGGTCAGATCCTTGCGCAGCACGTCGATGTCCTGGCCCTTCTTGCCGATCACGACACCCGGACGCGCGGCATAGATCGTCACGCGCGGCTTCTTGGCCGGACGTTCGATCACGACGCGCGACACGCCAGCACCCGACAGCTTGCGACGCAGGTAGGAACGCAGCTTCAGGTCATCATGCAGCAGACGGGCATAATCGGCGTCCGCATACCAGCGGCTGTCCCAGGTGCGGTTGATGCCGAGCCGCAGCCCGATCGGATTGACTTTATGTCCCATGGATCAGGCCGCCTTCTTTCCGGTTGCCGCTTCTGCCTCGGGCTGACGCTCCGCCACGATGATCGTCAGATGGCTGAAAAACTTTTCGATACGGGCCGAACGGCCACGCCCGCGGGCATGGAAGCGGCGCATGACGATCGACTTGCCAACTTCCGCGCGCGCCACCACCAGCTGGTCAACGTCCAGCTGATGGTTGTTTTCGGCATTCGCGATGGCGCTTTCCAGCGTCTTCTTGACCTGCTGTGCGATGCGGCGCTTGGAGAACGTCAGCGTCGCGACGGCCTGTGCGGCAGGCTTGTTGCGAATCAGACCCGCAACAAGGTTCAGTTTACGCGGGCTAATGCGGATATTCCGCGTGGTGGCCTGCGCTTCGGTTTCCGCGAGCGTGCGCGGATGCTTAGGCTTGCTCATGATCAGCCCCGCTTCGCTTTCTTGTCCGAGGAATGACCCGTGAAGGTGCGGGTCGGCGAAAATTCACCGAACTTGTGCCCCACCATGTTCTCGGTCACCTGCACGGGCAGGAACTTGTGCCCGTTATAGACGCCAAACGTCAGTCCCACGAACTGCGGCAGAATGGTTGAGCGACGCGACCAGATCTTGATCACTTCGTTACGGCCCGATGCGCGCGACGCATCGGCTTTGTTCAGTAGATACCCGTCCACGAACGGGCCCTTCCAGACGGAACGTGCCATCTTGTATGCCCCTTACTTGCCGGTCTTCCGGCGACGGATAATCAGACTGTCCGTACGCTTGTTGACCATGGTCTTGTAACCCTTTGTCGGCTTGCCCCACGGCGTAACCGGATGACGTCCGCCCGAAGTCCGGCCTTCACCACCGCCATGCGGATGGTCGACCGGGTTCATGACAACGCCACGGTTGTGCGGACGACGGCCGAGCCAGCGGGCACGACCTGCCTTGCCCATGTGCTGGTTCATGTTGTCCGGGTTGGACACCGCACCGATCGTCGCCATGCATTCGGCACGCACGACACGCAGCTCACCGGACTGCAGCTTGATCTGGGCATAGCCCATGTCCTTGCCGACCAGCTGTGCGTAGGTGCCAGCCGAACGGGCGATCTTCCCACCAGCACCCGCCTTGAGCTCGATGTTGTGGATGATCGTCCCCACCGGCACCGCCGACAGCGGCATCGCGTTGCCCGGCTTGATGTCGGCGCGCAGGCCGGACACCACCTGATCACCCGCCTGCAGGCGCTGCGGCGCGATGATGTAGGCGAGTTCACCGTCAGCATACTTCACCAGCGCGATGAAGGCCGTGCGGTTGGGGTCATATTCCAGACGCTCCACCGTGCCGACGACGTCGAACTTGCGACGCTTGAAATCGACATAGCGGTAGGACTGCTTGTGACCACCACCGATGAAACGCGAGGTGGTGCGGCCGTGATTGTTACGACCGCCGCTCTTGTTCTTGCCCTCGGTCAGCCCCTTGACGGGCTTGCCCTTCCAAAGCTCCTTGCGGTCGATCAGGACCGTTCCGCGCAGGCTGGGGGTAACCGGGTTAAAGTGCTTCAATGCCATTTCTTGTCACCCCGCGTCAGGACAGCTTGGCGGTCAGGTCAATGGACTGACCATCAGCAAGCTGCACGAACGCCTTCTTCACATCAGACCGCTGGCCGGGACGTCCCTTGAAGCGCTTCGCCTTGCCCTTCTGGACAAGGGTGTTCACACCAAGGACCTTGACGCCGAACAGTGTTTCCACCGCGACCTTGATCTCGAACTTCGACGCGCCGGACGCGACCTTGAACCCGACCTGGTTCTTTTCGGACAGGGCTGTCGCCTTTTCCGTGATCAGCGGCGCGCGGATGATGTCGTACATCGCTTCGCGCGACATACGTTCCGCCTTCTTGCGCAGTGCGAGGATGTTGGTCATGCCAGACGCTCCTTCAGACCCTCAAGCCCGGCGCGCGTGATGGCCAGCACCTCATGGTTGAGGATATCATAGACATTCGCACCGATGGTCGGGAGGATGTCGATCTTCGGCAGGTTGCGTGCCGCACGACCGAAGTTTTCCTCGACCGCGGCGTCCACGATCAGCGCCGACTTCCAGCCAAGCACCTTCAGCTTCTTCGCCAGGTCGGACGACTTGCCCGAGGCGGTCGCGGCGTCAAGCACCACCAGCTTGCCTTCGGCAGCCTTCTGCGACAGCGCGGAAATCAGGCCCAGACGGCGCACCTTCTTGGGCAGGTCATAGCCATGGTCACGCACGACCGGACCATGAACCACGCCACCGGTGCGGTACTGCGGCGAACGCAGCGAACCCTGACGGGCGCTACCGGTGCCCTTCTGCCGATAGGGCTTCTTGGTCGTGCCGGAGATTTCCCCCATGCCCTTGACCTTGTGCGTGCCCGCACGGCGCTTTGCCAGCTGCCAGTGAACGACGCGGGCCATGATGTCGGCGCGCGGCTCAACCTTGAAAATCTCGTCGGGAAGCGTTGCCGTACCGGCGCTTCCGTTCTCGAGGGTTTTGATCTCGTAATCCATTGCCCTCTATCCTCAGCCCGCTACCTGGGCCAGGGCGGCCGGATACGGCACCTCGGCATGACGGGGCTTCTTGATCGCATCACGAACCAGAATCAGCTCATTCTTGCCGCCCGTGACGGAGCCGCAGATCATCAGCAGATTCTTCTCGGCATCGACGGCGGCCACTTCCAGATTCAGGGTGGTCACACGTTCCGAACCGAGATGTCCGGCCATTTTCTTGTTCTTGAAGACCTTGCCCGGATCCTGACGATTACCCGTCGATCCGTGCGAACGGTGACTGATCGAGACACCATGCGAGGCTTCGAGACCGGCAAAGTTCCAGCGCTTCATCGCGCCGGCAAAACCTTTACCTTTGCTGGTGCCGGTCACATCCACTTTCTGCCCGACGACGAAGTGAGCGGCGGACAGCGTGGCGCCGACTTCCAGGACGGCATCATCGGCCACCCGGAATTCAACCAGCTTCCTCTTCGGCTCAACCTTCGCCTTGGCGAAATGGCCACGGCACGGCTTCGTTACATTCTTGACCTTGGCCTTGCCCGACCCAAGCTGGACGGCGGAGTAGCCGTCACGTTCCTTGGTGCGGACATCAACCACCTGCAGGTCATCCACCTGCAGGACAGTCACCGGCACATGTGTGCCGTCTTCCTTGAACAGCCGGGTCATACCCAGCTTCTTTGCGATCAATCCGGTGCGCATCGTCTGGACCTTAGAGTTTAATCTCGACATCCACGCCAGCGGCGAGGTCGAGTTTCATGAGAGCGTCCACGGTCTGCGGGGTCGGCTCGACAATGTCGAGCAGCCGGCGATGGGTCCGAATTTCGAACTGCTCGCGGCTTTTCTTGTCCACATGGGGAGAACGGTTGACAGTGAACCGTTCGATATGCGTCGGCAGCGGGATAGGACCCCGAACCCGCGCACCCGTACGCTTCGCCGTATTGACGATCTCTTTTGTGCTGTTATCGAGCACCCGATGATCGTACGCCTTCAGGCGAATGCGGATGTTCTGGTTGTCCATCTTTCTGTTTCAGTCCAACTTTAACTGGTTCGGGGGAACCCGATCCGCCAATGATATCCCCGGCCAGATCGCTCCGGCCGGGGACATCATCACTTCAGTTACTTACAATCACGCAGTGATCGAAGCGACCACGCCTGCACCGACCGTACGGCCACCTTCGCGGATAGCGAAGCGCAGGCCTTCATCCATGGCGATCGGAGCAATCAGTTCGACATCCATGGCGACGTTATCGCCAGGCATGACCATTTCCGTGCCTTCCGGCAGGTGAACGACGCCGGTGACGTCGGTCGTGCGGAAATAGAACTGCGGACGATAGTTGGTGAAGAACGGCGTGTGACGGCCACCCTCTTCCTTCGTCAGGATGTAGGCTTCCGCCTTGAACTTCGTGTGCGGGGTGATGGAACCCGGCTTCGCCAGGACCTGACCACGCTCCACGTCTTCGCGCTTCGTGCCACGCAGCAGCGCGCCGATGTTGTCGCCGGCTTCGCCGCGATCCAGCAGCTTGCGGAACATTTCGACGCCCGTCACCGTCGTCTTCTGCGTCGGACGCAGACCAACGATTTCGATTTCGTCACCAACGTTCACGGCGCCACGCTCGACACGGCCCGTCACCACGGTGCCACGACCGGAGATCGAGAACACGTCTTCGATCGGCATCAGGAACGGACGGTCGATCGGACGCTCCGGCTGCGGAATGTATTCGTCAACGGCGTTCATGAGATCCATGACGCGGTTTTCGCCGACTTCCGGATCACCATCTTCCAGCGTCACCAGGGCCGAACCCTTGATGATGGGGATATCGTCGCCGGGGAACTGATAGGCGGACAGAAGTTCACGAACTTCCATTTCCACCAGTTCCAGCAGTTCCGGATCGTCAACCTGGTCAACCTTGTTCAGGAAGACGACCAGGGCCGGAACGCCAACCTGGCGGGCCAGCAGGATGTGCTCACGCGTCTGGGGCATCGGGCCGTCAGCGGCCGACACAACCAGGATCGCGCCGTCCATCTGCGCCGCACCAGTGATCATGTTCTTCACGTAGTCGGCGTGGCCGGGGCAGTCGACGTGCGCATAGTGACGCTTCGCCGTTTCGTATTCGACGTGAGCGGTGGAGATCGTGATACCACGGGCGCGCTCTTCCGGCGCCGCGTCGATCATGTCGTAAGCCTTGAACTCCGCACCACCAGCCTTGGCAAGCGTCTTGGTGATAGCAGCGGTCAGCGAGGTCTTGCCGTGATCGACGTGACCAATCGTGCCGATGTTGCAGTGCGGCTTATTCCGCTCAAATTTAGCCTTTGCCATCGTTTTCTCCGTTACTTCGGCCTCATGCCGAAAGTCGGGTTAGAAAGTTCCGTGTCGGAAGCCGAGCCGGTGAATATACCGACCTGACGCCCTTTACCAGCGGTAATGACTGAACGCCTTGTTGGCTTCCGCCATGCGATGCGTGTCTTCGCGCTTCTTGACGGCGGCGCCACGGTTGTTGACCGCGTCCAGAAGCTCGTTCGACAGGCGTTCCTGCATCGTGTTTTCGCCGCGCTTGCGCGACGCGTCGATGAGCCAGCGGATCGCAAGCGCCTGACGACGCTCGGCCCGGACTTCGACCGGAACCTGGTAGGTCGCACCACCAACGCGGCGCGAACGCACCTCGACGGCCGGCTTCACGTTGTCCAGCGCGCCGTGGAACAGCACGACCGGATCAGCAGCAGCACCACCGCGGCGACGCAGCACCTCAAGGGCGCCATAGACGATCCCTTCGGCGGTGGACTTCTTGCCGTCGTACATCAGGGCGTTCATGAAACGCGTGATGACGACATCACCAAATTTCGGATCGGGAAGAATCTCGCGCTTAACAGCGCGATGACGGCGACTCATGCCTGGTATTCCTTTTACTTAGGACGCTTCGCGCCATAGAGCGAGCGACGCTGACGACGCTTGGCGATACCCTGGGTATCCAGAACGCCGCGCAGAATGTGATATCGCACGCCAGGAAGATCCTTGACGCGACCGCCGCGGATCAGGACGACACTATGTTCCTGAAGGTTGTGGCCTTCACCCGGAATATAGCTCACAACCTCATAACCGTTCGTCAGGCGCACCTTCGCAACCTTACGCAGAGCCGAGTTCGGCTTCTTCGGTGTGGTTGTGTAAACACGAGTACAAACGCCACGCTTCTGCGGACATCCCTGCAGGGCAGGTACCTTGTTGCGTTTGGCTGCGGGCTCGCGGCCTTTCGCGATCAACTGGTTGATGGTCGGCATACGCCTTTCCCGATCCTTACAAATTTCGGCCGGCCAACCCCATAGTCCGGTTGCCGACTGTCGTTCACAACAAAACCCCAACGAATGAAGATCATTCGGTCGGGCATCATATATGCATCCGGCCTGGGCCGCCCGATTCCCGGGAGGCGGTACCGCATGCGAGCATGCTGCATTCGACGGCCAACGACGTCATTCAGACAGGGCTAGCCGAGGGCGCGGAACCTACGAAGAGAATGGCTTGAAGTCAAGCCTTTGCTCAGGATTCGGACATGCATGCGGCATGACCATTCCGCATGAGGCGTCAAAACACCCCATTAAAATATGAAACGGGATGATTCGGCGGTTCATGCGCCGAGTCCCGAATCGGAATCCACCCGTGGGCGAACCCCGATGCAGCATTGGCCGACGGGCGGGACACAGCAGCGCGCCCCACCCATCGGCCGGTATCCGTTACTCGGCAGCCTTCGTCGTGGCCACCGCAGGCTTCGCATGTGCCAGGCGCTGACGGTCCTGACCGGCCGCCACCGCACGCAGCTTGTTCATCACGCTGCCCGTGCCCGCCGGGATCAGGCGCCCGACGATCACGTTTTCCTTCAGGCCGTTGAGCGTGTCCTTCTTGCCCGCCGTGGCGGCTTCGGTCAGGACGCGCGTCGTCTCCTGGAAGGACGCGGCGGAGATGAACGACTGCGTCTGCAGCGAGGCCTTGGTGATGCCCTGAAGCACGGGCATGGCCACGGCCGGACGCTCGCCCATATTCAGGCGCTTGGTGTTCTCGGTCTCGTATTCGATCCGGTCCACCGTCTCGCCAATCAGGTAGGTCGTGTCGCCCGGCTCGAGGATCTCGACCTTCTGCAGCATCTGGCGGACGATCACCTCGATGTGCTTGTCGTTGATCTTCACGCCCTGCAGTCGATAGACGTCCTGGATTTCATTCACGAGGTAGTCGGACAGCGCCTCGACCCCAAGAACCTTCAGGATGTCATGCGGCACGCGCGGACCATCGACCAGCGGATCGCCAACCTGCACGAAGTCGCCTTCCTGAACCGAGACATGCTTGCCCTTGGGGATCAGGTAATCGGTTTCCTCGCCCGTCTCGTCGTTCTTGACGATGACACGGCGCTTCGACTTGTAGTCCTTGCCGAATTCGACACGGCCTTCGGTCTCGGAAATGATCGCGTGATCCTTCGGACGCCGTGCCTCGAACAGTTCGGCCACGCGCGGCAGACCACCGGTAATGTCACGCGTCTTCGAACCTTCGCGCGGGATGCGCGCCAGCACGTCACCCGCATTCACATGCGCGCCGTTTTCAACCGACAGCAGCGAGTCAGGCGACAGGAAGTAGCGTGCGTCGTTGCCGTTCGCCAGCTTGACCACATCGCCCTTGGCGTCCTTGAGCTGCAGGCGCGGCCGCAGGTCGACGCCCTTGGAGGCCTGCTTGTAGTCAACGACGACCTTCGACGTCAGGCCGGTGACCTCATCCATACGCTCGACAAGCGTGATGGAATCGATCAGGTCGAGATATTCGACCGTGCCCGCCTGTTCGGTGATGATCGGCAGGGTGTACGGATCCCACTCGGCCAGCTTCTGGCCACGCGTCACCTCGACCCCGTCCTCGATCAGCAGGCGCGCACCATAGGGCACGCGATAGCGCGCGCGCTCCGTCCCCTTGTCGTCCGTCAGCAGGATTTCGCAGTTACGCGACATGACGATGGGCACGTTCTGGCTGTTCTGCACCACGTTGCGGTTGCGGATCGTCACCTTGCCATCGCGCGAAGCCTCGACCATCGACTGTTCCGCGCCACGCTGCGCGGCACCGCCGATATGGAAGGTGCGCATCGTCAGCTGCGTGCCCGGCTCACCAATGGACTGGGCGGCAATGACGCCCACGGCCTCGCCGATATTGACCGGCGTGCCGCGTGCAAGGTCACGGCCATAGCAGTGGCCACACACGCCCACACGGCTGTCACAGGTCAGGACCGAGCGGATCAGGATGCTTTCCACCCCGGCCTTCTCGATCTGTTCCGCCTGCGCTTCCTCGATCAGGGTGTTGCGCTTGAACAGCACCTCACCCGTTGCGGGGTCCAGCACGTCGGCGGCCAGCGTGCGGCCCAGCATGCGCTCGGACAGGGAGGCGACAACCTCGCCCCCATCCATGACCGCACGCACCGTCAGGCCGCGTTCCGTGCCGCAATCGTCCTCGACGATGATGCAGTCCTGCGCCACGTCGACCAGGCGACGCGTCAGGTAACCGGAGTTCGCGGTCTTCAGCGCCGTATCGGCCAGGCCCTTACGCGCGCCATGGCTGGAGGTGAAGTAGTCGAGAACCGACAGGCCTTCCTTGAAGTTGGCGATGATCGGCTGCTCGATGATCTCGCCCGACGGCTTGGCCATCAGGCCGCGCATGCCGGCCAGCTGCTTCATCTGCGCTGGCGACCCACGGGCACCGGAGTGGCTCATCATCCACACCGAGTTGGTGGGCTTGCCGATCTCCTGCTTGGAGATCTCCTTCATCATCGCGGCCTGCACTTCGTCCGTGCAGCGCGACCAGGCGTCAACCACCTTGTTGTAGCGCTCGCCCGCCGTGATCAGGCCGTCCTGATACTGCTGCTCGAACTCCTTGACCTCGTTGGCGGTATGCTCGACGAGTTCCTTCTTCTCCTTCGGCACGATCATGTCGTCCTTGCCGAAGGAAATGCCGGCCTTCGCCGCGTGCTTGAAGCCAAGCCCCATCAGGCGGTCACAGAAGATCACGCACTCTTTCTGGCCGCAATGGCGGTACACCGCGTCGATGACGTCGGACACCGTCTTCTTGGTCAGCTGCTTGTTGATCAGCGAGAACGGCAGCGCCGCGCTGCGCGGCAGGATCTGCGCGACCAGCATGCGGCCCGGCGTGGTGACGACGGTTTCACGCGTGACATTGCCTTCGGCGTCGATGTTCTCGATGCGCGCGCGGATCTTGTCATGCAGCTTCACCGCGCCGGTGGTCAGCGCGTATTCGACCTCACCCACGCTGGAGAACGACGACGCACCGGCCACCGTCACCTTACCCTGCGCATCATATTCGTTGCGGTCCGGGGTTGCGCGGAATTCGGGCGTCTCGAGGCTCAGGTAATACAGGCCCAGCACGATATCCTGCGACGGCACGATGATCGGCTTGCCGTTGGCGGGGCTGAGGATGTTGTTGGTGGACATCATCAGCACGCGCGCCTCGAGCTGCGCCTCAAGGCTCAGCGGGACGTGCACGGCCATCTGGTCACCGTCGAAGTCCGCGTTGAAGGCGGTGCAGACCAGCGGGTGCAGCTGGATCGCCTTGCCTTCGATCAGCACCGGCTCGAACGCCTGGATGCCCAGACGGTGCAGCGTCGGCGCGCGGTTCAGCATGACCGGATGTTCGCGGATCACTTCTTCAAGGATGTCCCAGACCTCGGGACGTTCCTTTTCCACCATCCGCTTGGCGGCCTTGATGGTGGTGGCGTGACCGTACTTTTCCAGCTTGGAGTAGATGAACGGCTTGAACAGCTCCAGCGCCATCTTCTTGGGCAGGCCGCACTGGTGCAGCTTCAGTTCCGGTCCGACCACGATGACCGAACGGCCGGAGTAATCGACGCGCTTGCCCAGCAGGTTCTGGCGGAAACGCCCCTGCTTGCCCTTGAGCATGTCGGACAGCGACTTCAGCGGGCGCTTGTTCGCCCCCGTGATGGCGCGGCCGCGACGGCCATTGTCGAACAGGGCGTCAACCGATTCCTGCAGCATGCGCTTTTCGTTACGCACGATGATGTCGGGCGCGCGCAGTTCGATCAGCCGCTTCAGGCGGTTGTTACGGTTGATGACGCGGCGGTACAGGTCGTTCAGGTCGGACGTCGCGAAACGGCCACCATCCAGCGGGACCAGCGGGCGCAGTTCCGGCGGGATGACCGGGATCAGCTCCATGATCATCCATTCGGGGCGCGATTCACTTTCGGAAAACGCCTCGATCAGCTTCAGGCGCTTGACCAGCTTCTTGCGCTTGGCCTCGGACGTGGTTTCCTTCAGTTCCTGGCGCAGTTCGACCTTTTCCTGATCGCAGTCGATGCGCTCAAGGATCTTCTTGATCGCCTCGGCCCCGATCCCGACCTCGATCCCCTCGTCGCCATGCTCGTCCATGACGTCGAGATACTGGTCTTCGGTCAGCAGGCTGTACTGCTTGAGCGGCGAGGTGCCGGGTTCAAGCACCACATAGCTTTCGAAATACAGGATCTTTTCCAGATCCTTCAGCGTCATGTCGACCATCAGGCCGATACGGCTGGGCAGCGACTTCAGGAACCAGATGTGCGCAACCGGGTTGGCAAGCTCGATATGGCCCATACGTTCGCGACGGACCTTCGCCAGCGTGACTTCGACGCCGCACTTCTCGCAGATGATCCCGCGGAATTTCATCCGCTTGTATTTGCCGCACAGACATTCGTAATCCTTGATCGGACCGAAAATCCGCGCACAGAACAGACCATCACGCTCCGGCTTGAAGGTGCGATAATTGATGGTCTCGGGCTTCTTGATCTCGCCATAGGACCATGACCGGATCTGCTCGGCCGAGGCGAGCTGGATCTTGATCTGGTCGAAGGTCATCGCCTGGCCAGTCTGGCCAAGGATCTTCATGAGTTCATTCATGCGCCGCAAACCCCCTGAGGGAAAAGGACGGGGACAGACCGACTATCTGCCCCCGACCCTGAAAATAAAACGTATGGACGGGTCGTTACCTTGCTCATGGAACGATCAGGTGCCGCTCTGTTCGAGGTCCACGTTCAGGCCCAGCGACTTCAGTTCCTTGATCAGGACGTTGAAGCTTTCGGGGATGCCGGCCTCGAAATCATCCTGCTCGCGCACGATGGCTTCATAGACCTTGGTGCGGCCCGACACGTCATCGGACTTCACCGTCAGCATTTCCTGCAGCGTGTAGGCCGCGCCGTAGGCTTCCAGCGCCCAGACTTCCATCTCACCGAAGCGCTGCCCGCCGAACTGCGCCTTACCGCCCAGCGGCTGCTGGGTCACCAGCGAGTAGGGACCGATCGAACGTGCATGGATCTTATCATCGACAAGGTGATGCAGCTTCAGCATGTAGATGTAGCCGACCGTGGTCTTGCGCTCGAACGGCTCGCCCGTGCGGCCATCGATCAGCTGCGACTGCCCCGACTTGTCGAGCCCTGCTTTCTCCAGCATCGCCTCGATGTCCGGGATGGAGGCGCCATCGAACACCGGTGTCGCGATGGGCACGCCCTTGCGCAGGTTGTTCGACAGTTCGATCAGCTGCGCATCCGTCATGTCGGCAATGGTGGAGGCAAAGGCCTCGTCGCCATAGACCGAACGCAGCTCGTCAAGCAGTTCCTGACGCTTCTCGCCCGTCTTGTGATAGGTATCGACAAGCTGCCCGATCTCGCGGCCGATATTGGCGCAGGCCCAGCCGAGGTGGGTTTCAAGGATCTGCCCCACATTCATGCGCGACGGCACGCCCAGCGGGTTGAGCAGCAGGTCAACCGGGGTCCCGTCCTCAAGGAACGGCATGTCCTCGACCGGCACGACGCGGGAGACGACACCCTTGTTGCCGTGGCGGCCGGCCATCTTGTCGCCCGGCTGCAGCTTGCGCTTCACCGCGACGAACACCTTGACCATCTTCATCACGCCCGGCGGCAGTTCGTCACCGCGCTGCAGCTTTTCGACCTTGTTGTCGAAACGCGCCTGGATGCGCGACACCGCCGTATCGAACTCGCGGCGCAGCACCTCGAGTTCCGCCATCACCGCATCGGACACCACGGTGATGTTGCGCCATGCGCCACGCGGATGCTCCGACAGGACCTCGTCCGTGATGACGGTGCCCGAACGGATGCCCTTGAAGCCCGCACCCGCCGTCTGCCCGATCAGGTGTTCGCGCAGGCGGTTGTAGAAGGAGCGTTCCTGAATGGCGCGTTCGTCATCGCGGTCCTTGGCCAGACGCTCGATCTCGGCACGCTCGATCGCCATCGCGCGCTCGTCCTTGTCCACGCCACGGCGGGAGAAGACGCGCACGTCAACGATCGTGCCACTGGTGCCCGGCGGCAGCTTCAGCGAGGTGTCGCGGACGTCGGACGCCTTTTCACCGAAGATGGCGCGCAGGAGCTTTTCTTCCGGCGTCATCGGGCTTTCGCCCTTCGGCGTAACCTTGCCGATCAGAATGTCGCCGGGGTTCACCTCGGCGCCCACATAGACGATGCCGGCCTCGTCGAGGTTGCGCAGCGCTTCCTCACCGACATTGGGGATGTCGCGGGTGATTTCTTCCTGACCCAGCTTGGTGTCGCGGGCCATGACCTCGAATTCCTCGATATGGATCGAGGTGAAGACGTCATCACGCGCGATCCGCTCGGAAATCAGGATCGAATCTTCGAAGTTGTACCCGTTCCACGGCATGAACGCGACCAGCACGTTCCGTCCCAGCGCCAGTTCACCAAGCTCGGTGGAGGGACCGTCGGCGATGATCTCGCCCGCCGAAACCTGATCCCCCACGCGGACCAGCGGACGCTGGTTGATGCAGGTGGACTGGTTCGAGCGCATGTATTTGCGCAGGCGGTAGATATCGACACCCTGCGTCGCACCGGCATCATCGGTGGCACGCACGACGATGCGCGCACCGTCGATCTGGTCCACGATGCCACGGCGGCGGGCGACGATGGTCGCACCCGAGTCATGGGCGACGGCGGCTTCCATCCCGGTGCCGACCAGCGGCGCGTCGGAACGCACCAGCGGCACCGCCTGACGCTGCATGTTCGAGCCCATGAGCGCACGGTTCGCGTCATCGTTCTCAAGGAACGGGATCAGGGCCGCGGCGACCGACACAAGCTGCTTGGGCGACACGTCACAGGCCGTCACCTCGTCAGGCAGGACCTGGCGGAAGTCGCCACCACGGCGCACGGACACCAGTTCACCGGTCAGGTTGCCCTTGTCGTCCTGTTCCGCATCCGCCTGCGCGACGATGAGCTTGTCTTCCTCCATCGCGGACAGATATTTCCAGCCGCTCTGCAGGACGCCGTTCTCGACCATGCGGTACGGCGTTTCGATGAAGCCGTACTTGTTGACCTTCGCATAGGTGGCCAGCGAGTTGATCAGGCCGATGTTCGGGCCTTCCGGCGTCTCGATCGGGCAGATGCGGCCATAATGGGTCGGATGGACGTCACGGACTTCAAAGCCCGCGCGCTCACGCGTCAGGCCGCCCGGGCCAAGCGCCGAAAGACGACGCTTGTGCGTGACTTCCGACAGCGGGTTGGTCTGGTCCATGAACTGGCTGAGCTGCGAGGAGCCGAAGAACTCACGCACTGCGGCGGCAGCCGGCTTTGCATTGATCAGGTCATGCGGCATGACCGTGTCGATATCGACCGACCCCATGCGTTCACGGATCGCGCGCTCCATGCGCAGCAGGCCGACGCGATACTGGTTTTCCATCAGTTCGCCGACGGAGCGGACACGACGGTTGCCAAGGTTGTCGATGTCGTCGATCGCGCCGCGACCATCCTTCAGTTCGCACATGATCTTGACCGTGCGCAGGATGTCTTCCTTGCGCAGGACGCGCACCGTGTCGGGCACGTCCACGCCAAGGCGCATGTTCATCTTCACGCGGCCAACGGCGGACAGGTCATAGCGGTCGGGATCGAAGAACAGGCCGGAGAACATCGCTTCGGCCGTCTCGGGCGTCGGCGGCTCACCGGGGCGCATGACACGATAGATATCGGTCAGCGCATCGTCACGCGACGTATTCTTGTCGATCGCCAGCGTATTGCGGATCCACGGGCCGTTGGTCGCGTCGATCGCCAGCGTCACCAGCTTGGTGACACCATCGGCCTCAAGCGCCTCAAGGCGGGCTTCGGTCAGTTCGTCCCCGGCCTCGGCAAAGATCTCGCCGGTTTCGGGATTGACCATGTCGAACGCGATGAAACGACCGATCAGGCCGGCCGGGCCGACCAGCACGTCCTTCGTGGTTTCCGCGATCTTGCGGACCATGCGCGCCGTCAGCTTGGTGTCCACCTGGGCGACGATTTCGCCCGTATCGGCATCCACCAGGGGTTCCAGCAGCTTCTGGCCACGGAACGCATCGGGGTCGAAACGGCGGGCCCAGCCCTTCTCGCTCTTGATGAACTCGACCTGACCATAGAAATAGCCAAGGATTTCATCGGGCGTCATGCCCCGGATTTCCATCGATTCGACGTCGCCGCCCTCGGCCGCCTTCGCGTCGCGCGCGGCGCGGGATTCCTCGCCCTCCAGCGCGTACAGCAGCGTGGTGACCGGCAGCTTGCGCTTGCGGTCGATGCGGACGTAGATCAGGTCCTTGCTGTCGAATTCGAAGTCGAGCCACGAGCCACGGTACGGGATGACGCGCGCGGCGAACAGGAACTTGCCCGACGAATGGGTCTTACCCTTGTCATGGTCGAAAAACACGCCGGGACTGCGGTGCATCTGGCTGACGATGACGCGCTCGGTCCCGTTGATGATGAACGTGCCGTTATCCGTCATGAGCGGCATGTCGCCCATGTAGACCGGCTGCTCCTTGATATCACGGATCGAGCGCGAACCCGTATCCTCGTCCACGTCCCACACGATCAGGCGCAGGATCACCTTCAGCGGGGCGGCAAAGGTCAGCCCGCGCTGGATGCATTCCTCAACATCGTATTTCGGCTCTTCGAGTTCATAGCTGACGAATTCGAGTCGACCACGTCCGGCAAAATCATTGATCGGAAAGACGGAACGGAACACTTCCTGCAGCCCGGTCGGCGTCCGGCTGTCGGGTGACACGTTCATCTGCAGGAATGCCTCGTAACTGGCACGCTGCACGTCGATCAGATTGGGCATCGGAGCGATTTCGGGTATACGCCCGAAGCTCTTGCGGATGCGTTTGCGTCCCGTGAACGATTTCGTAATCGCGTTCATCGCCTATCCAGCCCCCATCCACACAAGACCTGCTCCCCATCCGCCGTCATTGCCTTGCGGCCACGGGACAAAGACAGATCCAGAAATTCTTTCAGGTCGCCCATCCTCATGGCCCGACCCCAGACCCGTCCCTTCACATGACTTGAGGACGACCCCTTCTACCGCCAAAGGCACCCGAGACCTTGCGGTCAGGGTGCCTGTAACGCCCAAGGGGGCGGAGATCAGAAGATCTCCACCCTCACCTGAATATCATCTCAACATCCGCAAGCGGGAATGTTGACAGGATACATCTTATTTGATTTCGACAGAAGCACCGTTGTCTTCAAGGGTCTTCTTGATCTTCTCGGCTTCATCCTTGCTGACGCCTTCCTTGACGGTCTTGGGCGCGCCCTCGACCAGGTCCTTGGCTTCCTTCAGGCCCAGGCCCGTGATGCCACGGATTTCCTTGATGACGTTGATCTTCTTGTCGCCAGCCTTCGTCAGCACGACGTCGAACTCGGTCTTCTCTTCAGCCGGAGCAGCAGCAGCGCCGGGAGCAGCAGCGGCAACAGCAACCGGAGCAGCAGCGGAAACGCCCCACTTCTCTTCCAGCAGCTTGGACAGTTCGGCAGCTTCGAGAACGGTCAGAGCGGACAGTTCGTCAACAAGTTTGTTCAGATCGGCCATGATTCAGTCTTCCTAATTTATACACTGGTTGGCGTGATACAATCCCGAAATTTCGGGAAAGTGCCATTTTGTTGATATCCCGGCGCACCGGGACATGGGTGGCTAGGCTGCCTCGCCCGTCTTGGCATAGGCGCCGAAAACCCGCGCAAGCTGTCCGCCCGGTGCCTGAAGCACACCCGCGATGCGCGTTGCCGGCGTGGAGATGAGCCCCACCAGCTGCGCCCGGAGCACGTCCAGGGACGGCAGTTCCGCCAGCGCCTTGATTCCCTCGACATTCAGTGTCTGGGAGCCAAGCGATCCGCCGAGCAGAACAAGCTTTTCGTTGGTTTTGGCGAACTCGACCAGCACCTTCGCCACGGCCACGGGTTCATCCGCCCACGAAATCGAGGTCGGCCCCTTCAGCAGCGGCTTGATGCCTTCGAACTGGGTCCCTGCCAGGGCGAGATCGGCCAGCCGGTTCTTCGCGACCTTGTAAGTCGCTCCGGCCGCGCGCACACGCCGCCGAAGTTCCGTCACATCAGCCACATTCAGCCCGTCATTACGGGTGACAATGACCATGGACGTCTTGGCGAACACGGTCGCGAGGGAGGCAACAAACTCCCGCTTCTCCGTACGGTCCAAATCCCGTCTCCATCGTAATCCATCAGGAAACCTGACGGATTGGGTTTACCCTTGGGGCCCGCCCGGCATGGGCACACCCCGGTTCGCCTGTCCTTTGCAAACGGAACAACCAGTGTCAGGCGACATGCGCCTGTAATCCGGCATCCCCGTCTTCCGGCTGCCGTCCCTCTGGCGAAGGACAATCAAGGCACAGGGCCGCATCCGGTCATGGACAGGTTCGGAAAATGGCCCGCCGGGCGGACCATTCCCTTTTCATCCCCCCCCGTCAGGGGCGGGACAATCCTTCATCAGGATGCGACGAGCGCCGCCACATCCAGATGCACACCCGGTCCCATCGTGGACGACAGGGACACCTTCTTGATGTAGGTGCCCTTCGCGCCCGTGGGACGGGCCTTCTGCACCGCATCGACGAACGCGCGGATGTTTTCCGCAAGCTTCGCTTCGTCGAACGACGCCTTGCCGATGCCGGCATGCACGATACCGGCCTTCTCGGCGCGGTATTCGACCTGACCGGACTTTGCGGCCGTGACCGCGCCCTTCACGTCCATCGTGACGGTGCCCAGCTTCGGGTTGGGCATCAGGCCACGCGGGCCGAGGATCTTGCCCAGGCGACCGACGAGCGCCATCATGTCCGGCGTCGCGATGCAGCGGTCGAACTCGATCTCGCCAGCCTGCACCTTTTCGGCGAGGTCTTCGGCACCGACCACATCGGCACCGGCGGCCTTCGCTTCCTCGGCCTTCGGGCCACGGGCGAACACGCCGACGCGCAGGGTCTTGCCCGTGCCGTTGGGCAGCGACAGCAGGCCACGGACCATCTGGTCGGCATGGCGCGGGTCGATACCAAGGTTCATGGAGATTTCGACGGTCTCGTCGAACTTCGCCTTCGCGCCCTGCTTCACCAGGGAGATGGCGTCGTCGAGGCCATAGGCCTTGGTCGAATCAACATTGGCGCGCGCGGCGGCCAGACGCTTGTTCTTTGCCATGGACTTTAGCCCTCCACCACGTCGAGGCCGATGGAGCGCGCTGAACCGCTCAGCATGCGCACGGCGCCGTCGATGTCATTGGCGTTCATGTCTTTCATCTTCACCTCGGCGATCTCACGCAGCTGCGCGATGGTCACCTTGCCGACGGTCGCGGCCTTTCCGACGGTGGAGCTGCCCTTGTTGATCTTGGCAGCCTTCATCAGGAAGTACGTGTTCGGCGGGGTCTTGGTGATGAAGCTGAAGGTACGGTCGGCATAGGCCGTGATGACCACGGGAATGGGCATCCCCGGTTCCATACCCTGCGTCTTGGCGTTGAACTCCTTGCAGAACTGCATGATGTTCAGGCCGCGCTGACCAAGGGCCGGACCAACCGGCGGGGAGGGATTCGCCTTGCCGGCGGGAATCTGCAGCTTGATGTAGCCAACGATTTTTTTGGCCATATCCGGGGCTCCTGACTGTTTCACCCGGACCGCGGTTCAGGCGGTCACCCCCGCCATGACCTGGCGAAGGCAAGGGACCTCCCGCGTTCCGATAAGAGGCGTACACCTACCGCTGATTCGGGGGTGCTGTCAACCCCTGCCCCGACAGGGCAGGCATCTGGAGGTCTTTCGACTCCGGACCATTGTCCACGTTCACGCCGCCGGCCGTCTTTGGAATCCGCAGGTGGGAATATTGCAGCGGGCCGAACGGGCGGATCTGCCTGTGGTTGGGCAACTGGCTGGTATCCCAGCCCCCGCCAAGCGCGCGGATCAGTTCGACCTGCGCCTGCATGTAGCGGGTTTCCACCTGCACCTCGGCAATACGTGCGGTCAGCGCCGCCACCTGCGCCACCACCACGTCGAGATAGTTGGTCAGGCCACCGGTATAAAGCTGCATCGTCATGTTCTGCGTTCGCAGCGACGCCTTGACGGCCGCACCTTCCTGCGCGGTCTCGACATCAAGGTCATGGGTCAGGCTCAGCCCGTCCTCCACATCCTTGAAGGCGGCCAGCACGGTGGCGCGGTAACGGTCCTCCGCCTGGCGGTACTGCGACCAGCTCCGCTGCAGTTCGGCGCGCCGCATCCCGCCCTGGAACAGCGGCAGCACGGCCTGCGCGGCATAGTTGTACATGCCGTTGGCGAACTTATCGAGGGTGAAGCCATTATCCATGAACCCGGCCATGGCGCTGAAGGTCACATGGGGATAGAACGCCGCGCGCGAGACGCCGATCGCGCGGTTCGCCTGCGCCATGTTACGCTCGGCGCTGGCGACATCGGGACGCCGTTCCAGCAGGGTGGACGGAATGCCCGTGGCGATCTTCACCTTGGGGAAGCGGATTTCGGATGTCGGCGTGATATGGAACGCCGAGGGCGAGACGTTCACCAGCACCGCGATCGCATGTTCCATCACCGCACGGCGCGCCAGAAGGTCGGTATCGGACGCCTGCGTCGCCGAAAGCTGCGTCTGTGCGCGCGACACGTCGATGCCCGCCGCGATCGCGCCGGCCTGACGCATCTGGGTGATCTGCACCGCCTTTTCATAGTAGCGGATCGAATCCTGATACACCGCATGCTGCGCATCCATGCCACGCAACTGCATGTAATCGTTCGCCAGTTCGGACTGGATACTCAGCCGCGCCACGGCAAAGTCGGCGGCGGATGCCTGCGCCTGCTGCTGGCGCATGCGCTTGCGGTTACGGATCGCGGACCAGAAATCCGGCTCCCACCGGACGGATGCACCCCATTGCTGCGATGACATGTAGGTCGGGCCCTGTGATCCCGCACCACGCCACAGACGATGCTGGGAGGCCTGGTTGTTCGACGCCCCGGCATCGCCACTGATCTGCGGATAAAGCTCCGACGCGGCCTCCGCCGACAGGTCACGTGCCTGCGTGAAGGTTTCCGCCGCCGCCTGCAGGTCGGGATTCAGGTGCCCGGCCCGTTCCTCAAGCTGGTTGAGGAGCGGATCGTTGAAGACCGTCCACCAGTCCCCACGGGGCGCACCATCGGCGGGGACGCCGTAATGCATGATCCCCTCCCCCTGCCAGTTGTCGGGGTAGAGGTAATGTGCGTGTTTGTATTTCGGCGCGAGGTCCACGCACCCGCCAAGGCCCGCGGCCATGATCGCGCACCCGGCAAGGCAGGCCGCGCGCATCGACCGGTGGCGCGCGCGCATCCACATGAAGCTGCCCCTCATCGGCGCGCCACGGCATCCGTCGTCCCCTGGTCGGACGGCATGGCCCGGACATCGTCATCCTTCGTGTTTTCGGACGTCGGGGCCTTGGCCATCGCCGAGGCACCCACGTCATTATATCCGGGGGTGGAACCGACCAGATACACCTCCTGCCCCTCCAGCAGGCCGGAGGACGGATTGTTGACCACGCGGTCATGCAGCCCCACCCCGGCAAGGATCTGCACCTTGGTGCCAAGGTTCGTCCCCACCGTGACATTGCGCAGCCTGATGCGGTTATGGTCGTCCACCACGGCCACCTGCATGCCCTGCGCACGGAACAGCAGCGCGCCTTCGGGCAGGATCAGGATATCCGGGTCGCCGGGCGCCGTGAAATGCACGGTGGCATAGGAATCGGGCCACAGTTCGCGCTTGTCGTTATCAACCACCAGTTCCGTCGTCACGGTGCGGGTGGAGGCGTTGAACGCCTTTGCCGTGGCCAGGAACTTCGCCTTGAACACCCGCCCCGGATACTGCGGCACGGTGATGTCACCCGTCAGCTTCGGCCCGATGATGTCGGCATAATCCTGCGGCACGGACACGAAGACACGCATGCGGTGCACGTCCGCCACGCTGAACAGTTCGCTCGCCGTCCCGTGGGAGGACACGTCCCCGCCGCCCGCGTTGACATAATCGCCCACGTCGGCCAGGCGCGCCGTCACCACACCGTCAAAGGGGGCGACGATCTGCTTGAACCCGATCAGCGCGGCATAGCGGGAGACCTCGTGCCGGGCGGCCTCCACCTCGGCGGCCTGCGCTTCGGCATTGGCGGCCTGCACATCGACTTCCTGCTGCGAGACGGCCTGCGTGCCCTGCAGCGCCTTCCAGCGTTTCGCCGTGATCTGCGCCAGCTTGTAACGCGCCATGGCCACGTCGAAATTGGCCTTTGACGCGGCGTACTGCGCATCAAGTCCCGGCGTGTCGATGGTGGCCAGGATCTCGCCCGCCTTCACCTTCGCGCCGATATCCTTGTACCACATCTGCACATAGCCCGAGACCTGCGCATAGATCGGGGCCTGGTACCATGCAGAGATATTGCCCGGCAGGTCCAGCGTGCGGGTCTTTGGCCCGTGTTCGTGTTCGATCACCTGCACGCGCGGGATGGCGGCGTCGGCGGTCTGCCGGCTCAGGCTTTCGACATGCATGCGTCGTTCGACGATCCCGCCGACGACGATGACGGCCACCACGACCACCCCCAGCCCGACCCAGATCCTGCTGCCGCGCCCGCGCTGGCCCTTGATATCATCGGCGCCCGTCATGCGCGTTCTCCCTCGGCAGTCGTGGTCTTAGATTTTCTTGAATGAATCAGCGCGAACACGCACGGCACGAACAGCAGCGTGGCGCAGGTGGCGACCATCAGGCCCCCCATCACCGCACGGCCCAGCGGCGCGTTCTGCGAATTGCTCAGCGACATGGGCAGCATGCCGATGATCATGGCCGACGCGGTCATCAGCACCGGGCGGATACGTTCATATCCCGCCTCGATCGCGGCCTTGACCGCATCGCCGTGCAGGTCCATCCGCTCCCGCGCGAAGGCCACCACAAGGATGGAGTTCGCCGTCGCGGTGCCCATGCACATGATCGCCCCCGTCAGCGCCGGCACCGACAGCGCGGTGTGCGTCAGGAACAGCGCCCACGCGATCCCGGCCAGCGCACCGGGCAGCGCGGTGATGATGATGAAGGGGTCAAGCCACGACTGGAAATTGACGACAATGATCAGATAGACCAGCAGGATCGACATTGCGAGGCCGGATATCAACTGCGTATAGGCGCCATTCATGGTCGTCGCCTGCCCGCGGACATACAGGCTCGACCCGCGGGGAAGCGACTTGCGCTCCTCCTCGACCACGCGCGTCACCTCGCGGGAGACGGTGCCAAGGTCCAGCCCCTCGTTCGTGGCATAGATGTCGAAGACCGGCATGATGTTGTAATGCGCGACCTCCCCCGGCGTGCCGGTCTGCACGATCTGGCTGAGACCACCGAGGATCTGCGGCGGCAGGTCCTGCGGGTTGCCGTCGCCCCGGTCGATGGGGATCGTCTCCAGGTCGTTCATCGTCTGCAGGAACTGCAGCGGCGTCTGGATATCCACCAGATGCGACACCCCGGTCTTGGGGTCCAGCCAGTAGGTGGGCGAGACCTGGCCACTGCCCGACAGCACGGCAAGGGCGTTGTTCGCCACGTCCGCCTCCGTCAGGCCGGTGCCCAACGCATAGGTCCGGCGCGCATTGACGCGCAGGGTCGGCGTATTCATCGGTTCCTGCACCGACACATCGGCCACGCCGGTGATCTTGCGCAGGCGGGCGGCAAGGTGTTCCGCAAAGTCGAAATTGCCATACAGGTTGCGGCCCGACACCTGCACGTCGATTGGCGCGGGCAGGCCGAAATTCAGGATCTTGGCCGTCAGGTCGGCAGGCATGAAGGTGATCTCGGTCCCGGGGAATTTCTCCGCCAGTCCCTTGCGCAGGATGCCGCGATATTTCGCGACCGGCGCTTCCTCGTCCTTCAGCGTCACCGTCAGGTCGCAGTCCTGCGTGCCGACGGTGGGCGTGGGGATGAAGGCCTGGTTCAGCGGGCTGAACGGCAGGCCGCAGTTATTGACGATGCCCTCGACCTCGCCGGGCAGCAGGCGCTCGATCTCGTAATTCACCAGCATGGAGATCTTGCCCGCCTCGGCGATCTTGGTGCCAAGCGGCGCGCGCATGTGGATCGACAGCGCGTTGGAATTGATTTCGGGGAAGAAGTCCTGCCCCGCAAAGAACAGAAGCCCCAGCGATGAGAATGCCACCAGTGAAAACAGCGGCACGAAGCGCCTGCGTGTCGCCAGCAGGTGCATCAGGATGGCGCGGTAACGGTTGCGGAAGAGGACGAAATACGCCTCGAACCCGCGCTGGAACCGCGCGAAGATGCTCTGCGACGGGGCGACCTGCCCGGTGGCCAGCGCATGGTGCGCCGCCACCTGCGCCGCAAGCATGTATTTCGCCATCGTCGGCACCAGCGTGCGCGACAGGATGAAGGAGGCGATCATGGCGAAGATGATCGCCTCGGCCATCGGCATGAACAGCCAGCCCGCGACCCCGGTCAACTGGAACAGCGGCATCCACACGATACAGATGCACAATGTGGAGACGAAGGTGGGAATGACGATCTGGTTCGCCGCGTCGATGATGGCGGTTTCCAGATCCTTCTCCATCTCCAGATGGGCGTCGATGTTCTCGATCATGACGGTGGCGTCATCGACGAGGATACCCACCGCAAGCGCAAGCCCGCCAAGCGTCATGACGTTGATCGTCTGCCCCGCCATGCCCAGCCCGATGACCGAACACAGCATCGCCAGCGGGATGGAGGTCGCGATGATGACCGTCGATCGCCACGATCCCAGGAACAGTAGCACGACAAGGCTGGTGAGCAGCGCCGCCGTACCCATTTCCTGCACCACGTCGCGCACCGCCTCCTTCACGAAGGTGGAGGCATCGCCCAGCACGGTGATGTTCACCCCCGCCGGCAGCGTCTTTATGATGCCCGGCAGCAGCGCCTTGATCCCGCTGACGACCGACAGGGTGGAGGCGTCACCACTTTTCATGATGACGATCAGGACCGCCTGGTGCCCCTTGACCAGCACCATGTTGGTCTGCGGCGGCCCGCCCGCATGCACCCACGCCACGTCACGCAGGTAGACGACGGAATTGCCCTCCTGCTTGATCGGCATGTTGTTGAAGGTGTCGATCTCCTCGGGCGAGGCGTTGGTCTGCACCATGTAGTCGAAGGCGCCGATCTGCTGATCACCGGCGGGCAGCACGATGTTCTGCTTGCCCAGCGCGTTGCCGATATCGGTGGCCGACAGGCCGTGGGCCAGCAGCTTCGTCTGGTCGAGGTCAACCATGATGTTGCCCGGCTGCCCGCCATAGGGATTGGGAATGGCCGCCCCCGCCACCGACACCAGCGCCGGGCGGATCAGGTTGGACGACATGTCATAGATCTGCGAGGCGGTCATCGAATCAGACGACACCTGCAGCGTCAGCACCGGGACGGAGGACGCGTTGTAGGTCAGCACCAGCGGCGGGGTCATGCCGGCGGGCATCTGCTTGATGACCGTCTGGGACACGGACGTGATCTGCGTCTGTGCGACGGCGGTATCGGTCCCGGGCTGGAAGAACACCTTGACGATGCCGCGCCCGTAATAGGACTGGCTTTCGATATGTTCGATGTTGTTGACCGTCGCGGTCAGCGCACGTTCGTAATAATAGACGACGCGGCCGGACATGTCCTCCGGCATCAGGCCGGTATAGGTCCAGCAGATCGCGACAACGGGGATGTTGATGCTGGGAAAGACGTCGGTGGGGGTGCGCAGCAGGCCGCGCACGCCAAAGACAACAATCAGGATGGACAGGACGACGAACGTGTAAGGCCGCTTGAGCGCGGTAACAACGATACCATTCATGCGCGGGTTGCTACCTCCGGCGCTGGAGTCCGGTCGCCGGTGGCGTTTTCCATTGCGGGCAGGAATGGGTTTTCCCCATTGCGTGCGCCCGGCAAGGCTTGCTCATGCATCGTCATAATCTCTCCGTCCCTCATTTCGTGTTAAAATGGGGAACGCCCCAGACAAATGAAAATTCTGTTTAATGTCGTCACGCCACCTCCTCGGGCGGGGGGGGCGCATGCGCCACGGGGGCGAAACATATGGTGAAAACCGCACCCGGCAGGCTGGCGTCGCACCGCGCGGCACCAATGCGCAGGCTGGCGTTATGAAGCTGCACGATCGCCCATACCAGGCTCAGCCCAAGTCCGCTTCCGGGGACGTGCCTGCTCTTGTCGGACCGGTAGAAACGTCCGGTCACCGCGCGGCGTTCCTCCGGCGGGATGCCGATTCCCGTATCCTCGACCTCCAGCGTCACGCCCTGCGCGTCCCCGCCGGTGCGGATCGTGACATGCCCGCCCTCCGGCGTGAACTTCATGGCGTTGTCCACAAGGTTGGCCAGCACCTCGATCAGAAGGTCGCGATCGCCAAGGACCTCGCCCACCCCCTGCCCGCGCACATGCGCCAGCATGATCCCCCGGCTTTCGGCGATGGGTTCGTACAGGTCGATGATGTCGTCGGCAAGGCTGTCGAGATCCACCATCCCGAACCCCACCCGGCGGCGGCCATTCTCGATCTCGCCAATGCGCAACAGCGCGGTGATGACGGCAAAGGACTGGTCAAGGTCGTCGATGGCGCGTGCGATGACATTGCGCAGCGCCTCCGCCGAATGTCCGGCCGAGCGCGCCCGGTCGAGGCGCGCGCGCACCCGTGTCAGCGGCGTGCGCAGGTCATGGGCGATGTCGTTGCCGACGTCACGGATCTCGTCCATCAGGCGTTCGAGGCGGTCGAGCATCCTGTTCACGCTGCCCGCAAGGCGCTGCAGGTCGTCGCGCTGCCGGCCGGCGGGCAGGCGTTCGTGCAGGTCGCCTTCCATGATGCGGTCGATCGCCTCATGCATGTCCTTGACGCGGGCAAGGGCGCGGTGGCTGAGCACGATGCCGGTCATCAGCGCGAACAGCACCGTCGGCACGATGGAGACCAGCAGGGAATGGCGCATCATCAGGCGCAGTTCGCTGCGCATGTGCCAGCTTCGCCCCAGCACGAGGACACGCCCGCCGCGCACGTTCACCGCGAGCATGCGCAGCACGCCGGGCGAATGGTCCGCAGCAGGCGTGCCGCTGCTGGATGCGCCACTGGCCTGCAGGGCGCTGGCGGGGGGCTGGATGTTGATTTCATGGACATGCCCGTCCGCCACAAGCCCGTCGGGCCAGTCATGCAGGTCGCCCACGATATACCGGTGGTCCCCGCTGAACAGCGTCGTGACATTCATGATGACACGCAGGTCATCGGTCGCACGGTCGCGGACCTTGCGCTCCAGGTCCTCCGCGCTTTCGGTCTGCAGCAGGGCGGCCTCGCGGTACAGCAGCGTGTCCGAACGCCGTGCCTCGAACACCGTGGCCTGGCTGTAGCCGAGGAAGAACTGGAACGCGGCCGACCCGATCATGGCCGCGACAACCGCCAGCGTCAGGCGGAATGTCGCGGTCCGGAACAGTTCATTTAGAAACACGAAGCATGAACCCGGCGCCGCGTATGCTCTGGATCAGGGAGGGAGCGCCCGCTTCATCCACCTTGCGCCGCAGCTTGCCGATATGCACGTCAACAAGGTTCGTCTGCGGGATGAAGCGGTAATTCCACACATCCTCCAGCAGCATGTTGCGCGTCAGCACCTGGTCGGGCCGACGCATCAGGTATTCCAGCAGCCGGAATTCACGCGGCAGCAGCTCGATCGGCTCCCCGTCGCGCGTCACGGTGCGCTCGATCAGGTCCATCGTCAGAGGCCCGGCATGGAGCATCGTCTCGCGCGAGTTGTTGGGACGGCGCAGCAGCGCCTCGAGCCGTGCGGCAAGTTCCTCCATCGCGAACGGCTTGGTCAGGTAGTCGTCGCCCCCGGCCTTCAGCCCGCTGACACGGTCATCGACCGCCGACAGCGCGGACAGGACCAGTACCGGCGCGCGCACCCGGCGTTCGCGCAGCGTCTCGATCAGGCTGAGGCCGTCGAGTTCGGGCAGCATGCGATCGACGATCATCACGTCGAACTCATGCGAGAGCCCGACCTCCAGCCCCTGCGAGCCCGAAACCTCGTGCCGGACCCGGAAGCAGCGGCTTTCGAGTTCCTCCACCACTTCCTGCGCGATCTTCACGTCATCTTCGACCAGCAGCACGCTCGGCCCGGCGGCCATGGCCGGAGACGGCATGTTTTCAACGCGATCAGGGGTGTTTGGACCTATCATGACAGCTCCGACTATGGGCGAGGAGGACGGCGTGCGCCTATTAAAATCCCTTTCACTCGAAGGGAGCGGCCACGGGCGGGGCCTCGTGGTGCGCGGGATCGTCCGTCATGTCCCCAACGAACGAGGCGGTGTCAAGGTCGCGAAGCTGCCGTGTCACGATGCCGGTACGACGCCGGGCCTCGTCAATCGAACTGGTCATGGCCGATGCGTTGCGCGCCAGTTTTTCAAGCACGCCGTCCATCCGCAGCATTTCCTGGCGCGTCGCGCCGAGCAGGCGGGCGATGTCATCTGTCCGCTTCTCCAGCGCCAGCGTGACATAGCCGAGGTGGATCGTGCGCAGCATCGCGGGCATCAGGCCCGGCCCCATGATGATGACGCGACTGGTGCGGCCGATTTCGTCAATCAGGCCGGGAATGCGCGCGACTTCCGCATACAGCCCGTCGGTCGGCAGGTAGAGGACGGCGAATTCCACCGTGACGGGGGGCTGTATGTATTTGGCGGCGATCTTGCGCGCCTCAATGCGCACGGTGGTCTCCAGCGCGCGGCGGGCGGCGCGTTCGGCGTCGGGATTGACGTCCTCCACCGCCTGCAGCAGGCGTTCGTACGCCTCGGTCGGGAATTTCGAATCAATCGCCAGCACGGGCGGCACGGATGCCTTGACCGGCATGCGCACCGCGAATTCGACCACGTCGCGGCTCTTGTCGCTCAGGCGGCAGTTCATCTCGTACGCGCCTTCGGGCAGCACGTCGTCAAGGATGGCGCGCAACTGCGCCTCCCCCCAGCCACCGCGCGTCTTGACGTTGGAAAACAGCCGCTTGAGGTCGCCTACCTGCGCGGTCATGGCCGAGACCTCGCCCATGGCCTTCTGCATGGCGGAAAGCTGTTCGAGCACGCGCTGGAACGAGGTCTGCATCTGCCGCTCCACCGCCTCGTGCAGGCGTTCATTGACCGCAAGGCGGATGGCCTCAAGCTGGCTGGCGCTGTCGGTGGCCATGGTGCGCAGGGCCTCGGACTGGTTCAGGCGCATCTCCCCCATCTCGCGGCTGACGATATTGGCGATGCGGCCCAGGCCCTGTGACGTGTCCTGATGGCGCTGCTCGATCCGGGAGGTCAGGACGCGTTCGATTTCCGCAAGCCGCGCACGCTGGTTTTCGGCATCGGCCATGCGGGCGCTGCCTTCACGCTCCATCATCACATACAGCCGCGCCAGCAGGTCTTCCTCCCCCTGCCCGCCCTCGCGCTGGCGCAGTTGCGCCAGAAGCGCCAGCAGCAGCAGGCACGCAAGCCCCGATCCCAGCGCGCCCCCCCATATCGCGATCGTGGTCAGCGTATCGAACAAATCAGGTATCCCCCCAGGGCCGTTATGCCCGTTCAAAAGAACAAACCATGTCCGCAGCCTGTAATGCAGTTATGACAGGCCGACCATACATTTTTGGAATATCTGATCTTCATGCTATGCCGGGCGTGACCTCGCGCCCCGGCCGGTCACCAGTTTTTCAATCCCCGATGTGCCACGGGCACGATAGGCTGCATCCCTTACCCATTTCCCCGGCCCATTTCCCGGCATGGCCGGACCTGTTTCCTCACCAAGGCTCCAACCCCATGATCCACGTGTCCCCGCCACCCGCGCCCCAGCGGCGCTCCCCGTTCCGGAGCCTGTATTTCCAGGTCATCGTCGCGGTTGTCGCCGGGATTGCGGTCGGCCATTTCTGGCCCCATGCGGGAACCGCGCTCAAGCCGCTTGGCGACGGGTTCATCCGGCTGGTCAAGATGATCATCCCGCCGGTCATCTTCCTGACGGTGGTGACCGGGGTGGCGGGCCTGTCGGACCTTGGCAAGGCGGGGCGCCTTGCGGGCAAGGCGATGGTCTATTTCCTGACCTTCTCCACCCTTGCGCTGGTGGTGGGGATGCTGGTCGCGAACGTTGTGCGTCCCGGTGCTGGCGTGCATGCCGACCTGTCGAGCATGGATACGCATGCCGTCGCCGCGTTCGTGGCGCGCGCGCAGGACCATTCCTTCAGCGGGTTCGTGCTGAACATCATCCCCGATACCGTGCTCAGCGCCTTTGTCTCGGGCGATATCCTGCAGGTGCTGCTGATCGCGATCCTGTTCAGCATCAGCCTGTCGCACATGGGCGCGCGCGGGCATGCGATCCTGTCGCTGTTCAGGCAGTTGACCGAACTCGTCTTCGGCGTCGTGCGACTGGTGATGCTGGCGGCCCCGATCGGGGCGTTCGGGGCGATGGCGTTCACCATCGGGCGCTTTGGCATCGGATCGGTGCTCAACCTCGCCTTCCTCGTGGTCACGTTCTATGCCACCTCGGCGCTGTTCATCGTGGTCGTGCTGGGACTGGTGGCGCGATATAACGGGTTTCGCATCCTGCCGCTGCTGGCCTACCTGCGTGAGGAACTGCTGATCGTGCTGGGCACGAGTTCGTCGGAATCCGCGCTGCCGACGCTGATGACCAAGATGGAGAATGCCGGCTGCGCCCCGTCCGTCGTCGGCCTGGTGGTGCCGATGGGCTATTCCTTCAACCTTGATGGCACCAACATCTACATGTCGCTCTCCGCCCTGTTCATCGCGCAGGCGACCGGCGTGCATCTGGGACTGGGGCAGCAGGTCTCCCTCCTGCTTGTGGCGATGGTCAGTTCCAAAGGGGCCGCGGGCGTGACCGGGGCGGGGTTCGTGACACTGGCCGCGACCCTTGCGGTGGTGCCCGACGTGCCCGTCAGCGGCATGGCGCTGATCCTGGGGATCGACCGGTTCATGTCGGAATGCCGGTCCCTGACGAACATCATCGGCAATGCGGTGGCCACCATCGTGCTGGCGCGGTGGGAAAACGAACTGGACACGCAGCGCCTGCATGCCGCGCTGAGCGGGAGCATCCCCGAGGACGAGGCCGACCGCCCGGTCCTGACCTCCGGCGCGCATAACGCCTGATCCCATTTTCCCCTCTCCCAGACGCACAAAAGCAGTTCGGACCTACATGGAAATCACCCCCCTGCCCCATGTCCCGCTGACCACCCGCCAGCGGATACACAGCATCATCGCCGGCTCCTCGGGCAACCTGATCGAATATTACGACTGGTACGTCTATGCGGCGTTTTCGCTGTATTTCGCCCATGCGTTCTTTCCCCACGGCAACCAGACGGCGGAACTGCTGCGCAGTGCGGCGATCTTTGCCATCGGGTTCCTGATGCGCCCGATCGGGGGATGGATCATGGGGCTGGTGGCCGACCGCCACGGGCGCCGCTTCGCGCTCAGCCTCTCGGTGCTGGCGATGTGCGTCGGGTCGCTGACGATCGCGCTGTGCCCCGGTTATGACAGCATCGGCGTCTTCGCCCCCGCCATCCTGCTGTTCGCACGGCTGGTACAGGGGCTGAGCCTTGGCGGTGAATACGGGGCCAGCGCCACGTACCTTTCGGAAATCGCCCCTCCTGCGCAGCGCGGGTTTTACGCCAGTTTCCAGTATGTGACGCTGGTGGCGGGGCAGTTGCTGGCCCTCGTCGTGCTTCTGGTGCTGCAGTTTGCGGTCCTGACCCCGCAGCAGATCGGGGCATGGGGATGGCGCATCCCGTTCGGCATCGGCGCGCTGCTGGCGCTGTCGGTGCTGTGGTTCCGGCGCGGCATGGTCGAGAGCGAGCAGTTCAGCCACGCAACCCGCGACCCGGCGGCCAAGGGGGGCCTGCGCGTGCTGCTGCATCACCCGCGGGAGGTCGTGGCGGTCTGTGGCCTGACGCTTGGCGGGACGGTCGCGTTCTATACCTTCACCATCTACATGCAGAAATACCTCGTCAACACGACGGGACTGAGCAAGGAAGCCTCGACCGTCATCTCCACCACCGCCCTTGCGGTCTTCGCGCTGGCGCAGCCGATCTTTGGCGCTCTGTCAGATCGTGTCGGGCGGCGGCCGCTGCTGCTGTCTTTCGGTATCATTGGCTGCATCGTCACCGTCCCGCTGATGCATGCAATGGCGCATGCGTCCTCCCCGGCCGTGGCGCTGGGGCTGCTGGTGACGGCGCTGCTGTGCATTTCGGGCTATACCTCGATCAATGCGGTGGTGAAGGCGGAACTGTTCCCCGCGCGCATCCGTGCGCTGGGCGTGGCGCTGCCCTATGCGCTGACGGTGTCGATCTTTGGCGGCACGGCGGAATATGTGGCCCTGTGGTTCAAGCAGGCCGGGCACGAGGACTGGTTCTACTGGTATGTCACGGGCTGCATCGCCTGCTCGCTGTTGACGGTGCTGTTCCTGCTGCCGTCACGCGACCGCATCACGCCGGAGGCATGAGTAAAAGTTTTGGGTGAAGCTTTTTCCAAAAAGCTTCGAAAGAACGCCGCCTTTTTGAAAAAAGGCGGCACCCAAAAACTTTTATTACTTTATCCTGTCAAAACCGGATGGGTCCGGATTCAGACGTTATAGCCCATGCTTTTGTACAGACCGTTGATGATGGAAACGCCCCTGCGCGCCTCATCCACATTGGGCATTTCATCGGTCCGATTATATCCGTGTCCCATGTCCTCGCCCTGCCACTGCACGACGATGCCGTCACGGCGGGAGACGACATAGACATTTTCATATTCCATGCTGAACAGCGCCTCTGGCTGCGGGATCAGCCATGCGATCTGCCCGCGGACCGGAATGATGCTCTCGTCATTCCACAACGCCCGCGCACCATAGCCGGTGCAGTTGATGAAGACGGGATCCGGCAGGGCCGTCAGTTCCGACGGATGATGCAGCGTCATGGTCCGGATTTTGCCGCCACGCTCGAAAAACTGCCGCATGAGGTAGTCGGCATAGGTGGTGACGTTGAAGATCAGGTTCGGCTGCTTGAGCACCTCGCAATAAGGCAGGCGGTTGTCATGGACGGGAACCCGGTTGCCCTGCGGTTCGATGTCGCGGAGACGATCGCCCAGTTCGGCAAAGCCGATGGGATCGGGCGGCGTCGGCCGGGCGTCACGCGACTTCAGGCCATAGAACGTGTCCCATTCGATCGGATTGCCCGGCAGGCCCTGCAGGTTCTGGTAGCAGGAGAAGGAATAGCGGGCCATCTGTTCCCACCGCGCGGCGAATTCTGGTGTCAGGTCGCTGGTCTTCACAATGCGCGAGGACGGCGTCCAGATTCCCGAGGCACGGGCCGAACGCACGAAGGGCGGCGTCTGCTGCGCATAGATCGTGACCTGCGCGCCCGCCTGCTGTGCGACGATGGCCGTTGTCAGGCCGATCGCCCCGCAGCCGATCACGCCGACCTTCTGCCCGGAGGAGATGGCGGCACGCTCCACCGCCAGTTTCGCCGTCCCCCACGACAGCGACCAGCCACTGCCCCCGTGGCCGTAATTATGGACGACCGACTTGCGCCCGACCTGCTCGACCTCCAGTCGCGGTCCCGCCGCGCGGAAGGGACGCAGGCAAACCGTGATGCGGTCGATCCGGTCGTTGCGCGCCCGGATGACCGGGATGTGGCGCACATCGGCATCAAGGTCATGGCGGCGCGAACGCGCCCCCGCGCATCCCGGCAGGGCAGACAGTCCCGCCAGCGAGGCCGCGGTCATCAGGGCTTTTCGACGATGAAAAAGACGCGTCATGAAAGGGAACACTTCTTTCAGGCAATATGAAAACATGACCCGCCAGAACGGACCTGGCCGATCGATAAAACCGGTGGATCAAGGTTTTAAAGACTGTTCCTGAAATACCATTTTGATAAAAAAATAAAAGTTTTCGCATGCCGCTTTTTTCAAAAAGGCGACGTTATTTGAAGCTTTATGAAAAAAGCTTCACCAGAAACTTCTGCATGATTTCCCCATGCCCGTTCCCCGCTGCCTGCGGGGATCAGTGCATGTGGGTCAGGTCACGCAGGAAACCGGGCAGCAGCAGGGCATACGGATTGACATGCACGCTCGGGTTATCGAACGACCCGTTGATCTGGTACGTCGCCGACACCACGCCGCCGTTCTTTTCCGGGCTGAACAGCCATCCCAGCACGCCGGGCAGATGGCCGGGGGCAGCATTGACGGCAAAGGCCGGGATGATCGTCCCGTCAAGGTCCAGCGTCGCCTTGTCGAGGTTGATGCGCCCCGCCACCGTCGCCCCGAGCGAGGCATTGCTGACCAGGCCATCTGTGATGTTGACCACCCCGTCGCGGAACGTCAGGGGCATCGTGACATGCTCGACCTCGAATTCAGGCGCATGCGGGGCCTTCAGCCAGCCATAGATGGAGGCATTGTTGACCATCCGCACCACGGCGGGCACCTGCCGCAGGACAAACGGCCCGGTGGTGAGTTCGCCGGAGAAGGGCGCGCTGGCGTCCTGGTCATCGAACGACCCTTCCAGATCGACCTGCCCCCCCTCCATACGGTCCCCAAGCTTCATGTCCTTGAGCAGCACGCCAAGGTCCGCGATATGCATCGACAGCACCCTGCTCTGCCCGCGCGGCGTCAGCGTGGCGGAGGCGGAGGTCGGCCCGGTCATGGAGAACGAACCACGCGTCAGGCGTACGCCGTCATCCTCCAGATGGCTGCGCACGCCCTGGATCGACTGCATCTTGGTATAGAAAACGGTGCGCGCATCGACATTGATGTTCCAGCTATGCCCCGGTGCGCTCTTCACCCGGCCGGTGGCGGCCTCGGGCATGTGATATCCCTTGGCCTGCGCTGCGGCGGCGGCGCCATCGGCCGCCTTCTCGTTCTGGCGCTGGTAGGTCAGCAGCGGCGACAGGTCGAGCACGCGCGCCGCGACCGACACGCCATACGGTTCCTTCTCCCCCGCCGGGATGGTGATGATGGCGTTGCCGTTCGACCGCCCCACGCGGAACCCGTGCAGGATCAGGCGCCTGCCCATCCCCTCCGCCGTTTCGGCATGCCCGTCGATCAGCAGTTCCGGCCCCGCCGCGCGGATGTCCTCGATGGAGGCGACATGCCCGTGGTCGAGGTTGATGACGACGGACGCATTGGCGTCCTCGCCCACCTGCTTGCTCCAGATCGGGATGGTCAGGGCCGAACGCTTGAGGTCGAGGTCGATGTCCACCTGCGCCTTGCCCCCGGGATAGCGGTCATAATCCACATCCAGCGCCGCGCTGCCGCCGAAATGATCCACCATGTCCAGTCCCGCGCGGCGCAGGCCGGACGGCGTCAGGTATCCCTGCACGCTCGCACTTTCGACCGCGCGGTCCGACGGGACGGAACGGAAATCCATCGTATAGAGGATGGAGGAAGGGATGCCCGACAGGTTCCCCGTCCCCTTGAGCATCAGCCCGTCGATGGAGGCGTCGATCCCGAAGCGCCCGCCATCAAGCGGACGGCCCATCACCACATTGCCAAGATGCACCTGCGCAAGGTCGGTATGGGTGCGCAGGTCGATCTGCGCCAGCTTGACATGCGCATCGAGCGGCAGCGCGATATGCAGCGACACGTTGGCCTTGCCCGACGGTGACGTGAAGCTCATCGGGTGACGCGACAGCACGTTCAGCCGTGGCTCCGCCAGCAGGGCAAGGATATCGCGCGCATTGCCCTGCAGGGTGGTGTTGATGTCCCCCATCTGGATCTTCTTCATCAGGCCGGTGATCAGCATGGAGCCCGGCCCGACCTCGATCCGGCCGATGCCGGTCGCGTTGACGTGGCGGTCGGTGCGGTCCACCAGTTGGTAGGCATGGCCGAAGCTGATCGCAATCTCGTCCGGGCCCTCGAACGTCAGGTGGGCGTCCATGTCATGCAGGGGCGGGATCGGGCGCAGCCAGTAAAGCTCCATCCCCTCCGCACGGATGTCACCGGCAAGCGATGTCAGGTCCAGCCCGTTCCAGCCATCATGGCTGACCATCCCGATACGCGCCTGCAGTTCGCTGACATGGCCCTTGGTGATGTTCGTCGTCACCCAGCGCCGCGCGCCCTTCATCGCGCCGGGCGGCCAGAAATCGCCCAGTGTCGCGAAATCAAGGGCCAGCGCCTCGGCCGAGACGCCGATGCCGATATCACGCGGATGCAGCACGGAGGACGCATGCAGGCTGCCGGTGGCCGTCAGCGTCGGCCCGCTGCCGTCATCCGCCGGATGGCCCGGCGCACGCAGGTGCACGACCATTTTCTCCAGCGTTGCGTGGATGGGGCCATCGAACGGCGCATCGGCCGGGCCGGGGTCGAAGGAGGCGACAAGGTGGGCCTGCCCGTCACCGACCAGCAGCGTGCCGTTGCGGCGCGTGACCACCGTGCCGTTGCCGACCTTCAGATAGGCCCCCAGCGTACGCGGGGCCATGAACTGCCCGGCCCCCCCGGCCGCAAGCGACACCTGCAGCGTCCCGCCCACCGGCAGGTCGAGCGGCGCGACCTCCTTCTGTCCCGGGGCGAAGGCGGAGGGACTGACGGGATCGAGTTTCACGGTCCAGCTAATGTTTCCCGGTACTGATTCCTGTCCTTCGCCGCGCAGGACAAGGTGCTTGCCATTGCCCTCCAGCATGAAGCCGACCGACCCGCTGGCCCCGATCTGGCCCTGATAGGACAGGACATGCAGGTTGGCGGAGGCATCGCGTGTCTGCCATGTGCGCCCTGATATCTGGTCGCTGAATTTCACCTGCGCGTCGGAAACGATGATCCGCCGCAGCAGCGACAGGTTCACCGAACCGCCATGGGAATGGGTGCTGTCCTCCGGCGTGCCGGGACCAAGGTCAAGCCCGATATCCCCCGACCTGTTGCGCGCCAGCGCCAGGTGGACGTCACTGACCGACAGCCGTTCCAGCACCACGTCCCCATGCACCAGCGCAGGCGTGTCAAGCACGACATGCCCGTGATGGATGCTGTTGGCGATGGTGCCATTGGCGCTCATGATCGCCACGTCATCCGCCCAGACATCCAGCGGGGTGCGTATGCCCGCATGCAGCGCGTTCCAGCCGATGCGCACATGCTGCACCGTCAGGCGTCCCTGCCGCCGGTCCGTCCCCGGCCCGTGCAGGACCGACAGCGGCGTCATCATCCGCACCACCGGCGTCACGTCGATCGGCCCCGCCGACAGGCGCAGCGTCAGCACCAGCAGCAGCACCGCAGGCACCACGATGCACGCAAGCATCGTCCAGACCAGCACGCGCAGCACACGCAGCCCGATCAGCCGCAGCCGACCACCCGGCGCATCATCCGCCGCCCCGTCCGGCCCATCGGGGGGCGTGGCCGACAGCGGGGGGGTGTCTTGACCGTCGTGCTTCATGGCGTCCACGCTGCGCCCCGGCGCGATCGTGCGCCATCACATCGCCATTGCTGCCCAGGTTGTCCCGGATGTCCCACCCCCCTGCTGCCCCCGACCTCCATCGCGGATGGCGCGCCTGTACATGGCCCGCGCCGGCCGATGCGCGCGGCGCGGCGCTGCTGCACGAGGACATGGAGCGCGCGTTTGGTGAACACGGGCTGGATGCGGCGTGGCTGGCCATGCCGCCCGTCGCCGCGATGGTGGCCGCGATGGGGGGCAACAGTCCCTACCTGTCGGACCTTGCGCGCCGCGATACCGACCTCTTCGCACGCCTGCTGCGCGAGGGGCCGGACAGCGTCATGCGCACCACCCTGTCCGATGTACGCGCCGAATCGCCACGACAGTCCCGCCACGCGATTGCCCATGCCCTGCGCACGGCCAAGCGTCATGCCGCCATGACGATCGCACTTGCGGATATCGGGGGGGCATGGTCGCTGCAGCAGGTGACGCATGCGCTCATCCACCTGGCCGAAACGACCCTGCAGGTCGCGGTCAGACATCTGCTGCGCACGGCCCATGATGCGGGCCGTCTGGTTCTGCCTGACCCGGACGAGCCTGCGCGCGGCAGTGGCTTCGTTGTCCTGGCCATGGGGAAATTGGGCGCGCGGGAACTGAACTACTCCTCCGATATCGACCTGATCGTCCTTTACGACCCGGCCTGCCACCCCGAACACGAGGACCTGCGGCGTATCTTCGTCCGCATGACTAGCGACCTTGTCGGCCTGATGGAAGCGCGCGATGCAGATGGTTACGTTTTCCGTACCGACCTGCGCCTGCGCCCCGACCCGTCGGCCACGCCGCTGGCCGTCTCGTTTCCCACGGCCATCACCTATTATGAAAGCATGGGCCGCACATGGGAACGCGCCGCCATGATCAAGGCGCGCCCCGTCGCGGGCGACATCGCCGCGGGGCAGCGTTTCCTTGCCGCAATCCACCCCTTTGTCTGGCGGCGTCATCTCGATTTCGCGGTGATTGACGACATACATGACATGAAAGCACGCATCGACAGGCACAGGAATGCCGGGCGTGGCGGGCTTGACGACGTGCCGGCCGACGGCCCCGGTTGCGCCCCGGCCATGCGTGACTGGCTGCTCGGCCATGATGTAAAGCTTGGCCAGGGCGGCATCCGGGAGGTGGAGTTTGTGGCGCAGGCGCTGCAACTGGTCTGGGGCGGACGCAGGCCCGACCTGCGCGATCCCACGACGCTGGGCGCGCTGCGGCGCCTGACGCAGGCGGACCTGATTTCGCATGCGCAATACACAATCCTGTATCGCAACTACCACATGATGCGGCAGGTCGAACACCGCCTGCAGATGCGTGCCGACCACCAGACCCACAGGCTGCCTGAAACCGCCGACAGATTCGCGCTGTTCGCCATTTTCATGAACGAGGCGGACGGCCCCGCCCTTGCCCGCGCCATGCTGCCTGTCATGCAGGCTTCGCGCCGCATCTTTGAACAGCAGTTCTCCGAACCCGGCAGCCCGGACGAGACCATCGCGCCAGAGGATGCGGAACTGGGCGAACGGCTGGAGCAGGCGGGCTTTTCGCCCGCGACCCTCGATGATGCGCGCAGCATCCTGCAACGCTGGGACACCAACCGCCTGCGCGCCCTGCGATCGGACCGCGCGCGGATGCTGCTGCGCCGCCTGCTGCCGGGGATATTGCGCGAAATCGGGGCGCGGCGCGATCCGCTGACGGTGCTGCGCCGCTTTGACTCGCTGCTGGAACGGCAATGGGCGGGGGTGCAGTTCCTGTCGCTGCTGGAACGCAATCCCGCGCTGGTGCACCGGATCATGACCGTGCTCGACGGGTCCGCGTTCCTGGCCAACCATCTGGCCCAGGCGCCCTCCGCGCTTGACGGCCTGCTCGACGCCAGCATGATCGAGGGCACGGATGACACGGCCCGCGCCGCCGTGGCGCTGGTGCGCCAGCACGTGGCGCAGGCCGTGGCCCAGGCGGCGGGGCCGGAACGCCTGCTGCCGGTGCTGCGCGGCCTTGTCTGCGGGGAGGAATTCCGCCTCTCCGTCGCGCGGCTCGAACATCGCATGACCGAGGACCGGACCGCGCGCGTGCGCACCGCGATGGCCGATGCGGTCATGCGCGGGCTTCTGCGCACCGTCACGACGGAACACCGCGCGCGCCACGGCCATGTGCCGGGCGGGGCGATGGCGGTGGTGGCGATGGGCAAGGCCGGATCGCGGGAGATGATGCCCGGCTCCGACCTTGACCTCATGCTGGTGTTCGACCACCCCGACGATGTCATGGAAAGCGTGGTGCCACATACACGCCGCGCGGGAATGCCTGCTGCGCGCCCGCTGGGGGCGGGCACCTATTTCGTGCGGCTGGCGCATGCCTTCATCGCCACCCTGACCGCGCCGGGGGCCGAAGGCCCGCTGTATGAGGCCGACATGCGCCTGCGCCCGTCGGGATCGAAGGGACCGGTCGCGGTCTCGCTGTCCTCCTTCCGGCGGTATCACGCGGAATCCGCCTGGACGTGGGAGCGCATGGCCCTGACGCGCGCGCGCATCGTCGCAGGGCCGCCCGAACTGGCCCGCCACCTGCGCGCGGCGATTGACGCGGCGCTTGACGGGGAACCCGGCACCGGACGCGCCATGACGCCAGAGGCACTGCGCGAGGATGTCAGGGCGATGCGCGCGCGCCTGATGCGCGACCTGCCGCCACAGGGGCCATGGGACATCAAGCGCCGGGCCGGTGGCCTGATGGAGGTGGAATTCATCGCGCAGGGACTGCAACTGCTTGCCGCCCGTCCCGCCGCGCGCTCGCCCTGCACGCGGGTGGCCTTCACGCGACTGGCGCGCGCGGGGATGCTGTCGGCCGCGGACGCGCGGATGCTGCGGCGCGCGGACCTGTTCTGGCGTTCGGCGCAGGGCATGCTGCGCATCCTGATGGGCACGGAAATCCCCGACCACCTGCCCCCTGCGGCGCAGGAGATCATGATGCGCGAACTCGACGCCCGTGACGGGGCGGACATGCTTGCGCGCATGGACGACATGGCGCGCCATGTGCGCGACGCCTTCTGCCGCCTGATCGCCCCCCTGCCCGCCATTGACGGCATGGGGGACGGGGCATGAAGGAAACCGTTGCGCAACGGCGCAAAGCCCCACACAAACACGGAGGCATGACGGATGGGTCCCGCCCATCCGCCACACGATGATTTTCCCCAGGATGAATTTCAAAGGCATTTCGTGATGAATGAGACTTCACCCCCTGTCTTTCCCGAACCCGGCGCGCCGGTACCCGATTTCGACATGGCCGCAAGCCGTGGCCGCCGCGTCAGCCTGTCGGCGCTGCGTGGAAAGCCGTTCGTCCTGTATTTCTATCCCAAGGCGAATACCTCGGGCTGTACCAAGGAAGCATGCGGCTTTCAGGAGGCGCTTGACGCGCTGGGCAAGGAAGGCGTCACCGTGATCGGCGTGTCACGCGACGACATGCCCGCAATCGAGAAATTCGCGGATGCGCAGGGCCTGTCCTTCCCGCTGGCCTCCGACGCGACGGGCGAAGTCACGCAGGCCTATGGCGTGTGGGTGGAAAAATCCATGTACGGCCGGACCTATATGGGGATCGAGCGCGCCACCTTCCTCGTCGATGCGCAGGGCCGCCTGGTGCAGGCATGGCGCAAGGTCAAGGTAACGGGCCATGTCGCCGCCGTGATGAAGGCCGTCAACGCCCTGCACGCCGGGGGCTGAGGACGGCCGGGCCGCACCCGCCCCATGCAGGTTCAGTAGGGCGGCGGCCCGTAATATCCCCCGCCATAGCCACCATAACCGGCCTGCGGTGGGGGCGGAGGCGGCGGTCCGTAAGCCATGGGCGGCGGGCCGTAATACATCATCGGGCGGGGCGGCGGCGGAGGTGGCGGCGGCGGGCCATAGGCCTCCATGACCGCGCCCCCGACCATTCCGCCAACCACCCCGCCGACAAGCCCACCCACGAACGCATCGCCCGGGCCCCTGTGGGCCTGCGCCATGTGGGGAGCGGCAAACAGCACGCCCCCGACCACCGGCACGATCATCAATGTCCGCAAGAAACCACGCATGGCCCTGAAACTCCCTTGAATGCCGTCGGGGACGGCCTTGGGATCAAGGAAACACCGTGCTCATGGCGATTTGCGGGCAGGGCCCGCCCCTTTCACGCCACAAACCCCGTGGGCCGGCGTGCAGGGGCGCGGATCAAATGACTGAAAGTTTTTTGGGGGCCGCCCTTTGTGCGGAAAGGGCGGCGTCTTTCGAAGCTTTTTGGAAAACGATGGACCTTTGGGGAGGCGGTCCTCAGGGATTGGCGGCCTTGACTTCCTTCAGGCCCGAAGGGATGTCGAACGTGGACGAATCCTGTGGTGTGGTGCTAATGCTCGACGCCTCGACCATTACCTTGCCGTCGCGCACGACCTCCAGCATGACGCCATCATCGGTATAGCAGATCTCGCTGGGGCGCTGGTCCGTATCGCTGGTCTGCCACAGCGTGCAGGGATGGCCCGCCACCGTGGCCCCGCCCGTGCGCAGCCACGTCCCCTCCGCCCGGCGTGACGGATCGACCGACGCCGCACCCGGCGCGGGCACGACGGTCTTGATGTGCCGGTCCGGGTCGATCACCGTCAGCGTCTTCGCACGGTAATCCGTAATCATGTAGGTGCCGGTATTGCCGGGGTCGATACGCTGCATCATCCGTGCCTCCGACCAGCGCATGCGCTGTGTCAGGGTCATCTGCGTCGCATGGGGCGGATAGATCGTATAGGTCACGTCCACATCATGCTGCGGCGTGACAAAGGGGCTTTGCGCCGCACTGTCCTGTGCCGGGGCGTCGGCCGCCCGCGCGACAGCCCCTGCCGAGACCGCAAGGACACCCGCCACGGCACTGGCGAGGCAGGCGCGCATGAAGGCGGCGCCCGAACGGGTTTTCACTGGTGTCATGTTCATTTCTTCTCCCCCCCTTTCGGGGTGCCGGGCGGTGGTGGCGGGTCGATGCGGCGGTAATTGGCGGGGGGCTGGAACATGTCCGAGGCAATCGGGCCATAGGTGACATGCACCGCCTCGATCCGGCCCTTCAGCCCATCGCCATCGACCCCGACCTCGCGCAGGATCACGCCGTCATCCGTCACACAGGCGACGGCCGTGCCCTGGTCGGTGCGCACGTCCCATTCGGTGCAGGCCACCCCCGCGACACTGGACGCGCCCTTGCGCGAAAACGACATCGACAGGTCCAGGAGGAACGGGTTGCTGATGCCATAACGGGCATCAAGCTGGCTGTAGATCTTCTGCGTGTTGATGATGATTGTGACCTGGCGGGTCATGCGGTTGAGGATCGTCTCCCCCATGCCCTGGGGGCTGTCGATTCGCATCAGGCCACCATTTTCGGCAAACCATGTCCGCACCCGCTTTGGTTCGGGCACGCCATCAGGCTGCACGTCGTAATCGACCTGCACGTCGCGCGTGGGCGTCAGGGGGGGATGTTCACCCACGACCGGGGCATCCTGCGCCACCGCCGCGCCGCAGCCCATGCCTGATGCCAGCAGCGCCGACAGCAGCACCCGCCGGGCCGCCCCCGCGCGCGGGGCGGGGGACGTGTCATCATGCATAAAGACCGGTTCCGTCATGGCTTTCCCCATCGTGATGTCGCGCTGACCCAAACCCGCAGGGCGGGCCGTGTCAACCTCCGCCACGGATTGCGCGCATGGCTGCCACGATTTCAGGGCCACGGCCATCACCGGGCCATGCCGCCGGCAGCGCAAGGGCATGGCGCAGCCTGCGCTTGTAATCCGTGGCGGGAATCTCCACCCCGCCGAACGTCGCAAGGTGCGCGGTGCCGAACTGCGTATCGAGCAGGCCGTATCCCCCCACCCGCAGGCGCGCCACCAGATGCACCAGCGCGACCTTCGACGCGTCGCGTTCGCGGCTGAACATGCTTTCGCCAAAGAACGCGCCACCGATGGAGACACCATACAGGCCGCCTACCATCCGCCCGTCGCGCCACGTCTCCACGCTGTGGGCGTATCCCATGTCATGCAGCGCGCAGAACAGGTCGATGATCTGTGCGTTGATCCATGTCTGCTCCCGCCCTGGCGCGGGCTGCGCGCAGGCCACGATGGTGGCGCGGAAATCGCGGTCGGACACGACCTCGAACCGATCCGACATGACCGTGCGGTACAGCCTGCGCGGGATATGGAACGCATCCAGCGGCAGGACGCCACGCATCGGCGGGTCATACCATTCCAGTTCCGCAGAGCCGGCATCGGGCGCCATGGGAAACAGCCCGATGGCATAGGCACGGATCATCAGATCTGGCGTGATCTCCAGCGCTTCCCCTTGACCCGTCATGATCTTCGGATAACCCTCCCGCCTGCGCCGCAACCCGGCCCCGCGCCCTGCGTCATAAGGCCGGAGCCCCGTTGCGGACAAGCCACAAGCCGCCATTCTGTTTCAAGGGAAGACATTTTACCATGGCATCTCCTCGCCCCCGCCTGCTCCTGGGCCAGCGCCAGACTCCTGCCGTGATGGCACGCCTGCAGAAGGACTTCACCCTCTTTGCGGTCCCCGAAACGCAGATGACCCCGGCAGAGCTTGTGGCGGCGGCGCAGGAGTTCAGGCCGGACGCGATCATGGTCTCCACCTCCCTGCCGGTGCGCGCGGCCGAGGTGGCGCAACTGCCGCCCAGCGTGCGCGTCATCGCCACCGTCAGCGTGGGCACCGACCATCTGGACATTCCCGCGATTCTCGGGCGTGGAATCGCGCTGAGCAACACGCCGGACGTCCTGACGGACTGCAACGCGGACCTCGCCCTCCTGCTGATCCTTGCGGCATCAAGGCGTGCGGCGGAATATCTCGACCTGATGAAAAAGGGCTGGGGACGTGGGCTGGCGATGGACGAGATGCTGGGCTGCCGCGTGGCGGGCAAGACGCTGGGCATCATCGGCATGGGCCGCATCGGCCGCGCCGTGGCGCAGCGCGCGCGCGGATTCGGCATGAAGATCCTGTATTCCAACCGCCGTCGCCTCAGCGCGGACGATGAACAGGGCGCGCGGTATTTCGCAACGCCGGAGGAGATGCTGCCCCATTGCGACATCCTGTCGCTCCACCTGCCCGCGAGTGCCGCGTCGGACGGGATGATCAATGCTCGGATGCTGTCGCTGCTGCCGCGCGGGGCCATTTTCGTCAATGCCGCGCGCGGCGCGCTGGTGGACGAGGACGCACTGATCGCCGCCCTGCGTGACGGGCACATCGCCGCGGCTGGGCTGGATGTGTTCCGCAATGAACCCACCCCGGACCGGCGCCTTGTGGACCTGCCCAACGTGTTCGCGACCCCGCATGTCGGCAGCGCCACGATGGAAACCCGCACGGACATGGGCATGCTGGCGGTTGACAATATCGAGGCCGCACTGGCCAACCGGCCGCTGCCGACACCGGTCACGGCCTGACGGGGGGAGAGGTTCATGGGGATCGCGGGTGTCTTCCTCGCCTTTGCGGCGGGGACTTATGTGATCGAACTCATTTTCCCGCATATGGGCGGCTACTGCCAGACGCTGGAGGGATTTTACCTGATCTTCGCGGTGGTGGCGCTGGTGCTGGGCATCACGCGGCGCACGCCTGACGCCACGCTGCCGCCCCCGGCCGGGAAATAACCGACCCTCCCGGCGGCGATGGCCCGTGCCGCCGGGACGGACGGGTATGTCAGACCTGTCCCGCCGCCGCCTGGCCTGCCACATGGGTGCGCAGGTCCTGCGCGGTGCGCCGCACCTCCGGCCCGTATTCGCGCTCCAGCCTGCGGATGGTGAAATGGGCCTGCGCCACGGCGCGGTAATGCGCAAGGAAGGCGGAATTGAGCGACGCGCCGCACAGCGCGCCCGCCACCGGCATCATCTGCACCGCAAGCTTGCGCGACAGGCCCAGCCCGTAATGGGTGGCGACCTCGCTGATCAGCATCACGACCGGACGCCCGCGCAGCATCGCCCGGGCGGAGAAATATCCCAGTTCGCTTTCCTGGTCGCGCGCGGCGAACGGGAAGGCCCGCAGCGCGAACACTTCGAGGCAGGCCGTGCGCGCATCCGCCGTGGACAGGTCTTCGCCCTGTTCGCGGGCGATGCGCGCGATTTCACGCATGATGGTCATGGTGGTGAACCCGACATCGGCCACCAGTCCCGGAAGGCCGGTAAAGCCACCCACCGCCCCCGAAACCGCGACCGCCGTGCGGACCGCGGGATCGCGCCACTGCGACAGGGCGCCGGGTTCGGCGCGCACGTCCTCTGTCGGTCGCATGCCCAGGACCGCGACGTCAAAGGCGCGCGTGATCGCGGATTCCGCCATGGACTGGAGCTTCGCCTGAAAGGCGGGCGCCATGCCAAGGCTGCGCACGCCAAGCCGCGCCGCCTGTCCCACCGCGCCACCCATCAGGTCCGCAAGGCGGACGATCACGCCACGTCCGCTCTCCACCCGCTCAAGCGCCTGCTGGAGTTCGGTCATCGACGTGCTGTCCAATGCCATCGGCGCCAACTCGCTCCCGGTACCTGTACTCATTGCAATGCCCTCTTGCCTGATGGTGCCCTGTGGTCCCGCCGTCCGTGCCCCATGCCCGCCGGTATCCCCGCCGCCTGCTGGCACGCCTGGGTACCGGCGCGCGCACGCACGCGGACCGGTCTGGTGGTTTTGAACATCATAGCATGCCTTTGGCAATTCGCCTGCCGCCTGGCAACCCCGCGTAAAAAGCCGGGCCACCCGCGCGATGCCCCCGCCGACGACATGTGACGACAACGCACAGGCAGCGGGAATCGCCACCTGTGCGCATGTCATACCTCATGTGCGGGAGCGGCGGCGTCATGGCGCGCTGCCTTACGCGGCGGTCATCGCGCCCATTCGCCCATCCGGCACAGATGGGCCCAGTGCGCATCCGACACCGGCACGACCGACAGGCGCGACTGCCGCACCAGCGCAAGGTCTGCCAGCGTCGGGTCGGCCTTGATCTGCGCCAGTGTCACGGGACGGGGCATCGGCCCCACCGCGCGCACATCGACGCAGACCCACTGCCCCTGCGGGTCCGTCGGGTCGGGATAGGCCGCGCGCACGATGTCCACCACGCCCACGATCTCCCGCCCGACATTGGAGTGGTAGAAGAACGCGCGGTCACCCACGGCCATCGCCATCAGGTTCTTCTTTGCCTGGTGGTTGCGCACGCCCGTCCAGGGTTCGACGTCATTGGCGACCTGTTCGTCCCACGAAAACGCGTCGGGTTCGGATTTTACAAGCCAGTAGGCCATGCCCGTTTCATTCCACCCGTGCGCCATCACGAAAAACTGAACGGAACGGGCGGATGACCACGCTCTCGAACAGGTCGGCCTTGGCATACGGGTCGCCCGCGGCAAAGCCTTCGGCGGCAGCGCGGTCGGCCACGTCAATCAGCAGAAGACTGCCGCACGGACGGTTGTCCGCATCCAGGATCGGCCCCCCCTGCACCAGCCGTTCGCGATAGGTTTCGAGGTAGGCCAGGTGCCGCGTGCGGGTGGCCTGGCGGGTTTCATGGGATGCGGGTTTGTCAGTACAAATAATCGCGAACAGCATGTTTTTCTCCTCTTTGCACGGCCCCGCGCCTTGTCTGGACAGGACTGGCCGTGTCTTTTTTGACACGATAGTGTAGAGCAGGAAAACACAGGCACACGCACATGTGCCAAGAGACTGGTTTTTTGCGGATCCCTTTCCCTTATTGACGGGTGCCCCACGGCACGGATGGACTTAAACCTTGAACGCGACGCAGAGCCTTACCGCACGGACAGGCAACCTCTTTCATCGCTATGCCAATCCCGGCCGCTTCCTGCGGCTTGGCGCACGCCTGCAGCCATGGCTGACATGGCCCGCCCTTGTGCTGTCCATCACCGGACTGGTGTGGGGGCTGTTCCTCTCTCCCGCCGACTGGCAGCAGGGGGACAGCGTGCGGATCATGTATGTCCATGTGCCCACCGCATGGCTGGCATCGTCGGGGTATATGGCTCTTGCGGTGTGCTCGCTCCTCTCGCTTGTCTGGCGCCATCCGCTGGCGGACCTTGCCGCCGTGGAAATCGGCCCGGTGGGCGCGGCCATCACCGCCGTGTGCCTTGCGACCGGCTCCCTGTGGGGCAAGCCCATGTGGGGAACATGGTGGGTGTGGGACGCGCGGCTGACATCGGTGCTGGTCCTGTTCTTCCTCTATCTGGGTCATATTGCCCTGATTCGCGCGTTTGACGAACCACAACGTGGTTACCGCGCCGCCGCGATCCTGGGGCTGGCGGGGGCGATCGACCTGCCGATCATCAAATTCAGCGTGCAGTGGTGGAACACCCTGCACCAGCCCGACAGCATCACCGTGACGGGCGCGCCGACCATGTCCACCTCCATGCTGTGGCCGCTTGCCGTCGTGACGCTGGGCTTCACGCTGGGATTCGGGGCCATCGTGCTCGCCCGCCTGCGGGCCGCCGTGATGGAAAGCCGCATCCGCACCGCCCTGGCCGCGAACCGGGGCCGACAGGACTCCTCCACCGGTAACGCTTCATGACCCATCTTCCCTATATCATCGCAGCCTACGGCCTGACGCTTGGCGTGGCCGTCGTCCTTTCGGTCAATGCCGCGCTGCGGCTGCGCCGCGCGCGTGCGCGGCTGGCGACGATCGAACGCCCAGGCCGCAACGCCCGCACGACGGGACGCCCGGCATGACGCGCAAGACGCGCCGGCTGTGGCTGGTGATCGCGTGCCTGATCGGACTGGGTTCGGCGGCCGCGCTGACGCTGAATGCGTTTTCATCGAACATCGTCTTCTTCATGGCGCCGTCGCAGGTGCATACGAAACCGCCGCCAAAGGACCGCACCATCCGCCTTGGCGGCATGGTGGTCGCAGGCAGTGTCCGGCGGGAGAAGGTGAAGGACACGCCCGTTGCGATCTTTGACGTCACCGACGGGCAGGACGCCGTGACCGTGCGGTATGAAGGCATCCTGCCCGACCTGTTCCGCGAGGGACAGTCCGTGGTGGCCGTGGGCACGATCAACCCCGACGGCACGATGCGCGCGACCGAGGTCCTGGCCAAGCATGACGAGACCTACATGCCCAAGGAAGTGGCCGAGGAACTCAAGCGCACCGGCAAGTGGGACCCGCGTTACGGCAAGGCGCCCGACGCCGCAAGCTGGAACACCATGACCGCCAAGGACGCGCCTGCGAAGGCATCCGACCCCACGCAGCACGGAAGCTGATTGCCGCCATGAATCCGGAACTTGGAAACTTTGCCCTGGCGCTGGCCTGCGGGATCGCCGCCGGGCAGGCCATCCTGCCCCTGATCGGCGCGCAACGCCGTGACCCACGCCTGATGGCGCTGGCGCCCGCGCTGGCGGTGGGGCAGATGCTGTGCCTGATCACGTCGTTCGCCTGCCTGATCCATGCGGCGATCACCAACGATTTCTCGGTCCAGAACGTCGCGGCCAACAGCGCGGTGGACAAGCCGCTGCTGTACAAAATTACCGGCGTATGGGGCAACCATGAGGGATCGGTCCTGCTGTGGGCGATGATCCTGTCGATCTGCGGCGGTGCGGTCGCCCTGTTCGGGCGCAACCTGCCGTCCGCCCTGCAGGCGCGCGTGATCGCGGTGCTGGGCGGGGTGGCGGCCGGGTTCGAACTGTTCTGCCTGCTGACCTCCAACCCGTTTGCACGCGTCTGGCCCGCGCCGATGGACGGGCAGGGCATGAACCCGCTGCTGCAGGATCCCGGCCTCGCGTTCCATCCGCCCATCCTCTACACCGGCTATGTCGGCTTTGCCGTGCCGTTCGCCTTCGCCATCGCCGCCCTGATCGAGGGGCGGGTCGATGCGGCATGGGGCCGGTGGGTACGGCCGTGGGCGGTTGCAGCCTGGTGCTTTTTGACCTGCGGTATCGCACTGGGGTCGTGGTGGTCGTACTATGTGCTGGGCTGGGGCGGTTACTGGTTCTGGGACCCGGTGGAAAATGCCTCGCTCATCCCGTGGCTGACGGGCACCGCGCTGGTGCATTCGGCCATTGTCGTGGAAAAGCGCGAGGGGCTAAAGATCTGGACGGTGCTGCTGGCGATCGGCACGTTCTCCTTCTCCCTGTCGGGCACGTTCCTCGTGCGTTCGGGCATCCTCAATTCCGTGCATGCGTTCGCCAACGACCCGGCGCGCGGCATCTTCATCCTCGGGCTGCTGGCGCTGGTCATCGGCGGCTCGCTGCTGCTGTTCGCCATGCGCGCGCCGCAACTGACGACCGGCGGCCTGTTCGCCCCCGTCTCGCGCGAGGGGCTGCTGGTGCTCAACAACATCCTGCTGTGCTCGATCTGCGCCGTGGTGCTGACGGGCACGATGTACCCGCCCTTCATGTCGCTGCTGTTCGGCAAGACGATTTCGGTGGGCAAGCCGTTCTTTGACGCGACGACCATCCCGCTGGCAATCCCGCTGATGGCGTTCATGGGCTTTGGCCCGATGATGCCGTGGAAGCGCGCGCATATGTGGCCGGTCCTGCGCCGCCTGTGGTGGGCGGCGGCGGTGTCGCTGGTCGCACTGGTGATCGCCATGGTGCGCATGCGCGACATCCTGCCGATCCTTGCGACCGGCATGGCGGTGTGGGTCATCGCCAGCAGCGCCACCGACATCGTCGAACGCCTGCGCCTGTTCCGACAGCCGCTGTCCGCCAGCCTGCAGCGTGCGCGCAGCCTGCCGCGCGCGGTGTTTGGCGCGGCACTGGCGCATGCGGGCGTGGGGATCACGGTCCTTGGCCTGGCCGGAATGTCGCAGGCCAGCCACCGCATTGTCGAGGTGCATATCGGCCAGACCGAGATGCTGGCCGGTGACGCATGGACCCTGACGGACGTGCGCAATGCGAAGGGACCGAATTACGACGCCATGATCGCGACGATCGAGGTACGCCACAATGGCCGCCTGGTCACGACGCTGCATCCGGCCAAGCGCACCTTCGCCAGCCAGCACCAGACCACGACCGAGGTCGCGATCCATACCAACCTGATTTCCGATACCTATGGCGTGCTGGGGGACAAGCATGGGACGGATGCCGACCCGACCTATGTCCTGCGCCTGCACCACAACCCGCTGGCGCCGTGGATGTGGCTGGGCGGACTGGTCATGGCCATCGGCGGCGCGCTGTCGCTGTCGGACCGGCGGGTGCGCGTGGGCGCGCCGCGCCGGGCACGCGCGGCAAACATGGTGACACCGGCATGAACGACAACACCCCTCCCTCCTCCCCCACGCGGCGGCGGCTTCTGATGGCGACTCCCCTTGTCCTTGCCGGGGCGACGGGAGTTGCCTTCTGGCGGATGCTGTCGGGCATGTCGCACGGATCCTTTGACCCGCATGACATCCATGCCCCGGTGCTGGACAAGCCGGTGCCGGACTTCACCCTGCCGGACCAGCCCCCGTCGCAGGGATTTGGCGCGGCCGACCTGCGTGCGCTCAAGGCACCGGTGCTGGTCAATTACTTCGCGTCATGGTGCATCCCGTGCGTCGCGGAAATGCCGACCCTGAACGCGCTGAAGGCGCAGGTGCCGATCTGGGGCATCGCGTACAAGGACAAACCCGAACATGCCCTGGGCTTTGTGGAGCGCGCGGGCAATCCCTATGCCCGCATCGCCGCCGACCGTGATGGGCTGGCAGCGATCGACTGGGGCGTGTCGGGCGTGCCGGAAACCTTCCTGATCGGGCCGGGGGGCATCATCCGCTGGCATACCGCCGCCCCGATTACCGAGGAACTGATCCGCACGACCATCCTGCCCCTCGTGGACCGCCTGAAACAATGACCGTCCGTATCCTGCGACGCGCGCTGATTGCGCTGACCCTGTGCCTTGCACTGCTGCCGCTGGTGGCTGGCGCGGTGGATGACCCGTCCGAAATGCTGCCCGACCCGGCGCAGGAACAGCGCGCCGAGGCCATTGGCGCGCAACTGCGCTGCCTTGTCTGCCAGAACGAATCGATCGAGGACAGCAGCGCCGACCTTGCGCGTGACCTGCGCCATGTGGTGCGCGAACATGTGGCCAAGGGCGAAAGCAACAAGCAGGTCATGGACTGGATGGTGGCGCGTTATGGCAACTTCATCCGCCTGCGCCCGCCGCTGACCACTGGCACGCTGCTGTTGTGGCTGATGCCGGTTCTGGCGCTGCTGGTGGGGGTTGCGGTCGCGCTGCGTGCCTTCCGCCGGCCCCGGACATCCTCCCCCCCGCCCCTGACCGACGCCGAGCGCGCGCGGTTGGCCGACCTGACCCGACCGCGCTGAGAAAATAATGATCTGGATTGGTATCTTCCTGCTCAGCGTAATCGCGCTGCTGCCCTGCCTCATCTCGTTCCGCAGGACGACATTGCTGCGTGATGAACGTGAAAGCGCCTTTGAACTGCATCAGGCGCAGATGGTCGAACTTGACCGTGACCTGGCCGAAGGGCTGATTGCGCCCACCGAACATGATAGCGCACGGCTGGAGATCCAGCGCCGCCTGCTGGGTTCGGACAACATGGCAGTGCCCGCCCCACGCCATGGCGCATCCACGCTGGCGATCTCGGCGGCGCTGCTTGCGCTGCCACTGGCGTCGGTGGGGCTTTACCTAACCTGCGGCCATCCCTCCATGCCCGCGATGCCGCTGGCCCCGCGCCTTGCAGCGGCGGACAAGGCGGACCATCGCAATGACGACCTGATCAACCGCCTGCGCGACAGCCTGCAGCACATGCCCGCCGATGACCCGAGCCGATTTCAGGGCTATGTCCTGCTGGGTCAGGCGGAAGCCGCGCGCGACCATTACGCCGCGGCAGCACAGGCATGGCGCGAAGCCATCGCCAGCAGGTTCGAACCCGAACTCGCCGCCCGCGCGGCGGAGGCGCAGACAATGGCCGATGGTGGCCATATCTCCCCCGAAACGGCGGACCTGTACCGGCGTGCGCTGGATGCGGCCCCGGCGGACGCACCATGGCGCATGGCCGTCCAGCAGCGCATCGCGCAGTCGGAGCATCAGTAAAAGCCAAATCATAAAAAGTTTTTGGTGAAGCTTTTTTCAAAAAGCTTCAAAGACGCCGCCTTTTTGAAAAAGGCGGCACCCAAAAACTTTTATCTTTCTACCAAGGATCACAGCACCCGGTTTCAGGACACCGCGATCACGTCCTTTTGCCCTTGCCCGGCACCGCGATTGGACCGACACTTTGTCCCATGAGCGACAAAGACACCCATCCCGAACCCCTGACATCCGAAAAGGCGCTGGAAGAGGCAGACAAGGTCCGCCTGAAGCAGCCTGCCGAACCGAACGAGCGTGGCGGCCCAAAGGGACCGGAACCCACCCGTTACAATGACTGGACCGTCAAGGGACGCTGCATCGACTTCTGATGCGCCGGCCCGCGCGTCACCTGGTGACGCGCGATGGCCCCGTCAGGTTTCGTTGGGCTGGAACCCACGGCCAAAGCCCTGCCGCGCACGCTGGCGCGGTGGCGGCATGTGGCATGAAATCAGGTAGATCCCGGCAACGAACACGATCTGCGACAGGGAATTGAACCACAGCGCCAGTTCATAGGCGCGCTCCGCCGTCACGGCCTGATAGATCGCATACATCGCGAACGGGACGGAAATCGGGCGCATCCCCGCCAGCATCCCGCGCAGGGGATTGAGATATCCAGGCCGCACCATGCCGCGCATGCGGTGGATGCCGATGTAGAAGATGACCTCGAAACACCATCCCAGCATGTTGGTCACGACATTGCTGAACGACATGCCCTCCAGCATCAGCAGGGCGGAAATCGACACGGCCGACAGCACGATGGAGCCGACCTGAAAGCTCATCCCCAGTTCCATTGCCGGCAGGCGTTCAGGCAGGGCATCGGCAAAAGGCTGGAATACCCGATCGAGCAGCCATGCATCGAACTGGTTGACGCGATCACCAAAAGACATTGCACTTCCCGTAACAGTCGAATTGCCATCCGCCGCGTACGCTCATACCCCGTACACCGCCCGCACCACCGCATCGGGATATGCACCGGCCATCCCCGCAAGCGCCGTGTTGCTCAGCATCACGATGGAAATACCCCGCGCGCGGTCCACCGTCCACTGATGGCCATAAACCCCGCCCCACGTAAAGCTGCCGGGCGAAAGCGGCGTCCGCGCCTGGACCGGGTCCACCACGACGGCCCCGCCAAAGCCGAAGCGACGCCCGCGATTGAGCGGCCCCATCGCCACGTCCCCCACCGCGTTCGCCCCGAAACGCCGCGCCGATTGCGGCGACAGGAGGGGACCGCCATCACGGCGCACGGCCTCAAGGAACGTCAGGATATCCTCCGCCGTGCCAACCATCCCTGCCCCACCCGAAGGGTAGGAGGCGGGATTGCGCACACGATCGGGCACGAAATGGATGTCCGAGACCGCGCCACCGGGCAGCAGGCGCGACAGGCGGTAATCCGCGGGCATGCGCACCGGCGCGGGACGCCCGTCGGCATAACAGGTCGCAAGCATCATGTCCGCAGGGGCATGGAACCCGGTCTGCGCCCATCCGCCCAGCCTGTCGCCGATATGGCGTTGCACCAGATCCGGCAGGGACGCATTTCCCGCCTGCTCCAGCACGCCCCCCATGACATCCAGCCCCAGTGAGTACGCCCACCCCGTCCCCGGCACGAAGGTCAGCGGCACCTGCGCCAGACGCCGCAGGTTTTCATGCAGCGACAGGTCGGGTTCGGCCAGTCCGTCGGAAACCCCGGCACGCGCATACGGATTGTCGTCACGCGGGAACTGGAACCCGTAGGACAGGCCGCTTGTGTGGCTGAGGAGCAGGTGCAGCGGGATTTCCACTGCTCCGCCATCGGGCAGGACGGGGCGGAAGAACGGCAGGTAGCGTGACACCGGGGCGTCCAGGTCCACCTGCCCGCGTTCGGCCATCGCAAGGGCCAGCGCGGTCACGACCGGCTTTGTGACGGAGGCCAGCCGGAAACACGTATCCACGCGCATCGGGGCTGCGGATTCGCGATCCTCCATCCCCGCCGCATGGCGCAACACGACCCGCCCGTCGCGGGCGACCATCACCACGGCCCCCACCACGCGCCCGCTGGCGACAGCCTCATCCACGACACGCACCACGCGGGCGGGCATGGCGTCGGTCTGTTCCTGTGTCATCATGATGCTCTTTCGCGTATATTCGGCACCTTTCATGACATAGGCCATATCGCCCCGCCCACGCAAAGGGCGGACGGGAACTGGCCCCCCCGCGCAAAGCGGCGTAACCTGTCACGCATGAACAAACGCCTGTTTCCCACGTTGTTTTCCCTCCTCATGGCGGGCAGCAGCCTTCTGTCCACACCGGGATGGACAGCATCCGCCCCATCGCCAGCCCCCGCCACGCCTGAGCAGGCCGGGGCCGAAGCGCCAGTGCGCACGACGCTGCCCAATGGCATGCGCATCATCATCGTGCCCGACCGGCTTGCCCCCGTCGTCACGACGGAGATGAACTACCTCGTCGGGTCGGCCGCCGCACCGCGCGGTTTCCCCGGCACGGCGCACGCGCTGGAACACATGATGTTCCGTGGCAGCAAAGGACTCGACAAGGACCAGCTTTCGGCCATCGGCGCGCGGATGGGCGGCAATTACAACGCGGACACCACGGAAAACACGACGCAGTTCTTCTATACCGCGCCGGCCGAAGACCTCGACATCGCACTGCGGATCGAGGCGCTGCGCATGAACGGCCTGACCCTGTCGGAGGCCGACTGGAAACGCGAACGCGGCGCGATCGAGCAGGAAGTCTCCCGCGATCTCTCCAGCCCCGGTTACCAGTACCTTTCGCGCCTGCAGTCGATCCTGTTCGCGCATACGCCCTATGAACATGACGCGCTGGGTACGCGCGCATCGTTCGACCATACGGATGCGGCGATGCTGCGCCGGTTCTATCGCGACTGGTATGCGCCCAATAACGCCATCCTGATCATCACCGGCAATGTCGATGCCGACCAGGCGCTGGCCCATGCCCGCGACATCTTCTCCCCCCTGCCTGCGCGCGCCCTGCCGGCACGCCCGATCATCGAACCGGGCGCGGTGCAGCCGCAACTGCTGCATTTCCCGACCGATTATCCCATCGGGCTGGTCGCGATCGCCAGCCGCATGCCCGGGCAGCGCGCGCGCGACTATGCCACGGCACAGATCCTGTCGGACGTACTCTCCAGCCAGCGCGGCGCGCTTTACGACCTCGTGCCCGAAGGCAAGGCGCTGCTGACCGGGTTTGATTACGCGCCCAAGGCGGATGCGGGAATCGGCATTGCACTGGCCGCCTTCCCGGCGGGCAAGGACCCGTCGGCGCTGTTGCAGACGCTGCGTGACACGCTGGCGTCGCTGCGGGCGCATGGCGTGCCGTCGGACCTGGTGGATGCCGCGCGGCGCAAGGAACTGGCGCAGCTTGGCTATGCCGCGAACAGCATTTCCGGACTGGCGGAAAGCTGGTCCGAGGCGGTGGCGGTCATGGGACTCGATTCGCCTGACGCACTGGCCAGTGCCTATGCCAGCGTCACGCCGGAGGACGTGAACCGCCTTGCCCGGCAGGTGCTCGACCCCGCGCAGGCCGTGACCGCCATCCTGACGCCGCGCTCCTCCGGCCATCCCGTGGCGGGCAAGGGATTTGGCGGCTCCGAATCCTTTGCCGCCCCGCCGGACCATCCGGTGGTCCTGCCGCAATGGGCGCAAAAGGACCTGATGACGCTGGCGCCGCCCACGCCCACCCCGGCACCAGCCAGCTATGTCCTGCCCAACGGGTTGCACCTGATCGTACGACCCGCCCATGTCAGCCATACCGTCAGCGTGTATGGCGTGGTGCGCCAGAACTCCGACATGCAGGAACCCGTGGGGCAGGAAGGTATCGCCGATATCACGGATGAACTGTTCCATTACGGCACCACGACCCATGACCGCGTCAGCTTCCAGAAAGCGCTCGATGATATCGCCGCGACCGAAAGCGCGGGATCGGAGTTCAGCCTGAACGTGCTGACGCAGGACTTTGAAAAGGGCCTGCGGCTGCTGGCGGACAACGAACTGCACCCCGCCTTCCCCGAAAAGGCGTTCGAGGTGGTGCGCATGAACACCGCGTCCTCGCTGGCTGGCCTGCTGCAATCGCCGGATTACCTGGTGGGACGCGCGGTGAAATCCGCCATCTCCCCGCCGCATGACCCGTCACTGCGGCAGGCGGACCCGGCACAGGTCATGAAGCTGACGCTCGCGGAATGTCGCGCCTTCTATAATGCGGCCTATCGTCCGGACCTGACGACCATTGTCATTACCGGCGACATTGCCCCGCAAAAGGCATTGCAGGCCGTGCGCGCGACATTCGGCGCATGGCGCGCAACCGGCCCCGCCCCCGTGGTGGACCTGCCGCCGCGTCCCGACAGCCATGCCTCCGTCGCCCGCGTACCGGACCAGTCCAGCGTGCAGGACAGCGTGACCCTGGCCGAAAGCCTTGGGCTGACGGCGCGCGATCCCGACCATTTCGCCCTGACACTGGGGAACGAGGCACTGGGCGACGGGTTCTCCTCGCGGCTCTATCGTGACCTGCGGGTCCGCACGGGATATGTCTATACCGTGCGCAGCCATCTGGCATGGCACCGGCAGCGCGCGGCCTATACCATCACGTTCGGGGCCGACCCGTCGAAGGTCGCGCCCGCGCGTGACGCGGCGCTGCGCGACGTGGCCGACATGCAGGCCCATCCGCTGGGCGAGGATGAACTGACGATGGCCAAGGCCAGCCTGCTGCATGGCCTGTCGCTGCAACAGGCCAGTCTGGATTCGATTGCCGCGACCTACCTGCATCTCAGCAGCCTTGGCCTGCCGCTCGATAACGGGAATACGGCTGCCAATGCCTATTACAACATGACGGCGCAGGACGTGCAGAACGCCTTTGCCCGCTGGCTGCGTCCCGCCGACATGGCCGAGATCATCAAGGGGCCGTAAGGGATTGATAACGTCAAAGGTTCTTGGGCGCCGCCTTTTTTCAAAAAGGCGGTGTCTTTGAAGCTTTTTGAAAAAAGCTTCACCAAAAACTTCTTTATGATTCAGGTCTGTCGAACGTGACGGACAATAAAAAAGGGCGGCACCAGAAGGTACCGCCCTTTTCGTATTCCCCACCCCGAAGGGCAGGGAACGGAACAATATCAGCTCTCGGCGTTACGACGACGGATCGCCGCACCAAGGATATCGCCCAGCGACGCGCCGCTGTCGGACGAGCCGTATTCGTTGATCGCCTGCTTGTCTTCCTCGACCTCACGGCCGCGGATCGTCAGCGCCAGCTTGCGGGCCGCACGGTCAACAGACACGATCTTCGCATCGACGCGTTCGCCAACCGCGAAACGCTCCGGACGCTGGTCGGCCTTGTCGCGGGCCAGTTCGGCGCGACGGATGAAGCCCGTCAGCACGTCGTCAACCTTGACCTCGATGCCGTTGGACTGGACCGCGGTCACGATGCAGGTCACGATCGCACCCTTCTGCACCTTGCTCAGGGTGTCGGCCGCCGGATCTTCATGCAGCTGCTTGATGCCAAGCGAGATGCGTTCCTTTTCCACATCCACGTCCAGGACCTTGGCCTTGACGACCTGACCCTTTTCGTAATGCGTCATGGCGACTTCGCCCGGCTCGTCCCACGACAGGTCGGACATGTGGACCATGCCGTCGATGTCCGCGGACAGGCCGATGAACAGGCCGAATTCGGTGATGTTGCGGATCTCGCCTTCCACCACGGAACCAACCTTGTGTTCCTCGGCGAACTGCTCCCACGGGTTGCGCTGGACCTGCTTCAGGCCAAGCGAGATGCGGCGCTTCGCGCTGTCCACATCCAGGACCATGACGTCGACTTCCTGCGAAGTGGCGACGATCTTGCCCGGATGGACGTTCTTCTTCGTCCAGGACATTTCGGAAACGTGCACCAGGCCTTCGACGCCCGGCTCCAGCTCCACGAACGCACCGTAGTCGGTGATGTTCGTGACGCGACCGGTGTAGCGGGCACCCGGCGGATACTTGATCGCCACGTTCTCCCACGGATCGGCCTCAAGCTGCTTCATGCCCAGCGAGATGCGCTGCGTATCGGGGTTGAAGCGGATGACCTGCACGCGGACCGGCTGACCGATCTGCATGGCCTCGGACGGGTGGTTGATGCGCTTCCACGCGATGTCCGTGACATGCAGCAGGCCGTCAACGCCGCCGAGGTCAACGAACGCACCGTAATCGGTGATGTTCTTGACCACGCCGTCGAGGATCATGCCTTCCTTCAGGCCCTGGATCAGTTCGCTGCGCTGTTCCGCACGCGTCTCCTCGAGGACGGCGCGACGCGACACGACGATGTTGCCACGCGCACGGTCCATCTTCAGGATCTGGAACGGCTGCGGCACACCCATCAGCGGGGTGACGTCGCGCACGGGGCGGATGTCAACCTGGCTGCCTGGCAGGAACGCCATCGCGCCACCAAGGTCAACCGTAAAGCCACCCTTGACGCGGCCATAGATCGTGCCGTTGACGCGCTGGTTGCCTTCGAACGCCTTTTCAAGGTTCGTCCACGCTTCCTCGCGCCGCGCCTTTTCACGCGACAGCACGATGGAACCGTCACGGTCCTCGTAACGCTCGACGAACAGTTCGATGACATCACCCGGCTTCACGTCGGGGGTCACGCCCGGCTGGCCGAATTCCTTGAGGGCGACACGCCCTTCGCTCTTGAGGCCGACATCGACGATCGCGAATTCGTCCGTCAGGCGGACGACGCGACCCGTAACGACGGAACCGTCAAATGCGCTATCGCGGCCCAGGGTCTCTTCGAGAAGGGCGGCGAAGTCCTCGCCACCCGCGTATTCGGCGGTAGGCTGTGTTGTGGCTGAAGCCATGAGTTACTTGTAAATCCCGTATCCGGCCGGACCCATGGGGAGGGCCGGAAAATCCTGCGCCCCGCTTCATGATCCTGCATGACCCTGATCGGAACGTCTTGTCCGGCTGCGATCCATGACACGGTCATGGCATGCCTGACGACCAACACAAACACGCGTCGCGCCCCCACGGATGGCGACACGACAACATTTCCAAGCACAGACACCCTCTGACCCGTCCGTGTCAATAAAAACGTAAGGGACAGCGCGAAAAACCGCCCACAAATGCGTGTCAGCGCGTCATGTCCGCCACAATGCGCAGCGCCTCGGCCAGGACTTCGTCCGCGCTCATGTCATCGGTCTCGATATGGATGGCGTCGGGGGCCGCGCGCAGCGGCGCCGCCGCGCGGGAGGAATCGGCCACGTCCCGTGCCTGCAGTTCCTGCGCCACGCGCGCGATCTGCGCCTCGCGGTCGGGGGCGTCGGGGTCCGTGGCCATCTGTTCCCACCGCCGCCGCGCACGCGCGCCAAGCGACGCGGTCACGAACAGTTTTACCCGGGCATCGGGAAAGATCACGGTGCCGATGTCACGCCCGTCAAGGACCGCGCCATGGCGGGCGGCAAAGTCGCGCTGTATCCCCACAAGGATGCGCCGCACCGTGGGCTGCGACGCGACAAGGCTTGCGGCGCGGTCCACCTGCGGGACACGCAGGTCGGTGCGCGACAGGTCCCCCAGCGTGACCAGCCGGGCCTGCGCATCCGCCGGCGAAGCCGGGTCCAGGCCCGCATCGAGCATGCGCCGCCCCGTCGCGCGATACAGCAGCCCGGTATCGAGGTACGGCAGGTCCAGCGCGCGCGCCAGCCGCTGCGCAAGCGTTCCCTTGCCCGCTGCCGCCGGTCCGTCAACGGCAATGACCAGTGGCGCGGTCATGCCACCATCCCCACGTCACACCCGCCCAGGAGGGCGCGCGACAGCGACGGACGGGACAGCGGGCGGCCATGGACACGGGCCACCACGCCCCGGGACGGTGATGGGCGGGACGGTAACATCTGGGCAGTTTTCATACCGTTCCAATTCCGAATTCCTGCGCCGGGTGTCAATCCGATATTGACACAAAAACATCCCCTCCCCCATTGCATGGAGCGCATCGTTTGACATACGCCGAACAAACTGGCATGGGGCTGCGCCCTTTTGCCACATCGCGACGGTGGCTTTATTTCCTTTGCACAGAACAGGATCGACAGGTTCAAGATGGCCCAGCCCAACCTCGGCACCAAGCGCGTCTGTGTCTCCTGCAGCGCCCGCTTTTATGACCTGAACAAGAATCCGGCAGTCTGCCCGAAATGCGGTGCGGAACAGCCGGTGGAACTGCCGCGCGTGCGGCGTCCGGTGGAACCGGCCGCACCCGAGTCCGCCAAGAAGACGGCCCCCGACGATCTTGATCCCGATACGGATCTCGATACCGATGCCGACACGGATGATGTGATGGAAGATGAAGTCGGCCTGGACGATGACGACGACGATGATGACATCAGCAGCGCCGACATCGACCTGAAAACCGACAAGGAAGACCACGACAACTGACGCCCCCGCCCCGGCGGCAATGCCGCCGGTGGCATCGCCCGCACGGCCCTGCCCGCGATGCGCGACATGACGCCGCGCACCGTCCCCGTCACGGGACGGGATGCGGGCTGCGGCGTTCGATTTCCACGCCTACGGCCCGTGCATCGGCGAAGATATCCAGCTTCTCCACCCGAATCCGCGCCACGCGAATCCGTGCATCGGCCAGCATCCCCGCCGCGATCCGTTCGGCCAGCGTCTCCACCAGTTGCACATGACCCTGACGCACAAGGTCGCGCACCAGCAGCACGACATCCTCGTAAGAAACCGTGCGGTCGAGTTCATCCTCCCCGACATCCAGCCCCGGCATGTCCGCCACGCCAAAGGCGACATTGACGCAGATACGCTGCGTCACGCCCTGCTCATGCGCGAAAACGCCGATATTGGCCTCCAGCAGCAGGTCACGCACGAAAACGCAGCGCAGCGGTGGCTGGTCCGGCCATGGGGGAAACACTGACATGCGTGGCTCAGGCTCCGGTTGCAGGGTTGGGCCGTGCGGGCGACCATTGCAGGTGCTGCCCGCCATCAAGGGCCAGCATCTGCCCCGTGACGGACGGCATGCACAGCAGCGACAGCGCCGCGTGCGCGATTTCTTCCACCCCCGCCCCGTATCCCAGCGGCAGGGACGCGCATTGCCGTGCGAACTGCGCCGCGCTCTGCCGTGGCGTCGGCAGGACGGGACCCGGCCCGATGGCGTTGACCCGGATTCCATGGGGCGCAAGCGCCAGCGCCATGCTCTGCGTCAGGGACCATAACGCCGCCTTGGAGACGGTATAGCTGACGAAATGCGGTGTCAGTGACCAGACCCGCTCGTCCAGCATGTTCAGCACCATGCCCTGCCGTCCCTCGGGCATCTGCCGTGCAAAATCCTGCATCAGGACGAAGGGCGCGCGCAGGTTGGGCTCCATATGGGCATCCCATCCCTCCCGCGTCGCACTATCCCATTCATCACGTTCAAACACGCTGGCATTATTGACCAAGACGCCCACGGTCCCGAATGCGTCGCCCACGCGCGGCAGCAGGGTGCGGACCTCGTCCTCGCGCGACAGGTCGGCGCGCAGCACGCATCCCCTGCGCCCGAGCGCCGTGATATCGGCCAGTGTGCGCCGGGCCGCGTCCGCGCTGCGATTGTAATGGATGGCGATGTCAAAGCCGTTGCGCGCCAGTTCCAGCGCAATGGCGCGCCCAAGCCGCGCGGCCCCGCCAGTCACCAGCGCCACCCGTGCGATCCCCGGCGGGACAGGCCAGCTTATTCCCGGCACGGTCATGCCGGGCGTCGCGCCATCAGGGCAGCGGCCAGCGTGCCATCATCGAGCACATCGAGCGCACCGCCCACAGGCACTCCCTGCCCCACACGGCTGATGGGCACATGGAATCGCAGCAGGCTGTCATGCAGCCAGTGCATGGTCGTCGCCCCATCGACCGTAGTACCCAGCGCAAGGATGACCTCCCGCACGCCCCCGGCCTCCAGCCGTGCATAAAGCGGGGCGACATTGAGGTCGTCAGGCCCGACCCCGTCGAGCGCCGACAGCGTCCCGCCAAGCACCTGATAGACGCCGCGATGGACGCCCGCGCGTTCCAGCGCCCACAGGTCGCCCACATTTTCCACCACGCAGACCAGCCCGTGGTCACGGGCCGGATCCGCGCAGATCGAACAGGGATCGCAGGTATCAAGGTTGCCGCACGACGAACAGGTCCGCACCGCGCGCGCCGCCTGTTCCATCGCCTGCGCCAGCGGCAGCATGCGGGTGTGCGGCTGGCGCAGCATGGCAAGGGCAGCGCGACGGGCCGAACGGGGGCCAAGCCCCGGCAATCGCCCCAGAAGGGTAATCAGCCGCTCGATCTCCGCGCCGCCCATCACACAGGCTCCCGGTTCGGGCTCAGAACGGGAACTTCATGCCGCCGGGCAGGTTCAGGCCGCCGGTCACCTTCTTCATTTCCTCGCTCGCCGTGGCGTCAAGCTTCGTGCGCGCGTCGCTGCACGCCGCAAGGATCAGGTCCTGCAGCATGTCCATTTCCTCCGGATCGGCCAGCTTGGGGTCGATGCGGATCGCCTTCATGTCGCCCTTGCCGTTCAGGGTGACCTGCACCATCCCCGCGCCGGAACTTCCCTCGATCACCATGGATTCGAGCTTGGCCTGCATTTCTTCCATGCGGGCCTGCATCTGCGTGGCCTGCTTCATCAGGCCGGCAAGATTTTTCATGTTCTGTCTTCTCCTTTGGGCGTCAGTCAGTCGTCGGTCGGCAGATCGTCTTCATCCACCAGTTCGGCATCCAGTGGCGCGAATTCCAGATCCGGGGCCAGCATGGCTGGTGTGATCTCTTCGGGCGGAAGACCGTAATCGTCAAGCGCATGGTCCGTCACCTGACCCAGGCGCGCGGACGGGAACGCGGCCATCACCGCCTGCACCAGCGGATGGGACGCCGCATCGGCACGATGAAGCTGGATGATCTCCGCCCCCTGTTCGGCAAGCGTGGGTTCGCCTTCCTCTGTGGAGGTGCGGATCTGCCACGACGCATCACCCGTCTCGTTGCGCAGCAGGGTTTCCAGCCGCCGCGCAAGCCCGGGCATTGCCGCCGCATCCACCCGGATGCGGATTTCAGGCGCGGCAAACGCCACCAGATGCGTCGAATGCCGCAGATGCCCGTGCAGCATCGCATCGCGCCCCGACACAAAGGCCACGACCTCGCGCCATGTGCGAAGGCGTGGCGGTTCGGGGATCACGGGGTCGGCCGCGGCAGGCGCCCCCGCCACGGCATCGACGCGCACGCCGCCATTGGCCACCATGCGCAGGGCCGGGCCACCCGACGGCGCGGCCGTTCCCGCCTGTGGCGCGCCAGTCCGGGCTACGCCAGCGTGGGGTGCGGCCGCCAGCGTACCGCCTTCCCCATTCGGGGGGGCGGAAATGGTTGCAGCCTGCGCCGTGTCACCGCCGGCCCCGCCTTCGACCACCTGCCGCACAAGGTCGCCCGGCGGCGGCAGGTCCGCGACGTAACACATGCGGATCAGCACCATTTCGGCGGCCTGCCTGCGGTCGGGCGCATGTTCGACCTCGCCCTGCCCCTTGAGCAGCATCTGCCATGTGCGTCCCAGCACGGGGACGGACACGCGCTCCGCAATGGCCATGCAGCGTTCGCGCTCCATCTGCGGCATGTCGGAACTGTCGCGCAGGTGCGGCACCGCCTTGAGGCGGGAGACCGAATGGATCAGCTCCAGCACATCCGCCAGCATGACCCCGAGGTCCGCTCCACGGGCGAAGACCTCGTCCGTGATGGCCAGGGCCTGGTCCGGCCGCCCGGCCAGCACGGCGTCGAGCAGGTCGAACACCATGCCCCGGTCGGCCTGCCCCAGCATGCCGCTGACCAGTGTGGCGTCGATCGGCTTGCCGTCACCCTGCCCTTCACCATCGAGCGTCCCCTGCGCGATGGCCTGGTCCAGCAGCGACAGGCCATCACGCACCGACCCGTCCGCCGCGCGCGCGATCAGCGCCAGCGCATCAGGCGCGAAACGCACGCCCTCCTCCGTCGCGACCCGGTCGAAATGCGCGGCAAGCATGTCCTGCGGCACGCGGCGCAGGTCAAAGGTCTGGCAGCGCGACAGCACCGTTACCGGCACCTTGCGCAGTTCGGTGGTGGCAAAGATGAACGTCACCTGCGACGGTGGCTCCTCCAGCGTCTTGAGCAGCGCGTTGAACGCGTTGCGCGACAGCATGTGGACCTCATCGATGATGAAGACCTTCATGCGTCCCTGGATGGGGCGGAAATGCGTGGAGTCGATGATCTCGCGCACGTCGTCCACGCCGGTGCGGGAGGCGGCGTCCATTTCCATGACGTCGGGATGACGGTCGGCAAGGATCGCGACACAGTTGGGACAGACCCCGCACGGATCGGCGGTCGGCCCGCCCTGCCCGTCCGGGCCGGTGCAGTTGAGCGCGCGCGCAATGATCCGCGCCGTCGTCGTCTTGCCCACGCCGCGCACGCCCGTCAGCATGAAGGCATGCGCGACACGGCCCAGCGCAAAGGCGTTGCGCAGGATCCGCACCGTGGTGTCCTGGCCGATCAGGTCATCGAATGTGGTGGGACGGTATTTGCGCGCCAGCACGCGATAGGGCGCCGCATTCTGCGTCACGGCGGCGGCGGCGGGTGGGGGGGCATCGCCAAACAGGCCGTGGCCATCATCCACGGGCGGGGACGGCAGACCTTCCTCCCCGGAACGATCCTGATCCGAAGAAGCGTTCATTGATGCATCCGGCCTTGGTGAATGGTGCGCACTGCATCCTGCATCGCAGGGTGGCAGGGACTGGATTCAGGGGTGGAAGACCGGACACATAACCCGAGCGAAACTCACTGCGGCTGCTTCCTTCCGGACCTGACCGGGTTGGAAAGGTACCCGTCTACGGCCGATCTTCCACGGACTTCATAACACATACACCCCGGTGCGGCACAAGGGGCTTTGTACGAAAAAAGCCCCCGCCATCATTCGCCCACGGCGGCGCTGGTGCTGTGGCGGCGGTCCGCCCCACCGTAATAGCGGTCGGCCCCCGGTGTATTCAGGCTTGGCCCGCCAACAAGGATCCCCTCTGCCACGCCCCAGTGCGGATAGGCCTTGAAGCTGTAGCCCTCATGCTGGAGCCTGGCGATGACACCGGGCGTCAGCGCGCCGGCTTCCACCTGCACGGGTTCGGGCTGCCACTGTTCATGGATGCGCGGCAGGTCCACGGCGTGCTGGATGTCCAGGCCGTAATCGATCACGCCCAGCACGGATGCCAGCACGATGGTGGGAATGCGCGACCCGCCGGGGCTGCCGATCACCATGACCGGCTTCCCGCCACGGGAAATGACGGTGGGCGTCATGGATGACAGCGGCGTCTTGCCCGGCGCGATCTCGTTCGCCTTGCTGCCGATGATCCCGAACATGTTGGGCGCGCCCGGACGGGTGGAGAAATCGTCCATTTCGTCGTTCATGAACACGCCCGTCCGCCCCGCGACCATGCCCGCGCCGAACCATCCGTTGAGCGTATAGGTCACCGCGACCGCATTGCCGTCACGGTCCATCACGGAATAATGCGTGGTCTCCTGCCCTTCGTTCCCGGCGACGCCGGGGCGCACGGCGGCAGACGGAACCGCGCGGGCGTTGGGAATGGCGGCGCGGATCTGGCGCGCGTAATTCACGTCAAGCAGATGATCGACCGGGTTCGACACGAACGCCGGATCCCCCAGGTCCTGCCGGTCGGCATAGGCATGGCGCATGGCCTCGACCTCACGCTGCACGGCGGGGACGGTATAAAGGCCGAGGCGATGCATGTCATAGCCGGACAGGATGTTCAGCATCTCGCACAGCGCAACGCCACCACCGCTCGGCGGGGGGGCTGTGTCGATGTGATAGCCCCGGTAATCGCATGTCAGGGTCGGCAGGATGCGCGGCCTGTATCCCGACAGGTCGGCGCGCGTCAGCAGGCCGCCCCCCTTGCGGCTGGCACGCACGATCTCACGCGCGGTCTTGCCCGCGTAGAATCCGTCGGTCCCCTTGCGCGAAATCCGTTCCAGCACGCGGGCCAGTTCAGGCTGCACCAGCCTGTCCCCCACCTGCAGTCCGCTGCCGTCATGATGCAGGAAGGACCGGCGCGCCACGGGATCGCGACGGAAGTCGTCATTGCCATGCGAAATCAGTTCCACATCGCCCGGCGCAAGGACGAACCCGTCACGCGCCAGCGCGATGGCGGGCGCCATCACCTGCTGGCGCGACAGATGGCCCCAGCGCTGCCGGGCGAGTTCCAGCCCCGCGACGGTGCCGGGAATCGCCACGGCCTTCCACCCCTTGGTCGAAAGTCCGGGGATGACGTTCCCCTTCGCATCCTGGAACATCGTCGCCGTCGCGGCACCGGGCGCATGTTCGCGGAAATCGAGGAACACCGCAGGCCCGTTCGCAGGCCGCAGGGTCATGAACCCGCCACCGCCCAGGTTCCCCGCCGCCGGATAGACCACGGCCAGCGCATAGCCCACGGCCACGGCGGCATCCACGGCATTGCCACCTTCATGCAGGATGCGCGCGCCCACCTGCGACGCCAGCGTCTGGGCGGAGACGACCATCCCCTCGTGCCCGCCCACGGGCGGGGCCGACGCCACCGGCACGGACGTGCCGCCGAACGCCAGCGGATCATCCTGCACCGCCGCCGGCGCGACAGCAGCATACGCCACCCCATCCGACAGCAGCAGCATGCCCGCCAGCAGCAGGCCACCGGCCCGGCGGGATGGGGAACGACGCAGACCAGCAACCATTTTCATTTTCCTGACAGGCAATGACATGCCACGTTTTTTCCAAAAAACTGATAAAAAGAAAATAGATACGATACTGAAATTATAAAAGTTTCCGGTGACGCTTTTTCCAAAAAGCCTCAGGGACGCCGCCCTTTTCAGGACAGAGGCGACGCCCGGGAACTTTTATTGTTTTTTATCAAAGAACTGCCATAGAAATCATTTACCCGGCAATATTGTAAGGCGGCTTGTTCAGCCCTGCGGGAGAGTAGGTGAAGACCTCGCACCCGTCCTCCGTCACGCCCATCATGTGCTCGAACTGCGCCGACAGCGAACGGTCGCGCGTCACGGCGGTCCAGCCATCGCCAAGGATCTTCACATCCGGGCGGCCGATATTGAGCATCGGTTCAATGGTGAAGAACATGCCAGGACGCAGGACGACGCCATGCCCCGGACGGCCATAATGCAGCACGTTTGGCGCGGCGTGGAAGGTCCGGCCGATGCCGTGGCCGCAGAAGTCGCGCACGACGGAAAAGCGCCGTTCCTCCGCATAGGTCTGGATCACATGACCCACATCCCCAAGCGTGGCGCCCGGGCGCACCGCCCTGATGGCCAGCATCAGCGATTCATAGGTGGCGTCGATCAGGTTCTGCGCCTTCTTCGACGGCGTGCCCACCGTGTACATACGACTGGTATCGCCAAACCAGCCATCAAGGATGACGGTCACGTCGATATTGAGGATATCGCCTTCCTTGAGCACCTTGTCGCCGGGGATGCCGTGGCAGACGACATGGTTGATGGAAATGCAGCTTGCCTTTTCATACCCGCGATAGCCAATCGTGGCGGACACGCCGCCATGCGCCACCATGAAGGCATGGATACGCTCATCCAGTTCGCCGGTCGTCACACCCGCCTGCACATATGGCGTAATCATGTCGAGCGTCCGTGCCGCAAGCTGTCCCGCCGCCCGCATGCCGACAAAATCCTCGGGGGAGTGCAGGACGATCGCGCCCTCGTTCATGTCGCCATCCATGCCGATATTCCTTCGTCGCTAGTCATCGCGTAATCACATCCACGCGCCCGCGCCCGCCGGGACAGGTTCCCGGCGCCACGGCCCGATGGATGCGATGCCATCCCATGAACGGCGACAGGTTCTATACCCCCATCGGCGCGCCGTGTCAGCGGCCGAGGCGGATCTAGCTGCGCGTCTTGGCCTTTGTGGTGGCGACGCGATGCGCCTGCCCCATCCCGACAAGATGGACGTGCGCATGCGTAGTGGCGGCATGGGTATGCGACGTCGCGGCATGCGAGACAGCATGGACAGCGGCCGGATTCGTCCCGTGCCGCAATCGCGCATAGGACAGCGGAATCGACGCATCGGCGACCTGTTCAGGCCCGTCCATGCGATAGCGCGAACTCGCCAGCATGAGGCGACCGCGCCCGGATACCGCGCGGTGGCGTGCGGCAAGGGCATTGCGCGCAAGGACAAGCGGACGCTGGACCGGGGCGATTCCCTCCGCCTTGAAACTGTCGTCGAGCAGGTCGGCCATCACCTCGTTACGCTCCGCGTTCGACGAGGCGCCCATGACCACCCCGATCAGGCGGACATTGTCGCGCACGGCGGAGGTGACAAGGTTATGCCCGGCAACGGCGGTGTAACCGGTCTTGAGCCCGTCCGCCCCCGGATAGGACTGGAGCATCGGGTCATGGTTGGGCACGTACCGGCCCCGGAAATAGAAGGCGGGGACCGCGAAATAATGGTAATATTCGCTGAAATCGAGGGCGATATGCCGCGCAAGCGTCGCAAGGTCACGCGCGGAGGTCATCTGCTCCTCATTCGGCAGGCCCGATGCATTGCGGAACGACGTGTCGTTCATCGACAGGCGCGCGGCCTGCTGCGTCATGATCTGCGCGAAGGTTTCCTCGCTCCCCGCGCCAAGGAATTCGCCCAGCGCACAGGCCGCGTCATTGGCCGATTTCGTCACGAGGGCAAGGATCGCCTCCTCCACCGTCAAATAGCTGCCCGGACGCAGACCAAGCTTCGACGGTTCCATGGAGGCGGCATGCGCACTGACGGGCACCACCTGGTCCAGCGTGATGCGCCCCGCCCTGAGCGCCTTGAACGTCAGGTAGAGGGTCATCAGCTTCGTCAGGCTGGCGGGATAGCGGCGCAGGCTGGCATTGGACTGCGACAGGACGGCCCCGGTACGGGCATCCATGACGATGGAACTGATCTGTCCCACATACTGGGCACGGGCCTGTCCCGCTCCGCCAAACAGCCCCGCGATCAGGCCGCCCGCTACCAGCAGTGAAACCTTCACCCTGGTGCCGCGTGCAGTGAAAAGACGCTTCAGACGACGGGGAAAAGGGGACATGCGGTGATTATCATCCAGTGCTGGACCGGGTGAACATCCCCGCGGTCGCCATCATATGACAATTAATTCTGCGCCATCCTAGACATCGGAACGCACCGGCGTCCAGAGCGGAATTGCGAAAAATGGCTGAAACCGCATGCAACTTTATATTGCCGGGCCATATGCCCCGTCCCCCGCCGCCACACGAAACCGAGAGGAGGTGAAAAAATGATGCCCCATAATGCCGCCTGCCCCTTTCAACAGGGAACAGAGTTCCAATATGGTAGGATCATGTCCGTCACACGCCTGCCCTCCCCTGTCGCCCAAGCCCCGCACCATCGCGGCATGCGCCTGCCTGCGCATGCACATGGCGGAAACACCCCGCCGCGCCGGCCCGACGGCGACAGCGGCAATGATGACGGACTGGCGGGCGTTGTCATCCGCACCCGGCCACAGACCCGCAAGCCGGCGATGTACAAGGTGCTGATGCTCAATGACGACTACACCCCGATGGAGTTCGTCGTCCACGTGCTGGAACGGTTTTTCCAGAAATCGCGTGAAGAGGCGACGGACATCATGCTGCATGTCCACAAGCGCGGCGTTGGCGTCTGTGGCGTCTTTACCTACGAAGTTGCTGAAACGAAGGTCACGCAGGTCATGGACCTCGCACGCCAGAACCAGCATCCCCTGCAGTGCACGATCGAAAAGGACTGAGGCCACGATCAGGCATTTTCCCACCTTTGCATTCTTTCATGCGGATTTATGCAAATTTCCTCTGGCATTCCCCCCGCAACGGGACAAAGATCGGAGTGATTGTCCGGTCATGATCCCCGGGGCCGCAATGGCCCCCCTTGGAAAAGGAGCGTCTCGGCATGTTGTCACGTAATCTGGAACAGACGCTTCATCGTGCGCTGACACTCGCCAGCGAACGGCGGCATGAATATGCCACCCTCGAACATCTTCTCCTCTCCCTCATCGACGACCCGGACGCGGTCACGGTCTTTCGCGCCTGCGGTGTTGACCTTGACAAGCTGCGCCACGACCTGACGGAATTCCTGGACAAGGACCTTGCGGGGCTGGCGTCGGACCGCACCGTCGATCCCAAGCCCACGGCCGCGTTCCAGCGCGTGATCCAGCGCGCCGCGATCCATGTGCAGTCCACCGGCCGGGACGAGGTGACGGGCGCGAACGTCCTTGTCGCCCTGTTCGCCGAACGCGAAAGCCATGCCGTCTATTTCCTGCAGTTGCAGGACATGACGCGGCTGGATGCCGTCAACTTCATCTCCCACGGGATCGCCAAGGCGCCGGAGCGTTCGACGCGCCGCCCGGTCGCAGGCACACCGTCCGAAGGCCCCGACCCCGAACGCGAGGAAACCGGCAAGGGACGGCAGAAGAACCAGGATGCGCTGTCCACCTACTGCACGAACCTCAACGACAAGGCGAGCGAGGGGAAGATCGACCCGCTGATCGGCCGCGACTCGGAAATCGAGCGCACGATCCAGATCCTGTGCCGCCGCACGAAGAACAACCCGCTTTACGTGGGTGATCCCGGCGTGGGCAAGACCGCGATCGCCGAAGGACTGGCCAAGCGGATCGTCGAGGGCGACGTGCCGGAGGTGCTGCTCAACTCCACGATCTATTCGCTCGACATGGGCGCGCTGCTGGCGGGGACGCGCTATCGCGGTGATTTCGAGGAACGGCTGAAGGCGGTTGTCACCGAACTCGACAACAACCCGGGCAGCATCCTGTTCATCGACGAAATCCACACCGTCATCGGTGCGGGTGCGACGTCGGGCGGGGCGATGGATGCGTCGAACCTGCTGAAGCCCGCGCTGGCGGCGGGGACGCTGCGCTGCATCGGGTCCACCACGTACAAGGAATACCGCCAGCATTTCGAAAAGGACCGCGCGCTGGTGCGCCGGTTCCAGAAGATCGACGTGGCGGAACCTTCCATCGACGATGCGGTGAAGATCCTGCGTGGCCTGAAGGTCAATTACGAAAAGCACCACAAGGTCCGCTATACCGACGATGCGATCCGTGGGGCGGTGGAACTGGCGGCGAAATACATCCATGACCGCAAGCTGCCGGACAAGGCCATCGACGTCATTGACGAGGTGGGCGCGTCGCGCATGCTGGTGCCCGAAAACCGCCGCCGCAAGACCGTCACCCTGAAGGATGTGGAGGACATCGTCGCCAAGATCGCCCGCATCCCGCCCAAGAGCGTGTCGTCGGACGACAAGGAGACGCTGCGCTCCCTCGAACGTGACCTCAAGGGCATGGTCTATGGGCAGGACAAGGCGATCGAGGCGCTGACGGCCGCGATCAAGCTGTCACGCGCGGGTCTGCGCGATGCGGAGAAGCCGATTGGCAACTACCTGTTCTCCGGCCCGACGGGCGTGGGCAAGACCGAGGTGGCGAAGCAGTTGGCCAGCACGCTGGGCATCGAACTGATCCGCTTCGACATGTCCGAATACATGGAGCGTCATTCGATCTCGCGCCTGATCGGTGCGCCGCCGGGCTATGTCGGGTTTGACCAGGGCGGCCTGCTGACCGATGCCATCGACCAGCACCCGCATGCGGTCCTGCTGCTTGACGAGATCGAGAAGGCGCATCCCGACCTGTATAACGTGCTGTTGCAGGTCATGGACCATGGTCGCCTGACGGACCATAACGGCAAGACGGTCGATTTCCGCAATGTCATGCTGATCATGACGACGAATGAGGGGGCCGCGGACCTGAGCAAGGAGGCCATCGGCTTTGCCCGCAACGGGCGTGAGGGCGAGGATGAGGAAGCCATCAAGCGCATCTTCACCCCTGAATTCCGCAACCGCCTCGATGCGATCATTCCCTTTGCCCACCTGTCGCCCGAAGTGGTGGACCGCGTGGTGGAGAAGTTCATCTTCCAGCTTGAAGCCCAACTGGCGGATCGCAACGTGATGATCGAGATTTCGTCGGCGGCGAAGGAATGGCTGGCGGAACGTGGTTATGACCGCCTGTATGGCGCGCGCCCCCTGGGTCGTGTCATTCAGGAAAACATCAAGAAGCCGCTGGCCGAGGAACTGCTGTTCGGCAAGCTGGTCAAGGGTGGGGTGGTCAAGATCTCGCTCAAGGATGGCAAGCTGGACTTCGACTACATCTCCCACGATCCGTCGTCCTCGGCGACGGAAGGGGATGAAGGCGATAACGAGAAAGAGTCCGAAGCGGCGGACTGATCTCCAGCCGTTCAGGACGGAGAAACCGGGAACAGGGGTCGGAAACGGCCCCTGTTTTCGTATTGGTGAGGGTTCGGGGCAAAGCCCCTGAAACATGCCCGGCCCCAAAAGGGAGCGTACTCCCCGCGCCCTGATCCATTCAAAAGTAGTGGTTTCCAAAGGGCCGCGCCCTTTGGTGGGGGTTCGGGGGCAAAGCCCCTGAATGTGCACCGCAGTCGGCACATGGAACATCCGGGCGCTGCCCGGAGGATCCCTGCACCCTGATTCATTTTAAAGTAATGGTCTCGCTGCTGCTTTTTTCCTATGCGTTTCCGCTATCGGAACTGAACCATGCGGGATCAAGGTTCACGCTGGCCAGTGCCTGCCGCCATTTGCCGGAATGATCGGGGCTGAAGACGATCTGTTCCGTCGCGGGGGCGGAGACCCATGCGTTATGGCGCAGGATTTCGTCTTCCAGTTGACCGGCCTCCCAGCTTGCATGCCCCATCGCCAGCAGCGCATGCTGCGGTCCTGCCCCATCGGCGATCACCCGCAATATGTCCAGACTGGCGGTCAGGATGGTGCTGTCATTGACGGCCATGCTGCCATTGCCTTCCCAATCGGCGGAATGCAGGACAAAGCCGCGTGAACTGTCCACCGGGCCACCCGCGCACAGGCCGATCCGACGCCGCGGGGGCACAGGGGCCACGCCAAGCTGCTCCAGCACATCGTCAAGCATGGGTTGCGACAGGCGACGGTTCACCACCAGCCCCATCGCCCCGTCTTCGGCCGAATGGGCGCACAGATAGATGACGCTACGCTCAAAGGGCGTATCCATCAGCGCCGGTGTCGCCACCAGCAAATGTCCGGTCAGGTTGTGGCCCGATGTCAGGGATATCTTAGGCATGAGCAAAGGATAGAACCACATCCCCCCCTTTTTGCAACCGTTTCATGCAATCGCTCCCGCCCGGGACAAAACCCGGCCCATCCGCGTTACGAATTTGAATCTGTCACGCAGGACCGTCACACTGTCCGCCATGACCCCCATCACACAACGAAAGGATCATCCCATGTCGAAGATCGCCCTTGTCACCGGTGCAACCGCCGGTTTTGGAAAGGCCATTGCCGAACGCCTGGTGCGCGATGGATATCGTGTCATCGCCACGGGCCGGCGCCAGGAACGGCTGGATGCACTGGCGGCACAGTTGGGCAAGGCGCTGCTGCCCCTGCGCCTTGACATGATGGACAAGGCCGCGATCGCCTCCCTGCCTGACGCTCTGCCCGCCGAGTGGCGGGAGGTCGATATCCTTGTGAACAATGCCGGCCTCGCCCTTGGCATTTCCAAGGCGCAGGAAAGCGATATCAGCGACTGGGAGCGCATGATCGCAACCAATGTCACCGGCATGGTGGAACTGACGCGCGCGCTGCTGCCGGGCATGGTCGCACGCGATCGCGGGCATATCGTCTCGCTGGGCAGCACGGCCGGGATCTATCCCTATGTCGGCGGCAACGTCTATGGCGCCACCAAGGCGTTCGTGGAACAGTTCATGCGCAACCTGCGCTGCGACCTGCTGGGCAGGAATGTCCGCGCCACCAACATCGCGCCCGGCCTGTGCGGCGGCAGCGAGTTCAGCAAGGTGCGCCTGCGTGACGATGCGAAGGCTGCGGCCGTTTACGAAGGCACGCATCCCCTGCTGCCCGATGACATCGCGGAAACGGTATCGTGGGTCGTGAACCTGCCGGCGCATGTCAACATCAACCAGATCGAGATGATGCCGGTCTGTCAGGCGGCCGGTGGCCTGTCCGTCGTCAAGGGCATGAAGGACTGAGCCGTATCAATGCAGGACAGGACCAAGATTACCAAAACCCAGCCCGACGCGGCCACAATCGCGGCGCAGGCTGAACTGGCGACACGTTTTCGCATTACCGATGGCACGGATTTCAGGCTTTCGGCCTGCCCGACGCGTGCGGCGCAGGACTGCGGACTGGAAAAGAAAGGCGGCAAGCGGCGGCTGTATGAACGGATCGGCCGCCTGTCGGAACTGCAGGCACGGCTGTATGCCAATGGTGAATGGTCGATGCTGATCGTGCTGCAGGCACTGGACGCGGCGGGCAAGGATGGCGTCATCAAGCATGTGATGTCCGGCATCAATCCCGAAGGCGTCAATGTCACCTCCTTCAAGCAGCCCGGCCCGGTCGAACTTGCCCATGACTATCTGTGGCGCGAACATCTGGCCCTGCCGCAGGGCGGGCATATCGGCATCTTCAACCGCAGCCATTATGAAGAAGTGCTGGTCACGCGGGTGCATCCCGAGATCCTTGAAAACCAGAAGATCCCGCCACAACTTCGCAAATCACCTACGCTGTGGGACGACCGGTATCGCGACATCCGCCATTTCGAGGAGTATCTGGCGCGTCAGGGCACGGTGATCGTCAAATTCTTCCTGCACCTGTCAAAGGACGAACAGCGCAAGCGTTTCCTGTCACGCATCAACCATCCTGAAAAGAACTGGAAATTTTCAGCAGCCGACATCCATGAACGCGGATACTGGGACAGTTACCAGGACGCCTATGAACAGGCGATCCGCAATACGGCCGGCCCGCATGCCCCATGGTTCGTGGTTCCGGCGGACCAGAAATGGTTCGCCCGCCTGGTGGTGATCGAGACGCTGATCGCAGCGCTTGAGCAGCTTGACCTGCAGATGCCCAAGCTTGACGCCGCCGCGCGCGCGGAAATGAAAAAGGCCCGCCAGCAACTGATGGCCGAAAAGACATAGAACGTCACATCCGCATATAACGCATGCGTGTGCGGGTCATTGACGCGCGCACGCATCCCACGCATGGAAGGCATGTAGTGACAGAATGAGGACTGTGATGTCGGCACGCTTAACCCTGCTGCGCTCCTTTTGCGCGGGCGCCATGATGGTCACCGCCGCACAGGTGATGACCAGTGCGAGCGCGCATGCGTGGGGGGAGTCCGTTTCCCCCAGTTGTGACAATCGCAGGTTCCTTGAGGACCAGCGCAGGTTCGAGAACGAGGAACGCCACAGCCGCAATGCCGACCTGCCCGAACATGTCTGCGGCCGGGTCATCGCCGTCTCCCGCGCGCGCCGGACCCGCAGTGGCTGGCATGGCTATTTCTATGTCGATGTCGGGTCGGGAATTTCCATCCGCATCGTCTCCGATCTTGACCGCATGGAGGCCCCGCAATGGCCGTGGGTGGCGAAGGGCGATGATGTGGATGTGGTCGGACGCTATTACTTCGACAACCTGCGCAGCCAGGGTATCGACTGGACCCATCATGGCACCAGCCGGAACTGGCCCATCGCGGGCTATGTGACGGTCAACGGTCACCGGTACGAATAAAAAGGCCTCTTAACAATAAAAGTTTTTGGTGAAGCTTTTTCCAAAAAGCTTCAAGGAACCCCGCCTTTTTAAAAAAGGCAGCGCCCAAAAACTTTTATCTGTCTATCGCGACCGCCTCGCCTACCACCGGAAGGACGGCACGCACACCGCCGGATCAAGCCCCGCGCCATGGGCTTCCTCCACCGCGAGAGCGTAATCGGCATCGCGCCCCTCGGCCCAGCTTCCGCCCAGCATTTCCTGATGGATACCGCCCAGCACCCAGCAGCCATCGACGCCCGCGCCCTTTGCGCCGCGCATGTCGGTGGCAAGGGAGTCGCCCACCGCAAGGATGCGTGACACCGGCAGGTCCATCATGCCCGCCACAAGGGCATAGACCTCCGGATGGGGCTTGCCGATCCAGCGCACCTCCCCGCCCTGGCTTTCCTCATACCGACTGGCCAGCGCACCGGCGCACAGCATGCGACGGTTGCCACGGATCACCTGCTGGTCAGGGTTGGCGCAGATCATCTTCAGCCCATGTCTGGCGCACTGGTCCAGAATCGGCAGATAGGGCGTAATGTCCTCCTCCCCCCGGTCGGCATCTGGCCCGGTATTGAGGATGAAATCCGCCTGCGCCGGATCTTCCACCACATCGAGGTCCAGTCCCGCGAACAGGTCTACATCCTTCTGCGGCCCAAGGTGGAGCATCCGCCGACCCAGTTGCGCGAACCATGGGTCGGTGCGCGACTGCAGCATCCGGCGCGTGCATTCGCCGCTGGTCATCAGCCCTTCATACAGGTCGTCGCCAATGCCCATCGCCCGCAGGCCACGCTGCACCGTGTCGGCCCGGCGCGGGGCATTGGACAGCAGGATCACCCGCCTGCCCGCCTTGCGTAGCTGCCGCAGGCATTCCGGCGCACCGGGATACGGGGCGACGCCGTTATGGATGACGCCCCACAGGTCAACGATATACCCGTCATACCGATCCGCCACAGGGGCGATTCCGCTGGCTTCCTTCACGACAGGGCGGTTCCTTTCGCATCGGACAGGGTCTCGAACCCCTGCAGGCGCAACGCCGTCAGCGTCTCGCGCTTCAGTCGCGACAGGATCGCCGGCCCTTCATAGGCATAGGCGGTATAAAGCTGCACAAGGTCGGCCCCCATGCGTACGCGCTCCACAATGTCCGCACCACTTTCGATACCACCGCACGCCACCAGCGTCAGGCGTCCCTTTGCCGCGCGGGACACGTGCGACAGCGTATCGCACGACAGCGGCGTCAGCGGACGCCCCGACAGGCCGCCGGTTTCCGTGGCATAGGCGCTGCGCAGGCTGCGCGGGCGCGAGATCGTGGTGTTGGTGACGATCAGGCCCTGCGCACCGCCCGCAATCGCGGCCTCCACCACATCGGGGATATCGTCGCGCGCCATGTCGGGCGACAGCTTGACCAGCATCGGCGGACGTTCGGGATGGGCTGCGGCAATCGCATCAAGGATGGATTTCAGGCGCGACGCCTCCAGCAGGTCACGCAGGCCCGGAGTATTGGGCGACGACAGGTTGATGACGATGTAATCGACATAATTCTTGATGCGGCTGACCAGCAGGGGATAGTCGCGCTCCGGGTCCGCGCCGGTCTTGTTGATGCCAAGGTTCGCGCCCACCGGTACCTTTGCCCCCACATGCCAGCCCGACGCGCTGACGCGGTGCAGGCGCGCCATGCGCACGGCAAAGCGGTCGATGCCCTGATTGTTGAAGCCCATGCGGTTGATGATCGCGCGGTCTTCCGTCAGGCGGAACAGGCGCGGACGCGGATTGCCCGGCTGCGGGCGCGGGGTGACGGTCCCGGCCTCCACGAAACCGAAGCCCGAACGCGACAGCGGACGCACCACCAGCGCGTTCTTGTCGAACCCCGCACCAATGCCGATCGGGTTCGGAAACCGCAGGCCCATGGCGCGAATCGACAGGGCGGGATCGTCCCGGGCCGGGTCCGATACGCCGCCAAGCCCGAGTTGCAGGGCATTGAGGGCAAGCTGATGGGCGTCCTCGGGATCAAGGCGCCGGATCAGGGGCATCATCATGCGCGACATAATATTCATGACCGGGATTTTTGCCGCAATTCGTCCCAAAGGGAAAGGGGCGTGCCTATTTCACATGCAGCGCATCGACCGCTGCCGCCGGGTCCGTGGGAAAGCGGATCAGGTAATAGGGAGGCACCCGCAGGTCGTGCCCCCCGTTCAGCCCGCCAAGCCGGTTCCACTGTCCCAGCGTGCAATAAACGTCGCCACCATCGACAAAGATCCCGTCCGGTGACAGCACGCGCGGATCGCGCACCATGGTGTCGAACGACCCATCGACATTGCGGCGAAAGATGGCGTCATGTTCGAAATTGGTGGTGTAGATGCGTCCCTGCCCATCGGTGGCAAGCCCGTCGGCCACACCCTTTTCCCCTTCGTCACGCACGGCCTGCGCCAGTTGCGCCTCGGTCGTGGAAAAGTCGGACAGGAGCGCCGTGGAAATACTGTAGAGCCGCCTGCTGGTCAGCGGACAGAAATACAGCGTGCCACTGTCGGGGGAGAGCGTAATCCCGTCCGCCCCGCCCCAGACGAAGGCGGGTTTGTGCCGCGGGGGATCGAACACCAGCGGGCGGCCTTCGACCACGGCCATGAAACCGCGCTCCGCCTGTGTGGCGTGATGCTGCGCCAGTACCCGCCGCTGCCGCCCGGTGGCAATGTCAACCACAACCAGCGCAGGCGACATGCCGAACGAAGAGTCCGTGACATACACCGTCCCCGCCGCCCCATGCTTCAGGTCCACGCGCAGGTCGTTCATGTGGCTGTCGGGCAGGACGATGCCGGGACGCAGCACGATATTGGAAAAAATCGTGTTGGTGGCAGGATCAATCCCAATCACCTTCGCCGCCCCCGGCGCCAGCGGCAGCCCCGCGAGCTTGCCATCGTCAATGCACCACAGCCGCCCGCGCGTATCGGTGGTCATGCCATGGACCGACATCAGGCGCTGCGCGGGCGGGCGGTCCGACGGCAGGCTCCATTGCGCATCGGGATAGGCATGAATCCCGTCATCGCGCAGTTCCGCAAGCGTGGCCCCCGTATGGTTGACGGCATGGCGGGGAAAACCGACGAAGATGCGCCGTCCCGGTGTCACCGCAACCCCCGATGGGCCGGGACCGTCAAAACGGGCCACGACCTCGAACGGGCCTGCCGAATTGAGGCCGTGATCGCGGTTCGTGCCCTCTGTTGCGGCGGGGGCGGCATGGGCGCGTCCCGCCGTCCGGGCCAGTGCTGCGGCAACACCCATGGGAACGGCTGCCCCCAGTAATGAACGACGCTTCATGAGTGTTCCTTTCCCGCTTGCCACCTGCCTGAAAATCCAAAGAAGTTTTTGGTGAAGCTTTTTTCAAAAAGCTTCGAAAGAACGTCGCTTTTTTCAATCAAAAGGCGACACCAAAAAAACTTTTATAACTTCATCAGAAAGCCGCCTGCCCTTCCCCGCCACAGTGACGGAGCCTCACGGCAGGGACAACCGCCCCGCCCCATCACGATCAGTTCAGGGGCTGGCGCGCCGGGGGGGCGTCCCCGCTGCCTTTCAGGGAACGCCGCACCTCCGCGACCTCCGCCGCGCTGACCTGCGGCACGTCATTGCCCCATGACTGGCGGATGAAACTGACCACGTCGGCCACGGCCCGGTCGTCCATGCGTGCCGCGAAACCGGGCATGACAAAGGCGGACGGCGCCTGATGGGTGGCGCGCAGCACACTGCCCGTCAGCACGATGCGGATCAGCGACGTGGCGGAGGCATCCATCACCACCGGATTTCCCGCAAGCGGCGGGAACGTCGTGGGATAGCCACGCCCGTCGGTGCGGTGGCAGGCGGCGCAGTTATCGACATAGGCCCGCGCGCCACGCGCCGACAGGTCGCCTGCATGCAGGGTGCGGCCCGTCGTTTCATCATACTGCCACGCGCGCGCCTGCGGGTGCGCGGGCGGCAGGGATTTCAGGTAATGGGCGATCGCCCGCAGGTCATCATCGCTCAGATGCTGCGTGCCGTGGCGGATCGCATCCGTCATCCCGCCAAAGGCGGCGGCATGCATGACGCGGCCGGTCTGCAGGAAGGTCACGATATCCTCCTCGCTCCACCGGCCAAGGCCCTCGCGCATTTCCCCGCGCAGGCTGACGGGATTCCACCCGTCCACCGCGCTGCCGCCCGACAGGTACAGTGGCCCGTCCACCGCCGTCAGGGCCTTTTCCTGCATCGCGATGCCGCGTGGAGTATGGCAGGCCCCGCAATGGCCCGGCCCCTCCACCAGGTAGGCCCCGCGCGCCAGTTGCGGATCGGCGAAAGTCCGCACGCCCTGCGCACCCGACGGGGCAAACATCATCCGCCACGCCACCAGCGGCCAGCGCATCGACAGCGGCCAGACAATGTCATTGGGCGCAACCGGGGTGGCGACAGGGGCAACGCCCTTCATGAAATAGACATACAGCGCATGCACATCCGCATCCGTCATGTGCGCATAGGACGGATAGGGCATGGCCGGATACAGCGTCGCCCCGTCACGGCGGATCCCCTGACGCACCGCGCGGGCGAATTCCGCCTCGCTATAGCTACCGATACCCGCCTTGGGATCGGGCGTGATGTTGGACGCGCGGATCGTGCCCATCGGCAGGTGGAACGCCAGCCCCCCGGCAAAGGGCTTCCCGCCCGGCAGGCTGTGGCACGCGGAACAGTCCGCGGCACGCGCCACATACTCCCCCGCCGCGACCTGCGCCTGCTCCCCCGCGTCATCCGCCGCACGCGCGGGAGCAGTCCCCCATCCGGCAAGCCCCAGCAGCAGGGCAAGGACACGCCCCCCCTTCACAGTGACACCAGGGGGCCGGGATTTTTCAGGTAGGTCTGCCGGATATGATGCGCCGCCCAGTAGGCAAGGGCCGCGACCATGCCGGTCGGGTTGTATCCCGTCCCCTGCGGAAACGCATTGGCGCCGATGACAAACACATTCGGCACGTCCCACACCTGCAGGTAACGGTTGAGCGCACTGGTGTTCGGGTCCGTCCCCATCACCGCGCCACCGCCCAGATGCGTGGTCTGGTATTTGCGCGTGTCGAACGGCACGCCGAATTCCCGCTTCGTCAACTGCACCTGCCGCGCGCCCATCGCACGCGCCACATCGCCAATGCGGTCCACCACATAACGGTTCATGCGGATATCGTTGTCTTTCCAGTCGAACGTCATGCGCAGCAGAGGCAGGCCATAGGCGTCCTTCCATGTCGGGTCGAGGTCGAGGAACACATCGCGATAGGCCATGTTCGCCCCGTGCGCATCAATGCGCAGGGAATGGCGGTAGGTATCGACCAGTCCCTTTTTCCACGCACTGCCCCAGCGCGGCGTGCCCGGCGGCCCGCCCGCCTGTGCCGCGGCGATGGCCTTCACCCCCGCCTGGTTCACCCATACGGGCGATCCCCCGACAAATCCCAGCGGGCCATGGTCGAAATTTTCGCTGTTGAAATCATCGAATGCGACACCGCCACCGCCGGTACCGACGAACTGTTCGGTCTCGATCCCCTGATCCAGCCAGACCATGCTGGTCGTCACGTTCTGGTAGACGAAGTTACGCCCCACGACGCCTTCGTTGGCGACAGGATCATAAGGTTTCCCAATTCCCGACAGCAGCATGAGCCGGACGTTATGGAACTGGAACGCGCTGAGGATCACCAGTTCGGCAGGCTGCGTCCATGTCCGCCCTTCGCGATCGGCATAAGTCACGCCCGTGGCACGGGTTTTCGTGCTGTCCATCTCCACGCGCAGGACATTGGCATGCGTGCGCAGTTCAAACAGCGGGTCACGCCGCAGGACCGGCAGGATGTTCACGTTGGGCGATGCCTTGGAATACATGTAGCAGGCATAACCGCTGCAATATCCACAGAAATTGCACGGCCCCATCTGCGCGCCATAGGGATTGGTATACTGCGCCGATGCATTGGCCGCAGGCATGGAATAGGGATGGAAGCCCGCCTCCGTCGCGGCCTTGCGGAACAGGTGCGCGCTATAGACGTCCTTGAGCGCAGGCAGCGGGAACGGCCCGGAACGCGACGGGGAAAAGACATTGCCCTGCCCCACCACCTTGCCATTGATCTTGTAAGGTTCCCCCGACGTGCCGAACACCTTTTCCGCGCGGTCGAAAAATGGTTCCAGTTCGTCATAGGTGACGCCGTAATCCTGAAGGTTCATGCCTTCGGGAATAAAGGATTTTCCATACCGCTCGATCACCTTCGAACGCAGGATAAGGTCATCGGGTGGCATGCGGAAATGCACGCCAGACCAGTGCAGGCCCGCGCCGCCGACGCCCTCGCCCGGCAGGAACGCGGCCATGCGCCGGTATGGCAGGGCGCGCTGGTGGATATTGTTCCTGATTGTAACGGTGTTTTTCGAAAGGTCCTGGAACAGGCGATAGCGGAAATTGCCCTCCAGTTCATCAATCGAACCGGGATAGGCCCCCTCGACGGCGGTGCTGCGGTCGGGACCGCGTTCGAGCATGACGACATTGCGCCCGGCCTCGGTCATTTCCTTGGCCATGATCGAACCGGCCCAGCCACCCCCGACAATGACGACATCGACGGGTTTCAGTCGCGTTGCATCATCCATGTCAGGCGGTCTCCCCGGAAATCGAGACGGTCCCCAGCGGATATTTCACGCCATACTGGTCCACCCAGTCCATGAAGTCGGCACGCGCGCCGGGGAAGCCGATCATGGTCCATGACCGCAGTCCAACATTCCCGCCATGGATGGGATCGGCAAACGCGCCTTCCATCGTATTGGACAGCAACTGTTCAAAAAACTGTGCGGCGGGCAGGTCGGGAAACATCATTTCCCCCTTTTCCATCATGGCCAGGACTTCATCCTGACGTTCGGGGGACAGGGCGGCGAAATCCGCACCATCATTGTGCTGGCACCATGCATTGGCGCCCGCAATCCCCCGGCGATAGACCTCCCGCGGGGGATAGGGCAACTGGTAGCCAAGGTTGGCCGGCCCTTCGACAAAGGGTTCGTGCATGTACCACATCTCCCCCCGGCCATAGGGCGTATCCATCTGCAGGTCGATGAAGCGCGGCACGCCAAGCGCCACCCCGTCCGGCCCGAGCGCATCATGCGGGATCAGGCGCGCACACGCGGCGTTGAGAAATTTCCATTCGGCAGCGTCAAAGAATACCGGCGTATGGGACATACCGGCCGTGGGGGCACCGGCACGCGCCACGCCATACGGCATCGCCACCAGTGCGGTGGTGCCAGCCATGACCTGCATGAACGTGCGACGGGAAGGGAGGGCATGCGACCTGTTCATCGAGATGTCATGTCTCCATCATTACGGTCTGGATGCAAGGGGGACATCGCCATGCCTGCCCCATACTGGCCGATCCATGCCAGCAAATCATTGTCATATCCTGAACCATTCGTCCCGAAAATGAAACGACCCGCCACACGGGGCGGGTCGCATCATCGGGGACAGTGTCTCCACCCGCGTGCCAGCAGCAGGCGACGCGCGGGAACGGTCCGTCAGAATAATGGCGGCGGAATCAGCGTCCCTTGCGTTCCGCGGCCAGACGTTCAAGGCGCACCTGCTTGCGCAGCGCACGGGCCTCGCGCCATGCCTCCACGGCGGAACGCTTCACCTTCGGCGCACGTTCGGCCGCCTTCGTGCGACGCGCGGGGGCGGCCGTCTCGGCCTTCGCGGGGGCGGCCTTTTTCGCGGGCGCCTTTGCCGTGCGGGTTCTGGTGGCCTTGCGCGCGGGTGCTGGCACCGCGACTTCTTCCGCGTCTGCCGCCTTTGTGGTGCGGCGTGTCTTACGGGTCGCCTTTGGCGCGGGGGCGGGTTCTTCCACCACGTCGGCCACGGCCGCCTTCCGGCGAGCCGCACGCTTCGGCGCGGGGGCGGCAACCGCCTCCACAGGGGCCGTCTTTGCCTTCGCCTTGCGGGTGCGGCGTGCAGGCGCCGCGACTTCCACCGCCTCGACCTCGACTTCCACCGGGGCGGGTGCGGCCACGCGACGCTTGCGGACTTTCCTGACCGGTGCGGCAGGTTCCTCAACCGGTACGGGGGCTGCGGCACGACGGCGACGCGGCTTCACCTCTGCCGCAGCGGGTGCTTCCGCCACGGCGGCAGGGGTGGCGCGCCTGCGACGGGTGGTGGTTTTCTTTTCCGCCACGCTGTCCCCGACCGGGGCGGCGGGCGCTGTCGTTGCGGCGGCCTTGCGACGGCCCTTGCCCTTGCGCGCCGGCACGGCTTCGACCACTTCCTCGATCAGTTCGATCTGGACGGGTTCGGCCTGGGGCACGGTTTCGGTTTTCTTCTTCCGTGCAGGGCGCTTTTTCGGAGCGGACACTTTCTGTTCCACGATTTCAGCTTCCTCGACGGCCCTGGCGCGACGGGATGCGCCTGCGGCTACCGTACGCCGTCCCTTGCGAACGGTTGCCTTTTTGTTGTCTGCCATACACTCCACCTTTGAGAATATAAATGTATGTATCCCATCATCAACCCGGTGCATGACATCGCAATCGGCACCGCCCGCACCGTTCCCGACCGGATGACAGATCACGCCCCGACGATGCTTTTCATCGCAGTGACCTGCTGTTGGGCTGACATTACAAAACACGCAACTGGGACATTATGGATATACCAGAATGTTCCTTCATTGCGACGCGAAACCTGACAATGTCAAGCGAATGTGGAATAATCCGGCTGTTTTTCTTAATATCAAGCGTAACAATCCGGAACGTAAAAACATGACGCGGCAGTATCGCGCCAGGATGGACGCCAGAACGTATTTTCGATATCCGATGATAAAATCATCAGTTTTTTGATATGAAATGAATTTTCATTCTCCCTGCGGACATTTCTGCCCCACGCTGGGAACAGACAAGCCATGTGTACAGGTTGGACATATTCGCTCGCCTGCCTTGACCATACCCGTGCGGCACAATATTGCGCGCCCATGAAGATCGTCCTTTTCCCTGGCCGCAACCTTTCGACGACTGCCATCGCCGCGGCATGCGACGCCGTTGCCGGATATCCGCAGCGCCTGGTGCAACGGATCGGCCATCCCGTCATGTGGATCGGACGGCTGACGGACATGCTGGACCGGCGACTGAACCGCGACACGGATTCCGATCCTGTCAGGTACCGGAACGGTTTTGTGGCAATGTCGATCATCGCGACCGTCCCGTGCGCGACCGTGGCGCTGGTGCAGGTGCTCGCCTTTCGCCGCCTGCCGCCGCCACTTGCCATCATCGCGGGGGGAATCCTTGGCAGTTCGCTAAGCGCGCAGCGTTCATTGTGGGAGCATGTGCGCGCCGTCTCCATCGCCGCGCGGCAGGGATTGCCACAGGCGCGCACGGCAGTTTCCCATATTGTCGGACGCGATCCCGCGCAGCTTGACGAGGCGGCGGTCATGCGCGCGGCGGTGGAAACACTGGCCGAAAATTTCTCGGACGGTATCGTCGCCCCCCTGCTGTGGATGTCGCTGGGCGGCCCGGCGGGGGCGGTGTTCTACAAATCGGTCAATACCGCCGACAGCATGATCGGCCACCGCACGCCACGCCATGACCGTTTCGGCTTTGCCGCGGCAAGGCTGGATGACCTTGTAAACCTGCCCGCATCACGGCTGTCGGCGGTGTGGATCCTCCTTGCCGCCATGACCATGGCGGACATGGATGCGCGCGGGGCATGGCGTATCCTGCGGCGCGATGCGGGCCATCACCGCTCCCCCAATGCCGGATGGCCGGAGGCGGCGATGGCGGGCGCGCTGGGCGTGCGCCTGTCGGGACCGCGTTCCTATAACGGGGTGGTCTCCCACGAACCATGGGTGGGTGACGGGCGTGCGGACCTGACGCCGCACGACCTTGACCGTGCGCTCGCGCTGTACCGCCGCGCCTGCATGCTGCAGGGCGGCGTGCTTGTGGCGCTGTCGGTCATGCTGCGCCGTGCGTGGCGCGCACGTCGCCCGTCATGAGGCAACCGGGCGCGCCAGTTCCAGCAGGGCGCTGATATCGACATGGCGTTCCAGATGATCGGCCAGCGCGTCGAGCGTATCTTCCACCGTCCCATCATGGTCGCGCCCGCCTGATTGCGCGCCAAGCCGTGCAAGCAGCGCCCGGCGCGCCGCGCCATCGGCCAGAAGCCCGTGCACGTAACTGCCCCACACGCGCCCCGAACGCGCAACCGCGCCATCGGCATGCGTGCCAAGGTCGATCAGGGGACGATCCACATGGTCCGGCCCGTCGGTGACGCCCATGTGCATTTCATACCCGCGCACCGCAACGCCTTCGGGCAGCAGCCTGCCCGACACGTTTTCCAGCCGCTTGTCCCCCGACAGCACGGTCTGCACATCCAGCAGCCCAAGTCCCGCAACGCGACCGGGCGGTCCCTCGATCCCCTGCGGGTCGGCCACATGATGGCCCAGCATCTGGTATCCGCCACAGATCCCCAGTACATGCCCGCCACGACGCACATGGGCAAGGATGTCGATATCCCACCCTTCCCCGCGCAGGGCGGCAAGGTCGGCGATTGTCGCCTTCGACCCCGGCAGCACCACAAGGTCGCATGGCGGCAATGGCTGCCCGCGCGCGACAACCGTCAGGACGATACCGGGTTCGGCGCGCAGGGGGTCGAGGTCATCGAAATTGGCGATCATCGGCAGCCATGGCACGACCACGTGCAACGTCCCCTGCCCCATGCGCCCATGCCCAGTGCGTCCCGCGCGCAGGTCGGCCGCGTCCTCCGCCGGCAGGTCGCGGACGCGGTCAAGGAATGGCACAAGCCCCAGCGCGGCCCACCCCGTATGACGTGCGATCGCATCCATGCCATCGGCGAACAGGGACGGGTCGCCACGCATGCGGTTGACGATGAACCCACGGATCCGCGCGGCATCGCGTGCATCCAGCACGGCCTGCGTGCCGACGAGGCTTGCGATCACGCCGCCCCGGTCGATATCGCCGATCAGCACGACGTCAATGTCCGCCGCCTGCGCGAAACCCATGTTCGCGATATCGTCGGCGCGCAGGTTGACCTCCGACGCGGAACCCGCGCCTTCGACCAGCACGAGGTCACATTCATCGGCAAGGCGGGCAAAGGACTGCAGGACCTCGGACATCAGGCCACGCTTGAAGGACTGGAAATCGCGCGCATGGACCTGCCCGCGCACCTGCCCGCGCACCACAAGCTGCGATCCCGTCATCCCCTGCGGCTTAAGCAGGACGGGGTTCATGTCCACGCCCGGCGCCACACCGCAGGCACGCGCCTGCAATGCCTGCGCGCGGCCGATTTCGCCGCCATCGGCGGTGACGGCGGCATTGTTGGACATGTTCTGCGGCTTGAACGGCCGCACCCGCACCCCACGCCGCACGCACGCACGGGCAAGGCCCGCGACCAGCACCGATTTCCCGACGCTTGATCCCGTGCCCTGGAACATCAGCGCACGCGCCATCAGAATTCGATCCCGGCCTGCGCCTTCACGCCATCTTTGAAATGATGCTTCACCAGCCCCATCTCCGTCACGAGGTCGGCGGCCGCGATCATGGCCGGGCGCGCGTTGCGGCCCGTGACGACGACATGCTGCATCGGGGGACGTGCGGCGATGTCGGCGATGACCTCCTCCAGCGGCAGGTAGTCGTAGCGTAGCGCGATATTGAGTTCATCGAGGATCACCAGCGCCACATCCTCCCGCCGCAGGGCCGCGCGCGCCTGTTCCCACGCGCGTTCGCACGCGGCGATGTCGCGGGCACGGTCCTGCGTGTTCCATGTAAATCCCTCGCCCAGCGCATGCCATTCCACAAGGTCGCCGAATTTCTCCAGCGCGATGCGCTCCCCCGTGTTCCATGCACCCTTGATGAACTGGATCACCACCACACGCCCGCCATGCGCCACCGTGCGCAGCGCCATGCCGAACGCCGCCGTGGACTTGCCCTTGCCGGGGCCGGTATGGACCGCAAGCAGCCCCTTCTCCACCGCCTTGGCCGCGACCTCGCGGTCCTGCACTTCCTTGCGCTTGCGCATCTTTTCGCGGTGGCGTTCCGCGTCGGGCATATCGGTCATTTCATCTCCATCGGCAAACCTGCCGCCACAAACACCACGCGCCCGGCCTCCCGCGCAATGGCCTGATGCAGCAGGCCTGCCTCGTCACGGAAACGGCGCGACAGCGCATTGTCGGGCACGATGCCCAATCCGACCTCGTTCCCCACCAGCACCGTGGGGCCGGCCCTGCGCCGCAGGGCGGACAGCAGCCCCTCGCGCGCGGCCACGATATCGCACCCGTCAAGCAGCAGGTTCGTCAGCCACAGCGTCAGGCAGTCCACCAGCACGGGCCGGGCGCCCGCCGCGTCCAGCACCGGGGCGATGTCGCGCGCCTCCTCCACCGTGTCCCAGCCTTCGGCCCGCCCGGCACGGTGATGGGCGACGCGTTCGCGCATTTCCGCGTCATACACACGTGACGTCGCGACATAGGTCCATGGGCGTGGCCAGCGTGTGACAACCCCTTCGGCGAAACTGCTTTTTCCCGAACGCGCCCCACCCAGCACCAGCACGGCGCCCGCCATGCCGCACGCGGCACCCGCCGTCCCATCCGAAGCCTGCATTAAACCCCTCCGCCATCTTGCATCGCGCGGCATAAGACCACACAACTGCGTCTATGCCACCCCATGCCTCCAGCGCTGCCACGGCAGCTTCCCTTCCGCAGCGCCTGACGTCGATGACGCAACTCCGCGCCGCATGCCGCGACATGCCGCCCCCCGACGCCAGCATTGACGCCCTGATCGCCGAACGCGACCTGACGCTGACGAAACCACCGGGCAGCCTCGGGCGGCTGGAACGGCTGACGGCATGGATGGGCCGCTGGCAGGGGCGTGCGCGCCCGACGCTGGATCATGTGCGCATAATCGTCTTTGCCGGGAACCATGGAGTCGTGGCGCAGGGCGTCTCCCCCTGGCCCGCCAGCGTCACCGCGCAGATGGTGGCGAATTTCGAGGCCGGGGGCGCGGCCATCAACCAGATCGCCCGGATCGGGCAGGCCGAGCTGCGGGTCGTGCCCCTGATGGACCTGCATCCCACGGCGGATTTCACCCGCGCCCCCGCCATGACCGAGGCCGCGTTCCTTAACGCCGTCACCACTGGCATGAACGCCGTGGGGGAGGAAACCGACCTCCTGTGCCTTGGCGAGATGGGAATCGGCAACACCACGGCGGCGTCCGCCGTTGCTGCGGGCCTGTTCGGTGGTCACGGGGCGCAGTGGGCCGGGCGCGGCACCGGGCTGGACCGGGCGGGCGTCGTGCACAAGGGCAGCGTGATCGACCGTGCGCTGGCCCTGCATGAAGGCGTGCTGGACGATCCGCTGCTGGTGGCGCGGATGCTGGGGGGATACGAACTCGCGGCGATCATGGGCGCGGTCCTTGCCGCGCGGTGGCGCGGGATTCCGGTCGTGCTGGACGGGTTTGTCTGCACCGCCGCCGCCGCCCCGCTGGCGCGCCTGCATGCCCGTGGGCTGGACCACACCGTGCTGTCGCACTGTTCCGCCGAAAGCGGGCATGTGGTGCTGGCGCGCGCGCTGGGGCTGTCGCCGCTGCTGGATTTCGGCCTGCGCCTGGGCGAGGCCTCGGGTGCGGCGCTGGTCATCCCGCTGCTGCGCAGCGCGCTTGCGTGCCATACCGGCATGGCCACCTTCGCACAGGCACGGGTCAGCGGCCGCGCATGACCGGCGCGCTGGCACGCCTGCGCGCGGATATCGTCTACGGCGTGGGGCTGCTGACACGCCTGCCGGTGGGTGTGCTGGCGCGCGACGGACTGCCGTATTCCATGACGCGCAGCGTGTGGACATGGCCGACTGTTGGTGCTGTGTGCGGCCTGCTTGGCGCGGGAATGTTCATCGCACTGTCGCACCTGCGCATCGCGCCGCTGCCTGCCGCGGCCCTTGCGGTGGCGGCGCAACTGCTGCTGACCGGTGGCCTGCATGAGGACGGACTGGCGGACATGGCGGACGGGTTTGGCGGCGGGAGAACACGCGCGCGCAAACTGGAGATCATGCGCGACAGCCGCATCGGCAGTTACGGGATGATGGCGCTCTGCCTTGCGCTGCTGGCGCGCGTGGGGGCGATCAGCACCCTTCCGGCGGGGCTGGCGCTGCTGGTGCTGCCGGTCGCGGGCGCACTGGCGCGCGTGGCGATGGCGGGCGTGCTGGCCGTGCTGCCCCCCGCCCGCACCGATGGGCTGGCCAGCACGATGGCGCGCATCCCCCTGCCCGCGCTGGCCGCATGCATGCTGCCGCCGCTCGGGCTTGCGCCGTGGCTGCTTGGCGCATGGGCGGGGGGATGGGCGATCCTCGTCACACTGGCCATGGGGAGCGCGATGGCGGCCCTTGCCTACCGGCAGGTGGGCGGGCAGACGGGCGATGTGCTCGGCGCCGTGGCGTGCCTTGGGGAATGTGTGCTGCTGGCGGCCATACCTGCGGCCCTTGCATAAGGGACATTCCTTTGTGACTGCCGCGGGGTCAGGTCAGGGAGGGCATGGCCATGCCGGGAGCGCCACCTCCGGCCATGGGGACGGGATGGGCGCGCGCCTGCATGACATGGACGCTGCCAATCGGGGGGGCATCCGCAAGGAGCGAGGCCACATCCCCGCGCGCCAGCGCACGCATCAGGCGCAGCGGCCCCCCATGCGTGACCACCGCGCACGCACGCCCCTGCCGCACGATATCGTCCCAGAATTCGCCCACGCGCGCGCGCAGGGCGCGGCCATTCTCGCCTTCCGGGAAGGTGAACCCCTCCACATCGCTGGCCCATGCATCAAGGGCGGGGCGGGGCACGTCACGCCACAGCATGCCTTCCCACCGGCCGAAATCCAGTTCGTGCAGGCGTTCGTCAATGCGGATTTCCAGCCCCAGCGCGGTTGCGATCCGTTGCGCGACAAGGCGGCAGCGCGTGGCGGGAGAGGTAAAGATGACCTCGCACCCGATTCCGCGCATGACCGCCTTCATCCCGTCGGCCACCTGTTCCCACCCGGCATCAAGCATCATGTCGGCACGGCCGTAACAGCGTCCCAGCGCGTCCCGGACCGCAGGATGCCGCGCGAGTGCCACCAGAAATTGATTATCCATGCGCCCTGTCCCGCCCACGTCCGCCAAAAACCGCCCGCAGGTTCCGACAGGAACACCCCGTACGCCATACCCGAAGGGATGGGGCAGATATCCGGTGGACACATGCCCGCCACGCAAACGCCGGGGAACGGGGTGGCGCGGCGCGGACCTCGCTTAAATGTTATGTGCGCGGCACGCGGTCACATGCCGGAAAGGGGCCGCCCCTCAACTTTACAGATATGGATATCTTCTGCATATCTGCGTTGTTTTCGCACAAATCGTCAGAAATCATCTATATGCTGGCCACCAACCCTGCGGTGGACGGGGCAAGACGGAGAAAAACATGCGGATATGGGCATTTGCCTGTCTGCTTCTGTGCCTGCCTGTCCATGCCCAGGCCGGCAGCACCTACCGGGTGAAGCACCCGAGTATCGCCTGTGGCGATGACTTCGCCCTGAAGGCCCTGAACGACCGGACCAATCAGCACCTGACCGATCCCCAATGGCGGCAGGCCACGATGGTGCAGGGCCAGTGCTACACCGTAACACCCGACATGCGCTGGGAAAAGATCGCCAACCGTAACGGACTTCCGCTGCTGCGGCGCAACCCGCCGATCGCGGGGATGCCGCCGCTATATTTCATGGCGTCCGACATTGCCGACATCACGGCTCCCCCCGCGGCACCCGGCAGGCCCGCCGACACCGCCACGCCCGCGCCCGCACCGGCAAAGCCCGCCGACGTCACGGACCCGCAGGCCGCCGACAGCGCCGCATCACCGCAGACCGCGCCGGTCATCATCACCCATACCGACCCGCCGGCACCAACGGACCTGTTCTTCATGACCGGGGGGTTCCAGAAACTGGGCTCAATGCTGCTCTCCGCGCTGCTTGCCCTCGGGGCGGGATGGGTATTGTGGGTTGTCTATCGCATGATCATGGCATTCGTGGGGCGGCGTGCGGCCCTGCGCCAGGCCACGGCGCTGGTGGAACGCAATGCCGGGCTGCTGATCCAGCGGCGCCTGCACGCGCATGAGGGGCAGGCCGCCCATGGCCATGCCCCAGCGCAGCAATGGCAGCGCGAGGTGGACCGTTTCTGCCGCACGACCCTTATGCCCGCCCTCGCCCACGAGTGGCGGGAGCAGTACTGGGCCGCGATCGAAAGAAAGGTGCTGGCCTGCATCGAGGCCGTTTCCACACGCGCACGTCCCCGCCCCGACCTGCGCCTGGTCACGGCCCCTGTCCCCTACCACGCGGACATGACGTGCGCACAGTATGTCAGCTACTGCATGGGGCTGCTTGAAAAGGCGGGCTGGGATACGCGCATGTCCGCAAACGCGGGACAGGCCGCCACGGTGATCGTGGCGACGAAGGATGGCCTGTCGATGGTGGTGCAGTGCTGGACCGAACGCCGCCCGGTGGAGGAAGACATCGTGCGCCAGTGCATCGCGGCGCGCGCGGGCCTGTCGGCACGGATCGCGGTTGTCGTCTCCAACGCGCCATACACGCAGCAGGCGATACAGCTTGGCAAGAGCAGCCGTGTCTTCGTGCTCCACCACGAGGAACTGCAGAAATTCGCAAGCCAGGTCGAAGCCCCGCAGGTCGCCTGAGGCCACCGCCGCGATGGCAGCGGGACGCACGACATTGAACTTTCCGGCCCATCAGGACATAGGGACAATGGTCCGACCTTTGCCGGGCCTGTATCCGGGGCACCATGTCCCGGTATTTTATGGAGAGTCGTGCATGAGCAAGCAGATCACCGTCGTCGCCATCGCGGAGGCCAGGCCCGGATGCGAAGCACAGGTGGAAGCCGCCATCGCTGCCTGTGTGCCGCCATCACGTGCGGAGGCCGCCAATGACGCCTACGTCCCCCATCGTGACAGCGCCAACCCGTCGCGTTTCGTGTTCGTCGAACGCTGGGCCAGCCGCGAAGCACTGGCGGAGCATGAAAAGACCCCGCATTTCCAGGCGATGGCCCGAAGCTTTGCCACGCTGCTGGCAAAGCCGCTTGAAATCATGATCCTCGACCCGATCGGCTGATCGTGCGGCACCGCGGACCCTTGATCCGCTCGCCCCGCCGCGACGTCAGTTATGTCCCTGGCGGGCCGCCAGCGCATTGAAACACAGCGATATCCCGTGCGCCTGTTCGGGCTGCCCGTCCCAGAAGGTCGTGTCATTGGGACGTTTCTGCCCCGTGATCCGCATGGCGCAGTAATCGAACACCGCACGGCTGTCGCGTAGCCCGAGGCAGTGCAGGATGTTGGAAAAACTGACATCCTCGCCCTGCGCATGCGACGCCCGCGCCGTCACGTACGAACCGCAGCGTTTCAGGGCGTCCGATGGCGCCCTGAGCAGCAGGATCTGCCGGTAGGCCTCCTCCTCGCGCTGGATGCAGACCTGTTCGCCCGGAACGCCGGGGGGATGGGTCGCACGGCAATGCGCCTCCACCTGTCCGCGCACATATCCCCCTTCGTCCGCCGACTGGGCCCAGTTGGTGTCCGTGGTCCTGCGATAGGTCAGCACCGCCGCCCGCCGCGCGGGATCCACCAGCGCGAAATCCAGCGGCCGCGACCCGCAATACAGCGTCATGTGATACGTATCGTCGCCTGACGGACCGGAAGCCGCATGCCCGCCCGTATTGTCAAAGACAAGGTAGAGCGGGTGCAGCGGCGCGGGACAGAGCGGACGGCCCGACGGCATCAGCGGATTTTCATTGTCCAGCACACGATAGACAAGGCCGTCGCGCATGTCGGCATCGACGGGCTGCACGTCCATCCTGCTGCCGTTGGTGAAATCCAGCGCCGTTTCCGACAGCCGCACATCACCCGTCATGCGCGTGGTGCGCGCATCGGTCGCACGCAGCACGAAATACCGGGGCGCGCCGGACGCAAGTTCGTCGGCGTCGAAACGCTCGTCCTCCGCATGGGCCGCGCACAGCGTCCCGACAAGGAACAGAAACATACAAAGCAGTCCGCGCAGCACCACCATCACACCCCATGATCCGCGCTTTCGCGCATGGCCCCGCCTCGATACCGTACCCCACCGGGCGGCACAATTTGTTGTCAGGCCCCGCCTGCCCCCGCGGTACGGCCGTGCCCTTGTCAGACATGAAGATGTCTGACAAGTTCGAGCGCAACCCGGAACAACACGACAGGGCAATGAACGAAGCTTTTCCCGTGTATATCGAGCGTGTTATGCTGCGTGCCATCATGGCGCGCCGCCTTGTGCCGGGCACCTGCCTGAGCGAGGGGCGGCTTGCCTTCGCCTTTGGCGCGTCGCGCGCAACCGTGCGTGAGGCCCTGGTCCGGCTGCAGGGACGCGGGCTTGTGCATGTGGTGGCGAAGCGCGGATGGTTCATCCCCGAACAGGGATGCGACGAAATCCGCGCAACCTGCGAGGCACGGCGGATCATACAGACGGGCATCCTGACCCTGACGGTCCCGCTGTCGGCGCGGGATGCGGCCTCCGTGCGCCATCACCTTGCGCGGCAGCACGCGGCGCTGGAAGATGGCGACATCATCCACACATGCTTCCTGCTGGCGGATTTCCATGTCTGCCTGACGCGCCTGATCCACAATCCGGCGATGACGGAAAGCATGCGCTCCCTCATGGCGCGCTCCTGCCTTGCACGCGCGACACCGACGTTCCATACCGCCCGGGCAGTGCACGCAGCGCACACCGCCATCATGGAGGCCATGGGCGATGGCGACATGCCACGTGCGCGTGCGCTGCTGCTGGAACGGATCGAGGCGAGCGCAGTCCCACCACCACATGACAGTCCCCATCCCCCGGACCTGAGGGCGGCACTTGCCCCGGTCCTTTATCGTATCGAGAGGGAAAAGGCCCTTTCGTCCCCTGCCCCCATTTCCCATCGGCAATCGGAAACACAAGCATGAACCCTCCCGCCCCCTCTCCCGAAGACGACGTGCATATCCTGCCGGATGGGGAAGACGAAGGATATCATAAGGGCCTTGGCAAACGTCAGATCCAGATGATCGCCATTGGTGGGGCGATCGGCACCGGCCTGTTCCTTGGCGCGGGATCGCGACTGCAGATCGCGGGGCCGTCGCTTGCGATCGTCTATCTGGTGTGCGGGTTCTTTTCGTTCCTGATCCTGCGTGCGCTGGGCGAACTGGTGATGTATCGCCCCACCTGCGGCAGCTTCGTGTCCTATGCGCGCGAATTCCTTGGCGAGAAGGCCTCTTTCGTCGCGGGATGGCTGTCGTTCCTGAACTGGGCCATGACGGGCATTGTCGATATCACCGCCGTGGCGCTGTACATGCATTTCTGGGGTACGTTCGAACATGTGCCGCAATGGGTGTTCGCGCTGGGTGCGATGGGCATCGTCACCAGCATGAACATGATCGGCGTCAAATGGTTCGGGGAGATGGAATTCTGGTTCTCCCTCATCAAGGTCGTGGCGCTGTCGCTGTTCCTTGTCGTCGGTGCGGCGGTGCTGGGCCTGCGCGTGCCGGTGGGCGGGCATACCACGGGCTTTCACCTGATTTCCGAAAATGGTGGGCTGTTTCCCCATGGGCTGATCCCCGCGCTGATCCTGACGCAGGGCGTGGTCTTTGCCTATTCGGGGATCGAACTGATCGGCACCGCCGCGGGCGAGTGCGAGGACGTGCGCACCGTCCTGCCGCGCAGCATCAACAGCGTCATCTGGCGCATCGGCCTGTTCTATGTCGGGTCGGTCATCCTGCTGGTCTGCCTGCTGCCGTGGACGGCGTATCATGCGGGTGTCAGCCCGTTCGTCACGTTCTTTCAGGCGCTGGGCATCCCGGGGATCGACACGGTCATGAACATCGTCGTGCTGACCGCCGCCCTGTCGAGCCTGAATTCCGGCCTGTATTCGACCGGCCGCGTGCTGCGCGCCATGTCGCTGGGTGGCACGGCGCCGCGTTTCCTGTCCTACATGAACAGCAATTCCGTGCCTGCGGCGGGGATCGGGCTGACGGTTGCGATCTACCTGATCGGCGTGGTGCTCAATTACATCGTGCCAAGTCAGGTCTTTGAAATCGTCCTCAATTTCGCGTCCGTCGGCATCATCAGCACGTGGATCTTCATCCTGCTCAGCCAGATCAGGCTGCGTCAGGCCATTACACGCGGCGAGATCGCGCCCACAGGCTTTCCCATGCCCGGCGCCCCCGTCACGGCATGGCTGTCGCTCGGCTTTCTGGTGTGCGTGCTGTTCCTGATGCTGTGTGACTATCCCGCCGGCACCTCCACGATCGCGGCGACCCCCATCATTGGCGCCATCCTTGCGCTGGGGTGGTACATGCTGCGGCGCAAATAAAACCCACCTTTCAGGGGGAAATGGCAGCCATTCTTTTTAAACTGTTGTTTCACCCGGGCTTTTATCTTTTCTTTCCCACCATGGCAGGACCTGACCCGGTCCTGCCCGGCCCGACCCGTGGCGCAGGAGCGCGACAGGCGGGCGATCATGGATATGTGGTGGAAAGCAAGAACCGTCATGATGCCCTGAAATGCAGCGCCCCGCCGCAGCCCCTCCCATCATGAACCGCACGGACAGGCCCGCCCTGTTTCCACACGGGTTCCCTTCCTGTCCTGCGATATCGAGTCCAGCCTATTGCCCGCCCACACAGACCATGGCGCCCCCCATGGACACATACCCGACAGATGCCTGACCACCACGCAGCGCCGTCCATGCAGCGCCATGCGGCATGCATGGATTGCCTTTGCCGCCATCATCATGCTGCCGCTGTGTGACGCCCGGGCAGCGAATACCGGCAATGGTACGGCCGGCGGGTCACAGGCGCAGGAACGGACGTATGAACAGTGGTATACCGGCTCCCTCGTCTCGCCCTCCGGCGCGCTGACGCAGAAGGGCGTTTTTGCGTGGGAACCCTATTTCACCTACAGCACGCCGACAGGTTTCCTCGATAGCGGGGGACATGGCCGCCCCATCCATGACGGCATGCGCGAGATTTCGAATTTCACGCTGTACAAATACGCAATTACCGATTCCATCAGCGTGCAGACCACACCCACCATCAGCTACGGGTGGCGCAGGCATGGCGACACCACCAGCGGCGCGAAAATGGGCGACCTGCCCGTGGACGTGATGTGGCGTTACCTGAATGCGGATCCCCGGCATTTCATCCCCGCACTCAGCATCTTTGCCGGCGTCGCCTTTCCCACCGGGGATTACCGCAACCTCGGCCGGAGCGAGGACGGCGTGGGCAGCGGGGCCTATACCTTCCGCCTCGCCATGACGGAGCAGTCCACCTACGTCCTGCCCGGGCACCATGCGCTGCGCCTGCGGATATGGGGCACATGGCGCCGCGCGCTGGGTGCCGCACGCATCACCAACACCAGCAGTTATGGCACGACGCCGGGATTTCGTGGCGCGGCGCATCCCGGCATGTATGGGGAGGGTGGATTTTCGCTGGAATACGGCATCAGCCAGAGATGGGTCCTGGCGATGGACCTCGCCCGCGACTGGGCCGACGGGGCGTACGTCCATGGCCACGATGCGCAGGGCCATCTGGTACGCAGCACGGGTGAGGCTTCGGGTGACTGGATGATCGCCCCGGCCATCGAATATAACTGGTCACCGCGTTTCGGCATCATTGCCGGGGTGTCCGCACTGTTCGCCGGGCACAACACGGCGCGCGTCCTGTGCCCGCAATTCGCGTTCAACAGCGTATTCTGATGGACGCGGTAGGGTGATGGACGTTTTCAGGTGCCGCCTTTTTTCAGAAAGGCGGCGTCTTTCGAAGCTTTTTGGAAAAAGCTTCACCAAAAAACTTCTTTTCGGCCCTTTATCTTCAGGGAAGATCGAACAGGTGCTGGATGCGCGCCGCTGGCATGTCGAGTGCAAGGCACAGTGTCAGCAGGATGCGTGCCTGCCGTGGGCGCAGTCGCCCTGCCGCCATGATCCCGCGCTGACGCAGGTCCTGCCGTGCCAGTGTCGCGCCGGATGATCCCTGGCTGGACATGACGATGGCCACACCCTGCGCGCAGGCCGCATCAAGCGCCGCACTTTCCGCCGGGGCGCACATGCCCGGCAGCATGCTGGCAACCACGATGCCCCGCGCGCCCGCCGCACGGAACGCCGCGATCGCGGCCCCATCCCCACCGGAATAGCTGTAGCAGATATCCACGCGCGGCCTGTCGTGCATGATGCGGTCCAGCACATCGCCATCAATGTGCCTGCGCGCCGTCACCTTCCGGGCGAAGCAGACCTCATCCCCCTCGATCACGCCAAGCGGGCCGAAATCGGGGGAGCGGAACGTATCCAGGCGATAGGTCGAGGCCTTGGTCACGCTGCCCGCGGCATGGATCTCGTTGTCGGAAACCACCAGTACCCCCTGCCCCCGCGCCTGCACGCTGGCGGCAACCAGCAGGGCCGCATGCAGGTTTGCCGGGCCATCCGCGCTGATGGCGCTGGCGGGACGTTGCGCCCCCACCAGCACGACCGGGCGTTCCTCATGCAGGACAAGGTCAAGGAAGAATGCCGCCTCCTCCAGCGTGGTGGTGCCGTGCGTTACCACCACGCCCGCCATGTCGGGGCTTTCCCGCAGCACGTCGCGGATCCGGCGCGCAAGGTCCGCCCATTGCGACATATCCATATGGCTGCTGTCTTTTTGGGAAAACGTGATTTCACGCACGCGAAAGCGCGCACGCACCACATCGGGCAGCGCGGACAGCAGGTGACCGGCCCCGAGGTCGCGCCCTATTTCCGCATAATCCACGGTATCGCATGGATTGTCCGAATGGCGTGCGATCGTTCCACCGGTGGAGATGACCGTGACAAAAGGCAGGGAAGCGGCATCGGGCATGGGAAGGGACAGTCCGTTATGAACGCGGGGGGCCTTATTTACGCGCGCAAAGGCGCACCGACAATGCATCCCCCCGTCAGCGGATGGCTGACCCCGGTGGTTTCGGGCGCGGAAATGGGCAGGCCCAGCAGTGAACGCACGGCAAGGAAGCCGAAACATTCCGCCTCCAGCGCATCCCCGTCCCAGCCCAGTCCGGACACAGGGGCGACGATACCGGGCAGACACGCGCGCAGGCCCCGCATGATGGCCGGGTTATGCACCCCGCCGCCGCAGATGTACCACGCACGCGGCACCTGCGGCAGCGGGACGGAGGCAATGGCCGCCACGGTAAAGGCCGCAAGCGTCGCCGCCCCGTCCTGCGCCGACAGGTGCGACACCATCGACAGCGCGCGGTGAAACGACTGCCGGTCCAGCGATTTCGGCGCGGGCCGTGCAAAGAACGGATCCGACAGCAGCGCATGCAGCACATCCGCATCCACCTGCCCCGCACTGGCCAGTTGCCCGTCAACATCGCAGGGATGGCCGGTATGGATGCGCGCCCAGTCGTCAAGCAGCGCATTGCCCGGCCCCGTATCGCAGGCATGCACGCGCCCGTCGGTGTCCAGCAGCGTCACGTTCGACACGCCACCGATATTGACGATCGCAACCGGGCGTTCCCGCCCCGCCAGAAGGGCCGCGTGATAGAACGGGACCAGTGGCGCGCCCTCCCCCCCATTCGCCACGTCGGCGCTGCGGAAGTCGTAAACAACCGGGATCCCCGTCTCCCGCCACAACAGGTCCGCATCCCCCACCTGCCATGTGCGATGCGCCTGTGGCTGGTGCAGCAGGGTCTGCCCGTGGAAACCGATAACATCGACATGCGGGTTTCCCGCCTTTTCCCGCAGGGCCTGCACGGCTTCGGCATGGCGCAGGGTCAGTTCACGCTCCACCGCGCGCACTTCGGGGGCGTCGGCCGGCAGGGTGGGCGCACGGTCCAGCAGGTCGCGCATCCTCTCCCGCAGGGCCGGGGCATAGGGAAGCGACAGCGACGGCCCACGGGCGCCAACCCTGTGGCCGTCCGTCTCGACCAGTGCCGCGTCAACCCCGTCAAGCGACGTGCCACTCATCAACCCGATCGCGTGCAACATGCCCATCATCCTTTTCTCCACCATGTCCGCCATACTGGCGGCAGGACGTGGTTGTATATTCGAAATGACAGGCCACAGGCCATCTCCTCCCCCCAAGGAGGAAACGTTACATGCATCAGATAAAAATTTCTGGGTGCCGCCCTTTTTCAGAAAGGCAGTGTCTTTCGAAGCTTTTTGGAAAAAGCTTCACCAAAAACTTCTACCTTTCCATCAATGGCAGTTTTCCGTCACCGGCTTACTGGTACGGCCCGGGTTCCGGCGTCCAGCCCGTCAGGAGATGTCGCCCGATCTCCGCATTTTTCCAGTCCACCGGGTCATGCAGCGACAGGGTGCGCGCATCGCGCCAGTAACGGTCAAAGCCATGCAGGGCGTCCGTGCCGCGCGCACCGGTCGCGGCCAGGATGTCCGATGTTGCCCGCAATGCCGCGCGCGTCGCGACAGAGCGCGCCGCGCTGACGGGCATGGCCAGGGCGGCCCGCGACAGGCCGCCGCGTTCATACAGGTCCAGCAGGTCGCCACACTGCCGCACGGCGCAGTACGCCACCGACAGGTCCGCCCCCATTTCCCCCACCATGCGACGCACATACGGATCATCCGTCGCGCGTTCGACCTGTGCGGCGCCCCACGGACGGCTGTGCTGCGCGACAAAGGCGCACCCGGCACGCAGCGCGCCGATGCCGATCCCGACCAGGATGGCACTGAATCCCGCCTGGTGGCGCAGCGATGTATGGATCGGCAGGGGGCTTTGCGGTGCAAGGGCGTTGGTTGCGGCACTGACCCGGACATCGTCCAGCACAACCGTGCCCGAATCCGTCGCGCGCTGGCCCATCCGGTCCCAGTCACGCAGGACCCGCAATCCCGGCGCGCCACGTGGCACAAGGTCGAAACGCAGGCCGGCACGCACGTCATCGCACCGCCGTGCCGCAAGCGGGTCAAAGGACGTAATGGCGATCAGGTCCGCCCCCGCCGCACCCGTGGCATAGATCTTGCGCCCGCGCAGGAGCCAGTGCCCGCCGGGCTGCGCAATGGCCAGCGTCTGGACGAAACTGTCGGCGGTGCGGCCATTTTCCGCAACCGCCATGCCGATGATCGCATGGTCCGACATGATGCGCTGGGCCAGGTGATGGCAGAAGGCCGGGGTGGCGTAGGAAAATATCTCCCGCACCAGGTCGTCATGCACCTTATATATCTGTGCGACGGCGGGATCGGCCGCCGCGATCCTGACCATGACCTCCAGCGAGAGGGCCTGCGTCGCCCCCATCCCGCCATAGGCGCGCGGCACCGGCAGCAGCAGCAGCCCCGCCTGTTTCAGCAGCGAGACGGCATGGACCGGATACCGCCCGTTACGGTCATGGTCGGCCGCATGCGGGGCGATATCGGCGTCGAGTATTTCCTGCACCCGCAAAAGCAGCGGCGCATCCGCGCGTGGAAGGACATAAGGGGGAAAGAGATCGCCCAGCAAAGGCGGCAGCATCACCCCATCAGGAAAAAAAGATGTCATGCCCCAAGGTTACAGGCCCGGGGCTTGACCATTCAATACCGTAGCCTAGCCACCAGCCCTGCGCCGGGCGGCCGCGCGCTCGTCACTGAGCGAGAGCATCCACATCGTAAATCCGCCCATCGCCAACGCGCACCCGACCCAGCCGACCGAACCCCAGCCCCAGCCTGCCGAGATCGCAAGGCCGCCAAGCCATGGGCCAATGGCGTTGGCAAGGTTGAAGGCGCTCTGGTTCATGGCGGCGGCAAGGGCCTGCGCATTGACCGCGACACTGAGCAGCCGCGACTGGATCACGGTGCCCAGCCCCCCGCCACAGCCGATCATGAACACGATGGGCATCATGCCCCATACACTGTGAATTGATCCCGGAAACCCGGCCAGCGCCGCCGCATTGACCAGCAGCGTACCGCCAATGGTCGGCATCATCTTGCGGTCCGCCGCCCAGGCGCACGCCATCGTGCCCACCGTCATGCCCACGCCAAAGACCGCAAGCATGACCGGCACCATGATCGGCTGCGCATGCGTCACCTCCTGCAAGATGGAGGCAAGATAGGTATAGACGCAGAAAATACCGCCAAACCCGATGACCCCGATCCCCAGCGTCAGCCAGACCTGGCGGCTGCGCATGGCGCGCAGTTCGGTCAGGGCATTGGCGTCGGGACGCGCCGGATCGGCAGGCACGAACACGACCACCAGCATCATGGTGGCAAAGGCCAGGCCTGCAATCAGCACGAAGGCCCAGCGCCATCCCAGCAGCAGCCCCAGCCCATTGGCCAGCGGCACGCCCGCGATGGTCGCGATCGTCAGGCCCAGCACCACGCGCGCGACCGCCTGCGTGCGCTGGCGTTCAGGCACGAGGGAGGCTGCGACAATGCCCGCCGTGCCGAAATAGGCCCCATGGGGCAGGCCGCTGATGAAACGGAACAGCAGCAGCCACGAAAACGATGGCGCGACCGCGGTCAGCGCGCTGCCCAGCACATAAAGCGCGGTCATGCCGATCAGCATCAGCTTGCGGCTGGCCTTCGCCCCGATCAGGGCAATCAGCGGCGCGCCGACGCACACCCCCACCGCATAGGCGATGATCGCGTGCCCCGCCTGCGGCACGGTCACATGCATGTCGTGCGAAATCATCGGCACAAGGCTCATCGCCGCGAATTCGGCGGTGCCGATGGCAAATCCCCCCATCGCCAGAATGAAGAAGATCCATGCGGGATGTATGGACGCACGCCAGGACTCGGACGTCCCGGCACGCTGGACGGTCGGTGTTTCGGTCATGTATCTGCTCTGTATGGAAGTATAGTAATGACCGGTTTTACGGTCGTCTTTGCATCGGCGATACACCCACGTCCCCGATGGAGGCAAGCCCCCTCCCCACCGGGATGGCCCGTCGCCACATTTCGACAAAATCCGCCGCACATGCCGTCGCATCCGCGCCAGTCCAACAGGGACAGCGCATTCCATACGGAACGTAATCCTGTTATTTGCGATAATATCAAAACGCAGTACGACAGGAACAGCAGGCTGCACGCAGGCATGCAGGGTTACACATCGTACCGGGCCGGCTCCATGTCATCTTCCAACCACATCGCGGCAGCAGGATGCTACGATGACATACGCCCGTCACTCACCGTCAGACGCGCCCCAGCAGATACGGCAGCAGAAAAGGCACATCATGGAATTCAGTCCTCATGACAGCATGGCCTCCCCTCCCTCCCCCACCGGGAGCAGCGGAAATTCCATGGTCAATATTATCTATATTCTCTACCTGATCGGGTTTTTCATCCCCGGCACCAGCGCCATGGGAATCATACTGGCCTACATCAACAGGGACAGTTCGACCCAACCCTATACCTCGCACTTTCAGTTCCAGATCACCCTTTTCCTCAAGGGCCTGCTTTACGCCATTGCAGGACTGGTCCTGTACCTGTGCAGCATCGCGATCGCCGCACTGACGGGCGGGGCCGGGATCATCCTGCTGGCTTTCCCGGCGCTGCTGATGCTGTGGTGGGCCGCATGGACAATCTACAGCATCATCCGCGGCATGAGTGCGCTCAACCGGAACCTGCCCATCAGTTGATCGGGGTGGTTTGAGACAGGACGGATTTCCGGATGCTGGCTTTTTGAAAAAAGCTTCACCCAAAACATCCTGATGACTGGCATGGTGGTGTGTGGACAGGCGCTGGGCCTGTATGCGCCGACCCGGCATGGCCGGGCATCGTGCGATCTCTTCTGTCAGGCAATCGGGGGAAACGGTCCGGATGACCTGCCCTGCGTGACAGTTCTGTTCATGATGTCTTCATGGTCATCATACCCGGTCAATACTGGCATCATGACATGCCAGATTGCCGGAAGCGCGATCTTCTTCCCATCAGGTCCATTATGGAACCTGCGGGCATCTCCCGATCGCGAACTACAGCGGGATATCATGTCTGCCGGGATTTTCCGCGGCATTGGCCATCATATCGGAACCACTGCAGGAAACCTGCCCGGTAAAAAAGAGGACAGGGTCAAGGTGGGGGTAGAAACCCCCGCCTTATGCAACGCGGTCGGAAACCAGGGTCGCAATCATCAGTGCCGCGATCATCGGCAGGAAAGACACCATGGTCAGCGAAGACATGGCATGGACGGAGTTGGCAAGCAGGGCGCTCAGGTTCTGGATCAGCATTTCTTTTTGTCCTTCAATTTCTCGGCTTCGAGTGACGCGGTAAAAACACGAAACACCGGCGCACCGCAACGGGAAATAATCGGGAACTATTTTCATGACATTTTCATAAGGAAATCGTCATTATTATTTGACCACAAAACAAACACTGCGCCATGCCACATCCGGTCGGGTCAAAATACCATTTGAATATTTGTGACGAAAATAACGGCAGGCCATGCGCAAATGATCCTGCCGCCCCAATCCGATGCACAAAAAACGGGCGAACAGCCTATTTTTTAATCACTGTGATCACGTTTTCGTGATGATTTTTGGAATGTGGGGGATGCTGATTTTTGCATCAGGAATGCCGTGCGATGCAAAATTGTGCAGGCAAACCAGATTGTCGTGCTTTTCAATAGGATAGCCGGATCGGCAGGAAGCGCAATGCAAAATCGCCCCCTGCCGTGACATATCGGCGGGAAAATCAGCCCTCGCCAAACGCGCCGTAATCATAATGGCGCACCACGCCGCCAAAGGTGGTGATTCCCGTCGGACCATCCATTGGCGCGAATCCAAGCTCGATGAACACCAGGCGCTGCGGGTCCTCGGCCTGTTTCAGCGCCTCCTCGAGTTCGGCCATGCTGTTAACCCGCAGGCACACGGCCGCATCGGACGGTCCCATCGCACCAGGCAGCGCGGCATAGTCCCAGTTGGCGATGTCATTATAGGCCGCCGTTTCCCCAAGGATCATGCGTTCAATGGTATAGCCACGGTTATTGAGCAGGAAGATCACCGGCTTGTGCCGCGCGCGCAGTACGCCCGACAGTTCCTGCGCGGTCATCTGGAACGATCCATCCCCGATAAACAGCAGGTGACGCCGCTTGGGCCCGGCATTGAGCGACCCCAGCAGGGCCGGCAGCGTATAGCCGATTGCCGCCCATATGGGCTGGGATACGAAATGGCACTGCGCGGGCAGGCGCATATGCGTCAGCGCCACCAGCGACGTGCCGTTATCCGCCAGCACGACATCCCCCTGCCGCAGGAATGTCTGGATACGTGCCCAGAATGCGGGCTGTCCCCAGTTCGCGGCGTCCTGCGTGTCCGTGGCGTGCCGTGGCGGCGTCACAGGCTGCGGGGCCGCGGGGGTGGGCGCCTGCTGCGCCGCGCTGCGTTCACTGACCTGCGCAAGGATGGCATCAAGCAGATCCGCTGCCGCCACCCCCATGAACACATCCCCACCGCAGCGCGTGTCAAAATCCTGGATATTGATGAATGCGGCAGGATCAAAGGCATATGAGAAATAGCCCGAGGTCGCATCCACAAACCTGACCCCAAGCCCGATCACGCAGTCAGCCGTCCTGACCCGTTCATACAATGCCGGGGCCGAGGCCTTGCCGCTGTAGATCCCCTGATAATTCGGGTCTGTTTCACATAATGCCCCCTTGCCCGTCGGAAGGGTTGCAAACGGGATATCAAGCATCCGCGAAAGCTTTCCCACCCGTTCATGCAGGTCAAAACGCCTTACAAGGGCATCAAGCAGCAGCACGGGCCTTGTCGCATGCGCCAGACGCTCCATGATGTTCGCAACGGCGGCCTGCAGTTGCACCGGATCGCTGCCGCACGGTGCGGGCACGTCCTGCGTGGCGGGAACCTGCACCGACACACAGCAGGTATCGGATGGCAGTTGCAGATAGACCGGACGCTTCTCCCGCCATGCGGCACCGAGCACACGGTCGATCTCGCCCGCCGCATCCTGCGGCAGCAGCCGCGCCTGCGCGACGGTGAACTGGCTATAGCAGTTCATGACATTTTCATAATTGCCGTCGGCCAGCGTATGATGCAGAAGCGCGCGCTGCGTGATCGCATGCAAGGGCGGCACGCCGGAGATCATGATGACCGGCACACCTTCGGCATAGGCCCCCGCGATGGCGGACAGGGCGCTGAGGTCCCCCACGCCATAGGTGGTCAGGACCGCCGACAGGCCCGACAGGCGCGCATCACCATCAGCGGCATAGGCCGCATTGAGTTCGTTGCAGTTCCCGACAAAGGAAATACCCTCAGTCCGTTCAATCAGTTCGAGGAATTCAAGGTTGTAATCACCCGGCACCCCATAGATCCGCCGAACCCCCAGCGCCATGAGACGTTCGATCAGGTAGGTTCCCACCGATTTACGCGTTGTCATCTTCATGCCTCGTCCTGATGTTTCGAGATATTGATGTCTCGAGAGCATCACCTTCGGCGAAGTCGCGCAACCTTTTTGCCAGCATAAAAAGATAATATGTGCAGCTTATTTATTTAAAAAATACATGCAATAGAACGTCATTGAGATGAGGAGACAGGAAAGCGCATTCTTTTTTCCGCGATTTCATCATAGATGATCATAAATGTTTTTTTAGTGTTATTATATTTTACTTCGTATCCGGGATTGGAATATTTCTTTTAATTATAAGTTTTTGATGATCCGTGTAATTTTCCATCAGAAACCATATTGTCGTGCATCTTGCCCGGTTCGTTTCCCGGCCCTCGCTTTCCATGGGGGATGTCTTTGTCCCAGACACGCCCATAACCAATCATTGCGTTACAGGCTATCTGCATGCTGAGCAGAAGAACCCGTTTTCAAGGAAGTGCCCGTTTGTCGGGATCCGTACACTGACAACACACCTCGGCAGATGTCTCTTGTACATGCCACAGCAAGTTTTTCACAAGATCGGCTTATGTGACTGAACATTTTCTATTTGGCTCACAAGCGCGAACAGATTTAAAAAATTGACGATAAAATCAGCAGAAAACTCTCATCGTCATTCTGTCTGTTGCTATTTACATGCAATATAGCAGTCTCACCAAGCCTGTCAGGAGTTTTGATACGGACAGCATCATGGATCATATCCATCCGCCAATGATCCTTTCAGTTTTACAAACATGCCCTCGATAACGTTACGAATATCGTTTGTAAAATGGCTTCATTCGCTCATATGACGTATCCGGAACAACAAATCGATCGTACCGGGCATCTCCCCTGCCAGTCATGCATTGATCGCAGCAGGTCTTGGCAAAAAGATTATTTTCCATCCCCATAGGACTGGCTTTGTATCGGATGTCGTCAGGTAAAGCAGTCACCTGATTCATGTTGATGGGATCAGGGCCTTTCCATCACAGATACGTGGCATGGTTTGCCGATATCCCGAAATGCCTTAAAAACATCCGATGAATTTATCCGGTCTTTCCTCTTCCCTTGCACGACGGCAGGCACATTATGGATATCTCCCCTCCCGATGACCGTTCCCGCGTGCTGATGCGCCTGACGGCAGCACTGTTCCTGGGATATCTGGCGGTTGCGTTATCATTGCCGGTCATTCCGGTGTACGTCACGCAATGGCCGGGATACGGCAACATGCTGGCAGGGCTGGCAGTGGGAATTGCCTTTGCCTCCACCATCATCAGCCGGAACCATGCCGGACAGTTGGCAGACGGGCGCGGCGGACGCACCTGCATGCGGTTGGGCCTTGCGGGCTATATCCTTGCCGGCCTGATCTGCGCGGGGGCAAGCCTGCCCATATTGCCTTATCCACTACGCTATCTCGTCCTGGTGGCCGGGCGACTGGTGCTGGGTGTGGGGGAAAGCCTGACCGTGGTCGGCATGCTTGGCTGGGGCATTGGCCTGATGGGACATGCCCGCGCGGGAAAGGTCATGGCATGGACCGGAATGGCCATGTATGGCGCCTTTGCCGTGGGGGCACCGCTGGGGCTTGCGATCTTTCACCTGGCGGGATTTGGCGGGGTCATGCTGACCTGTGCCATTCTGCCTGCCGCAGGATTGCTGCTGTCACAGGACATCATGCCGTCACCCATACATGACGGACGGCGCGAACCATTCTGGCACATACTGGGCCGGATCTGGCAACCCGGCTGTGCATTGGGGTTGCAGGGCGTTGGCTTTGCCGCACTGGGGACGTTCATCTCACTCTATTTCATGCACCGTAACTGGCCCCATGCAGGCCTGGGGCTCACCTGTTTCGGCGGAGCATTCGTTGCTGTCCGTCTGTTGTGCGGGCACCTGCCGGACCGGGTCGGGGGCGTACGTGTTGCGCTGGCCTCCCTGATGGTGGAGGCAACGGGACAATATCTCCTGTGGTGTGCACCCTCTCCTACGCTGGCGCTGGTCGGGGCGGTGCTGACAGGAATGGGATGCTCGATGGTCTATCCGGCATTGGGCGTGGAGGTCGTACGCATCATGCCGCCACATCTGCGTGGGACCGCACTCGGCGGATTTGCCGCTTTTCAGGACCTGGCCTATGGCGCGACAGGACCACTGACCGGCCTGCTGGCGGATCGCACCGGATATGCCTCGGTCTTTCTGGTGGGTGGGATCTGCGCCACGCTTGCCTTCCTGCTCACGTTGCACATGGCCACACGCCGACGCTGATCCCACCCATTACTGTATCTGCAGAACAAAAAACCCCCTCCTGTTGGAAACAGGAGGGGGTTTAGGAAAGGACTGACTGGAAGATCTGGCGGCGACCGACTTTCCCGTGCCTTGAGGCACAGTATCATGGGCGCTGGGGTTTTTCACGGCCGAGTTCGGGATGGGATC
>NZ_NKUF01000019.1 GCF_003206495.1 Gluconacetobacter entanii | reverse complement strand
GGGCAATACCAGTCCATGTCACCATTCACTCCATCTCTTCGCAAAGACGGATGAATCACAACAGGCTGGTATTGTTCAAAAACTTTCGGATCGGGCTCTAAGATGTTCTGGCCGCGATCTTCTTTCTCAGGCTGGGCACTCGTGGTCCGAAGCCCATGCCTCTGTTACGTGCCATAACGATCTCCATCCTCGATCTCGACATCGCGGGCATAATCTTGAAGCTGATCGTGATTAAGGAGCGTAACTCCGTTTTTGCTGGCAAGCTGCCTTGCAGAAGTCGTGAAGCCTGCATTGGATACAACTGCCGAGTGTGTGCAGTCATAATAACTCATGGCGGAGAAAGCCTGCTGGACAGCATCATTTCCAACAGGGTTGGAATAGAGCTTGCATTGTAGGACAATCTTCTTGCCATCCTTATCCGCAATCACATCCGCGCCTTGGTCGCCTGATGCTACCGTGGCGCGAGCGTTCCACCCGATCTGGCGCAGAAGAATGGCGCAGTGTTCTTCATAATCGTATGGGCTCATTGTGGGAGAAAAGATTTCGGGACCAGACGTGACCGGTTCAGTCGGGATAATGGCAGGTACTGTCTTAGATGCAACTCGATTAATTTCGGTAATGACTTCTGGCCGAATTATCTCCCATTTATCCGATAGGTTATGTTGTTGTAAAAGCGGCATAATCCTACTGTTTAGAAAAGCCGGGATTTCAGGTTCCCATTTTTTTGTGATAAGTGTCCCGTAGTCGTCTTGATAAATGTTTTGACGCCACTTCATTGCAAGGATGTTTTCTTTTGCTTTAATCTCTCCAATACATAGTTGAAGAGCATGGTCAGTTCGGGCGTTGTCTGCATCAATTGCCTTCTGCCGCTCTGTTTCTATTCGGCGAGCCTCAGCAATTTGTATTTCACGCTCTTGCCTTTCCCGTTTGTATCGAGAGATTGCTTGGAAAATTTTTACGCCAGCAAATGCGAGCGCAACAGCTATAACGACCATCCAGAAAGATGAAGGGCCTGAGTGATTATCGTCTGTCTGCTTGCTGTTGGAAGACAATGGTGAAGCTGCGCTCGCTGAGGAAGTCATCGGCGCAGCGATGTCTTCTGTTGGGGGTTCAGTCGTCGATATGTGCGGTTGCGCAAAGGGAAGAGGAAGAAGAACCCCGTGTGTGTCTACATATTTATTAAATGAATCAATGGCAACTGAAGAGCCGGCAAGGGAAATATGAGGTGTCGTCCCATCACTTAATTGGATGGTGGAAGATGCTGCCGCGGTGAAATTGTGGACGAACGCTTTTGTCTCTGCTGCAGGAACATCCGCACCAAAATGACCGGCTTCATCAGGCTCTGGTACCAGGGGGAGAGTATAATCACCTATTTTCCATGATCCGCTGGAAATTTTATGTGCGTTGTCAGTCACATCGATGTGAATCAGATGACTGCTGGATGCAGAAATGCCAAATTTTAGACCGGATTGATCTGAATATATGATCGGCGCCTCGCCGATAGCCGTGTCAGTTATCTGCCAGTCAACTTGGCCGCTTGCAGGTAACGTGCTGGTGGCATATCCATATTTAATATAAGACACATTAGAAAATATTATAAAAGAAGATATTAATATTAATTTCGGACTCATTTTCCCCTCCATGAGTCCGTGAATGTAGTCCATATCTTTCCATGAATTCCAGATGGGCCTTTTTCCTAGCCGGGCGTTTGCTCTCAGTTACTCTGGGCAATATGCCAATGGACCTGCTAGCTGAGGTATAACTCCCCGTGTCCAAGTCTGCCTGCAATGTGCGGTTAATAAGCTGAACGTCGTGCGAGCCTAATCGGAGCGCAACGCATTGAGCTTTGCTTGTGGGCGTCTCTACCTACTCACTCTTCCTCAACCGCACGCCAATCCCACCACCATTCTCAGCGATGAACTCGACCCCAGCCGCCTCTAGGGCGGCGCGGATGGCAGAGATTGTTGATTTTCTGGGGGCCGTCACTTCATCCTCGAATCGGACGATAGTGCGTTTTGGCACGCCACTGGCCTCAACCAGTCGGTCCCTTGACCACCCCAATAATCCTCGGGCGGCGCGAACCTGTGCGGATGCAATGTCCTCCACAGCGCCACTTATGTTTGCGTTCATCTGCATATAGTGGCATCCAGAAGGACGTTCCACAAGGGGCGAACGACCGGACAGAGAGCTTGGACCCTCCCATGCCGGCCTAACCACAACCGAAGGATGAATTCGGCAATGGCTAATCGTGCCTATAGCACGCCCAGACACACATGGGCATGCTCTCGGCTGGGTACAAGCGTACTCGGCTCCCTTTTTCCCAAAGCCGGGAAAGACCCCTTACTCACATCCGAGCATCTGGCGGCCGGGTTGATCTTCCCTGCGCTACTCCTGCTCGCCCTGGCCGGGTTTGCCCAAGGGGGCGCAACTGCAATGCACCGAGCAGCCCGTCGATACCGGCACGGCGGCCGGCAAGGCGTTCCTCGATATGCTTGGGGTGTTCGCGGAGTTCGAGACCAACCTCCGCAAGGAACGCCAGATGGAAGGGATCGCGGCGGCCAAGGAGCGTGGTGTCTATAAGGGGCGCAGGCCATCCATCGACCGCGACCAGATCCATGCAATGAGCGCGGAGGGGATCAGCCCGACCGAGATTGCCCGCCGACTGGGAATTGGTCGCACGTCTGTCTATCGGTGCCTGGGGAAAGTGGCTGGCTGATTAGGCCCCATGCACCAGGGCGCAGTCATCCACAGCAAGGCTTCCTTACAATTTTCAACCAGAGCAAAGGAGCTACCGTCTGTAGGCTGGTGATCGCAGACAGGACCGCTTGGGACGTGAAATGAGGGGGAGTGATTATGAGGGTTTGGAACAGGGCCAAATCGCGTTCAAACCGGTCTGGACGTGTCAGAACGTCCCCGGAAAGCTCATCGCTCATCATGGGTTCAGATTTGGAGAAATCCGTAACCTACTGATTTAACACTAATTTTTAAGGTAAGATGGCTCCCGAAGTAGGACTCGAACCTACGACCCAGCGATTAACAGTCGCTTGCTCTACCAACTGAGCTATTCGGGAACAGCGTGAGCAGCTTATAGCCACAGTGGCTGGGGGTCGTAAACCCCCTTTTTCCACTTTTTTTGCCCTATGCCCAAAATCGGCGGGCTGTGCCATAACGTGCTGTAGATATGGCGTTAAATCAGGGGAGGGGAACGGGTTACATGGGCGTGCCGGGACAGTCATGGCATTGATGCCGCGCCGTCAGGTCGTGGCCGGTCTGGGCGGGGTGGCGGCCCTTGCCGGGGTGGGGCTGTGGGGCTGGCAGGGCCAGCGCAGGCGGGCAGGGGCGCTGCATGTGGGCGACGTGCTGGACGGGCAGCCCCACCGGATCGACCTGTCATGGCCGTCCGCCCCCATCTCCATCCTGTTCAACGTGGCGCAGCGGCAGGGATTCTTCGAACGCTACCTTCTGGATGTGCAACTGACGGGCGTGGGTGTTACGGGACGCGACGCGATCGGTGACCTGCAGGCCGGGCGCAGCAGCGTGGCCGTCGCCCCGGTGCTGTCATGGCTCGACAAACTGCATGAAGGGGAGGTGCAGGCGCGCCTTGTCATGGGGTTGCAGGCGGGGACGTTCCGCCTGCTGGTGCGCCGTCGGCTGAAACTGACGCGGGTGGAGGACATGGTGGGCCGGCGGATTGCCATTACCAACCCGGACATGGCGGACCGCCTGTTCTTTTCCGTTGTCCTGCGGCGCAAGGGGATGAACCCCGATACCGGCCCGATATGGCGCGTCGTGTCGCCACAGGACATGGAGGGCGCCATCCGCAGTGGGGATGTCGATGCGCTGGCGGTGCATGATCCGCTGGCGTGGCGTCTGCTGAATGATCCGTCACTGGGGCTGGTGGAACTGGTCAACAGCGTGAACGGGCTTTATGCGCAGCGCACGAACCTTGCCCTTGGCGTGGGGCAGGCCATGCTGCGGGACACGCCCGCCGCCGCTGCCGCCCTTGTCCTTGCCCTGCAGGACGCCGCGCGGTGGCTGAAAACCCATATTTCGGAAACCGCGACCCTGCTTGAGGGGCGTATCAATGGCATGGCGCAGGCCGACCTCATGGCGATGATGCGTCATGAGGTGCTGGGCATCTGCCCGACCGGGTCCGACCTGCGCGTCCAGTTGGCGCAGTATATTGACGAAATGAAGCTGCTGGGGCGGTTTCCCGACACGCTGGGTTCGGCGGCCTATGCGCGGGCGATTTCCATGGACCTGCTGCATCGCAATGGGGCGTAAGTACCCGCAGCCCTGTTACCGCACGTCACGGTAATAGGGCTGTGCCAGTGCCGCGGGGGCGGCCATGACGCGGCGCATGCGATGCCAGACCACGACCGGCACGATGATGAAGGCCACCGTCCCCAGATAGGGCAGCATGTTCAGGAACGCCGGGTCGATGGGCCAGTTGCGCGCCTGCCACACGAACGCCAGCGCGGTAATCAGCCCGAACAGCAGGGCCGCGCACGTCACCATGACGGGACGGTATCCGGCAAAGATCACCAGCGCCAGCGCGATCCAGCCACGTCCGGCGATCATCCCCTCGGACCACACGGGCACATAGGTCAGCGTCAGGTATCCCCCCGCCATGCCCGCCATCGCCCCGCCCAGCGTGACATAGCCAAAGCGCATGGCCATCACCGGGATGCCCGCCGCATCCGCCGCCGCCGGGTTTTCCCCCACCGCGCGCATGTTCAGCCCATGGCGCGTGCGGAACATCACGAAATGCACCAGCAGCGGCAGCATGACATAGATCGGGATGATGAGGATGTTCTGCCCGAAAAATGCCGGCCCGATCACGGGGATGGCCGACAGCAGCGGGATGGCCACATGCCCGAACACCGTGGCGGAGGGCTGTCCCGCGTAATCGTGCCCCAGCGCGGTGGACAGGCCCAGCCCCATGAATGTCACCGCCAGACCGCACAGCACCTGGTTCGCGCGCATGATGACCGCGCCAAAGGCGAAGACCATGCCGCCAAGCGCGCCGGTCAGCGTCGCCGCCAGCAGCCCGGCCCATGGATTATGTACGCCCGCGACCGTCATGATCGCGACAACCGCGCCCAGCGCCATCAACCCCTCGACCCCGAGGTTGGTGACACCCACGCGTTCGGCCATCACCTCGCCCAGTGCGGCAAGGGCCAGCACGCCCCCCGCCAGGACTGCAGTCGCCAGCATTCCGCCCAGCAGTGCGATCATGGCTTTGCTCCCTTTGCAAGGCTGGCGACGGGCCGGTAATGGGCCAGTTCGTCCGCCAGCGCGATCATGAACAGCATCAGCCCCGTGATCGCCAAGACTACCGATGCCGTCAGCTGCTGCGTCTGCAGCACGATCCCGGCATCAAGGATGAACGCCATCAGCAGGGCGGCGGGAATGACATTCAGGCACGACCCGCGCGCCAGCACGGCGACGACAATCCCCAGATAGCCGAAATTGTTGGCCATGCCCCCCTGAAGCCGGTGGACCGTCCCCGCCAGTTCGAACATGCCCGCAAGGCCCGCCAGCCCCCCGGACAGGAGCATGACGGCAATGATGCGTGCCCGCACCGCGATCCCGGCATAGCGCGCGGCATCGGGGTTCGCGCCGCCAATGCGGATTTCATAGCCACAGCGCGTGTGCGCCATCATCCACGCCAGTATCCCCACGATCACCAGTCCCAGCGGGAAGCCCCAGTGCACCACGCCCCAGAACTCGGGGATGGAAACCGGCAGCCGCGCGCTCGACACCTGTGCGCCCGTCACGCGATCCCGCCACGGGCCGGTCGTCAGGTAATAGGTCAGCAGGGAGGCCACGAAATTGAGCAGCAGCGTGGTGATGATCTCGTTCACCCCGGCATAGGCGCGTGCCAGCGTGGGGATCGCGATCCAGCCCATCCCCGCCGAGATGCCCGCGACCGCCATCAGCGGCAGCAGCACGATGGCCGGGGCCGGGACAAACAGGCCCACCGCCGCCGCCCCGATGGCCCCGGCATAGAACTGCCCCTCCGCGCCGATATTCCACAGCCCGATACGGCTGCACACCGTCACCGCCGCCCCCGTCAGCAGCAGCGGCGACATGAACAGGGCCAGGTCCTCCATCCCGAAGCGCGACCCGATGGTGGACCGCACCACCAGCCACGCCAGATCGACAGGACTGTAGCCCGACAGCGCAAGGATCCCCGCCGTCATCAGCAGGGCGCAGGCAATCGCACCAAGGCGCCACAGCGCGATGCGCGTGGCAGGGACGACGGGCAGGCGCTGGAAGCGGGTCTGCGCGGGCATCATCCGTCCTCCCGCAGGGGCAGGGTGGACGGGTCGCGCCCGCCCATCAGCAGGCCGATCGTCTCCATGTCCGTCTCACCCGCATCGACCACCGCCATCAACTGTCCATGGAACATCACCCCGATCCGGTCCGAGACGTTGAGCAGGTCTTCGAGGTCTTCGGAAATGAACACCACGCCCACGCCCCGGTCGCGCAGGTCCGTCAGGTAGGACAGCATGGTGGCGATCGCCCCGATATCCAGTCCGCGCGCGGGATAGGCCGCGACCAGAACCCGGTGTGCGATACGGATTTCGCGCCGCGCGACAAGGCGCTGCTGGTTGCCGCCCGACAGGTTGCGCACCGGCATGGCGAAGTCGGGGATGCCGACATCCGCCACCTGCGCGATCCCGCGCGCCAGCGTATCGGCCGCTGCACTGTCATACAGGCCGCGCCGCCCGACCGGGGGAATGGCGTATTCGCGCAGCGCCATGTTGTCGGTGATCGAAAGCGAGGGGGCCAGCGCGCTGCGCAGCCTGTCCTCGGGGATATGGCCCACGCCCGCATGGGCAAAGATGGCCGGGTCGATGCGCTCCATCACCACCCCGTCGAGCAGGACCTGCCCCCCATCGGGTTTCAGCAGTCCCGTCAGCACCTCCGTCAGTTCGCGCTGCCCGTTGCCCGCGACCCCCGCAATGCCCAGTATTTCCCCCCCATGCAGGTCCAGCGAGACTTCACGCAGGATGTCCACCCCGCGCCCATCGCGCACCGTGACGTTGCGCAGGCCCATGACGTGGGCTGCACTGATCGGCTGTGCGCCGGGCGGCCGCATGCGCATGTTCCGGCGCACGATCTCGCGCCCGACCATGGTGGTCGCCAGCATGGCGGCCGTGCAGGCGGCAGTGTCATACGTGCCGACCCGCCGCCCGCCGCGCAGGATGGTGACGCGGTCGGAAATCTCCATCACCTCGTCCAGCTTGTGGCTGATGATGATGACGGCGTTCCCCTGCGCGCGAAAGGCACGCAGCGCGCGGAACAGTTCACGCGTTTCCTCCGGCGTCAGGACGGCGGTCGGTTCGTCCATGATCAGCAGGCGCGCCCGGCGCGACAGCACGCGCAGGATCTCCACGCGCTGCTGCTCCCCGGCCGACAGGTCGCTAACGCGCGCATCCGCACGCACGGGAAAGCCGAACTGTTCCGCAATCGCGCGGGTACGTGCCTCCATCGCACGGGCGGAGGCAAGGCGCGGGGCCTCGTCCCAGCCCAGATGGATGTTCTCCGCCACCGTGAATGCCTGTACCAGCTTGAAATGCTGGTGGACCATGCCGATCCCCGCGCGGATCGCCTCCTGCGGGGAACTGAACACCTGCCCGTAGCCATCAAGCAGGATATCCCCCTCATCAGGCTGGTAGATGCCGGTGACGACATTCATCAGGGTCGATTTGCCCGCGCCATTCTCACCCAGCAGCGCATGGATTTCGCCGGGCCAGACCTCCAGGTCCACATCCCGGTTGGCGATGACGCCGGGAAAGAACTTCCCGATGCCACGCAGTTGCAGGACCGGCGGGGTGCCCGGCGCGGTGGGCGGGCGCGTGGGAAACTCAGCCAAGGCCCGATACCCCCGCCACGGCCCAGTCGCAGTGATAGATCTGGGTGTCATCCAGCGTCACGCCCGCAGGCACGCGCAGCCGTCCGTGATTGTCATGGATCGGCCCCCGGAACGGGTTGTATCCCGCCAGCATGCGCGCACGCATGTCATCGGCCTGCCGCGCGACGGCTTCGGGCACCCGTGGCCCCCAGTCATCACGGTCCACCCCATGCCCCAGCGTCAGGAACGCGGCGGAGGGCTGCCACGTCCCCTCCAGCAGGGCGCGGACCTGCGCGACATAGAACGCGTTGAAATCCAGCACCACGGAACTGACATAGGCTTCCGGCCCGTACTGCCGCATGCCGGTGTTCCACATCGCCGCCCAGACGCCGCGCGCCACCGCAACCCGCAGGTAGGCCGGTTCATCCATGATCCCGCACAGGAAGTCGCAGCCATTGTCCACCAGCGCAGTGGCCGCCTGTGTCGCGGCCTGCGGGTCGAACCATGCGTTGATGGTGATGCCTTGCAACGTGATGGCCGGGTTGACCGACTGCGCGCCCAGCAGGGTCGCATTCGCACTGGCATAGACCGAGGGAATGGGAAACGCGCCAAGGAAGCCGATTTTCCCCGTTTTCGACAGCAGCGCGGCGGCGATCCCGAGGATGTAGCTGGCGTACCAGTGACTGACATAATACCAGCCAAGGTTGGAGGTGAGGGAATTGCCGTCACATTCCATGAAGGCGACATCGGGCGCGCGGTCGGACACGTCCTTGATGAAGTCGCCATATTCCGACGTGGCGAAGACCATGTTCGCCCCTTCGGCCACGAACTGCCGGAAGATGCGCGTCGCATCAGCGGAATAGGGGACGCTTTCGACATAGACGGTGCGAATCCCTGGGAAGGCCTGCCGCACGGCCTGTACGCCCCGGTTATGCACCATGCTCCACCCGCCATCGGTGATCGGGCCGGTATGGCCAAAGGCGACCAGCGCATCCTTCTGCGCGATCGGCCTGCGCTGCGCCTGTGCCCGCGCGGCATGGCCCGGCAGCAGCGATGATCCTGCCGCCATCCACGCAAGGCCGAGCATGGCGCGACGTGAAGCCAGTAACCGCCCCCGCGGCCCTGTAACATTCATGGTCCTGTAGTTCCCCCGGTCATGACACCCATGCCGTCCCATGGCGCGGGCGTCGTCTCAAATCGGTTATGAAGCCTCGTTTCCCTCCATAAGGTCGCGCGCCGTGATGATGCCGATCCCCCCATCGCGCAGCATACGGTGAACATCGCGCCTGTCATCATTGATCGCGGCGCACGCATCGTCGAGCATAAAAGTGTCAAACCCCGCCGCCGCCGCGTCCAGCGCGCTGGCCCGCACGCAGTATTCCAGCGCGATGCCGCAGACGAAGACACGCCGGATGCCACAGGCAACAAGCCACGGGGAAAGCCCGCTGTCATGCCCGTCATTGTCGCGGAATGCGGAATAACTGTCGATGCCGGGCTGCATCCCCTTGCGCAGGACCAGTCCGACATGTTCCTGCGCCAGCGTGTCGGCAATGGCCGCCCCCCATGTCGCGGCGACGCAGTGTTCTGGCCACCGATCCGGTGCGGGCGCGCCATCCGTCATGAAGGAGACATGCCCGCGCGGATGCCAGTCCTGCGTCGCGACGATACGGCCGAACGGCAGGTCCTGCAGGCGGTTGATGGCCGGGATGATCCGCGCGCCCTGCGCCACGGCCAGCGCGCCGCCGGGCAGGAAATCGTTCTGCACATCGACAATCAGCAGCGCGTCGCGACCATCAATGGCAGGGACGGTGTTCATGATACCGGCGCAAGTCCCGCCAGCGCGCGCCAGCCTGCCTCGTCCACGGTCTGAAGGCCCAGTTCCGCTGCCTTGCGCGCCTTCGACCCCGCCTTTTCGCCCAGCACGACGATATCCGTTTTTTTCGAGACGCTGTCGGACACGCGCGCGCCCATGCGTTCGGCAATGGCGCGGGCCTCGGGCCTGCTCATGGTCGTCAGCGTGCCGGTAAAGACGATGACCTTGCCCGACAGTTCACCCGTCGCCAGCATTTCCTCGTCCGTGATGGCCTCCAGCACATGGGTCAGGTCATCCAGCGTCTGGCGGTTGTGCTCCTCGATGAAAAAAGCCACCAGTTCATCGGCGATGGCGCTGCCGATCCCGGTGATGCTGCCCAGTTCCAGCCGTTCGTCCGATCCCACGGTGGTTGCGCGCAGCATCTGCCGGTGCCAGTTTTCATACGACCCGTAATGCCGCGCCAGCAGGCGCGCCGTGTTGATCCCGATCCGGCGGATGCCCAGCGCATAGATGAAGCGCGACAGGGAGATCGTCCGCCGCGCCGCGATCGCGTTGACCAGGTTGCGCGCGGAGACGACGCCCCATCCGGGGCGTACTGCAATCGTCTCCTCATGCGCGGGCAGGCGGAAGATGTCGCCCGGCGTGGCCAGAAGCCCATCCTCATGGAACTCCGCAATCGTGCGATCACCCAGTCCCTCGATATCGAACGCATCGCGGGAGACGAAATGGATCAGCCGTTCCACCAGTTGCGCCGGGCACGTCAACCCGCCGGAGCAGCGCCATACGACCTCGCCCTCTGGCCGTTCGGCGCGGGCATGGCAGACGGGGCAGACATGCGGGAAGACGAACGGGTGGGGGGGATGGTCGCGCGGCAGCACGACGTCGAGCACCTGCGGGATGACATCGCCCGCGCGCTGGATGCGCACAAGGTCGCCTTCCTGCACGTCCTTGCGCGCGATCTCGTCCTCGTTGTGCAGGCTGGCGCGCGTGACGATCACCCCGCCGACATTTACCGGCTCCAGGATGGCAACGGGTGTCAGCGCGCCGGTGCGGCCGACCTGTATGTCGATCTTCGTCAGGCGCGTGACGGCCTGTTCGGCGGCGAACTTCCACGCCACGGCCCAGCGCGGCGCCCGCCCGGCAAAGCCGAGCCGTTCCTGAAGCGCGCGTTCGTTGATCTTGTACACCACCCCGTCGATATCGTAATCAAGGGCGGAGCGTTCGCGTGTAATCCGTTCCATGAACGCTTCCGCTTCCGCCACATTCGCGACCTGCGAACATAGCGGACTGACCGCGAACCCCCATTGCGAAAGCTGGTGCAGGTACTGGGCGTGCGTGTCCGCCACCGGGGCGCTGGAATATCCCAGCGCATAGGCAAACAGCGACAGGGGACGCTGGCGCGTGATGTCGGGATCAAGCTGGCGCAGCGACCCGGCGGCCGCGTTGCGCGGGTTGGCAAAGGGTTTCTGCCCCGCGGCAACCTGCGCCGCGTTGAGCGTCAGGAAGTCCGACTTGGCCAGGAACACCTCGCCCCGGATCTCGATCAGGTCGGGGGCGGGGCCATGCAACTGCTGCGGCAGGTCGCGCAGCGTGCGCAGGTTGGCGGTGACGTCCTCCCCCTCGGTCCCGTCGCCGCGGGTGGTGCCGCGCACGAAATGCCCGTTTTCATAGGTCAGGCTGATCGAAAGCCCGTCGATCTTGGGTTCGGCCACGAAGTCAAGCTCCATGGCCTGCGCGTCATCCAGCCCGAGGAAGCGCGCGGCACGGCTGATGAATCCCTCGAATTCCTCCCGGCTGAACACATTGTCGAGCGAGAGCATCGGCGTCAGGTGCCGGTGGCGACGGAACACACCGGCAGGGGCCGCGCCCACACGGGTTTCGGGGCTGTCGGCCCGGCGTGCCTCTGGGTGGGCCTGTTCCAGTTCGGCATTGCGCCGGCGCAGCGCGTCATACACCGCATCCGTGACAACCGGTGCGTCATCATGGTGATAGGCATGATCCAGGCGTGCGATCACATCGGCCAGCAGCGCGAGTTCCGCTGCCGCCTGCGGGCCGGAAAGTTCCGGCCCCTGCGCGCGTTCAAGGATGTCCTGACAGGAGCGTGCCAGGTCCCCGGCCGAATCCGTCATGTCATTCCCCTTTCAGAAGGCTGTCGGCGGCGGCGCGTGCGGCGGGCGTGATCGTGTCACCCGATAGCATGCGGGCGATTTCCTCCAGCCGTGTTTCGCTGTCGAGGGGGGCCGCATGCGTTTCCGTCCGGTCGCGCGTCACCTTCTTGCTGATGCGAAGGTGCGCATCCCCCCGTGCTGCGACCTGCGGGCTGTGGGTGACGACCAGTACCTGTACATCGCGCCCGACCATGTACAGCCGCTCCCCGATGGCCGACGCCGTGGCGCCGCCGACGCCCGAATCGACCTCGTCGAACACCAGCGTGGGAATCGCCGAACGCCCCGCCAGCACGACTTTGAGCGCGAGCATCAGCCGCGAAAGCTCGCCGCCCGACGCCACCTTCGCCAGCGGTCCCGGCGGCTGTCCCGGATTGGCGGCGATCAGGAAGGACGCCTGCTCCTTGCCGCGCAGGTTCCATGCCTCCGGCGGCAGGGGGAGGAGTTCGACAATGAAACGCGCGCGCTCCAGCCGCAGCGGGCGCAGTTCCGCCATCACCGCCGTCTCCAGCTTGCGGGCCGCCTTCTCACGTGCGGCGGTCAGTTTCTGCGCCGCCTCCTCGAACTTTGCGCGGGTTTCGGCCACCGCCGCCTCCAGCACCTCGATGCGGGCATTTCCCGAATCCAGTGCGCTGAGCCGTTCGTTGAAGGCACTCAGCAGGCCCGGCAGTTCCGGCACCGACACCCCGTGCTTGCGGGCCTCGGCGCGCAGGGCGAACAGCCGCTCCTCGGTCTGTTCCAGAAGGCGCGGGTCGGCCTGCGCGTCGGAGGCGAGGCGCGAGAGCAGGCTTTCCGCTTCGGCAAGGGCTTCTTCGGCACGTTCCAGCGCGTTCAGCGCCTCCTGCGCCGCGGCCTGTTCCTCCGCCCCGATCGCACCGGGATTGAGGTCGGTCGGCGCGGGCAGCAGGCGTTGCAGCGCACGGCTGGCATTGCGCAGGGCGGAGGCCGGGTTGACGCCACGGCGGTCGCGCGGGGACAGGTCGCTCAATGCTGCGGCAATCGCCTCCGCCCGGCGTTCGCCCTGCTGCAGCGACTGGCGCAGGCCCGCAAGCTGCGTTTCCTCGTCCTCCAGCGGGGCGAGGGTGGACAGGTCGTCGGCCGCCTGGCGCAGCCAGTCTTCCTCCCGCGCGGCACTTTCCATCTCCGCGCGCGCGGCGGCGAGTTCCGCCGTCGCCTCGATCCAGGCGCGATAGGCGCGCGCGGTGTTCGTGCGCAGGGTCGCGGCCACGCCAAATGCGTCGAGCAGGTCGAGGTGGGTGCCTTGGTCCGCCAGCCCCATCTGTTCATGCTGCCCCTGGATTTCCACCAGCAGCGACGCCGCCCGGCGCAGCAGCGTCACACCGACCGGCTGGTCATTGATATAGGCGCGCGAACGCCCATCGACCGTCACGATCCGGCGCAGCAGGATCGGCTCGCGCGGTTCCTCTATCGCGATGCCCTGTTCCGCCAGCAGTTCATGCACGGGATGGTCGGCGGCGATGTCGAAGCTGGCGCTGACGCTGGCCTGTTCCGCGCCCGCCCGCACGAGCGACGCGCTGGCGCGTTCGCCCAGCGCCAGGCCAAGGCTGTCGAGGAGGATGGATTTGCCGGCCCCCGTTTCCCCCGTGAGCACTGTAAGGCCTGCGATGAAGGAAAGGTCGAGCTTCTCGATCAGGACGACATCGCGAATCGAGAGATGTGTCAGCATGCGGATGATCCGATCAACAGGTCAGGCAGAAGGGGCGGGACCTAGAAGATCGAATGCCATGCCCGTGAAAATGCGTTGCGTCCCTGCTTTCTGGCGCGGGGCGGGACGCCCTTGATGAGGTGATGGTCACGCAGATGGTCATAGGCGTCACGATACCATTTGCTGTCGGGGTAGTTATAGGCCAGCACCGCGCCCGTCTTGCGCGCCTGCTCCAGCAGGCCAAGGTCCAGATACACTTCCACCAGGCGCTCCAGCGCCTCGGGGACATGGTTGGTCGTCTGGAAATCCTGCACCACGCGCTGGTAGCGGTTGACCGCCGCCTGGTAATTGCGCTGCTCCTGATAGAAACGCCCGACCAGCATTTCCTTGCCCGCCAGATGGTCGCGGCACAGGTCGATCTTCAACTGCGCATCACGGGCATAGGGGGTCTGGGGAAAGCGGGTGATGACTTCCTCAAGCGCATCCATCGATTCGACCGTGCCCTGCTGGTCACGCTGCACGTCGGCGATCTGCTCGTAATAACATAGCGCACGCAGGTAGAAGGCGTAGGCGGCGTCCGAACTGGTGGGATGCAGTTCAAGGAATCGGTCAAGCTGCTGCACGGCCTCGGGATACTTGCTCTGCAGGTAGTCGGAATATCCCTCCATCAACTGCGCGTTGGCGGTGTACTGGGAATAGGGATAGTTACGCTGCAGGACGTCGAACTGGATGGTCGCAAGGACGTAACGGTTGCTGCGCAGGGCATCAACGCCATGATTATACAGGGTTTCTGCTGAACCCACGCGGGGGGCGTGCTCCACAATGGCGCTGTTGCCGTTACACGCTACAAGCAGGCCAAGCGCGGGGAGGGCAAGCAGACGTGGCAGAATGCCACCATGTCGGCGGAGAAGGGGGATGTGTCGGGTTCTGCGTCGTGACATGCCGGCTCTTCCAGTTGCGCGTGCTTTATATCATGTGCGCAAGCGGGGTGAAGAGCGTCGTTCCGTTTTCATGCGCTTCATGCGGCGGCGCGGCCGATCTGCCCCTTGTGCATCGGCACGCCATGCAGGCGCCATGCTGTCGTATCGGCCATCAGCGTCCGCAGCAGGCGGTTGTTCAGGGTATGGCCGGATTTGTGCCCGTGGAAATCCCCATGGATGACCGCACCGGACAGGTACAGGTCCCCGATCACATCGACGACCTTGTGCCGCACGAACTCGTCGGGCCTGCGCAGGCCGGTGGGGTTGAGGATGCGGTCGTCATCGACAACGATGGCGTTTTCAAGCGACCCGCCGCGCGCCAGGCCCGCCGCATGCAGCGCGTCGATTTCCTGACGCAGGGTAAAGGTGCGGCAGTTTTCAAGGTCGCGCCGGAAGGACGTGGCGCAGATCCGTGCGGAAAATATCTGCCGTCCGATCGCCTGCGCCGCGAAATCGATCGACATGCTGATGTTCAGGCCGTCGGTGGATGGGGGGGAAAGTTCGGCGAAGGCGTCCGCGTCCTCCACCCGCACGGTGCGCAGGATCTCCAGCGTGGGGCGACCGGCAGGCTGGCGTTCCCGCCCCGCGCAATCCAGCAGGAACATGAATTCGGACGCCGAGCCATCGAACACCGGCACTTCCGGTCCGTCGAGGTCGATATACGCATTGTCGATGCCACAGCCACACAGGGCGGACATCAGGTGTTCGATGGTCGCCACCCGCAGGGGCGAAGCGGGGGAGGGATCGCCGATGACCGTGCTCAGCCGTGTATCGACCACATGGTCGTACGTTGCGGGAATGATACGGTTATCAAGGTCGGTGCGGCGGAAGATGATGCCCGTATTGGCCGGGGCGGGGGACAGTGACAGCGAAATGCGTCGTCCCGTATGCAGTCCCGTGCCGATGCTGCTGATGGGACGGCGCAGCGTGTGCTGCCACACGGCGTCGGGCGCATCGGCTGTGGGCATGACCGTTTCGGTAACGCACGCATCGGCAAGTTCACGCGGACCTATCGACATGCCATCCATTGTGCGCATCCCTCGATACAGGTGAATGTGTTGGCTACGGAGCGGGTCAGGGGATACTAGGCCGGACCTGTCCTGTTTAACCAGTCAATGATTATTGCCAACCGTTACCATGCCTGCGCACCTGAAAAAAACAGGGCCGGGCATGGCGTTACATTCCGCAACGCCATGCCCGGCCAGACCTTCGGGCTTATCCGCGACGCAGGAACGCGGGAATGTCGAGGCCGTTGTCATCGGGCGTGCCACCACCCTGCGGCGGGGTCTGTGGCGGACGGCCCTGCGGCGGCTGCTGGAGGGACGGTTCGGCCCGTTCCGGCGCGCCCTGCGGGGCGGCGTAGGGTGCGGACTGCGGCACCTGCTGCTGCGGGGCGGCCGAACGGCGGCGCAGCGCACCGGTGACGACGCCGAACAGGCTGCGCGACTGCGGTGGCTGCGGCTGTTCCGCCGCCTTGCCCCAGTCTGAAAACAGGGAGGAACGCGGCGACCCGCGCTGCGCCTGCGCCACCTGCGGCGGCACCGTATGCGGCGAAGGGGCCGAAGGCGGCATGTTGGGCTGGCGCAGCGGTGTCGCGCCGGCCGGCACATGGGGCGTGCCCGGACCTGCCGCCGGCGGGGCCGAGGGGGAGGGCGGCTGTCCCGCAGGCGCGGCCGTCGGCGTCGCTGGCTGTGCGGCAGCCGCCGGCGGCGCGGTTTCCGCCGTGGGCTGCGGTTGCGGCTGCGACTGGGGCGCGGTCGCCGTCGATGCGGCGGCCGCGCGTTCGGCGGCGCTTTCGATGCCGGTCGCCACGACGGAGACGCGGATGCGGCCGTTCAGGTTCGGGTCGATCGCGGAACCGAAGATGATGTTCGCATCCTCGGCCACTTCCTCGCGGATGCGGTTGGCGGCCTGGTCCACCTCGAACAGGGTCAGATCCTCGCCACCAGTGATGTTGATCAGCAGGCCCTGTGCGCCACCCATCGACGTGTCTTCGAGCAGCGGGTTGGAAATCGCACCCTCGGCGGCGGCGATGGCGCGGTTTTCGCCCTCGGCCTCGCCCGTGCCCATCATGGCCTTGCCCATTTCCGCCATGACCGTGCGGATGTCGGCGAAATCGAGGTTGACCAGACCCGGCGCCATCATCAGGTCGGTCACGCCACGCACGCCCATGTACAGGACGTTGTCCGCCATCTTGAACGCGTCCTGCCAACTGGTGCGTTCATTGGCCAGCCGGAAGAGGTTCTGGTTGGGAATGACGATGAGGGTATCGACAAACTGCTGCAGTTCGGCAATCCCCGCATCCGCCGACTTGGCGCGGCGGCCACCTTCGAAGGTAAAGGGCTTCGTCACCACGCCCACGGTCAGGATGCCGCGTTCACGCGCCATGCGCGCGATGACCGGCGCCGCCCCGGTGCCCGTGCCACCACCCATGCCCGCGGTGATGAAGATCATGTGCGCGCCGTCGAGGTGACGCGACAGTTCATCGCAGGCCTCTTCCGCCGCGGCGCGCCCGATCTCGGGCTTTGCGCCCGCGCCAAGCCCCTGCGTCAGGTGGGGGCCAAGCTGGATGCGGCGGTCGGCCTTGCTGTGGGACAACTGCTGCGCATCGGTGTTGGCCACCACGAATTCCACGCCCTGCAGCTGCGAGTTGATCATGTTGTCAACGGCATTGGTGCCACCGCCGCCCACCCCGAATACTGTTATGCGTGGGGTGAAGTCAGAATGGTTCTGCTGCGGGATGGTCAGATTCAGGGTCATGGTCGGCTCCCGAAGGCGAGGGATGGGTGGATGGGGGCGCGCGTTGTGCGCTTGCTTATCGGGTATTAAATAAAGACTTTATCGTTAATATCATACCCTGTCGCGGATGAAATCGACGAAACGTCTGAACAGGCCGCCCGGACGCACATCACTGATTCCGGTATCATTGAGCGTGTCACCTACGCCCGCGGCCCATGCCAGCAGGCCCGCCGATGTCGCGAACATCGGCCAGGTCGCCGGATTTTCAGGCAGGCCATGGATATGGCGCGGATGGCCCAGGCGGACGCGGCGGTTGAGCATGCGCGCGGCCATGGGGCCGATTCCTTCGAGCAGCGATCCCCCCCCCGTCAGCACGACACGCCCGTCGGCCGCAGGGCCGAGGGCCGCCATTTCCAGCCTGTCATTGACCATTTCGAGTGTTTCCTCCACGCGCGGATGAATGATGGAAACGATCCTAGAGCGGGGAATTCTGACATAATGATGGTCGTTGTCGCCAATAAGCTGCACCAGCACCATTTCCTGGTCATCGCCAGCGGAAAGTTCTGCTGACCCGTGCATGGTCTTCAGTCGTTCCGCATTGTCGATGGAGGTGGACAGGCCATGCGCGATGTCGCGCGTGATGTGCTGCCCGCCGATGGGGATGCTCGCGGTATGGACAAGCCGCCCTTCGCTGAATACGGCGATCGAGGTGGTGCCCCCGCCCATGTCCACCACCGTGACGCCAAGGTCGCGCTCCTCCTCGTTCAGGACGGCAAGGCCAGACGCCAGCGGGGCCGACACCATGCCCGCGATCGTCAGGTCCACGCGCGACAGGACGGCCTCCACATTGCGCAGTGCGGTGGTGTTCGCGTCGATGACATGCATGCGCGCCGAAAGATGGTCGCACAGGTGCCCGCGCGGGTCCGGCACGCCCTGCGTTTCATCCACCGCGTAATCGAGTGGCAGCGTATGGATGGCCGAACGTCCCTCTGTCAGGGCGCGCATGCGGCCTTCGGTCGTGATCCGGCGCATGTCGGCATCGCCGATCTCGCGTCCGCCGATCGGCCAGCGGATGTTGAGGTGACGGCTTTCGGGATGGCCGCACGACAGGTTGATGAAAATCTCGTCCTTGCGCACGGTCGCCATGTCCTCGGCCTGCCCCACGGCGGCGCGGATCGCGGCCTCGGCCTCGCGCAGGTCCACGATCCCGCCACAGCGCACGCCATGCGAACGGCGCCAGCCATGGCCCAGCACCCGCAGCGACCCGTCCGGCTCCCCCTTGCCGATCAGGCACACGATCTTGGTCGAACCGATGTCGAGCACGCTGAACGGGCCGGAACGCAGCTTGCGCTGGGGGCGGTCCTCCGCCATCGGGATGATGTTCGTGATCGCGCGCCGGTCGCGCCGCGCGGTGTTCGGCAGTGCGGGCACGGCGGTGGCGCGGCGCAGGGCGGGCGTGGTCGTGGCGGGCACGGCGGCAGGTGCCGCGGGCGAACGCTGCGCGGTGGCGGGCCTCTCGGGGCGGATGGTCAGGTTACTCATGCACGTCTCCGCAGGTTGGCCATGTCTGGACGCGTCCAGGGCATGTCCGGGGCGGGCAATCCGCTCGGCGCTGCCGCAGGGGGTGTCGTGTTGTCATTGCTGGCCGGATGGGGCGCCTCACGGATGATCAGGCGATCTGGCAGCCGCATGTCAATGGAAAGGACAGGGCGGTCCAGCAGGCGCATGTCCTGCTGCATCTGCGCAAGGCGCTTGAGCGCGGGGACTTCCTCCCCCTCGGGAAGCATGACGATCGTGCCATCACGCAGCGTCAGGTTCCACCGCCGCTGCCCCACGCGCACGGCCGCCGTGACATTGGTGCGTACTTCGGGCTGGGCCGAGAGTTCATCCATCAGCGAGGCCGCGGCGACATTGGCGTCCGGGCCAACCACCAGCGGAAGCTGCATGAAGGCCTGCGCATCCTTTCCGGTCATGCCCTGGTCGCGCACCTGGTTGCCTTCGCGGTCGATCAGCATGAAATGCCCGTGGTTCTGCCACACCGCAAAGGGGCGGCGTTCGATCAGGTGTATGATGATCGTATCGGGCAGGCGGCGTTCGACCACGGAATGGTCCACGAACGGCAGCGCGTCGATCCGCTGCCGCGCGGCGTTAAGCGAGAAGCCGAGGATGAAATCCCCCTTGCGCACGCCCAGCGCCTCCTGCAGGGCGTCATCGCCGGTCAGTTCATTGCCCGTGACCGTGATGTTCGTGATGCGCAGCGGCAGCATGTTGACCATGCGCGCGCGGAAGGGGGCGAAGCGTTCGTCCGACCCCACGCGGTGGACGAACGCCACACATCCCGCGCCCACCGCACACAGCACGAGGGTAATCAGCGCAGGACGGATCAGCCGCTTCTGCCGACGCAGGAAGATGGACAGCTTCGACGGGCGGTCGTTCAGGTTGTCGGCGGACCGCTTCATGTACGACAGGTCGCCTGTTCCACCAGCCACTGGCACAGATGTGGATAGGACACGCCGCAGGCCGCCGCCTGTTCCGGCAGCAGGGAGGTCTCGGTCATGCCGGGCTGGGTATTGGTCTCCAGGATCACCAGCCGTCCGGGACCATCCGGGTCGCGCGTGTCGTCATAACGGAAATCGGTGCGCGACGCCCCCCGGCACCCCAGCACCCGGTGCGCGGCAAGTGCCAGTTCACGCGCGCGCTCGAACGCGTCGGGATGGATGCGCGCGGGCAGCACATGCGATGAACCGCCCTGCTGGTATTTCGCGGCGTAATCGTAAAAACCGTTCCCGCCGGATTCCTGCGGGGTGATATCCGTTACGGTCAGCGCCCGGTCACCCATCACACCCACTGTCAGTTCGCGTCCGGGAATGAACTCCTCGACAAGGGCGGAAGTTCCGAACTGCCATGACCGTGCGATGCTGGCGCGCGTGTTCGCACCCGCGCGGATGATCTGCACCCCGACGGAGGAGCCTTCGTTGAGCGGCTTTATGACATAGGGGGCGGGCAGGGGATCGGCAGCCTCAAGCTCCGCCATCGCGACCACGCGGCCATGCGCCACCGGCAGGCCCGCCGCCGCAAAGATGGTGCGCGCCGCCGCCTTGTCCATCGCCACGGCGGAGGCCCGGACCCCGGAATGGGTATAGCTGATGCCCATCCAGTCCAGCACGCCCTGGATGCACCCGTCCTCCCCGAAACGGCCATGCAGCGCGTTGAAGACGACATCGGGGCGGTGGGCCTGCAGGTCGGATACGATCGCGCCAAGGTCCTCCCCCGCGATGATCTGCCGCACGTCATACCCGAGCGAGCGCAGGGCCTCGGTCACGCCCGCGCCGCTTTTCAGGCTGACTTCGCGTTCCGCCGACATGCCGCCCATCAGGACGGAGATGCTTGGCCGTGTCATGCTGTCGTTTCCTTGCACAGGGGGGTGGCTGCCGCCCGCCCGAGGGGACGTCCGATGCGCCGGATTTCCCACTCGAGGGTCACGCCGGTATGTTCGCGCACGCGCAGGCGCACCATTTCGCCCAGTTCCTCAAGCTCCGCCGCCGTGGCGTTCCCGGTGTTGAGCAGGAAATTGCAGTGCTTCTCGCTGACCTGCGCGCCGCCGAGCGTCAGTCCACGGCAACCCGCCGCGTCAATCAGTTCCCATGCCTTGCGGTCCGAGATGTCCGGCGCGGGATTGCGGAAGGTGGACCCGCCGGTACGTGCGCGTACAGGCTGTGCCGCCTCGCGCGCCGCGCGGATCTGCGCGATGCGTTCGCGGATGGCCAGCGTGTTCGACGGCTGCCCGCACAGGCGCGTGCGCACCACCACCGCGCCCTGCGGCACGAGGGCATGGCGGTAGCTGAACTTCAGCGCGCCACCCGGCAGGCGCAGGGCCTCCCCGTCGCGGGTGATGATCTCCACCCAGTCGAGGATGGTGGAAATGTCCGAACCATACGCCCCTGCGTTCATTGACACCGCACCCCCCAGCGCGCCGGGGATGCCGGCGAGGAATTCCATCCCCGCGAGGCCACATGTCGCGGCATGCTCCGCCACCGTCATGTCGAGGCACGCCGCCCCGGCGATGAGGCCATTGCCGTCATGCGCGATTTCGGCAAAGCCACGTCCCAGCCGGATGACCACGCCATCGATGCCGCCGTCGCGGATGATGGTGTTGGAACACGCGCCCAGCACGCGCACCGGCACCTCCAGCGGGATATGGCGCAGCGCAAGCGCCAGGTCGCGCGCGTCGGCAGGCTGCACCAGCAGTTCCGCGGCCCCGCCCACGCGGAACCACGTCCGCGCGCCCAGCGGGGCGTCAGGCGTCAGGCGTCCCCGGAAATCCGCCAGCGCGCGTATCAGGTCCTCGCGCCACTGCACGGTCACGGGACCATCGGGCGTGTCGCCGGCTGGCATGTCTGTCGCAGCCTGTGTCATCACGCCGCGTCTTCTCCCTTGTGTGCCGCCGGGGTGGTGGGGGCGGCCTGCAGTTCCGCCAGTTGTTCCGGCAGGGCCTGCGCCCATTGCGTGATGGATCCCGCGCCAAGGCAGACCACGAAATCACCGGGACGTGCGATCGCGTTGATCATTTCCGCCAGGTGCTCCGGCCCCGGCAGGGGTACGACGGAACGGTGCCCGCGTTCACGCAGTCCTTCGACCAGGGCATCGCGGTCAATCCCCTCTATCGGTTTTTCGCCCGCGGCATAGACGTCGGCGATGATGACGGTGCCAGCGTCGTTCATGCAGGTGCAGAATTCGTTAAACAGGCTCTGCAGGCGCGAATAACGGTGTGGCTGCATCACCGCGATGACATTGTTCGCCCCCGCCTGGCGCGCGGCCTTCAGCACGGCGGCGATCTCCACCGGGTGGTGGCCGTAATCGTCGATCACGGTGATGCCCCCGGTCTCCCCCGTGCGGGTGAAGCGGCGCTTGACCCCCTTGAACGCGGCGAAGGCGGAGCGGATCGTCGCGTCGTCGATTTCCATCTCGATACCCACCGCGATGGCCGCAAGCGCGTTCTGGACATTGTGATGGCCCAGCATCGGCAGGCGGAACGGACCCGCGCGGCGCGAACGGTTGCGGTTGCGGCTGGTGACGACCACCTCGAACGTGGCGCCAAGCTTGTCGGTAATGACCTTTTCCGCGCGGATGTCGGCCTGCGGGGAGAAGCCATAGGTGATGATCCGGTGGTCCGACAGGCGCGGGATCATCTGCTGCACGGCGGGATGGTCGATGCACAGCACGGCAAAGCCGTAGAACGGGATGTTGGAGACGAACTGGTCATACGCCGCCTGCATCGCCTCCTCCGTGCCCCAGTGGTCGAGGTGTTCGGGGTCCATGTTGGTGACCACCGTGATGACGGAGGGCAGGCGCAGGAAGGACCCGTCGCTTTCATCCGCCTCCACCACCATCCAGTCGCCCGAACCCATGCGGGTGTTGGTGCCATAGGCCTCGATGATGCCGCCATTGATGACGGTGGGGTCCAGCTTGGCGGCCTCCAGCACGGCGGCGACAAGGCTGGTGGTCGTGGTCTTGCCATGCGTGCCGCCAACGGCAACCGACCAGCGCAGGCGCATCAGTTCGGCCAGCATCTCCGCCCGGCGGACAACGGGGATCAGGCGCGCACGCGCGGCCACGACTTCGGGATTGTCGCGCTGCACGGCGGTGGAGGTCACGACTACCTGTGCCGCGCCAAGGTTGGCCGCGTCATGGCCGATGGTTACGGGAATGCCCGATGCGCGCAGGCGCGCGACATTGGCGCTTTCGGCGATATCGGACCCCTGTACCGCATAGCCCAGCATGTGCAGCACTTCGGCGATGCCGGACATGCCGATGCCGCCTATGCCGACAAAGTGGATGGTGCCAATGGAAAGGGGCAGGGCTCTCATTATGTCTCAGTCTCCATCTTCGCTCTGCCGGATTAGGCGGCACTGGCCATGGGATGCAAGCATCCTTCTATCATGTCCGCCAGACGCGCGGCGGCATCGGGGCGTCCGATCGTCCGTGCACGGGCCGCCGCCCGCGCCAGCGCGTCGCGATCGCCCAGCAGTTCCACCAGCATCGCGGACAGCCTGCCGGGCGTCAGGTCGGCCTGCGTGATCATCCACGCCGCCCCGGCCGCGACCAGTGCGCGGGCATTGGCGCTCTGCTCGTCACTTGCGGCGATCGGCAGCGGCACGAGAATCGCGGGCCGTCCCGCAACCGTCACCTCCGCCACGGATGATCCGCCCGCACGGCCGATCACCAGGTGCGCGTCACGCAGCAGGTCGGGCACGTTGTCGAGGAACGGTGCGACACGCGCGGGAATCCCGGCCGTGGCATAGGCCGCGCGCACGCGCTCCACGTCCTCGGCCCGCGCCTGCTGCGTGACCTCGATGCGTGCGCGCAGCGGCGGGGGCAGGCTTTCAAGTGCCGCGGGCACGACATCGCTGAAGATGCGCGCGCCAAGCGACCCGCCCCAGACCAGAAGCCGGATCACCCAGCTGGATGGCTGGTAGGGCACGTCATGCACCGCCGCGATGTCGGGGCGTACCGGCATGCCCGTCTCGGTGACGGGAACACCCGGCGGCAGGCCCGCCACGGTGGGAAAGGAGGTCGCGATCGCACTGGCCCAGCGTGACAGGAACGCGTTGGCCCGCCCCATCACCGCGTTGCCTTCATGGATGAAGACCGGCGGCCGGCCCTTTCCCATCAGGTGCGCGCCCAGCAGTGGCGGGACGGACGGGTAGCCGCCAAACCCCACGACGGCTGCCGGATGCAGTCCGCGCAGGATCGCGCGCGCGCGCCATGTCCCGTGCGCGAGGGCGAGTGCGGCGCGTGCGGCGCGCATGATGCCGCGTCCCGCAATCCCCGCGCCGGGCAGGACGAACTGCTGCCGTCCGGCGAAAATACCCTTTTCACGGATCCCGGCGCGGCGGTCGGTCATCAGCGCGACCTCGTGCCCGCGATGGACGAGTTCACTGGCCAGCGCTTCCGCCGGGAAGAAATGTCCCCCCGTGCCACCGGCGGCGATGATGATGGGGCGCGGGGTCATGGGCGGGGTCTCCGGTTCAGGAACGCGGGCGTGGACTGCCCGAACTGGCTGTCGGCGGTGTTGACGCGCGTGCGGGTCAGCGCAAGGACCATGCCGATCGTCAGCGCCACGGACATGGCGGAGGACCCGCCATACGAAATGAAGGGCAGCGTCATGCCCTTGGTCGGGATCAGGTGCAGGGTCGATCCCATGTTCACGAACGCCTGCAGCCCGAACCCGGTCACAAGCCCGGTCGTGGCCACGACGATGAAGGGATCGTTTTCACGCAGCAGCTTGAGCAGCGCGCGAATGACGATCACGCCGAACACCCCGATGATGAACAGGCAGACGATCATGCCGAATTCCTCCCCCGCGACGGCAAAGACGAAGTCGGCATGCGCATCGGGCAGCAGGTCCTTCACCCGCCCTTCGCCCGGTCCGCGCCCCAGCAGCCCCCCATTGCCAAAGGCGCGCAGGGCGGTGTCGATCTGGTAATGGTCGCCCACTTCGGGGTGGAGGAAACGCTCCACGCGGGAGCGGACATGCGGGAAGACGGCATAGGCCCCGATGAAGGCCGCGATCATGCACCCCACGCCCCCCGCCACGAGGAACAGGCTGAGCCCATCGACGAAAAGCTGCGTGATGAAGACGGTCGTAATCACGCTGAGCATCCCGATGTCGGGCTGTGATTTCAGCAGCAGCAGCACGACCCCGAATAGGCCGAGCGAGATCAGCATACCGGGGAAATACCTGCGTTTCTGACGCTCCGTCAGCAGCCACGCCGTCACCACGGCGAAACAGGGCTTGAGGAACTCGGACGGCTGTACCGACATCATCGGCAGCGCGATCCAGCGCCGCGCGCCCTTGATCTCGATCCCGTGGACCAGCGTCAGCGCGGTGGCCATGATGCCCAGCACGAACCCCACGGCGGCCAGGATCCTGACCGCGCGCACCGACAGCAGCGACGTGCCGACCACGATCAGCGCCGCCAGCATCAGGAAGCACACCTGCTTGAAGATGAACATGTCGCGCGACGCGCCGATACGTACCGCCACCGCCGGGCTTGCCGCCAGCATCAGGATATAGCCGAACCCGATCAGGATCCCCACGCAGATGAGGGTGACGCGATCCACGTTGCGCCACCATCGCGCCATGGGCGATGTGTTGATGCGTGACAGGCTTGCCATTATGGTGTGTCCAGCGTGGCGACAAGTTCGGCAAAGCGCAGGCCGCGCGACTCGAACCCGGTGAACTGGTCGAAACTGGCGCAGGCGGGCGACAGGAGTACCACCGGCACGCCCTGCGTCCGCGCAGCCGCCAGTGCGGCGGGCACCGCATGCTCCATCGTGCCGACAATGGTATGGGCGACATTGTGCGCCTGCAGCGTCCGCGCCAGTTCAGGGGCGTCACGCCCGATCAGGAACGCATGCGCCACCCGCCCGAACAGGGGGGCGAGGTCCGCAATCCCGCCCGCCTTGGCGATCCCGCCCGCGATCCAGATCATGCGGTCATGGCACGCCATCGCACGCGCGGCGGAGTCGGCGTTCGTGGCCTTGCTGTCGTCGATGAAGCGGATGCCGTCGATCGTGCCGATGGTCTTCTGCCGGTGGGCAAGCCCGTCGAATGATGCCAGTGCCGTGTCGATCATGTCGCGCGGACAGCCCAGCCACAGCGCGATGGCCGTGGCGGTGGCGGCGTTTTCCGCATTGTGCGTGCCGGGCAGGGAGGTGGCGTGCGCAAGGTCGGCAATCACGCCGGCGCCGTCACGCAGCATCCCGTCGCGCACCCACATGTCCGGCGCATCCGCATCACCGCCGACCACCTTGACGTCGATGCCGCGCGAACGCAGACCTGTGGCAAGGTGCGCGCAGTCCGGCACGGTGTCGCCCAGAACGGCGAGGTCCCCCGCGCCCTGACGGTCGAAGACATGCAGCTTTGCACGCGTATAGCCCGCCATGTCGCCATGCCGGTCCAGATGGTCGGGCGTCAGGTTCAGCAGGCAGGCCGCGTCGAAATGCAGGCTGTCGAGCCGTTCAAGCATGTAGGAAGACATTTCAAGCACATAAATACCATTATCCGGCAATAATGGCAGCGACAGGGCGGCCGGGCCAAGGTTCCCGCCCGCGATGGCAGGAATGCCCGCATGATGCAGCAGGTGCGCCAGCAGGACCGTGGTGGTGGATTTGCCATTGGTCCCGGTCACGCCCACGAACCGCGCGCGCGATCCCGCACGGCGGACGGCGCGGAACAGGAATTCCGCATCCGACACGATCGGCACCCCCGCCGCGCGCGCCATGGCCGCCACCGGATGGGGGGCGGGCAGGGTGTGGGGGATGCCCGGCGACATCACCAGCGCATCGAACCCTGACAGGTCCGCAAACGGGGCGAACTCCACGCCCGCAGTGGCGGGGATGGGGGCCTTGTCCAGCGTGTCATCCCACGCCTGCACCCGTGCGCCCATCGCGCCAAGCGCGCGGGCGGCGGCCAGACCGTTGCGGCCAAGGCCCAGCACGGCGATGCGCTGTCCGGTGAACAGGTTGGTGGGAAATGCGCTCATCTCAGTTTCAGCGTGGCAAGGCCACACAGTCCCAGCACAATGGAAACGATCCAGAAGCGTATGACGATTTTGGATTCCGGCCATCCCTTTTTCTCAAAGTGATGGTGCAGCGGCGCCATCAGGAAAACCCGCCGCCCGGTACGCTTGTACCAGAAGACCTGGATGATGACCGACAGCGTCTCGATCACGAACAGGCCGCCGACAATGCACAGCACCAGTTCATGCTTGACCGACACGGCCACCGCCCCCAGCGCGCCGCCAAGCGCGAGCGAGCCCGTATCGCCCATGAACACGGCCGCGGGCGGCGCGTTGAACCACAGGAATCCCAGGCCCGCCCCCACCAGTGCGGAGCAGAAGATGCCCAGTTCCCCGGTGCCCGGCACCGCATGCAGTTGCAGGTAGTCGGCAAAGATATGGTTGCCCACGAGGTAGGAAATCAGCGCGAACACCAGGGCGGCGATGGTCACTGGCACGATCGCCAGTCCATCCAGCCCGTCGGTGAAATTGACCGCGTTGCCAAACCCGGTGATCGTGATCATCGCGAACACGGGAAAGGCATAGCCCAGCGGCAGCAGCAGGTCCTTGACGAAGGGGAAGGCGAGGTGGTTCGCAAGGTCGGGTGGCATCAGGCTTTCGATCCAGATCCCGCCCAGCAGGGAGACCGCGAATTCACAGCCCAGCCGCATGCGCATCGACACGCCATCGGTGTTGCGCCGCGACAGCTTGAGGTAATCATCCGCGAACCCGACCGCGCCGAACGCCAGCGTGATCGTCATCACCGCCCAGACGAACCCGTTGGTCAGGTCCGCCCACAAAAGCGTCGATCCCAGCAGGGAGACAAGGATCAGCACGCCGCCCATCGTCGGCGTTCCGGCCTTTTCCACGATATGGCGTTCCGGCCCCAGCGCGCGGATCGGCTGTCCGCCGCGCTGGATGCGGCGCAGGCGCGCGATCAGCGGGTTGCCCAGCATGAGGCTGAGCACCAGCGCCGTCAGGCACGCGGCGCCCGCGCGAAAGGTGATGTAGTGAAACAGGTTGAGGACGGAAACATGGCCCGCTGCATGCCGCTGGAACAGGTCATAGAGCATCAGGCGCGCCCCCGCGCGTCATCATCCACGGTGGGGGCACGCAGGGCATCGACCACCTGGCGCATCTTCAGCCCGAGGCTTCCTTTTACAAGGATCGCGTCACCCGCCCGTGCCTGCGCGCGCACCATCGGCGCAAGTGTCGCGGCATCGGGCGTCCACGCACCGCGCTGGGAGGAAGGCAGGAGGTCAAAGAGATATTTCATGTTCGGGCCGCAACAAAAAACAAGGTCCGCATGCTTGCGGACGGCTGGAAGGAGGGATTCGTGCTGGTCGCGCGCGAACGTGCCGAGTTCGAGCATGTCGCCCAGCACGGCGATGCGCCGTCGTGCCGGGACCTGCCCCAGCACATCGAGCGTCGCGCAGATGGAGGCGACCGATGCGTTGTAGCTTTCATCAAGCAGGCTGGCCTGCCCGTCGAGGATGGGCGTGATCGCCCCACGCCCGGCCCCGGGCCGGAAATCCGCAAGACCCCGCACCGCGCGCGCCATGTCGGCCCCGACCGCCCGTGCCGCCGCCAGCGCCAGCAGCGCGTTGGCCGCCATGTGACGGCCCGGCGCATGCAGTTCGACCGTGCCCGACCATCCATCGATCAGGGCGCGGAACGTGCCGCCACCGGGATGGGGCCTGTAATCCTCCATCCGCGCCGTGCTGGCGGGCAGGGTGCCTGCCGTCCACAGGTGCGCGCCATGCCTGCGGGCCTGTGTGGTGAACGCCGCCATGCCCGTCACGTCATCGGGCACGATCGCCACGCCATCATGGGGCAGGGCCGCGATCAGGTCCGACTTTTCCCGCGCGATGGCCTCCAGACTTCCCATATGGCCCAGATGCGCCCCGGTGATGGTGGTGATGACCGCGACATCGGGCCGCACCATCCGGGCCAGTGGCGCGATTTCGCCGGGGTTGTTCATCCCCACCTCGCACACGCAGAACATGGCCGATGCGGGCAGGCGCGCCAGTGTCAGCGGCACGCCACAATGGTTGTTGTACGACGCGACGGCCCAGTGTGTCGGCCCGCACGCGCCCAGCGCATGGCGCAGCATGTCCTTTGTCGTGGTCTTGCCCACGCTGCCGGTCACCGCGATCATCCGGCCGGAAAAGCGGTCACGCGCGAAGGCCGCCATGGCGTTGAGGGCTGCCAGCGTGTCTTCCACCAGCAGGATGCGCGGATCCTTTACGCCAGTGTCGCGATGGGCGATCACGACGGCCGCCCCGGCCTCCAGCGCGCGTGGGATGTGCGCATGCCCGTCCGAATTTTCCCCCACCAGTGCTACGAAGATGTCACCCGCCGCCAGCGTGCGCGTGTCAATGGAAACATCCGTGGCGCGTATCGCATCGCCGGGCGTGGCAGGCGCAAGGAAATGCCCGCCTGTCGCCGCGATCAGGTCGGGGCGGGTCCACAGGACGGTCATGACTGGCCCACCAGTTCGCGAATGGTGGAAACGTCGTCAAAGGGCAGGACCGTCGTGCCGATCGTCTGTCCCTGTTCGTGGCCCTTGCCCGCTACGACCATCACGTCGCCGGTCTTCAGTCGGGACAGTCCCTCTGCAATGGCGTTGCGGCGCCCGCCGATATCCGCAGCACCCGGCGCGCCCGCCATGACCTCGCGCCGGATGGCGGCCGCGTCCTCGGTCCGGGGGTTGTCGTCGGTGACGATGGCCATGTCGGCAAGGCGCGTGGCAACCTCGCCCATCAATGGCCGCTTGCCCCGGTCACGGTCGCCGCCCGCGCCGAAGACCACCACAAGCCGCCCCGACGCATGTGGCCGCAGCGATTGCAGCAGGCGTTCCAGCGCATCGGGCGTGTGGGCGAAATCGACATACACCGCCGCCCCGTTGGGCAGGGTGGCGGCAAGTTCCATGCGCCCGCGCACCCCCACAAGGGCGGGGAGGCAGTCGATGGCCGCGCGCACCCCGTCCATGTCCGCCGCCGACAGTCCCGCGGCCAGCAGCATGTTGTCCACCTGATAACGTCCGGGCAGGCGTATTTCGACCTCGCGGCGTGTGCCGTCACACTCCAGTTCCAGCACCTGCCCGTCAGGGCGGGGCGTCGCGCGCAGCAGGCGGATGGCATCACCCCCTTCGCCAACCAGACGCAGGTCCAGCGCACGGTTCATGGCAATCGTGCGCAGCGCGTCCAGCGTCGCGCCGTCCATGTCCGCATTGGCCACCGCAAGGCCACCCGCCGGCAGCAGCATGTCGAACAGCCGCAGTTTCGCCGCGCGATAGCTGTCCATGTCGTCGTGGTAGTCAAGGTGATCGCGCGTCAGGTTGCTGAACCCGGCGGCGGCGATCGGCACCCCGTCAAGGCGGCGCTGCGCCAGCCCGTGGGAGGACGCCTCGATCGCGATGTCATCGACCCCGTGTTCGTGCAGCGTCCCGAGCGTGAGCGCCATCGTCACGCTGTCGGGTGTCGTCAGCGACGGCCCCGACAGGGCGGGGACAGTGGGCGCGATGATGCCAAGCGTGCCGATGCTGGCGGCGGCATGGCCCTGCTGCTGCCAGATCTGGCGCAGGAACTCGACCGTGCTGGTCTTGCCGTTCGTGCCGGTGACCGCGACGACATGGCCGGGCAGGGCGGGCATCAGCGCCGATGCGATCACCGCCAGCGCATGGCGCGGATCGTCGGTGGCGACGGTGGCGATGTCAGGGCGCGCCTGCCGCACCGCAGTGCAGGCATCCGGGGTCGAGACGATGGCGCAGGCCCCGTGCTGCAGCGCCTGTTCGATATAGGCGCGGCCATCGGCACGGCTGCCCGCGATGGCGGCGAAGATCATGCGCGGGCGCACCTGCCGGCTGTCGGCGGTAATGCCGCTGACCTCCGGGTCATGGCCGCAGCCATCCGCCGCAAGACCTGCGCGGTGCAGTACAGTCGTCAGTTTCATGTCTATCCCCGTTCCTGCCGCTTCTTTAATGGCAGGGCGTCTTCGCGTTCATCCCGTGCGGCGTGCATGCGCGCCACGTGCCCCTCTTCGGAGGTCATCTCCCCCGTCCCGTGGCGGCCGGCATGGTGCCTGCCTTCGCCTTCCTGCAGGCGCTGCGTGCCGGGATCATTTCCCGGGCCCAGCGCGCGATATCCATGCGGGACAGACGGGCGCATCGGGATGTAGAGCGAATTCTCGATCGCTTCCTGATGCGTGGTGTCGGGGAACAGGCCCATCATCGGCGCGATGCGCGTGATGATGTGCGAGGCCGTGGGCGCCGCGTTCCACCCCGCCGTGGTCCATCCATGTGTCTGCGCCGTGGGCTTCGGGCTGTCGAGCATGACATACACCGCGTAACGCGGCGCGTTCATCGGGAATATGCCGGTAAAGGCCGACACGTTGACATGCTTGAGGTAGCCGCCATGCGCGCCGATCTTCTCCGCCGTGCCGGTCTTGCCCCCCACGTAATAGCCCGGGGATTCCGCGCGGTCGCCCGTCCCCTTGGTCACGTCAAGACGCAGGATCTTGCGAAGGATGTTCGAATTCTCCGCCGAGATCAGGCGCTGCGCATCGGGCACCTGTCCTGCCATGTCGGTATCGGGAACAGGGGTGCCCCCCGGTGTCCTGTCCTGGTCATGCAGCAAAAGCGTGGGTCTGAGCAGGAAGCCGCCGTTGGCCGTCGCCGCCGTGCCGCGCACGATCGCAAGCGGCGGTTCGGCGACACCATGGCCAAAGGCCACGGTCATGACGGTGGACACGCCCCAGTTGTGCGTGGACGGGACGATGGGACGCCCGGCCTCGGGCAGTTCGATGGGTACGCGCGCGAAAAAACCCATGTTGCGCAGCCAGTCCTGCTGGCGCGCGGCTCCCGCATCCAGCGCGATATGCGCCGCCGCCGGGTTGGAGGAATGGGCCATCACTTCGGGCAGGGAGAGCCAGGGGTCGAAATGGTCGTTCTTCATATCCGAAATGGTGAAGCGGCCAACCTTGATCGGCACGCTGGAAAAACGGTCCCATATATGCGCGACCCCGTCCTGCAGCGCCATGGCCGTCGTCTGCAGCTTGAAGGTGGAGCCGGGTTCGTACATCCCCGTGACGGCGCGGTTGAAGCGGGCGTCGGCCGGGGCATGGCCGAAATCATTGGCGTCATAGTCAGGCAGGCTGACCATGGCGATGATTTCCCCGTTGCGCACGTCCATCACGATCGCGCAGGCCCCGATCGCCTGGAACGTGTCCATGGCCGACTGCAGTTCGTCATGGACCACGTTCTGCACCCGCACGTCGAGCGAGAGCGTCAGCGGCGCGCGGTTGCTGTCGAGGCGCTTGTCAAAGAAACGCTCCACGCCTGCAACGCCGTGGTCGTCGATATCCACGCCCCCCATGATCTGGGCCGCGACACGCCCCATGGGATAGCGGCGGCGCTCACCGGGCTCGAAGTAGATGCCGGGGATGCCGAGGTTGTTGATCGCCAGCTCCTCCGACGGCGAGATGTCGCGCGCCAGATAGACGAACTGCCGCGCCGATGACAGGCGGCGCAGGGTCTCCGCCTCGTCAAGGTGGGGCAGGACGTGCTTGAGCTTGTGCGTCGCGTCCTGCGGGTCGATCATTTCCTGCGGGTTGGCATAGACCTGCGCCACCGGCAGGGAGATGGCCAGCGCCTGCCCGTTGCGGTCCACGATGGAGGCGCGGTGCACCTGCGGCAGGACGATGTCGTTGGCCACCATGCCCTTGGGGTCGCTCTTGGGGATGGGGGGGACCTGCGGCGCGATCTGGTGCTGCTGCGGGGCGAGCGGCATGATGATCGTCGCGATGGCAAGCTTTACGCCCACCGCGCCGAACAGCACGCAGAACACCCCGGCGACCACCAGCAGGCGGGTGTCCGTCCTGTAGCGTACCTGGGTCATGCGCAAAGTCCCGCCTGTGGGGCGGGAACTGTCCGTTTGCGTATCCTGGTCTGATGGGCGGGGCGTATCGTTCATGTCACCGACGGTATCCGGCAGCGGAAGCGACCGTCGTCAGTTGCTGACGGGTACGGGCGGGGGAAGGGCGGACGTGCGGGAGTTGGCCAGCGAACTGCCACCACCCCGGACGGAGGGAAGGGCTTCGGCCGGATGCCATGCGGCCTCCGACACTTCATGCGCGGGATGGTAGTGATAGGGCGCGACACGGGTACTGGCCAGCATGACGTCATGGGCGGGCGCGGGGGTGGTGGCGGCATGGGCCACATGCACCGGCGGATGGGCTGCCGGGGCTTCGTTCTGCGCCATCATCGGGGCGGCATGCTCCACCGGACGGGGGGCGGCGTGTTCCGGCGTGGCCCTTATGCCATCATGCTCCGGATGTTCGGGATGCACGGCGGCCGCTTCCACATGGGCGGGTGGCGCATGGTGCGTCACCACTGGCGGGAGGGGCGCGGACTGCGCCACCGGATGCGGCACGCTGGCCTGTTCCAGCGTTGCCGCAGGCATCACCATGGGGGCATGCGGACGTGCGACAGGGTCTGCCGTCGCAATGGGCATATGGTCGGCAGCAAGGGCGACACCCATGTTCGCACGCGGGTTGGGCGGTGCGATGGGGGCGGTGGATCCCGGTGCGGGCAGGTGCGCGCTCAGGCTGGCGACCTGTACGAACTGCGTGGGCGCTACGGGGCGCAGCGTCGGGTCATAGCGTTCGGCCAGCTTGTGCAGCCGGTCGGGCTGGTTCAGCATCGTCCATTCCGCACGCAGCATGGCCGTCTGGTCGCGCGTGCGTTCGGTCTGCATCACGATCTGCGCGATCTTCTGGTCCAGTGCGGAGGTCTGCTGCTTCTTCGTATACAGGAACAGCCCGGACCCCGCCGTCATGATGGCGCATAAAAGCGTGATGATCCGGATCATTGCTGCTGTCCCATGTGTGTGGCGGACTCGGTGGAGGGGAATGTCGCGACGCGTTCGACCGTGCGCAGCCGCGCGCTGCGCGCACGCGGGTTGCGGTGGCATTCGGCGCCCGACGGACGGATGGCCTTGTTCCTGACAAGGCGGAAGGCCGGGCGCTGCGTACGCTGTACGGCGGCCCCCGGATCGTGGCGCGACGGGCCGGGCATGCGGCCTGACGCACGGTTCATCGCAAGCTTCACAAGACGGTCTTCAAGCGAGTGGAAGGACACCACCACCAGGCGCCCGCCCGGTGCGAGCAGGCCGAGCGCCTGTTCCAGCCCGCGTTCGATCTGCCCCAGTTCATCATTCACGTAGATGCGCAGCCCCTGGAAGGTGCGGGTGGCGGGGTCGATGCCCGACCGGTCCGCGCGCACGACCGAACGCACGACATCCGCCAGGCGCGCCGTGGTGGTGATCGGCGCCTCCGCCCGTGCCGCGACAATGGCGCGCGCCACCCGGCGGGACATCCGTTCCTCGCCATAGGTGTAGATGATGTCGGCAAGTTCGCTTTCCTGATAGCGGTTGACGACATCGGCGGCGGTTGTGCCCTCATCACCCATGCGCATGTCGAGCGGCCCGTCCATGCGGAAGGAAAAGCCACGTTCCGGCTGGTCGATCTGATAGGACGACACCCCGAGGTCGAGCGTCACGCCGTCCAGCGCCCCCACCCCGCGCGCGGCGAGCAGGGCGGCCATGTCCCCGAACCCGCCCTTGATGAGGCGCAGGCGCGACTGCCCATGCCCGTCGGGGAAGGACGTGGCCAGAACCTCCCCGCGTGCGATGGCGGCAGGGTCGCGGTCGATGGCCCACAGCGTGCAGTCGGCCGCAGACAGGATCGCGCGCGCATATCCGCCGCCGCCAAATGTCCCGTCGAGGTATGTCGCACCATCACGCGGCGCGAGGTCGCACAGTACCTCGTCCAGCATGACCGGGACATGGCCGCCGTCGGCACACGGCAGCGATGCCGGGGGAAGGGATGTCATCGTGGTCATGCCGATCCTTCCGGCGGGGATGCCACCGTTTTCCTGCCGGATGTCATCGCCCGCGCACGTGCACGCGCCTCGGCGCGACGCTGGTTCGCGGCGTCGGGATCCCAGACCTGGAAGATACGGCCAAGCCCCATGAAGGTGACCTGTTCGCTCAGGTTGGCATGCGCGCGCAGGGTTTCGGGGAGCAGGATGCGTCCTTCCTTGTCCGCGTCGAGGGGATAGGCATCAGCATAGAGCGCGGTGGCGAGGTCGTCGTGATCCTCGGAAAAGATGTCCACCTCGTCCAGCGGGCGCGCCAGCGCGGAGAACGAGGCGCTTGGCCAGGCCTCCAGGCAGGGATGCAGGTGCGAGGGGCGCATGATGACCAGCGGTTCGCCCGCACGCGAAAGGGTGCGGAGCGTCGCGCGGAAAGCCGACGGGATGGAGACCCGCCCCTTGGCATCCAGCCGGTTCTGATGCGTGCCAAGGAATACACTCACGCTGCGCGATGCCCTCCCTGGCATGGATTACAGAGGTCTGAGACGCTGTCCCCGGCGCGGGTGAAGGTACTTCCTTCACTCAACTTCACTGGGTCTATGTGGGATATCATGGGATTTCATGGGCGGTCAATTAAAGATATGCAAGAAATGGCGGCAGACTGCTATTGTTCGGCGGTGGGGCCTGTAATGACAGGTAAAGAGGAATATATCCCCCATGTTCTGCCCGTGCTCATTTCTGTTCCAGATATGTTTATGGTTTGTTCTTTTGGTGAATACTTTGTTACCGCCGTACCCGCGCGATTCAGGCAGGTGAAGTGACGTAATGATGGCAGGGACGGGGGATAAAGATGCCAGACGGTCTGTAAGCCGGGTTCTGTCCATCCCCGTGGGGATGGGACGGCCATTCCTCTGGGACGCGCCTTGCGGCACGCCTCACGCGACCAACCCGAACGACGGGGCGGAAGGCCCCTGGCGGCGCGGACCGGAATCCGCCCGCCTGCCGTTCCTATTCGGTCTTGCTCCCGGTGGGGTTTGCCCTGCCGCCCATGTTACCATGCGCGCGGTGCGCTCTTGCCGCACCGTTTCACCCTTGCCCCCAACATCCGGTCCGGTCGTGAAACCGGGCCCTCTGCCGTGGGGGCGGTCTGTTTTCTGTGGCACTGTCCCTGGGGTCGCCCCCGCCGGCCGTTAGCCGGCACCGTTCTTCCGTGGAGCCCGGACTTTCCTCCATCACTGCGCATATGCGCACCAACAGCGGCCGTCCGACCGTCTGGCATGCGGAAACTGGCGGTGCATGCGCCGCGCGTCAAGGGCTAAAGCCTTGGGACGCGAAAACTCATGACCGATCACGAAAGGCGTGCTGTTGTCTGTTTCCGATGCCGCGACGTCCGCGGCCCCCGTGCGCGGGCGGCTTCCGGGTTTTCTCACCCGTCTGTTCCTGCTCGGCGCGAAGGCCCATTCCGCCCATCACAACCATGTCCCCCATTCGCTGGAGGATATCCGCAGGCGCTTCGACCGCCCATGTTTTCCCAAACGCCTGTCGAGCCTGCAGGTCCGGCGCGTGATCGACATCCGTGTGCCCGGTGCGACCGAACTGCGTCCCGCACGGCTTTATGTTCCCTATGGCAGGGTGCGCGGCGTCGTGCTGTTCATGCATGGGGTCGGGTATGTCCATTGCGGCCTGAACTCCCACCACGGGATCTGCTGCCGCCTGGCGCGGCAGTCGGGGGCGGCGGTCGTGTCGTTCGATTACCGCCTTGCGCCGGAAAACAAATTTCCTGCCGCCGTGGATGACTGCTGGGCCGCGCTGCAGTGGGTGGCGGCGGAGGCATGGCGCTGGGGCGGGAAGGTTGCGGTCGCGGGCGACAGCGCGGGCGGCACGCTCGCCGCCGTGCTCAGCCAGATGAGCAGGGGATGGAAGCATCCGCCCCTTGCCCTGCAACTGCTCTATTATCCCTCGCTGTATGGGGAGCGTCCGGTTCCCTCGCGCGAGGTCTATGCCAACGGGTATGTCCTGAGCACCCGGGTGATGGAATGGTATGCGCAGGAATATGTCCGCGACCCGAAGGACCTGTGCGACCCGCGCTTTGCCCCGATCTTCGCATCATCGCTTGCCAACCTGCCACCTGCCGTCATTGCCCTGGCGCAGTGCGATCCCTTGCACGACGAGGGGACGGGGTATGCCGCCGCGATGGAGAAGGCGGGATCACAGGCCTGTACGCGCACATGGCCGGGGACGGTCCATGGCTTCCTGAATTTCTATTCGTTCCTGCCGGGTGGCAAATCCGCAATCCATTATGGCGCGCGCAAACTGCGCGAGGCGTTCGCGCGGTCCTGAACAGGTATTTGAAAAAAACCGGGCGCCGCCTTTTTTAAAAAAGGCGGCGTCTTTGTATCCTGTTTACTGCGGCATGGCGTGGAATACGCCGGGCGTCTGCCAGTCGGTCTGCACGCTCTGCGACAGGCGGTCCACCCGCAGCGTGAACAGGCGCGGCAGCGTGTTGCGATCCCCCGGGCAGGAGCCTGAATGCCGCTCCATCACCTCAAGGTTGGTGGCGTCGGGCGGGTCATTGCCATTGAGGACGAACAGCAGGCAGTCCTTGCGGTCGTGCGTCATGCCGTTATGCGTCACGACCGTGCGGAAATGCTCCACCAGTGCGGTGTTGTCGAACCAGCTGACCTTGGAGAAGGTCAGCTTGTCCGCGGCCTGGTCCAGCCACCCAATGCGCATGACGACAAAGGTCAGCAGCGCCATGGGAATGATCATCAGCACGCGCCGGATGATCCGCTGGCGGATCGTCATGGGCGCGCGGTTCCGGCCCGAAAGGCGGGGAGGGGCTGCCATGCGTTATTTCATGTCCTCGTGCCACAGATGTCCCGACTGCGCCAGCAGGTTGCGCGCGCCCTCCGGCCCCCATGTCCCGGCGGGATAGGGTTCGAGCGGGGCTTCGTTCTTGCTCCATCCCTGCAGGATGGGGTCGATCCATTTCCATGCGGCCTCCACCTCGTCACGGCGGATGAACAGGATCGGGTCGCCGCGCACGACATCAAGCAGCAGCCGTTCATAGGAATCGGGATAGCGGATGTTGAACGCCTTTTCGAACTCGATATTGATGTCGGCCTCACGCAGCGTCAGGCTGTCGGTGGGGGTCGGGTCCTTGGTGGAGACCGACAGCATCACGCCCTCGTCGGGCTGGATGCGGATGATCAGGCGGTTGGCGGCAGGCCTGTTGGAAAAGATGGTCCACGGCGCGGACTTGAACTGGATCACGACCTCGCTGCATTTCTCCGCCATGCGCTTGCCCGAACGCAGGTAGAACGGGACGTTGCCCCATCGCCAGGACAGGATCTCGGCTTTGAGCGCGACAAAGGTTTCGGTCTCGCTCGTGACGCCTTCGCCAAGGTCCTCGAGGTAGCTGCCCACCGTCTGCCCGTTGACATGGCCGCGCATGTACTGCCCGCGGGAGGTGTAGATCGCGACCTCCGACGGCTTGATCGGCTTGAGCGCATGCAGCACCTTGAGCTTCTCGTTGCGCACGCTGTCCGCATACAGCGACACCGGCGGGTCCATCGCCACAAGGCACAGCACCTGCAGCAGGTGGTTCTGGATCATGTCGCGCAGGCAGCCGGACTTGTCATAATACGCGCCGCGTCCCTCGACGCCCACGGTCTCGGCAGCGGTGATCTGCACGTAATCGATCGCATCGCTGGTCCACAGCCGTTCGAACACGGGGTTGGCGAAGCGCAGCGCGATCAGGTTCTGGACCGTTTCCTTGCCCAGGTAATGATCGATGCGGAAGATGTGGTTTTCGGGGAAATGCCGCCCGACGCTGTCATTGATGGCGTTGGCGCTTTCCAGGTCCGTGCCGATCGGCTTTTCCAGCACGACGCGCGACTGTTCCGTGACCAGTCCCTGCTTGCTCAGGTTTTCGCAGATCTGCCCGTACAGCGCAGGCGATGTCGCAAGGTAATAGACACGGATGCGGGTCGCAGGCTCCCTGTCGAGCAGCGTGCGCAGGTCGGCCCAGTGGCTCTGCGCCTCCGCACCGTTGAGGCTGACATAATAGAGCAGGTTGATGAAGCGCGAGACCGTGTCCGCCTCCAGCGAGGCGGCGGGGATGTGCTCCTGCAGCGCCTGCTGCGCGCTGGCCTGGTATTCCTCGCGCGAGAGGGGGGAGCGCGCGGTGGCGATGATGCGGGCATCCGCGGGCACCTGCCCGTCGCGGAAACGGTAATACAGCGCGGGCAGCAGCTTGCGCATGGTCAGGTCGCCCGTTCCACCGAAGACGATGTAGTCGAACGTATCGACGGGGGGAAGATGTGCCATGAAAATCGGCCTCCTGCCTGATGTTCTGTTTCCAGCCCCGTATTTCCGCCATGCACAGCATATCGGGAACGCGGACACGCCGGTACCAACGGTCAGGGACCGATTAGGACCCCCTTTCGGAGCATGTCAAGCTGGCATTGACCCGCGCCCATCATCGCGATAAGCCAGCCGTTCAAAAGCGTCATGCATGTCGCCCCGCCGATGGAAGGCGTGGTGGCGCGTACGACGGCCCCATCACCATATCCGGAGGCAGCTGACAATGAGTGCCGATAATTTAGAAACCGACGAAAGCAGCGCGGCCGTTGGCGGTATCGCGGCCGACCGGTTGCGCAGCATCATCGAGCGTATTGAACGGCTTGAGGAAGAGCGCAAGGCCCTCGCGGGCGATATCAAGGACATCTATACCGAGGCGAAGTCCGCAGGTTTCGACACGAAGGTGATCCGCCAGATCATCCGCCTGCGCAAGCAGGAACCGGCCGAGGTGGAGGAACAGGAAACCCTGCTCGACATCTATCGCCGCGCGCTGGGCATGTGATGCCCCGCAGGGATGATGGCCATATGGCTGACTGCCCGGCGTAAGGGTATGTTTCCTGTCATGCACAAGGTCAGGAGATACCCATGACGCTACCTTGGCCCGAATGGCTGCCCCAGTGGGCGCAGGCGCTGGTCCTGATCGCCGGGTTGCTGTTCGCCGTCCTGTGGATGCTGGTCCCGTTCGCCGTGATCGGGGTGAAGGGGCGGCTTGACGCCCTTGCGGTGCAGATTGATGACCTGCAGGCCGAACTGCGTGTCATGGCGATGTCCAGCACCTCCGCCCCGGCGCGCGAGGAGGCGGAGGTCACGTCGGGCGAACCCCTGTCCGAAGTTCTGCGCGCGCAGGACCGCGACGACCCGGACATGTCCGGCGAAGGGCAGGTGTCGCGGGCCCGCGCCGCCCGCCTGCTGGACCCCGACGACCAGGAATGCGACATCCCGGCCTATGAACGCCGCGCGGTCCCGCCCGTCACGGTGCAGGCGCCGCCCGTCCATCCTGATGACATGCCGGAGGATGCGCCCCCTGCGCCCCCGACGGCGCCCCCGCCGCCGCAGCAGCAGGCGCCCCGGCCATCCGCGCCACCGGCTTCGGGTCCGGTGCGCGCGCCCCTGCGCACACCCGTCCCGCCCGCGGCGGAGGCCGACAGGACGGGCGAGCGTGCCGCGATGGCGCGCAAGGGCTTTCCCCGCACGATGCGATGGGCGGAACGGCGGCAGCGTTCGGAACCGACCCTGCGCTGGCCCCCCCGGCCGTAAATCTCGCCTTGTGGCGGGGTGTCAGGTGGCGGGTATGCAGGCCCGGTCGCTCATGACGAGATCGTCGCGATGGATGAGTTCATCGCCGCCATGCCATCCAAGGATGTCCTCGATCTCGTCGGACTGGCGGCCCATGATGCGCAGCGCATCCGCCGCGCCATAGGATGACAGGCCATGGGCGATGCGCTGGCCGTGCATGTCGGTCACGCTGACAAGGTCGCCCCGGTCAAACGTGCCCGAGATCGAGCGCACCCCGGCAGGCAGCAGGGAGGACCCGCCCAGCAGCGCGCGGACCGCGCCATCGTCGATCACAAGGGTGCCTGCCGGCGTCAGGCTGCCGCCAATCCATTTCTTGCGCGCCGAACGTGCATCCGGCGACGGCAGGAACCATGTGCAGCGCCCGCCATTCCATAATGCGCGCAGCGGATGCAGCGGCTTGCCCTGCGCGATGACCATGGCGCATCCCGCCTGCGTCGCGATCCGCGCAGCCATCAGCTTGGTGCGCATCCCGCCGGAGGAATAGCCCGGCGGCGGCGCGCCCCCCATGGATTCGATCTCGTCCGTCAGGCTTTCGACCACCGGCAGGTGCCGGGCGTCGGGATCGGTGCGCGGGTCGGCGGTATACAGCCCGTCGATGTCCGACAGCAGCACAAGCTGGTCCGACGTGGTCATTTCCGCCACACGCGCGGCCAGCCGATCATTGTCGCCAAAGCGGATTTCCGTTGTCGCGATGGCGTCATTTTCATTGATGATCGGCACGCAGCCCAGCGTCAGCAGCGTGTTGAGCGAGGCGCGCGCATTGAGGTACCGGCGGCGATGTTCCGTATCGTCCGGCGTCAGCAGCAGTTGCGCCGCGTTCAGGTCGTGGCGCGACAGGGCGTTGGTCCAGGCCTGCGCCAGGCGGATCTGCCCCACGGAGGCGGCGGCCTGCTTTTCATCAAGGCGCAGCACCCGGCGCGTCAGGCCAAGCTGGTGGCGGGCCAGGGCGATCGCGCCGGATGACACGACAATGACCTCGGCACCCTGCGCCCGCAACGCTGCGATATCGGCCGCGACGCTTTCCAGCCATGCCTGCCGGGGGGAGGCGGTCTCGGCATCGACCACCAGCGCGCTGCCGATCTTGACGACGATGCGCTGTCCGTTCTTCAGGCTGGGCACGGGGGGGAGGGCTGTCACGGTCGTCTCTATCTGCGTTTCAGGCTGTGGTGTCGGCTTCTTCCGCGCGGGTGCGGGTGATCTGGTCCTGCACAAGGCGCAGCACCCTGTCCACGCCCTGGCGCGAAACACCGGACATGGTCATGACCGGTGCGCCGCTGGCCTGTTCAAGCTGGGCGCGGCGTTCGGCGATTTCCTCGTCCGACATCGCATCAATCTTGTTCAGGACGATGATTTCCGGTTTTTCCGACAGGCCGCCACCATATTCGTGCAGTTCATGGCGGATGGTGCGCCAGGCTTCGACCACGTCATCCTGCGTGCCGTCGATCAGGTGCACCAGCACGGCGCAGCGTTCGACATGGCCAAGGAAACGGTCGCCAAGGCCCGTGCCCTCATGCGCGCCCTCGATCAGGCCGGGGATGTCGGCGATGACGAATTCCTCCGTCACCGACAGGTGCACGACGCCAAGTTGCGGATGCAGGGTGGTGAAGGGATAATCGGCAATCTTGGGCCGCGCGGCGGAGACGACCGACAGGAAGGTGGACTTGCCCGCATTTGGCAGGCCGACAAGGCCCGCATCGGCAATCAGCTTCAGCCGCAGCCAGACCCAGCGTTCCTCCCCCGGCCATCCGGGATCGGCCCGGCGCGGGGCGCGGTTGGTGCTGGTCTTGTAATGCGCATTGCCCCGGCCGCCATCACCGCCACGGCACAGCAGCAGGCGCTTGCCTGCCTCATCAAGGTCGCCAAGCAGCGTTTCGCGGTCGTCATCAAAGATCTGCGTGCCCACGGGCACCTGTATGACCACAGGTGCGGCGGCCGCCCCCGTACGGTCCGATCCCGCGCCATTGCCGCCCTTGCGCGCGCGGAAATGCTGCGTATAGCGGAAATCGATCAGTGTATTGAGATTGGGCACGGCCACGAAGATGATGTCGCCACCCCGTCCGCCATTGCCGCCATCGGGGCCACCGAATTCGATATATTTTTCGCGCCGGAACGCAATGACGCCGTCACCGCCATCGCCGGATTTCACGAAAATTTTGGCCTGATCAAGAAACTTCATCGCTCACGGGTCCGATCTGGGCCGGTGGCAGCCCCATGGACGTGTCTGATACCAGAAACACGCCGTGGTATCGATACGAAAAAGGGGACGGCCCCACGTGACCGTCCCCTCTGGTCGAAACTGTCTCCCGGGTGGGAGCAGTTCTTATTCCGCTGCTGCGGGCAGGGCTTCGACCGAAACGTGCACGCGGCCTTCGGCGCGACGTTCGAACTTCACATGCCCATCGACGAGCGAGAAGATCGTGTGGTCACGGCCAAGGCCGACATTCTGGCCCGGCTTCATCTTCGTGCCGCGCTGGCGGACGATGATGTTGCCTGCGATGACGCTTTCGCCACCGAACTTCTTGACGCCGAGACGGCGGCCGGCGCTATCGCGCCCGTTGCGGGAGGAACCGCCTGCCTTTTTTTGTGCCATTGCCTGAACTCCTGAAACTTGTTGACTGATCTTGACCTGAACCGCCGGGCGTTAGCGCCGCCTGACGGTCCGGGGATCAGGCAGCGTTGATTGCGGCGATACGCACCACGGTCACGGGCTGACGGTGGCCGTTCTTGCGGCGGCTGTTCTGCCGACGGCGCTTCTTGAAGATGATCACCTTCGCCAGGCGGTCCTGCGCGATCACGGTCGCGGTGACGGTCGCACCGGCAACGGTGGGGCTGCCGATCTTCGCTTCGCCTTCGCCACCAACGGCGAGGACCTGGTCGAACGTGATGGTGGCGCCGGCTTCGGCTTCCAGCTTCTCGATCTTCAGGACGGTGTCCTTGGAAACGCGGTACTGCTTTCCGCCCGTGCGGATAACTGCGAACATAATTCTCTATCTTTCCGATCTCTGGGTCAGCGCGGCACCATCGGGATGGAGGTGCAGGCGGCATGGCCCGGTCGCTTTTTGACATTGGCCGCGAAACCACGCGCGGCGCCCCCTGTTCTGCGCAGGGATTGAGGGCTGGCTTCTATCGGGCAATTCCCGCCCCGTCAATCGCTAATCCCGCCCTTGGCGGCGATTCCCGCCATGGCGGGGAAGGGGATGGCAAAAAACATCCGCCGCCCCCTTGCGCGTGGTGCGGGCGCACCGTATAAGCCCGCACCAACGCCGCTGACATTGGAGAGGTGCCGGAGCGGTCGAACGGGGCGGTCTCGAAAACCGTTGTGCGTGCAAGCGTACCGTGGGTTCGAATCCCACCCTCTCCGCCAGTGTCGCATCAGGGGCTGGCCACGGTCATGCAGGACCGGGCACCCTTGGAAAAATCCCCAAAAACACAAAGAAGTTTCTGGCGAGGCTTTTTTCAGAAAGCTTCGAGGGGAGCTTCCTTTGTGAAAAGCAGCCCATATCCCGTATCAGGCCCGTTCATGCACCAGCCGTCCCGCGACATAGGTTGCGCGGATGCTGCGGTCATCGCCCAGCATCATCAGGGAAAACAGCAGGTCGCTGATCGAATCGCACGACTGCGCGCGCAGGGCCTGCAGCGGTGTCGCCGCCGGGTCGAGGATGCACAGGTCGGCCTCCATCCCCGGTGCGATCGTCCCGATCCGGTGATCGAGGTGCAGCGCCCGCGCACCGCCCGCCGTCGCCAGCCAGAAGGCCTGCGCGGGATGCAGGCGATGGCCCGTGCCCTGCGCGATCTTGTAGGCTTCGTTCAGGCTCTGCAACTGCGACAGGCTGGTGCCCGCGCCGATATCCGTTCCCAGCCCGACGCGCACAGGGCGGCGCGGGTCCATCGCATCGAACAGGCGGAAGCTGCCGCTGCCAAGGAACAGGTTGGAAGTCGGGCAGTGGGCCAGCGTGCAGCCACTGTCATGGCAGGTCGCAAGGTCGGGTTCATCGACATGGATGGCATGGCCAAGGATGGCGCGCGGACGCACCAGCCCCGCATGCGCATAGACATCCAGATAGGAACGCCGCGCGGGAAACAGTTCGCGCACCCACGCGACCTCGTCCACGTTTTCGGCAAGGTGGGTCTGCATGAACACGCTGTCATCGCGTGCAAGCAGTGCGCCGGCGAGTTCAAGCTGTTCCTCGCTGCTGGTGGGGGCGAAGCGGGGGGTGACGGCATACATCTGCCGCCCGCGCCCGTGCCAGCGCTCCATCAGCGCGAGGGAGTCGTCATACCCGCCTTGTGCCGTATCGCGCAGGTCGGGCGGCGCGTTGCGGTCCATCAGCACCTTGCCCGCGATCATCAGCGTGTTGAGGCGCTCTGATTCGGTGAAGAACGCCTCCACCGACTGCGGGTGGACGGTGCAGAAAACGGCCGCCGTGGTCGTGCCGCATCGCAGCAGTTCGGCTAGGAACCTGCGCGCGATGTCATGTGCATAGGCCGGGTCGCGAAAGCGGCTTTCGGTAGGGAAGGTGTAGCGTTCCAGCCATTCCAGCAACTGCTCGCCATAGGCGGCGATCATCGGCAGTTGCGGGTAATGGACATGGGTGTCCACGAAACCGGCGGAAATCAGGCAGCCGGGATAATGCGCCACCTGCGTGCCGTCAGGCAGGTGGGGCAGGGTGTCGGCATACGCGCCCACCCGTTCGATCCGCCCGTCGCGGATGATGAGCAGTCCGTCTTCCTCATGATGGAGGGCTGCGATCGGGTCGGTGACAAACGGGTTGTCGCGGAAGGTGACGATCCGTCCCCGCAGGGCGAGGGTGTCGTGCATGCGCGCTGCGGTCATGTGGCCCCGATTGCTGCGAGGGGTGGAAATGGTGGTCCCTAGCTGATCATTTCGCTGGAACGGTAGGGTTGCGAAGCGTCAAGGAACGCCGCGTTTGCATCAAGTTCATAGGAAATGACCAGCAGATAGGCAATGGCGCGCGTCATTTCCACACGGGCGGTAATGTTGGTTTCCTTCCCTTCGAGGACACGCAGCACCCGTGTCGCGCTCCGCGCCACGCGGGCGGTGCGGCCATAACGGCCACTGAACTGCGCCATGCGGTGCAGGAACAGCGTGATCGCGCGATTGGCGGACTCCGGCAACTTGCTGCGTTCAAGCACGACGCGCAGGCGGATGATGTTCAGCCCGATCGTCATGGCCGACAGCGTGCCCTGCAGGTAGGCCTCGATCGTGGGGGAGGGGGTCGGCCCGGCATGGCGGATCAGGCGGGAAAAGCGGTCGGTATTGCGCCCGATCCACGCCCGGGGCTGTGGCAGCGGGTTGGCCGACGCCAGGTGCCGCAGGTCATGCAGGGTGCGGTTGCGCATGCGCCAGCGTTCCTCGTCACTGTCGAACGGCAGCACGGCGCGGAAGATCAGCACCGCGAAGCCGATACTGCACAGCAGGGCGAAGGCTGCGTTGAAATAGGCGATTTCATTCAGGCGCGTCTGGTTGCCCGGACCGACAAGGGCGGGCAGGAACAGGGAATAGGACGCCGCGGCCCCCGCCGTTGCCGGATTGCGCGCGGCAAGGCCGCCTGCGATCATCGGCAGGGCGAGGACGGCAGCCAGCATTTCGAATTCCGCCGGGCGCGGGACGAACAGCAGCACGAGGAAGGCCGACACGAACACCGCCCAGCACGCGCCACGCAGGAAGTTCATCGTGCCAAGGACCGGGTTTTCACGCGTGGCGAACAGGCCGCATGTCACCGCGACCATGGTGATGAAGCCGATGCCGTTCGGCCACGCCGTCAGTTCCCAGATCAGCGCCGATGCGCCGATCGCCACCGCCGCGCGGATACCGTTATATAGCGCCTCCTTGAAATCGCGGTGGGCCTGCAGGCGGAAATGGAAATGATCGCCCCGGATCTCGTGCTGGCTGGCGTCGAATTCCGCGACCGCCTGTTCCAGTTCGCCCAGGAGTTCATCAAGCGCGTTGTGCAGGATGCGGCAGTTGAGCAGCCGTTCGATCGTGTCCGTATCGTGCGGTTCCGTCGCGGCCAGTTCTTCGGTCAGGGCGTCGATGATGCGCTGGCGGCAGACGCTGCGCAGGTCCTGCAGGTCCGACATGACCTGCGGGATCTGCGTGTCGGATTCCAGCCGCGCCGGCAGGCCGAGCAGGAAGGTACGCGTCAGCAGGCTGGTTTCGGTAAAGACGGGATTGACCGTGCCCAGCGCCTTGATGCGCGCCATCATCCCCAGCCCGCGTGACAGCAGGACGGATACCGCCGCAAGGGCCGCGCGGGCATGGTCGCCCTCATGCCCGTGGGGGCCCATCTCCACTTCACTGAATTCGATCTGGTCATTGATCGACAGGATCGTGCCGAACAGCGCGCGGGAACGCACGAATGCCTGCTCATCCCCCGCGAGCAGGTTCGCCACCGCTTCAGTGGAGGTGCTCAGCGCGGTCTGGATCTTCTGCCGCATGTTCTTCTTCGCGGCGGTGGCGAGGTTGTGCGCGAACAGCACCGCGACCAGCGTCTCGCACGAGATGCCGAGCACGATATAGGTCGTGCGCGACATGGTGATCATGAAGATGTTGTCGGGATCCTGACTGGCGGCAAGCGCGATGATCGCACACGTATAGCCCGACAGCACCAGCGCATAGGAACGGAAGTTGCGCACCAGCGTCGCACAGCCGCAGCAGATGCCGATCCAGATGCTCAGCGCCGGAAAGAACAGCCACGGTGCCTGTGGAAACGAACAGACGATCACCACCGCGCTGGTTGCGCCAAGTGCCGTGCCCACCAGGCGCCATCGCGCCTTCGACAGGCTTTCCCCACGCGATCCCTGTGCGACGATCCAGACCGTCATGGCCGCCCACGGGGGACTGTCGAGTTCCATCCACATCGCGATGGTCAGCGCCATGAGGGCTGCGAATGTCGTGCGCAGCGCAAAGGCCAGGGCTTCTGGTGTCGGGGCATAGAGCCACTTGAGGCGACTCATGCGGTTGTAGCCGGGGGGCGAGAGAATCGAGAAATCTCGTCCACGAAAGACACGCGCGATGAAAGAGGGAACGATCTTCAGGTCAGCAGGCACAATATGTGGCTTCCGGCGGTACTGGGGGCGGTCCCTTGATAAACCAAGAATGCGACAGGTAACGGTGTCGGGAGCGCATATCAGTCATTGGCTTTCCTCGTGGCAGGGGATGAAGTGCCTGCCATGGAAAGGATTTCCGCGCGTCATTTGTTCCATTCGTGGATGAATGGAATACGTATCATGCAGCAATCAGGCGGCCCGCAAGGTGCAGATCCTCGACAAAACGCTGGTATTCGCGTGTTCTCGCCTCCTCGGTGGGCTGGCGCAGCAGGAAGGAAGGGTGGACCGTCACCAGTCCGCACGTCCCGTCGTCGAGTGTGATCGGATGGGATCTTTCGCGTCCTATAACGACAGGACGTTGCAGGATTGCGCTGGCCGCAGTCGCGCCGAGCATCACCAGCAGCCGGGGGCGGATCAGCCGGCGTTCCGCATGCAGCCACGGGGCGCAGGCGCGGATTTCCTCCACTCCGGCTTTCTGGTGGATGCGTCGGCCATTGCGGTTGAAGAATTTGAAATGCTTGACCGTGTTGGTCACATAAACATGATCGCGCGCGATGCCGGCCTCCTGCAGGGCGCGGTCGAACAACTGTCCCGCCGGACCGACGAAGGGGCGGCCGATCCGGTCCTCCTGATCGCCGGGCTGTTCACCAACGAACATCAGGGGAGCGGTCGCCTCGCCCTCACCAAAGACGGTCTGGGTCGCATGGTGCGCCATGGCGCAGACCAGGCAGGAGCGGGCGGTTTCCGCAACGGCCGGCAGGGCGGTGATGCGGTCGATGTCCATTCCCTCCACCAGCGGCAGGGCCGGGGTGGGAAAGGAGGCGGGATCGGCGTCGTGCAGGGGCTCTCCGGGCTGCAGCGACGTGCCGTCCCACTGCATCGTGCCGCCCGGCATTTCAAGCCGCCACGGATGAAACGAAAGCTGCAGGGTGACAAAGCGCGCGTTGCATTGCGCAACAAAGCCGGAAGGGTCATCCCACGAAAGGGCATCGGCAGGTGTGTGCGATGTGGCGATATGCGCCCGGAACGCACGTGTCTGCCCGCACACTTCCTGCGCAAGGTGGCGCGCGCGCGTGAAGTCGGCGTCATCATCGCCGGAGGGGTGCGCGATGCCTGTGACCTGCCTCTGGACCAGTCGGTAGGCGAGGGCGAACCGGTCGGGCGCCCCGGTCTGCATCACGTCCTCGATCAGGCGCATCACCGCGCGGGGAACGCCAAAGGCGGATCGTGTCGGCGTGTCGGGAGGCAGCGGGGAGAGGATGCCGGTCTGCGTGGCCGCATCCGCGGGGTCACGGACGCGCCAGGTGATCTCCTCCGCCGCGATGTCGTGCAGGATCAGGGTGCGCGTGGCGTTGCGCCATGTCACGAAATCCAGACAGTGGGCCAGGACAACCGTGGGCATGGTACAATCCCTGAAACGTGAAGAACTCTGAAAACTGTCGCGAGGGGTGCGGGGTCAGCCCTGGTGGGCAAGGGTCCACAACTGCCCGACGCGGTTGCCCGAACGGCAGTAACCCAGAATCGGGCCGTCCATTTCCTTCAGCGCCTGACGCATCTGTGTGACTTCATGTTCGGTGATATGGCCCGGCACCACGGGCAGGAAGGCGAACTGCAGGCCGGCGGCCACGGCGGCATCCTTCAGGCTTTCGGCCGTTGGCTGGCCATATTCCTCCCCATCGGGGCGCATGCAGATGATGCTGCGGAACCCCTGGCTGACGATCGTGGGCAGGTCGTCGGGCGTAATCTGGGATGCGGCGGTGAAATCGGGGCTGAGGGAATAGAGTTGCATCGTATGAATCCTGACTCCGGTGCACGGGACATTGAGTGTCCGGGTATGCGCCCATCCGCCGGGGGATGGCAAATTGTTAGATGGTTAATATATTCATGTATGTAAAATAAACCGTATTTTATGTAAACTCCTGTGGCGTAATCGACATATTGGTAACAGGAGGGGCAGATCCATGTCGGCGCGCCGGGTCTGCCAACACGATAATAATGGCAGGGTTGCATATGCCCGCCGTGGGATTAGGAAGTGGCTTCTTTTTTATTTTTCGTCCGTCAAATTCGACAATGTTACGGTAACTGATCATGAATGCGATAATGGACAGGCTTCCCCGCACGCGGGAGGCTGCTGAACTCCTGGCCCATCGTCTGCGCCTCTTTGCGCAGCCCCAGCGACTGCTGGTGCTGGCGACCCTGCTGGAGGGGGAGAAGAGTGTCGGTCAGATCGAAAGCGCCACAAGTATAGGCCAGCCTACGCTGAGCCAGCAGTTGGCAGAATTGCGGCGGGCGGAAATAGTCGTGACCCGCAAGGAAGCGCGGCAGGTCATCTACCGGATCATTACGGACGAAGAAGCGACACGTATTCGCCTCATGTTTTCAATAATGGACCCCGAGGTCAATATCTGTGATGCCGTTCCCGGCGTGCAGGACGGCACGGCGGAGGCAACGAATACGGCGACCCCACGCCCGGCACAAATATCGGCCGCCCGTTTTGCACGCATTGCGTGCGGGGAATAGTGTCGCTGTTCCTGTCGCCGTCATGTCATGACAATGCGATATGCAGGCTTTTCACCCCTACGGGACAGGGTTGAATACTCATTATTTTCAGATTTAAAAAATGTTACATCAAGTTTCAATCTGAACACGTGTTTTACAATTTTAGTGTGGTCCGATTTTGCCAGTAACGGGCCGTATATCATGAAAACCATTGTCCAGCGCCGGTCTGGCATGATGGTTTCGTGATGGGGCAGGGGTGTTTATTGTCGGTTCTTTCCGTATTTTAATCTGGACCGTGATGAGACGAGTATTGTATTTGGGCGTTTTATTGGGTAGTGCCTATTCAGGACGCGGATGATGGCTGTTTTAGGGCGGCATTCATCATGATTGAAGAAATGGAACAGAATTATGTCTGACGTTGAACAGGATTTCTCTTTTCTTGAACTGACCACGCAGATCGTGTCGGCTCATGTCTCCAATAACGCCGTCGGGGCGGATACTGTTCCTGATCTCATCAAGCAGGTCTATCAGGCCCTCACTTCGCTGGATCAGCCACAGGTCGAACATGAAAAGCTGCAGCCTGCCGTGCCGATCAAGCGTTCGGTCTTTCCCGACTACATCGTCTGCCTCGAAGACGGCAAGAAGCTCAAGATGCTCAAGCGCCACCTGCAGAGCGCGTATGGCATGACGCCCGAGCAGTACCGGGAGCGCTGGGGCCTGCCGAGCGACTATCCGATGGTCGCCCCCAACTATGCCGAGCGCCGCTCGACCCTGGCGCGTGAAATCGGGCTGGGCCGCAAGATCACCGCAGCGCCGAGCGAGGCCAGCGCCGAAACCCCGGCCAAGTAGCGCCGTGGGCGCAAGGCGTCCTGAAACGGGACGTCATCATGATGTCCGGCCATGCGAACCCATGGCCGGGTCCTGTTCCGGTTTTTGTCGATGCAGTCATGAAGTTGCGTGAACCGCATGGCGTTTGATGCAGATATGACGCTGGAACGCCAGTCCCTGCGACGGCGATTGTTATTGTGGCGCATCGGGGCGGTCGTCGCGTTTGCCTGCGGCCTGCTGGCCATATCGGGCCGGGCCGTGTGGCACGGGCACATGCCCGCGCGTGAGCATATCGTGCGCCTGCATATCGACGGCGTGGTCGGCGCCGATACGGCAAAGACGCTGGCCCTGATCCGCAAGGCCCGCACCGACCCTGCCGTCAAGGGCATGCTGCTCGATATCAATACCCCCGGCGGCGCCGTCACCGGCGGGGAGACATTGCACGATGCGGTCGCGGAATTCGCACGGCAAAAGCCTGTCGCGGTGTCGATGGGAAGTCTTGCCGCCTCGGCGGGGTACATGATCGCCGTTCCCGCACAGCGCCTGTTCGCCCATCATTCCACCCTGACCGGGTCCATCGGGGTCATCATGCAGTCGCCCGATGTGTCCGGCCTGCTCGACAGGGTGGGGGTGCGTGTCGATCAGCTTGTCTCCGGCCCGATGAAGGGGCAGCCATCCGTCGTGCAGCCCCTTTCGCCACATGGACGGCAGATGCTGCAGGGCGTGGTGTCCGACCTGTATGACATGTTTGTCACCATGGTGGCGCAGGGACGGCATATGCCACGTGAAAGGGTGCTCGAACTCGCGGACGGGCGGCCCTATACTGGCACGCAGGCATTGTCGCTTGGCCTCGTGGACCAGATCGGGGGAGAGCAGGAGGCAAAGGAATGGTTGATCCGCACCCTGCATCTGTCTAACAATGTTGATGTTGAAGATATGAAACCGCGTTCATCATTTCGTCTTGACTGGATGCGGCATCTGCTGGGAAGTGTCTTGGGCATTGTTACGGAATCGGATCGTCTGGATGGCCTGCTCAGGCCCGGTGGCGATCTTGACGGAGCCGTTGCGATCTGGAAACCTTAATTTACATAAGACAGAGGGAAGCAGGATGACCAAATCGGAGTTGATTGCCGAACTTGCCGCAGCCAATCCACATCTTCCCGCTCGTGACATAGAGCAGATTGTTCAGACCATATTTCATGAAATCAGTGCGGCGCTGGCCCGGGGCGACCGGGTCGAATTGCGTGGTTTTGGTGCATTTACGGTAAAGAAGCGGGATTCGCGCACGGGCCGCAACCCGCGCACGGGTGAAATCGTCGCGGTGGAGGAAAAGGTCGTCCCGTTCTTCAAGGCAGGCAAGGAACTGCGTGAACGGGTCAATCATCAGGACGGGGCGGAAGGCTGACTGCCTGCTGGTCCTGTTGTGGCCATCACGTAATGAAAAAAGGCCCTGCCGTGATGGCGGGGCCTTTTTGCATTGGTCTATCGCGTGATGGGAACGCGATCAGTGGCGGGCGTTGATTTCCGCCAGCAGGAAGTCACGGAACACGGCCACACGCTTGGAGGTGCGTAGCTCTTCCGGATACACGAAGTAGGCATCCACGGTCGGAAGCGGCACTTCGGGCAGGATCTTTACCAGATTGGGGTACTGGTTCGCGGCATAGAGCTGGATGGACCCGATTCCGATGCCTGCGGCGATGGCCCCGGCCATGGCGGCAAGGCTGTTGACCTCCAGCCGCGCCTGACGGCGTTCATCCGACGGCACCCCGGTTTCCGCCAGCCAGTTGATGTGCGGCACCGGCGGGTGATAGCCACCGAACAGCACCAGCTTGTGGGCATTAAGCTCCTCAAGCGTGGTGGGCGTGCCGTGTTCGTTGAGGTAGGACTGCGCGGCATAGATCGGCAGGGGGAAATCCGCCAGGTGCCGCTGGATCAGGTCAGGCTGGCGCGGCGGATGCATGCGCACCGCGACATCCGCCTCCCGCATGCCCAGATCGAGGTCGTTGTCATCAAGGATCAGGGTGATGGAGATATCGGGGTTGGTGTCCATGAAACGGTGCAGGCGTGGCGTCAGCCAGCAGGTGCCGAACCCCGTCGTGGTCGTGACCCGCAGGCGGCCTGCCGCCTTTTCCTTGCTTTCCGTCAGCAGGGACTGCGTCATCGCCAGCTTGGAGAAGACCTCACGCACCGTCTGGTTCAGGGTTTCGCCCTGTTCCGTGAGGATCAGGCCACGTGCGTGCCGATGGAAGAGGGGAACCTGCAGCGCCTCTTCCAGAGCGGAGATCTGTCGGGACACCGCAGACTGGCTCAGGTTAAGCACGTCGCCGGCATGGGTGAAGGACCCAGCCTCGGCTACTGCATGAAATATCCGGAGTTTATCCCAGTCCACGCGTTGACTCCGTTCCTAATTCTAAATTTGCCATTTGTTATGACGTTCTGGCTGTGGTGAAGGAAATACCAGAGCAGGTCAAGAACTATGGCCAGTTTGTGACGGATTTTCTGCTAAAAACCGTTCGGCTTCCAGCGCGGCCATGCATCCGGTACCCGCCGCCGTGATGGCCTGGCGGAAGATCTTGTCCTGCACGTCGCCCGCCGCGAACACGCCCGGGATAGAGGTGCGGGTACTGCCCGGCGTGGTGGTGATGTAGCCATCTGCGTCGATATCGATCTGCCCCTTGAACAGGTCGGTGTTCGGGCTGTGGCCGATGGCGACGAACACGCCGTCCGTCTCCACGGTGGAGGGGGCGTTCGTCACGGTATCGTGAACTTCGATGCTGGTGACGACCGGCGGCGTGCCCGATCCGATGATGCGGTCGACCGCCGTGTTCCACATGACCGAAATGCGCGGGTTGGCAAACAGGCGGTCCTGCAGGATCTTTTCCGCGCGCAGCGTGTCGCGCCGGTGGATCAGCGTCACATGGGTTGCGTGATGGGTCAGGTAGAGCGCTTCCTCCACCGCCGTGTTGCCGCCGCCGATGACGACCACACGCTTGCCGCGATAGAAGAAGCCGTCACATGTCGCGCAGGCGGACACGCCACTGCCCTGGTATTCCTGCTCCCCCGGGATGCCCAGCCAGCGTGCCTGCGCGCCGGTGGCGATGACGATGCTGCGCGCGAGGTAGATGTCTTCCGAATCCCCCACGGCCCGGAACATGCCCGTCTGCGCATCGCGCGTCAGGCTGCATGAGACGATGATGTCATCCATCAGCTTCGTGCCGACATGTTCGGCCTGCGCCGCCATCTGCATCATCAGGTCGGGCCCCTGCACGCCCTTGGCGAAACCGGGATAGTTCTCGACATCCGTCGTGATCATCAACTGCCCCCCCGGTTGCAGTCCCGCGACGAGGATGGGGGACAGGCTGGCGCGCGCGGCGTAAATGGCGGCCGTGTATCCGGCGGGGCCTGCGCCGATGACAAGCAGGTCGGTGGTATATGTGTTGGGCATGCGATCAGAACCGGTTGGGTCAGTGGTGACGGTGGAACGATGATGGGAATGGTATGATCGTCCACTGGCGTGAAGGCAAGGGTTGCGGTAGGAGAGGCGTCATCATCGCATATCGGGACAGGATAACGATCCCGGCGGAAATATGATTGAAACGTGCATGGCGGAACGGATGACGGAACTCGACGCGATTGACCGGCGGATTGTTGCCGAACTTCAGGCCGATGGACGCATGACGAATGTCGAACTGGCCCGCCGGGTGGGCATCTCCGCCCCGCCATGCCTGCGTCGTGTCCGGCGTCTGGAAGAGGAAAAGGTCATCCTTGGCTATCACGCGCAGACCGACGCGGCGAGCCTTGGCTGGTCGATCACGCTGTTTGCCCTGATCGGCCTCGACAGCCAGAAGGAGGCGATCCTTTCCGCGTTCGAGGCGGAAATTTCGGCATGGCCCGAGGTCCGCGAATGCCACATGATCCGTGGCGGGGGCGATTTCCTTGTCCGTCTGGTGGCGCGCGATGCAACGCATGAGAATACGCTGACGCGCCGCCTGACCGAAGCGGCCCATGTGGTCCGGGTCCAGACGCTGCAGACCATCCTCAGCAGCCTGGAACGGCCGGGCGTGCCGGTCTGATCGCATCGTGGCGGGCGCATGCACGGGTCATGGCCTGCCGGAAGGATGGGCATTTATGTCGGGGGCTGGTGTTGAGGACTGACGGTCAGGGGTCAGTCGGGCCGGAAGCCGTCGGGCGGGAATCCTGCCGGCCGCCGCGGGTCAGCATCGTGGTGCCCTGTTATAACGAACGCGACAATGTCCGCCCGATGGTGGAGGCGCTCGACCATGCGCTGGCGGGGCGCGCGTGGGAGGTCATTTTCGTCGATGACAGTTCCCCCGACGGGACGATTGACGTCGTGCGTGACCTTGCGGCGCATGATGCGCGGGTGCGCGGGATCCTGCGACTGGGGCGGCGGGGGCTGTCATCCGCCGTGATCGAGGGAATCCTGTCGTCGTCCGCGGGAATTGTCGCGGTCATGGATGGCGACATGCAGCATGATGAACGCTGCCTTGGCCAACTGCTCGATGCCATTGAAACGGGGGGGAACGACATCGCCATCGGCAGCCGCCACGTTGCGGGCGGCGATGCGGGAGGGCTTGCCAACAGCTGGCGGCGGATGCTGTCGGATGCGGGGATACGGGTGGCGCGCAGGTTCATGCCCGTCAAGGTCAGTGACCCGATGAGCGGCTTTTTCGCGATCCGCCGCACCCTGTTCACCGCGACCGCGCCCCACCTGTCGGGGACGGGGTTCAAGATCCTGATCGATATCGTCATGTCGGCGCCGGTGCCCATGCGCGTGGCGGAGATCCCGTTTGTCTTCCGCAGCCGTGCTGCGGGCGAAAGCAAGCTGGATTCGGTCGTCCTGATACAGTTCGCCGCCATGATGCTCGACCGGCTGTGCCGGGGCTATCTCCCGGTGCGGTTCATCAGCTTCTGCTTTGTCGGGCTGCTGGGGATTGGCGTCAACCTTGTGGTGCTGTCGGTCCTTCTGGAATGCGGGGCGGATTTTTCACTGGGGCAGGTGGTCGGGACCTATGTGTCGATGATCGTCAATTTCTGGCTGAACAACAGGCTGACCTATCGTGACTTCCGCCTGAAGGGGGCGGCGCTGGTGCGGGGGCTGTGCCTGTTCGTGCTGATCTGTTCGATCGGCGCGCTGGCGAATGTCGGCGTGGCGCAGATGATCCTCAGCAGCGGGCCGCGCCACTGGACCAGCGCCAGCGTGGCCGGGGCGGCGATTGCCGCAGTCTGGAACTATGCCGTGTCCTCCACCCTCATATGGAAAATCCGGTGACGTCGCTGCGTTCATGGGGCTGGCTGCTGGGGGTGACTCTGGTCCTGCGACTGGTCCTTGGCTGGTACCTGCCCGTTTCCCCGGACGAGGCCTATTACTGGGTCTGGGCCCATGCGCCCGCGACGGGATATCTGGACCATCCGCCCATGGTCGCCCTGTGGATCCGTGCCGGATGCGCGCTGTTCGGGGATGGGGGCGCGGGCATCCGCTGGATCGGGACGATGGCCGCCATGGCCGCGATTCCCTTTCTGGCGCAGGCGATCCGCGACTTTCATGCGCCATCCCCCGAAGCCGTGGGGGGTGCGGCGCGGGCAGGCGTGATCCGTGGCGTCGCTCTTCTGCAGGCGACGCTGGCGATGGGGGTCAATGCGGTGGTCATGACCCCCGACACGCCGCTGCTGTTTTTCACGACACTGATGCTGTGGGCGGTCGGGCGGTTGATGGCGACGGGCCATGCGCGCTGGTGGCCGGTATGCGGGGCGATGCTGGGACTGGCATTCGACAGCAAATATACCGCCGTCCTGCCCGGCGCGGGCATTGTGGCGTGGCTGCTGCTGCATCGTGCGGGACGCGCATGGCTGCGTCGTCCCGCGCCATGGGCGGGCGCGCTGGTGGCCGTGGCCGTCATCTCGCCCGTGATCTGGTGGAACGCGACCCATCACTGGGCCAGCCTGCTGCGGCAGGGGGGACGGGTGGGGGACTGGCACGCGGGACGCGCGCTCGGCTTCCTTGGTGAACTGGTCGGTGGTCAGGTGGGGCTGGCGACGCCGGGGATCTTCGTGCTGTTCCTGGCGGGGGTGATGCTGGTGGCGCGCAATGCCCGGCGCGTGCCGGCGCAGGGCGTGCTGCTGTGGATGATCGTGGTGCCCACGGCCGTGTTCGTGACACACGCGCTTGGCGACCGGGTGCAGGCGAACTGGCCCGTCATCCTCTATCCGCTGCTGGCGGTCGCGGCGGCGCAACTGACATGGAAGGGGTGGAAGCCCGCCGTGGCGCTGGGGGGTGTCCTGTGCGCGCTGGTATTCATCCAGGCCGCGTTCGAACCCCTGTCCCTGTCCGCGCATACGGATGTCATGCTGCGGCAGGTGGGGGGATGGCCCGGACTGGCGGACGAGGTGGAAGGACGCGCCATGCCGGGGGATTTCGTGACCGCTTGCGATTATGGCACGGCATCCGAACTGGCGCTGTACCTGCCGCGCCGTGCCGTGGTGGGGATGGAGCCGCGATGGGCGCTGTTCAACCTGCCGCATGGGATAAGGGGGGAGGGGCTGATGCTGTGCAATCCCCGGCGCACGTTCGACCGGCGGTATTTCGCCACCGTCGAACCCGTGGGCAGCATAACCCGCCACGGACGTATCCGCGATGCCGAAAGGCTGGATATCTATCGTGTGCGCATGAACGATCCCGTGCCGCCGGACCTGCTGCCGGACATCGCCATCCTGTCGCGCGACCTTACGGCGGTGACGCAGGCATCCGGGCCGCAAGGCAGGACTCAAGCTGCGCCATCAGCGCCTTCATGCGGAACGGCTTGCTCAGCCCCGGAAGGTCCGGATGACGGCCCAGGCGGTCCGGATCGCCACTGATGACGATGACCGGCACATCCTTCTCCCGCAGGGCCGCGATCACCCCGTCCGGCGCGCCATCAGGCAGCGTCAGGTCCACCAGTGCTGCATCGAACGTGGCGTGGGACAGCGTGTCCATCGCGCTGGCCACGCTGGGGCATGAGGTTACCTGAAGGCCCGACGCCTCGATGACGGTCAGGAGCAGGTTCGCGATCATTTCCTCGTCTTCAACGACAAGGACGCGGCGGCTGTGCTGTGTCATGTGTCTGTTCCTCCGGTCGCCGGAACCCGACTGTCTCCACGATGCTGCGTCGCATGGGGCCACGCGATGACCCCGCGCGGCGACAGCGCAAGTTCCCCCAGTTCCAGCAGTCCCTTGCTGAAGAGGGGGGGATTGTCACGCACTTGTGACATGTCGAACCATCCCACATCGCACGCATCGTCCCCCGCTCGCAGGGTATCGCCACCTGTATCAAGGCATTTCACCGCCACGATCAGGTAGTGGAAGCGCAGGACGCCACCTGCATCACGGTCGATGAGGTCAAAGGCCGTCAGCGGCCCCTGCGCCGTTGTGACGAAGCCCGTCTCCTCCTGCAGTTCGCGCTCGGCGGCGTGCATGAAGCTTTCCCCGACATTGATGCGGCCGCCGGGAAAGCCCCACAGCCCCTGATCCGGGGGATTGCGCCGTTGCACCAGCAGCAGGCGTTCGCCACGCGTCACGATTGCGAGCACCGCACCGGAAATTGTCGAAATCCCAGACATGCGGGGATTATAGCGTCCGGCACGGGCAAAAGACCATGCGCGGGCAGGGTATGGGTGATGCCTATTGCGTGAGGGTGTTGTGCGATCCCTAATGCGGGCGGGTCAGCACGATATGGGCGCGGCAGCGTGGCGTACCATAGGTGCCCACGATCGTGTCACCCTCCGGATGGGCCTCGAACACCATCGGGAACGGCTTGCTGCCGGGCGGGGTCAGGAGGGCCTGCAGGTGGTAATGCTCGTGCTGGGGGTCGGGCTTGCCACGCAGCGCGATCGAGCCGTCGGCAGGGGTGAAGGTCGTGCGTTTCTCATCCACCTGGAAGGTGGAGGGCGCGCGCGTTTCCTCGCACGTGCCCTGATCGGCCACCAGCGTGCCGGTCCACAGCCCGAGCGGGTCGTGCCGTGCATCCGCGGCGTACACCGGCGCGGGCGAAAATATTGCGGCGCCCGTGGCCGCCATCAGGAAAAACAGACCGGCATGCAAGGTTTTCATGTTGCAACCATGTGATTTCGCGCGAAAAAAAATCAAGGTGCGAAGATGGCCCAATATGCCCGCAAGCCCACTTATTCAGCCGACATGCATAATGATGTTGTGCTACGTCGTCTGGCAACGCATATCCGACAGCAGTAACGCCAGCCCGGCAGGGGCCGTGCCCGTTGCATGCGTCATGCCGCGACCGAAAGAGTGAGAATGAGCGAGAGTGTGAAAGCATCCCAGATCGACAGCGCAGGAGAGGTCCTGGAAGAGGCCCTGCACGAAGACCGGATCCTGATCCTTGATTTCGGCAGCCAGGTGACCCAGCTGATCGCGCGCCGCGTCCGTGAAAGCGGCGTGTACTGCGAAATCTGGCCCTTTTCCAGTGACGAGGCGAAAATACGCGCCTTTGCCCCGAAGGGGATCATCCTGTCCGGCAGCCCGGCAAGCGTGCTTGACGAAGGCGCGCCCCGGATCCCGGATGTCGTCTTTGCCCTCAATGTGCCCGTGCTGGGGATCTGCTATGGCCAGCAGGCGATGTGCCTGCAGCTTGGCGGTAAGGTGGAGCATCACGAACATCGCGAATTCGGCCGCGCCCATATCGAGATCGTCAAGGACTGCGCCCTGTTCCGCGGCACATGGGCACGTGGCAGCCGTGAGCAGGTGTGGATGAGCCATGGCGACCGCGTCACAAAGCTGCCGCCCGGTTTCCAGGCCGTCGCCGTAAGCGAGGGCGCGCCCTATGCCATCATCGCGGACGAGGGACGGCGCCTGTATGGCGTGCAGTTCCATCCGGAGGTGGTCCATACGTCCCATGGCGCGGCGCTGCTGCGTAATTTCACCCATGATGTCGCGGGATGCCGTGGCACATGGACCATGGCCGGTTTCCGCGACATGGAAATCGCGCGCATCCGCGAACAGGTCGGCAAGGGCCGGGTGATCTGCGGCCTGTCGGGCGGCGTGGATTCCTCGGTCGCGGCAGTGCTGATCCATCAGGCGATCGGCGATCAGTTGACCTGCATTTTCGTTGATCCGGGCATCCTGCGCGCGGGTGAGGCGGACGAGGTCATCAAGACCTTCCGCGACAGCTTCAACATCCGCCTGATCCATCGCGATGCGTCGGACCTGTTCCTGTCCGCGCTGGAGGGGGTGAGCGATCCGGAAATCAAGCGCAAGACCATCGGACGCCTGTTCATCGAAGTGTTCGAGGAAGAAGCCGCCAAGCTGGGCGGGGCGGAGTTCCTGGCGCAGGGCACGCTGTATCCCGACGTGATCGAAAGCGTCAGCTTCACCGGTGGACCGTCCGTCACCATCAAGTCGCACCACAATGTCGGTGGCCTGCCTGAACGGATGAAGATGAAGCTGGTCGAGCCACTTCGCGAACTGTTCAAGGACGAGGTCCGTGCCCTGGGCCTGGAACTCGACATCCCCGAGGCGATCGTCGGACGCCACCCGTTCCCCGGACCGGGGCTGGCCATCCGTATCCCCGGTGCGATCACGCGCGAAAAGCTTGCGCTGCTGCGTCGTGTCGATACGGTCTTCCTTGAGGAGATCCGCGCGGCAGGGCTGTATGACGCCATCTGGCAGGCCTTTGCCGTGCTGCTGCCGGTGCGGACCGTCGGCGTCATGGGCGATGGGCGCACATATGACTACGCCTGCGCGCTGCGTGCCGTTACCAGCACGGATGGCATGACGGCCGACGTCTATCCGTTCGACATGGGCTTCCTCAACCGTGTTGCAGGCCGCATCGTCAACGAGATCCGGGGCATCAACCGCGTGACCTACGACATCACCTCCAAGCCGCCGGGGACGATCGAGTGGGAATGATTCCCAAGGGGTCCTGAATTCCCTCCCAGAACTTGTCCTAACGTGCTGAAATAGAAAGTTAATGTCGTCGTCTGCTATTGCAGACTATCGATGTGCACAGGTTGGTTTTGACGGTATGCGTGACGGACCTCGTCAGGCCTGTCAGTCGGGAATTGTGTGAATACCGTCATGGGCAGATGGGCCTGTGACGGTATTTTTTTTACAATAATACTTTGTAAACAGATGTTTTTTGCCGAAAATATTATTGTGAAGGCGCGGAATTTCCATTGAATACTGTGTCAGAAGGGTAAAACCAAGTTCGTGATGTCCGCTTACGCCTATTATAAGACATTACGAGCCACATTGATTGATAGATTAAAAGCGGAGCAAACGCGCTTCCGTAACACCGTTGCAAAAGCAAGGTTGCGTCGTGGTCGCAATTTCGACTAACCGAAAAAAGGAGGGGGTTTGAGCAACTGTCGAGGACAATGGACTGGGTCTCGATGCTCAAAACTAGGGCCTGTTAGACCTTGATATAGTCTGCAGTAGCAGCGATGAGGATGATGGAGAAGAAAGATGCGGCGGTCTTCTCGTATCAGGTTGCGATAGCCCGCCATTCCTTGAGCCTTGCCCACAGATTTTCGACCAGATGCCGGTGCCTGTATGTCCATTTTGGACAGACGACTTCTGGATCATTTTTTCCTTGGCGGGATAACGGGACGGGCTCCGTGGTTCCAGAGATATTCACGGAATTTGTGAGAGGCATACCCGCGATCGCAGACGACATAGATCGGTGGGTATGGCAGACCGTCAAGCTGGGCGTAGGCACACGGTAATTCGTGCGCCTGTCCAGGTGACAGCGTGAAGGACAGTGCCCTGCCATGACTGTCCGCAGCTACGCAGACCTTGGTGCCAAATCCTCCACGTGAGCGGCCAAGAGCTTCACGATCCTTTCGGCGTTCTCTGAGCCCCCTTTTTTAGCTGCCCCGGCCGCCTTGTGATGGGCACGGATTGTCGTGCCATCAAGAAAGACCATGCCCAGGGCCTGATCCCCATCTTTGACTTTGTCAAAGAGGCATTGCCATACACCGAGCTTCGACCATCGAATGAACAACTGCGCTGCAATCCATCATGGCTAAACTCAGGTGGCAAGGCACGCCATTTCGCACCGTTCTGATGACGCCAGAAAATCACGGATATCGTCCGCCGAAGGTTCTTCGGTGGGGTCTTGCCCTTCGGAAGGACTTCCTCGATCAAAGGCTCCCTGACAGACCAAGCCTGATCAGAAAAGACAGACTGCATCATGCTCATCATAAACAGCTATGCAGCCCGGGTTGTCATTCAAGGCCTAACAGGCCCTAGTCGATACACCGGGTCTGTTCGGTTTCAAGGAAAAGGGCATCGAAAGCGGCAAGGCTGAAGCCTATCGGGAAATGACACGCAAATATGTCAGTGAGGCCGATCTTCTTCTGTATGTGCTCAATCCTTCCAACCCCATAAAGGAAAGTCATAAGGAAGAACTAAACTGGTTATTCCGCGATCCGAACCTGTTGCCACGGACGGTATTCGTTATCGGTAGTTTCAACCAAGTGGCAAATCTTGAAGATGAAGGTGATTTCGCTAAGAAACTTGGCATAAAGAAGGACAATGTTGTCCAGCGCCTGAGGGATCTTATTAATCTTACGTCAGAGGAAGTCAGATCGCTTTCGATCGTGACTGTCTCAGCCAATCCGTTTGACGAAGGCCACGAACACTGAGTAGAGCATCCGGACAGATTCCGTAAACTGTCGCGCATATGGGCGCGGGATGATGTGATTCAGGAAGTCTATGCGCAGGCGATCGCTGCCCGGCTGCTGGTCCATGAACTGGATGCCAATGAAGGACGGCCGCCACGGCAGTTTGAACCGTTGCCGTCCTATCCTGCTCCGCCTGTCGAACCAGTGGATCGGGACGAGGCGATGTCCATGCAGACTGTTGAGGACACGCATCTGGAGCGGCACTGGTGAGCCTGTCAGACATAATACGGGACAGGTCCAGAAGGCTGCGTGTTATGGATGGTCACTGTGGAGGGCATTCCTTGTGTCCCGCAGTTCCAAACCTGTTGGCGCGCTACAGACGTTAGAACGCATACAGCAACTGTCCATTAAACGGTGGTTTTCTGGACGTCGCTGGGCTGCATGCTAATGAACTGCCAGAAGCACCTTAATCTGTTAAAATACCCATCAATTTTTCAACGTCCGGTAACTGTCAATGAATCAACGGATCGGCTATGTCTTCCTTGAGGTCTTCGGCAACAAGGAGACGACGATCAATTGTACATACATCCGCCTTTTGAAAGCCGGCCACGAATAAAACAGGACTAGAAACTAATGCTGACGCAGGCCAATTTGGCTGACCTTCTCAATACCCTCGGTTTCAAAGAGAAAGGTGGGGTGCATCGAAAACAGTTTGGTTCCGCTATCCTCGAGGTGAATTTCGCCAAGAAGGAAATCACTTATCCAGAAGCTGCGGGTCTGATTATTAATGAACGGCAAACGTGCAACTTCGACGCCAACGAAAATTTTGTTGTGCTCGAATGCGTACACCGTCTGCTGGAAAAGGGCTACAAGCCTAGGCACATCGAACTTGAGCCCAAGTGGAAACTGGGCCGCAGTGCCAGCGGCGGACGCGCCGACATCCTGATCAAGGACAACGATGGCCGGCCCCTACTAATCATCGAATGCAAGACAGCTGGGACCGAGTTCAAGCGTGCTTGGAACAAAACTCTACAGGACGGCGATCAGTTGTTTAGCTACGCGCAGCAAATCAGCGAAACCCAGTTCCTGTGCCTGTATACCTCGGACTTGGATGCAGATGCGGTCAGTTACACCAGTCACATCATCGCGCACCGCGACAACGAAAAATACCTGGCTGACAATCCGCTGTTCAAAAGCTTCAAGTCAGTCACCGATGTGAAAGAACGGTATGCCGTCTGGCGTGACACCTACAAGTTCGATTACACAACCAAGGGCATTTTCGAAGAAAACATTCAGCCGTATCATATTGGCAAAGACAAATATTCGTTGGTCGATTTGCACACCATCTCGGCCAGCGATCAGCAGAAGAAGTACCACGAGTTCGCCACCATCCTGCGCCAGCACAACGTATAGGGCCGTGAAAATGCCTTCGATAAGCTGGTCAATTTGTTTCTGTGCAAGCTGGTGGATGAAATTGAAAACCCATCCGACCTGAAGTTTTACTGGAAGGGTGTGGCCTACGACACTCATTTCGATCTGATGGACCGTCTGCAGCAGTTGTATCAAGCGGGTATGGGTAAGTTTCTCGGCGAAGACATCACCTACATCAACCAAGGCGACGTCAACAACGCACTTCGATTTATCAAGCAAAACCCGGATTCCACGCAGCGGGCGGTGTGGAATCTGTTCATTCAACAGAAGTTTTTTACCAATAATGATTTCTCGCTGATCGATGTTCACAACGAAAAGTTGTTCTACCAGAATGCCGAGGTGCTGCTGAAGATTCTGCAAATGTGGCAGGACATTCGCCTGACCGACCCGCACGGCCACAACCAGTTTCTGGGCGATATGTTCGAGGGTTTTCTCGACCAGGGCATCAAGCAGAGCGAGGGGCAGTTTTTCACTCCCATGCCGATCTGCCGCTTTATCGTGATGAGCCTGCCGCTGGCCTCACTCGTCCAGCGCAGCGCCGTACCGCCCAAGGCCATCGACTACGCATGTGGAGCAGGCCACTTTCTCACCGAGCTGGCCTTGCAGCTCAAACCCTTGGTGGAAACGCATCAGCCCGAAGCAGACCTCGCCGCGTATCACAGGGCTCTGTATGGCATCGAGAAGGAGTATCGCCTCTCCAAGGTCGCCAAGGTATCGGCATTCATGTACGGGCAGCAGGGGATCAATATCTGCTATGGCGACGGCCTGATCAAGAAGCACGAGGCATTTCCGCATATCAAGGACGAAAGTTTTGACCTGCTGGTCGCCAATCCGCCTTACAGCGTGCGCGGCTTTCTAGAAACCCTGCCCGAGGAAGAACGCAAGGCCTACACCCTGACCGAGACCATCAACGATCTCGAAACTTCCAACAGCATCGAAACCTTTTTCATCGAGCGCGCCAAGCAACTACTGCGCGCCGACGGCGTGGCCGCGATCATCCTGCCATCCAGCATTCTGTCTAACGGCGGCAGCGCCTACATCCGCACCCGCGAAATCCTGATCCAGTATTTCGACATCGTCGCCATTGCCGAATTCGGCAGCGGCACTTTCGGCAAAACGGGCACCAACACCGTCACCCTGTTTCTGCGCCGCAAGAAAACCGCGCCGGACACCGCTGCGCACTACCGCGAGCGTGTGGAAGAATGGTTCAAGGGCTGCGATGCCAGCAAGCGCAAGCAGGTCATCTATAAGGATGAGCACTTGATTGCCCGCTACGCCGAACACATCAATGTGCCTATGGAGGATTACAAGACCCTGCTCAAGGGCGACCCAAACGGCGCATGGACTGCACACCTGGAGGCGGTCTACTTCGAAAAATTCAACAGCAGCACCGAGGTCACCAATCTCTACAAGGCCAAGTGGTTCAAGGCATTGAAGTCGGAAGAGCAGGCCGCCGAGGTCGAAAAACGCTATCTGGCCTTCGTTCAGGCTATCGAGCGCGACAAGCTCTACCACTTCGTGATGGCTTGCGATCAGCCGAACCCTGTGCTGATCATTCGCAGCCCGACCAAGACCAAGGCCATCAAGCAATTCCTTGGCTATGAATGGAGTTCCGCCAAGGGCGACGAGGGCATCAAGCTCATCAAGGATGCCTGCGGACGGCATCTCACGCCGTTGTATGACGAAACCAGCCGGGACAACACCGGGAAGCTCAATTTCAGTATTGCGGCGAATTTCAATGGCACGCTGGCGGCCATCCCGGCGACTTTACAGGACGTGGCGCGAATGGCTCCTTTGGTGGAGATGCTGGATTTCTCTCGAGCCCTCTTCGAAAAGCAGATTAACTTGGCGATCAAGGGAGGTGCAAAAGTCGTATCCAAGTGGCCAATTTCTCCATTGAGTACCTTGGCTGAAATACGAAAGGGCACATCAATTACCCAGAAAAAGGCTGTCCCCGGAAGCTATAAAGTCATTGCTGGGGGTATGACGCATGCTTACACGCATAATACTTTCAATCGCCCAGCTAACACGATCACCGTCAGTGCCTCAGGTGCCAGCGCGGGCTATGTAGCCTTCTGGAATGAACCAATTTTCGCATCCGATTGCACTACGGTGCGTGGAGCAGATTATGAGCATACGAAATATCTCTACCATGTGTTAAAAAGTCGGCAAGGCGAAATTCAGGCGGCTTCGAGTGGTGCGGCGCAGCCTCATGTTTATCCAAAGGATCTTGAGGCCCTACAGATTCCACAGCCTGACCCGACCACACTGAAGAACATTGTTTCTGAGTGCGGGTCGATTGACGATGAGGTCAACTCTTCACGCGACACGTTTGAGAATGCCTTGGCCCGCATTGATGTGGAAGTCGCCAACATTTATGTATCTTCAGTTGCACATTTAGAAATCGGCAAACTCGCCATCCACATTCAGTACGGTCTGAGCGAAGCCATGAACGACGGCGGCGTTGGCTACAAGATTTTCCGCATGAACGAAATCATCCGTGGCCGGATGGTTGACAACGGCAGCATGAAGTGCGCCGACATCAGCACTGAGGAGTTTACCAAGTACAAGAGAGGTGGTCCCGGATTTTTGGACAGATGATTAAGCTATAATCCGACCTGAAACGGCCCCGGTTTTCGGTGGCGCAGCTACGCATGGTACTGGAGCTTAACCGGTCTGGTGTTCTGATATTACCTACATCCCCATGAGATGAGGTTTTCTCTATGTCGTGGCGATCATGGACTGGGCAACGCGCAGGGTTCTGGCCTAGCGTCTGTCGAATATGATGGACGCTAGGTTCTGCATCGAGGCGCCCAAGGAAGCACTGACACGCTACGGTTCACCGGATATTTTTAATACCGACCAAGGTTCGCAATTCATGACGCCCTGCGTCTGCGAAGTATTGGAGTAACATCAGATCCGCATCAGCATGGACGGCCGAGGCCGGTGGCTGGACAATGTCTTCATCGAGCGTCTGTGGCGGTCACGAGACTGTGTAGAATTTTGTGCGGTGGCACTTTTTCAGGCCATTGGGAAACGATCATCGAACATGATGGCGAGCTGGCATCTGACAGCATACCATTCGC
>NZ_NKUF01000018.1 GCF_003206495.1 Gluconacetobacter entanii | reverse complement strand
CCGGCTTAATCCGCACGATTACCTCGCCGACGTCCTGGCCCGTATCAACGAGCACAAGATCAACCGGCTCCACGAACTGTTGCCATGGAACTGGAAACCCGTGAATACACTGCACAGACAGGCCGCATAATCAAGGCGGCCCAGAGCGGCCGGTTACGGACAACGGTGGGATCGAGGTCGACGTTCTGACTACAGCCCAGCGATCCGGGTACGCCATCACCAACCAGACCCTGTTTCCCGTCTGGGGGAGTGCCGATCCGTCCGACCTGAATGGCGTCCGCAATATCATTGCAGGGCTATCGGCTGTCTATCTGGGTGTACGGCTGGCCGAGTCCGACATGTGGGAGGATGCGTCCGGTGCGCTGGCTCCCGTGTGGGATACCGATACGCCTGCCGATCACGGCGATCCGACGCCCGGCAGCGCGGGCGGCCATTGCCTGCTCGGTTGGGATTATACCGGCACCGACAATACCGATCTCGTCACCCTGCTAACGTGGGGCACGAAACAGCGGGCCACCTGGCGCTGGCTGCGGTCCCGAATCATGGAGGCTCACGGGCTGGCATGGCGGCAGCTCATGCCCACGACCAAGGGCATCTGGCAAGCACTGATCGCCGCCAACGATGCGTATCTGCGGGGTGCGGCATGAGGTCGGCACTGCTGGCCGGACTGCTGGCCCTGTCCGCCTGCGCCAGTCAGCCACGCGTGCAGACCACGATCCCGGCGGCGATGTTGGGGATACAGGCATCACTGGCGCAGGCCGGGGCTGTGTCCGTCTCCCATGCCGCCGACTGGACGCCGGAGCGGGCTGCACGGCACGAGGAGGCGGCACGGCTGATCGCGGATCTGGCGGCGTTGCGGGACCGGGTAGCGGAACCGATCATGAATTGGAATGGGCGACACTGTGCCCCAAGGAGACCGGCCGTGCCGTTCGTGGGCGGCTTCATCTTGCTTTAGGCCAAAAGCATCTGTTTCTCTACCACGAACGACGTTGGATCGTTGCCGTGAGACGAGAGGGGTGAAAAAGAACAAACCTCCTTAGTTGAGGCTCTAAGGAGGTTTGACTTATCTTTGTTAACTGCTGTGAATTCAAGCAGATTAAGAACCATTAGATTAACATCCTAGAGCCTTATCTTCTGTTGAACGAAACGACGGACAGCGCAGTTTTCAACACTAGGATACATACCCAATTATTAAAGGCATACACCCTAAGGAATCAGTCTCGACAAAAGCTGTCGCTACCTACCCGATTGTCTCCTGGAAAGGTACAGGAGCAAACCATGCTGCGTTTCCCATACCCGGAAATGAGAAAGCCAGCAAGCCTTTATTCCTAGGCTTTGAAATACGGCGAAAATAACATAAAGGTGTAAGCAACTTTATATCTCTCAATAACATATGAGCAAGTTTCTCCTATGGCCACATCTCCAGGCACCCATGAAAACATAGTTTTTAGAAAAGGTTATAAGATTGGCGAACCTGCTGCCGAAGCTGACATAGATTTCCTGCGCTCATGCTTTGTAAATAATGGGATCGTATCTATTGCCGTAGATATTCACATGAAGCAATGCGTACTACTAGGAAGAACTGGAAGTGGTAAATCCGCAATAATACAGCACATTATAGATACAAAAAATAATGTTATAACTATAAACCCTGAAAATTTAGCGCTGACAAATATTTCCAACTCTTCGGTTTTGAACTTTTTCGAAGCTGCTGGAGTACAAATGGACAGCTTTTATAAGTTGCTATGGAAACATATATTTACAACAGAACTCATAAAGGTGAAATACAATATAAATGCCGGAAATGATTTATCACGACTCAGACAGATGTTTTCTGGATTTAGCAAAAATTACAATACAAAAAAAGCCGCATTAGATTATATAAACGAATGGGGGGATCGATTTTGGATAGATGAAGAACATCGGACCACCCAATTAACTCAAACTCTTGAAAAAAAATTAGAAGCGAATGTCGACGCAAGTGTTTATGGAAAAGCAAAATTAGGAGTTAAAGGATTACGAGACCTGACAGAAGAAGAAAAGCAAGACATCGTCCACCATGGGCAGACAGCAATTGTTGACAGAGTACAAATGGCATCGCTTGATAATGTCATAAATGTTTTATCTGAAAATGTATTTAATGATAAAAATAATATATGGTACATATGCATTGATAGCTTAGATTACGACTGGGCCGATGATAAAATAAGATTTAAGCTCATAAAAGCTTTATTTGAAACGATAAAATCACTCCAGTGTATGTCTAATGTTAAAATAATAATTACAATGCGTCTTGATTTAATAGAAAGTTTATTTGATAGCATTACAAGTCCAGGATTCCAATCTGAGAAGTTTTCTGGTTACTTTCTTCCAATGAAATGGACAAAAAAAGAATTAACAGACTTATTATCAAAACGCGTAGATTATCTATTTGAGCATAGATATACCAACAAAAGCGTTCATATAAACGATGTCATAGCAAAAAAGGTAAATGGAAAACAAAGCGGAATTGATTATATACTTGACCGAACATTTTGAAGACCTAGAGAGGCGATATCTTTTTTCAATAAGTGTATGGAAAAAGCAGAGGGCCAGTCTTTTATTACAGAAGATTTTATAAAACAAGCCGAATATAATTATTCAAGCGAACGAATAATTGCCATCCGCGAAGAGTGGAGTCGTGATTACCCATATTTAAAAGACTTTTTAGAGGTCATTAGGGGAATGAAAGATGGGGTTGAGGTAGCTCACCTGATAAACTCAAAATTTGAAGAATTTTCTGGAAAATTTTCAGACACATGCAAAGAAAAAAACTACCCATTCTCAGAAGAGGCAGCCAATGCATACTTAGGTTTATCAAGATATGGATTGGCATTTATGCAATCAATACTTAACGTTCTTTACAAAGTAGGAGTAGTAGGCCTTAAATTAACTCCGCAGCAACGGCGTGTTTTTTCATTTTCAGAAAATATAAATATTGAAAAGTATCATATAGAGATGACAACTAAGGTTTATGTTCATAAGGCCTTTTGTGTTTCCTTAAGTATTAGATCTTCAGAGCAATAGTATATGAATTACTAAAATAATTCCATGAAAGGTCGCGCCTTCGTATTCTGTGCAAAGTGCTACTCAGCGTCATGTGTCAGAACTGCGCGACCATTCCAAAGCTTGCGTGACGGATCCGGAATAGCAATTAGAAGAAGTTGCGCAGTTTGTTTATCATTCTCTGATATGTCTGCGCGCGTCAGTCGTGTCGCTTTGTGTGGTGACAACGGTCGTCTACAATCAGCGGCGACGATTCAAAAGCAGATCTGCAGGACAGCGAAACCCCTCTACCAGCATATCAGCCCAATCCTGCGCCAATTGACGCTTTCGGTCTTTATGTTCCGACCGATTGTAGACCGCCTCGACTTTGTTCTGCGAAACATGTGCGAGCATTTGATCAATAATGGCTCTATCCTGCGGATACTGTTCGTTCATAATTGACGAAAATGACGACCTGAACCCATGCGGAACATGCATGCCTGCGAAGCCCGCTCGCTTCAATAGCGTGCTCATCGCATTGTCCGACATCGGTTTGTGAGCCCACCGGGCATTCGGGAAAACAAGAGGCCCCCGTCCCGTCAGGGTTCTGACCGCATCAATCGTTTCCTGCGCCTGGCGCGATAGTGCGACAAGATGTGGCCGCCGCATTTTCATCCGTTCGCTTGGTATCAGCCATGTATCCCCGTCGAGTTCGCTCCATGGCATGGCGCGTACCTCGCCTGGGCGAACGGCAGTAAGCGCCAGAAACCTGATTGCCAGTAGCGTCACCGGATGGGCCGGTATATCCTCGATCGCCCGCAACATGCCGCGCAGGGTCTGCAGATCGGTGATCGCCGGGAAATTGCCTTTCTGGACGGGGGGAAGCGCTTCCTTGATTACAGCTGCTGGATCGGAATTGCCCAGGCCGCAGGCGATGCCATAAATGAAAATCGCCGATAGCCGCTGCCGGACTCGCTGCGCGGTATCCCGTGACCCTGTCCTGCCGATTCCTTCTATAACCTCCAGCACCATGGGCGGGCTGATGTCGGTCACGGGGATATTGCCCAGTTTCGGCCAGATGAACCGCTGGAGCGTATATTCAACGTTCTGCGAATGAACCTCGCTCCAGATCGGTTTTTTGATTTTCAGCCACGCCTCTCCAACGGATCGGAGATGGTTTTTGGTACAGGCGGCCTCGGCGCGGCGCTGCTTTTTTGTCAGTGACGGATCCCGTCCTGCGCGCAATTCTTCCTTCGCGCTATCCCGCGCCTTGCGGGCACCGGACAGCGAAACCTCAGGATATGCGCCGATCGAAAGCAGTTTCTCTTTGCCGCCAAAGCGGTATTTCAGCCGCCACAGGCGTGAGCCATTCGGTTTGACCAGGACATGCAAACCACCCGAGTCGTGTATTTTGTAAGGCTTTTCTTGGGGCTTGGCACGCCTGACGGCAGCATCCGTCAGCATCGATACCCCCGCCCTTTTGACGATACCCCCACGGATACCCCCACAAGCTGCATCATTCGGTGACTCCCCATGTCATCGCATGTCCAAAGTTATGCGATGAAAACCGCTGTTTTTCGGGGAATATGTCAACCACGGTCCTTCCCTGTCATGGAAGGATTGGAGGTCCGGGCGGGAATCGAACCCACATTCACGGATTTGCAGTCCGCTGCATCACCACTCTGCCACCGGACCTGACCGGGACAAGCGCTATATCCACTCAATCGCGCCGCAGGTCAAGCCGTTGTGTGCGACCAACCTGCTAGGCAGACATGAAAAGCGGGAATAGAACGGAACGTGCGGGAAACAACAATCAAGCACCCGTCGCGATTGCACGGAACGTCGTCCCGCCCGGGCGGGAGCCGATGGAAGGGAAGGTCATGAAGCAGCCAGTTATCGAATATCCCCCCCTTGATTACGAGGCGGCGCGCCAGCGCATGGTCGATGCGCAGATCCGCCACGCACAGGTGAACGACCCGCGCATCATCGCCGCGATGCGCCGCGTGCCGCGCGAACTGGCCGTTCCCGAATCCATGCGGGAATTCGCATATGCGGACCAGTCCCTGCCCCTGCCGGACGGGCGGGTACTGACGGAACCGCGCGTGGCTGCACGCATGCTGCAGGTCGCCGCCCCGCAGGAAGGCGAGCGCGTGCTGCTGGTGGCCGCCGGGACGGGCTACCTCGTGACGCTGGCCTCGGCGATGCAGGAAGGACTGCGGATCGACGCACTGGAATCCGACGCGGCCCTTGCGGCCATCGGGCGGTCCCTGTGCCAGACCTTCGCGCCGGAGGTCACATGGCATGCAGGCCCCCTGTCGGCGGGCGTGCCGGGCAATGCGCCTTATGACCTGATCCTGATCGACGGGGCGGTCCGCACCATCCCGCCCGCCCTTGTCGCGCAATGCGCGCCCGACGGCCGCATCGTCGCCCCGATCTGGCCGGTGGATGGCGTGCCGTCGGTCTGCATCGTCCAACCCACGGCGGACGGCACCGCCACGCGCGCGATATTCGATGCAAATGTGCCCCTGCTGCCGGAACTCGCCCCTGCCCCGGCCTTCTCGTTCGATGCCTATGCCTGAAACGGCGGCACGCCCCGCATCGCGCACGTGCCGGAGGCGGTTAACCTGAGCGCAATATCCCCGCGATAGTGTCAGCCCCGCAGGCAGTTACGCCTGCGCCATGGGCCGGACGCTGGGGATATTACATGAAGGGATACTGGGTCGCTGGAATCGGGTTTGCCGCCAGCCTGCATGCGGGTACGGCACTGGCACGCAGGCCGCCGCCCGCGCCGGAAGCCCCCGTCACGGTTCCCCATACCCTGCAGGAGGCACTGGCCGCCGCGTATCTGAGCAATCCGGTCCTGCGCAAGGAGCGCGCCACCCTGCGCGCGACCGACGAACAGGTACCCGCGGCCCTTGGCGGATGGCGGCCGACCATCACCGGCACCGCCAACATGAGCTATTACAGCGGCAGCATGCTGATGGCCCCCGAAGGCGGCGGAAACGGATATGCCCGACGCTATGACCTGCCCGGCTATGGCGCGGGCGTGAACATCAGCGAACCGATCTATACCGGCGGGCGCACCACGGCCTCTACCCACCGTGCCGTGCATGACGTGATGGCGGAACGCGCGCGCCTGATCCTGACCGAGCAGCAGGTCTTCACCGATGTCGTCAACGCCTATGTCGGCGTGATCGAGGACCAGCAGATCCTCCAGATCGATATCAATAACGAGAAATTGTACCAAGAACAGCTCCACACCACGGAACTGCGTGCCCACGGGGGCGAGATCACGCATACCGACGTGGCACAGGCACAGGCCGCGCTGTCGGCCGCGCGCGCCACGCGCCAGCAGGCCGAAGGCACGCTGGAGGCGGCGCGCGCGACCTACCTGCAGGTGGTCGGCACGGAAGCCCCGGACAACCTGCAACCGCCACAGCCACTTGTCCTGCCGGTGCAGTCGGAACAGGACGCCACGGCGCGCGCGGTGGAAAACAACCCCAGCGTCATCGCCGCCCTGTTTGACGAGGCCGCGCGCAAGGACGCGGTGGGCGTCGCCTTTGCGGCGCTGCTGCCCTCCATCAGCGCGCAGGCCAGCTACGCCCATGACATCAACCAGGAGGAAGGACGTTCCAACTACGACAACAAGATGGCGCTCGTCTCCGCTTCGGTCCCGATTTATCAGGGCGGCAGCGAATACGCCGCCGTGCGCGCCGCCAAGCAGCAGGTCGCGCAGGCCCATCGCGCCGTGGAGGCCCAGCGCCGCAGCGCCATACAGCTTGCGCAGGCCAGTTGGCAGCGCATCCTTGCGAACCGTGCGGCCATCACCAGCAACCGCGAGGCGATTTCGGCCAACATCTCCGCCCTTGCCGGGGTGGAACGGCAGGCGATCGTCGGCACCGGCACGACCCTTGCCGTCCTGCAGCAGCAGGAAACCCTGCTGCAGGCACAGGTCGCCCTGGTCATGAGCCTCGGCAGCCTCGTGCAGGCGTCCTATCAGGAGGTCGCGGCAATCGGACGGCTGACGGCGCGTGACCTGAACCTTGATGTGCCGCTCTATAATGAAAAGGCGTATTACAAGGCCGTGCATGACCGGCTGTGGGGCATCAGCGACTATGCCCTCAAGGAGCCGGGACGCTGAGTGCGGGCGTCGTCTTTGCTCCGGACACGCAATGTTCTTCGAAGCTTTTTGAAAAAAGCTTCACCAAAAACTTCTGCTACCCTGCGAAATCATGCCGAGGCTGACTTTTGCCCTTCCCTGACGTCATGGTTTCCAAAGGGCAATGCCCTTTGGCGGGTTTCAGGGCAGAGCCCTGATCCTCTCCCAAACAACCCGCGCATCTTGCGCCGTTTCTTTCGTGGCGGATTGGGGTATATCTGCGTGCGGCGGACATGTCGTGCGCCCTGCGTCTGATTTAGGTGGATCTGGTTTTTAGCAATGCTCGATAAGTCTTTCTCCCCCGGCGAGACGGAAACCTCCCTTTACGCATTGTGGGAGGGATGCGGAGCATTCGCCGCCGATCCCAGCAGTCCGCACCGCCCCTATACCATCATGATCCCGCCGCCGAACGTCACCGGCACGCTGCATGTCGGCCACGCCCTGACGATGACGTTGCAGGACACGCTGATCCGCTGGCGGCGCATGCAGGGGCGTGATGTCCTGTGGCAGCCCGGGACCGACCATGCCGGCATCGCGACGCAGCTTGTGGTCGAACGGATGCTGCAGAAGGAAGGCACGTCGCGGCAGGAACTGGGCCGCGAAGCGTTCGAGAAGCGCGTGTGGGAATGGAAGGCGCAGTCCGGCGGCGGCATCACGACGCAGTTGCGTCGCCTCGGCTCCTCCCTCGACTGGCCGCGTGAGCGCTTCACGATGGATGAGGGCCTGTCGAAGGCCGTGCGTGAAGTCTTCGTCACCCTGTATCGCGAGGGGCTGATCTATCGCGACCGGCGCCTCGTCAACTGGGACCCGGCGTTCCGCTCCGCCATTTCCGACCTTGAGGTCGATAATAAGGAAATGCGCGGCAGCCTGTGGTACATCCGCTACCCGGTGGAGGGACAGCCGGGCCGCACCATCACGGTGGCGACCACGCGGCCCGAAACCATGCTGGGCGACATGGCGGTGGCGGTCCACCCCGATGACGAACGCTATGCCGACCTTGTGGGACAGTCGGTCATCCTGCCGCTGACGGGACGGCGCATCCGCATCGTCGCGGACGAACATTCCGACCCTGAAAAAGGCAGCGGCGCGGTCAAGATCACGCCTGCCCATGACTTCAACGATTTCGAGGTCGGACGTCGCCACAACCTCGACATGCCCAGCGTGCTCGACGCCGATGCCCGCATCACGCTGGAGGAGATCGAGGACGAACTGCGCGCCGAAGATGGCATCGCCGATCCCGCCTTTGTCCGCACATTGCAGGGCATGCCGCGTGACGAGGCGCGCAAGGCGATCGTGGCCGAGCTTGAACGGCTGGAATGGCTGGAGAAGATCGAGGCGCACACCAACCAGGTCCCCCATGCCGAACGCAGCGGCGCGGTGGTCGAACCCCGCCTGACGACGCAGTGGTACTGCGATGCCGCCACCCTCGCCGCCCCCGCGATCGAGGCGGTGGAGACGGGACGTGTCGAATTCGTGCCGCGCCAGTGGGAAAACACCTTCTTTGCATGGATGCGCGACATCCAGCCCTGGTGCATCAGCCGCCAGCTCTGGTGGGGGCACCGCATCCCGGCATGGTACGGCCCGGACGGGCATGTGTTCGTCGCCCATGACGAAGCCGACGCCCAAACGCAGGCCCGCGCGCATTACGGCCATGACGAGGCCCTGACCCGGGACGAGGACGTGCTGGATACGTGGTTCTCCTCCGCGCTGTGGCCGTTCTCCACCCTTGGGTGGCCGGAACAGACGCCGGAACTTGCGCGTTATTACCCCACCGACGTGCTGGTCACGGGGTTTGACATCATCTTCTTCTGGGTTGCGCGGATGATGATGATGGGCCTGCACTTCATGAAGGACGTACCGTTCCGCAAGGTGTTCATCCACGGGCTGGTCCGTGACGAACGCGGGCAGAAGATGTCCAAGAGCAAGGGCAACGGCATCGACCCGCTGGAGATGATCGACACCTATGGCGCGGACGCCATGCGCTTTACGATCTGCGCGCTGACGGGCCTGGGCCGCGATGTGAAGCTGGGCCGCAGGAAGGTGGAGGAATACCGCTCCTTTACCACCAAGCTTTGGAATGCCGCGCGTTTTTGCGAAATGAACCGTGTCGCCCCGGTGGCGGGCTTCGATCCCGCCACTGTAAAGTCCCCGCTGGGCCGCTGGCTGCTGGCCGAGGCCGGGCGCGCGGTCACGGATGCCACGGCGGCGCTGGAGGCCTTCCGTTTCGATGAATACGCGGCCACCTGCTACCGCTTTGTGTGGAACTGCTTCTGCGACTGGTTCCTTGAATTCGCCAAGCCGGTCTTCAACGCCGAAGGGGATACACCCGAAGCCGCCGAAACCCGTGCGGTCACGGCACATGTACTGGGCCTGATCCTGCGCCTGCTGCAACCGGTGATGCCGTTCATCACTGATGAGTTGTGGCACCGCTTCGGCTATGGCGCGCAGGGCAGCCTGATGCAGGCGGCATGGCCCGTGCCCGACACCGTGACCGATGCCGCGCAGGCCGGGGCGGAGATGGAATGGCTGATCCGCTTCATCACCGAAATCCGCACCGTGCGGGCGGAAATGAACGTGCCGCCGTCACGCCTTGCCCCCGTCCTGCTGCGCGATGCATCGGCGCAGACACTGGCGCGCGCGGAAAAATGGTCCGAGGCCATCGGCCGTATGGCCCGCGTGTCCGAAGTCCTGCCGCTGGAAGGGGACATGCCGCAGGGTGCTGCGCAGTTGGTGGTGGATGAGGCCACGTTGGTCCTGCCGCTTGCCGGGATCATCGACATCGCGCAGGAACGCCAGCGTCTGGAGAAGGAATGTGGCAAGGTCGATGGGGAAATCGCCAAGGTCGAGCGCAAGCTGGGCAATGCCGATTTCGTCGCCCGCGCCAAGCCCGAGGTGGTGGAGGAAAACCGCGAACGCCTGGCCGCGTTCCGTGCGGAGCGCATCCGCCTTGATGCCGCGCTGGCGCGTATTTCCTGATCGTGCCGCCGCCATCACTGGCGGCGGACCTTCATCCTGACAAACTATTGAAAAACAATCGTTTGGTAAAAAAGTAAAAGTTTTCGGGTGCCGTCTTCTGATCGAAAAAGGCGGCGTTCCTCGAAGCTTTCTGAAAAAAAGCTTCACCAAGAACTTTTATCAGTTTCAGGCAGGCAGGGAGCCTCCCATGACACAGCACAAGACAGAGACAGCCGTTCTGGCCGGTGGATGCTTCTGGTGTATCGAAGCGCCCCTGCGTGAGATACGCGGCGTCCTTTCGATCGAACCCGGCTATGCCGGCGGGCAGACGCCTGACCCGACCTATGAGGCGGTCTGCACCGGAAAGACAGGCCATGCGGAGGTCGTGCGAATCGAATTCGATCCCGCCCTCCTGTCCTATCGCGACCTGCTGGGCATGTTTTTCGTCCTGCATGACCCGACAACCCTGAACCGGCAGGGCAATGATGTCGGCACGCAGTACCGTTCGGCCATTTTCACCCTGTCACCGGAACAGGACCGGATCGCCCATGAGGTGTGCGACGGACTGACGGCCGCCCATGTCTGGCCCGACCCGATCGTGACGCAGATCGTGCCGCTGGATCATTTCTATCCCGCCGAAACCTATCACCACGACTATTTCGCCAAAAATCCGGGCAATCCGTACTGCGCCGCAGTCATCCCGCCCAAGATCGCAAAGATCCGCAAGCTGTTCCGTGATCGCCTGACAACAGCCTGATCGCAACATCCTCCATCCCGCCGGATCCCGGGATGGAGGATGCAACCGGACATATCAGGGCTTCGGGTCGAACCCGTCCATCAGCCCATCAAAAAATGACCTCAGCCCCAGTCGCGGGGACTGCGCCTGTTCAATGGCAACCCCGTTGACCCCGTCCTCCGGGTATTTGGGCAGGGTGGGAATGGCCGCGTTCAGTTCCCGCCACAATGCCGCAAGCTTCTGGTGCTCCGCCTCGTGCGAGGCCGCGATATCCTGCACCAGTTTCATGCACGCGACGGCCTGCGGGTCCTTGTTCTTCACCCCATCCTTCAGCACGGTGGCGATCTCCAGCACGTCACTGGAACTCTGGTCCATCTGCGCGGACAGGGCGGAATAGGCATCTAGGATCGGTTTGAGATTCATCGGGTCTTCTCCCTCGGGTTTCACTGACATTTCTATCGTTTCCGCACCAACTGCGCACCATGCAGCGGACCGCAATTTTCCTCCCGTTCCCTGTTCCCTGCCACGACACCATGAAACCATGCAGGTCCGCACATAAAGATCCGGTGCGCGGCCTGCTCCATGCTTCGTGCACAACCCCACGGAACCACCGGAAGTTGCCCCGGACCGCGTACAGGCTCCCCCCTATATCACCATATGAATTATGTAATGTGCGATAAAAACAAAGCCCCGATCATGCCTCTCCCCTGCCCCAGAGGCCCCCACACAGGCCAACGGACAAAAAAAGGGCGGCGGGATCATACGTCCCGCCGCCCCTGCCTGTCCCGTCACGCGCCTCAGGCGACGCGTACGGGCACGATATCCGTGGATCCTAGCGATAGGCCTCGGCAAATGCCGCCGCAGCGCCAAGCAGCCCCGGCTGGGGATAGGTAATCAGCTTGACCGGCATCGCGGCCATCAGGCTTTCGAACCGTCCCTTGGCGACAAACCGCTCCGCAAAGCCGGACGCGCCGAGATGCTTGGCCAGACGCAGCCCCAGCCCACCGGCGATCACCACGCTGCCACCGCCCTGCGCCAGCGCCAGGTCGCCCGCAACCGTGCCCAGCGACAGGCAGAACCGCTCCAGCGCGGCGCCTGCCACGTGGTCGCTGCCATCAAGCGCCATGGTCCACAGCGTCTTGTCATCACGGGTGCGCACCGGCAGGTTGCCGATCTCGGCAATGGCCTCATAGAGGTTGGCAAGGCCCGGCCCCGACACCACGCGCTCCACCGACACCCGGCGATAGCGCAGCCGCAGCAGTTGCAGGATACGGTCCTCGAACTGGTCGAGGGGGGAGAAATCGATATGCCCGCCCTCGGTCTCGCACACGAAATACCCACCCTTGCGCCGCACGACATAGGCGGAACCCAGACCCGTGCCGGGACCGACAATCGTGATGATCCCTTCCTTGGGCAGCGGCATGTCCGGCCCACAGACATGCTGGAGGCTTTCTTCACCCACCTGTGCGACCGCATGGGCGACAGCGCCGAAATCATTGACCAGCACATGCTCGTCAATGCCCAGCTTGGCCCCCAGTTGCGCGGGCTGGATGACCCACGGGTTGTTCGTCAGCTTCAGGATATCGCCCTTGATCGGGCATGCGACCGCAATGCCCGCCGCACGCGGCAGGGGCTTGCCCACCACGCGGCCAAATGCCTCCCACGCCAGTTGCAGGCTGGCATGTTCGGCGCATTTCAGGGTCGTGGCCTCGCCCAGGCTGACGACACGGCCGCCCTCCACCTGCGCCAGTGCGAAACGGGCATGGGTTCCACCGATATCGACGGCTACAATTTCTTTCATGTGGGATTATTCTCCGCAGTCAGCAGGCAATCTTCTTTCGGGGGTGCGGGCCCGTTGCACGCCATGAAACGTCGCAAGTCCCGTCCCCGTCAAATCAGATCCTCTAAAATAGTGATGGGTTGTCTCCCCAGCTAAGGCAGGGAGATGACGAATGACATTGATAAAAGTCACGTTATCCCATCAATTCCGACATCGGATCGCAGGAATATTATTTTTTCTGTCCATCCTGCGGTGCCTGCCCGCGCGGCACCTGGCCTGCCTTCAGCCGTGACAGGATCCACCGCTTCAGCGGCCATGGCACGATGACGTCCACAAAGCGCAGGATGGAAAACAGGAACGGGAACACCAGATGCGCCTGCCCGCGATCGACCGCATGGGCGATCTGCCGCGCGGCGGAGGCCGGGGTCTGCATGAACGGCTTGAAGCCCACCACGCGGCGGCTCATTGCCGTATCGACAAAGCCGGGGGAAACCAGCGTGACCCCGACCCCATGCGGCGCCAGCGCCATGTGCAGCGATTCCGAAAACCGCTTCAGCCCGGCCTTGGACCCGGAATAGGCGGCGGCGAACGGTATGGCATGGAAGGCCGCGACCGAGCCGATCAGCACGATATGCCCGTGTCCGCGCCGGACCATGGCCTCTGCCGCGGCGGCGGCCATGGCCGACGGGGTGGCGTAATTGACCAGCCCGAGTTCCAGCACCATCTCCGCCTTTTCGGTCACATCGTCGGCGGTCTTCATGTCGCCAAGCCCTGCGGCAAGGATGGCAAGGTCGATGGGGGTGGCGGCGTCATCCTCGCGGTAGGCCGCGATGGCGGCATGCCCGTCCTGCAGGTCAAGCGCGCGCGTCGTGACATTGACCCCGCAACCGCGGCAGTCGCGTGCGATGGCCTCCAGCCGGCCCGCATCACGCCCCCAGAGCAGGAGATTGCGCCCCTTCCGGGCATAAAGCCGCGCCAGTTCCGCGCCGATCCCCCCCGATGCACCGGTAATCAGCACCCGTCCATGGGCCCCGTTCATGGTCTGGCTGGGCTGTGCTTCCATTGTCTGTCTTCCTTTCCACCACCATTTTGTGCCATCAGCACAACGAACGGGTTATTCAACCTTTCTACACCACTCGCGGGCATCTCCGCCACGCCGTGCCCCGCCGCGCGGCACTGGCTGATGCGCGCACAGTCAGGAAGCTGCGGACAGGTCATGAACGAAGCCGACCAACTTGTCATTATTCCCGTTTCCGGTTTTCGTCAGATGACCACCTTCATCCAGTTGCCGCGCCTGCTTTATGCGGGGCTGCCGGGATATGTGGCCCCGCTCGACATGGTGCAGCGCGACCTGCTGCTGCCCACCCGCAACCCGTTCTTCCGCCGTGGGCAGGCGCAGTATTTCCTTGCCATGCGCAACGGGCAGGCCGTGGGCCGCATTTCCGCGCAGATCGACCCCGTCGCCATTGCCCATATCGGTGAGAAGGTCGGCTTCTTCGGCGCGCTGGACGCGGTGGACGACCTCAGCGTCGTTTCCGCGCTGATCGACGCGGCGGCGATGTGGCTGCGTGAACGCGGGATGAAGGTCATGCGCGGCCCGCAGACCCCCAACAGCAATGGCGAGTTCGGGATGATGATCGAGGGGCAGCACGAACTGCCCATGGTCGCCATGCCGTGGCATCCGCACTGGCTGCCGGGCATGATGGCGGCATGCGGGATGGTCGGGCAGGAAGACCTCCTTGCCTATCGCATCTTCACCGGCCCCGATGCGGAGGAAGCGCACCTTGTCCCCTCCAGCCTCAGGATGGGCGAAGGGCGACTGGGCAGCATCACCACGAGCGGGCTGGACATGAGCAGGCTGCATGAGGAAGGGGAGACCCTGCGCCAGCTTTACAACGATGCATGGCGCAACAACTGGGGCTCCCTGCCGCTGACCCGTGACGAGATGAACGGCATGATCAGCGAGCTTCGCCCCCTGCTCAGGCCCGAGCATTACGTCCTGATCGAGCAGGACAGCCAGCCCGTGGCCTTCGCGCTGGTGGTGCCCAATGTGTATGACATTTCTGCCGACCTTGGCGGCGCGCCGTCGCCCGTGGGGTGGCTGAAACTGGGCAAGCGGCTGTTGCGGCATGAATTCCATTCCGCCCGCGTCATCCTGCTTGGCGTCAGTTCCCGGCTGGAGGGAACGGCGCTTGGTGCGATCATGCCCGCGCTTGCGATCTCCGAACTCATGAAACGCGGGCGCAGCCTGCCCTACCGGACGGTGGAGCTTGGCTGGGTGCTGGAAAGCAACCTGCCGATCCGCCGCCTGATCGAACGGATCGCGCCACAGCCCTACAAGCGCTATCGCGTGTATGACCGCGCCCTGACCGACGACGACCTGTAAGCCACGGGGGGCCACCCTGTTTCTTGGGTGCCGGGCTGTGTGGGAGCTGCCGTTTTTCATTGGGGTGAGGCTTTTTGAAGCTTTTTGAAAAAAGCTTCACCAAAAACTTTTATAACCTTCAGTATATTACTGAAAACATCATCCCAAAAAAGAACCCTGCCGCCCCTACAGATGGCTCCACCCCGTGCGCGCGACCTTCACCGCAGCACCCTGCGCATCACGCAGCCGCACGCCAGCACCCCCTGCAGGATCGACGAAACGCCCGATGCGCGTCATGCGCACCCCGTGATGACGACCGCGCGCCAGCAGCGCCTGTTCATGCTCCGGCGGCACTGCAAGCAGCAGTTCGTAATCATCCCCACCCGTCAGGCAGGTTTCACGCCATTGCGGTCCCGCCGCCCGCGCGGCATCGGACAGGGGCACGCGATCGACCTCGATCACCACCCCCACCCCGCTCTCGCGCGCCAGATGGCCCGCATCCTGCACCAGCCCGTCGGAGACATCCATCGCGGCGGAGGCGATCCCATGCAGTCCCAGCCCAAGGCGCGGGCATGGCAGGCGATAACGCGTGGCAAGGACATGGCCCGGATCCGGCACCTGCCCACGCAGCGCCAGAAGCCCAAGCGCACCGTCCCCGATCGTGCCCGTCACCCACAGCCCATCGCCCACACGCGCCGTCGTACGGCGCAGCGCGCACCCGGGGGCCACATGCCCCACGATCGTCAGGGACAGCACCAGCGGCCCCGTGGTGGATGTCGTATCCCCACCCAGCAGGCCCAGCCCATACGTCTCCTGATCGGCATGCAGGCCGGCAGCAAAGGAGGTAAACCAGCCCTCCGCAACATGGCGGGGACGCGCCACCGTCAGCAGGTAGCCCAGCGGCGTCGCATCCATGGCGGCAAGGTCCGACAGGTTGCAGCGCAGCAGCTTGCGTCCCACCGTATCGGCGGGGTCATCGGGCAGGAAATGCACGCCCTCGACCATCGCATCGACCGCCATCACCATCTGCCGCCCCGCAGGCGGGGTCAGGACAGCGGCGTCGTCACGCAGGTCCAGCGCCCCCTCCCCCGCCAGCGGGCGGAATATGCGGCCGATGAAGCCGAATTCCGCAGGCAGGGCGTCAGTTTCGCCTGATGGGTGGGGGGTGGACATACCGTTCTCTCCAACCGGTCCCTGCGACATCCCGCGCGGGGTCAGGGGACCGAAGGTTCACCATCGGCCGCCGGAGTCGCAGGGGCGGCTTCGCCGCCCGCGATACGACGTGACATCGCATCGAGAACGCCGTTGAGCATGCGCGGTTCATCGCCGGAAAAGAAACCGTGCGCGACATCCATGTACTCATTGATGATCACGCGGCTTGGCGCCGGATCCTGCGCGGTCAGTTCCCCGCCCGCCGCACGCAGCAGCGCGCGCAGCACGGGATCAAGCCGTTCCATCGGCCAGGAGGACGGCAGGACATCGACCACCATCGCGTCGATCTCCTTCTGCCGGGCCACGCTGCCACGCACGATGGCGGTGAACAGGCGCACATCGGCGTCAGGCACCAGCCCTTCGGCATAACCGGACGAGGCCTTGCCGGTCGCAAGGCGATGGCGGGTGAACTGCGACACCACGGCTTCGGCATTGTCGCCCGCCTGCTCGATCTGGAACAGGGCCTGCACCGCGCCCACGCGCGATGCCGTACGTGAACGGTTCCTGCCGCCGCGGGGTGTCTCGCCCGAAGGGGTGTCACCGGGGGCACCTGTCTGTGTCATCTCAACTGTCTCCTGCTGTCGGGCGTCGTGCGCAATGCAGGGCTTCATCGCCTCTTTGGCGCATGGGGTCCATAGGCTTTTGCCGTCATTTGTCCTCCACGGGCGGGTTCTCCCCGTCCTGAGGGGCCGCATCCGCCGCGACCGAGGTGGAGATCGTCTCCAGTATCGCGGCGAAATCCTTGGTTTCCCTGAAATCCCAGTGCACGCTGGCAAAGCGGATATAGGCGACCGAATCGACTTCCCGCAAAGTTTCCATGACCCGCCGCCCGATATCGACCGACTTGATATCAGGCTCGCCCGCCGCCTCAAGGTGACGGACCAGTCCGTTGACGATGCGTTCGATACGTTCCTCGTCCACCGGGCGCTTGCGCAGCGCGATGCGCACGGACCGCGCCAGCTTGTCGCGTTCGAACGGCACGCGCCGGCCGTCCGCCTTGACCACGATCAGGTCACGCAACTGGATGCGCTCGATCGTCGTGAAACGCTGCCCGCATGACGCGCAGATGCGACGCCTGCGGATCGCGGCCCCGTCCTCGTGCGGGCGGCTGTCCTTGACCTGGGTATCTTCATGTCCACAAAATGGGCAACGCATGGCAACCACTCGATTCAGGCGGGAATACTGCGGGCCATGGGACCACACAATCCCGCATCTTCACATTATCATTAGCAGAAAAACATGTCCTTCGCAGGACCGGCATCAGGGGAACACGGCGTGGGACAGGCGTCAGGCCGTCGGTGTCGTGGACAGGACCTGCAGCACCGCATCGCCATAGCGTTCCAGCTTGGACGACCCCACCCCCTTTATGGTGCCGAGTTCATGCAGCGTGGTGGGATGTTCCTGCGCGATGTCATGCAGCACCGCGTCGTGGAAGATCACATAAGGCGGGATTTCCTGCTCCCGCGCCTCCCCCAGCCGCCATGCCTTGAGCGCGCGGTACACCGCCGCCACGTCGGGCGGCAGGGTATCGGGATCGAACCGGCCGCTGCCGCCACGCTTTTCCCCCGCCGCCGCGCGCAGGTCCTCGGTCGCGTCCTCCCGCAGGGAGACCACCTCCTCCCCCCGCAGGATGGGACGCGCGCGCGCCTCGTCAAGGGAGAGGGCATTATATTCGCCGCTGACACGGATGGCGCCACGCGCGATCAGTTGCCGGATCACGCCGCGCCAGAACGCCTCCGGCCGGTCCTTGCCAATGCCATAGACACTCAGCCGGTCATGGCCATGGCGCGCGGCCATGTCGGACGCCTTGCCGCGCAGGACGGTGGCCACATGCACCGCGCCAAAACGCTGCCCCGTGCGATAGATGGCCGAAAGCACCTTCTGCGCCGCCACCGTGCCGTCGAACGTGACCGCCGGGTTGCGGCAGTTGTCGCAATGGCCGCAGGGCTGTTCCAGCCGTTCGCCAAAGCATGCCAGCAGCGCCTCCGTCCGGCATCCCGTCGTCTCCGCCAGCGCGATCATCGCCTCCAGCCGTGCGCTCATGATGCGGCGCTGGGCCTCCGGCGCATTGGACTGCTCCAGCCAGTAGCGGGCGCGTGCGATGTCGTCGCCACCATACAGCAGCACCGTTTCCGCCGGTTCGCCGTCGCGTCCCGCACGCCCGATCTGCTGGTAATACCCCTCGGGCGAGGAGGGCATGTCCAGATGCACCACCGTGCGCACGTCGGGACGGTCGATCCCCATGCCGAACGCGATGGTCGCCACGATGACCACCGCCTCGCCCGAGCGGAAGCGCATCAGGGCGGCGCGCTTTTCCACCGGAGACAGGCCCGCATGGAACGCCAGCGCGACATAGCCGCGATCGCACAGGGATTTCGCAATCCGCTCCGTCTTGTTGCGGCTACCGCAATAGACGATCCCCGCCTCCCCCCTGTGACGGTCGAGGATGCTGACAAGCTGGCGCATCTCCGACGTCTTGGGACGTACCACGACGTCAAGGTTGGGGCGATGGAAGCTGGCCTTCAGCACCGTGGCGTCGGGCATCGCCAGTGCTTCGAGGATGTCGCTCTGCGTGCGCGGGTCCGCCGTCGCGGTCAGCGCGATGCGCGGCACGCCGGGAAAATGGTCCGGCAGGGTGGCAAGCGCGCGGTATTCAGGACGGAATTCATGCCCCCACGCGGAAATGCAGTGGGCCTCGTCAATCGCGATGACCGACAGCGTCAGCCGTGAGAGGCGTTCAAGCATGCCCGGCGACAGAAGACGCTCTGGCGAGACATAGAGGATGTCCAGACGCCCCGCCGCAAGGTCGGAGCGCACGCGCGTCGCGTCGTCGGCCTCCTGCTCGGAATGCAGGGCGCCCGCATTGACGCCAAGCTGCCGCAGGGCCGCGACCTGGTCATCCATCAGCGCGATCAGCGGGGAAATGACAAGCCCGGTGCCCGGACGGCTGAGGGCCGGCACCTGATAACAGACGCTCTTTCCCCCGCCCGTCGGCATCAGGACGAGGCAGTCCTGCCCGGCCATGACCTGATCCACCGCCTGCTGCTGCAGGCCGCGGAAATCAGGGAAGCCGAAGACACGCGACAATATGCCGCGCGGGGATGTGTCGATATCCGCAGCCATCGTCACACACCCGTCACGGCCGCAGGGGTCCACGCCATGCGCAAACGCGTCCCGTCGGGGATCAGTTGCGGGTGACCTCGATCTCGACCCGGCGGGAGGCAAGGGCGCCGTCCTCGTTGTTCACGGGACCACGGGGCTGCTGGCGGATGCGGCTGGCGTCCACGCCATCGACGACAAGCTGGCGGCCCACGATCTTGGCGCGGTCGATGGCAAGCAGTTCGTCAGCGGACAGGTCCTTGGACGCGGCGGCGTAGCCTTCGACGCGAACGGTGCCGTGACCGGCCAGCGCGCGCTGCGCCGCCTGCGAGATGACCGTCTGGGCGGGGGTGTCAAGCTGGGTGGAGTTCTGGGTGAAGAAAACAACGAACTTCGCGGGATGTCCCCCCGCGCAACCCGTCAGCAGACCAAGACCCAGAAGGAGAGACAGGCGACGCATGATGGACCACTCCATGATAAAAATATATTTACACGGGATCGTCGCGGCCGCGTTCCCTTGTTGTTACGCGGGTGCGATGTGACCCCTAATTTCCGCTACTTCGTGCCCGCTGAGTGCCCCTGCGTCAATCCTTTCCGGCCGCAGGGCGCCCATTACCGCGTCACCGCGACGGCCTGACCGCCCGAAATACGCCATATTTGATCCAGTTGCTCCACCCCCGTCAGGCGATGGGCGATCAGGATGACGGTACGCCCCTGCGTCACTTCGTTCAGGGTGCGCAGGAAATCCTGCTCCGTCGCGGCATCCAGTCCGGTGGCGGGTTCGTCAAGGATCAGGATCGGCGCCTGCGACAGCAGCGTCCGCGCCAGCGCGATGCGCCGCCCCTGCCCGCCGGAAACACGCGCGCCCCCTTCGCCCAGCCATGTATCGAGGCCTTCGGGCATGTCGCGCACCAGGTCGCCCACGCGCGCACGGTCAAGCGCCACCCACAGGTCGTCTTCGGTCGCATCGGGCCGGCCAAGCAGCAGGTTGGCCCGAATCGTATCCTCGAACAGGTGCGTCGCCTGCGACAGCCACGCCATGCGCTGGCGCAGGGCATCATCGTCGATGGTGGCGATATCCACCCCGCCCAGCAGCACACGCCCCGCATCCGGGGCCACGACTTTCAGCAGCAGCGCCGCCAGCGTGGACTTGCCCGCGCCGGACGGCCCCAGAACGGCCACGCGGCTTCCGGCGGGGATCTCCAGCGACAGGCCATAGAACACCGGCACGCGGTCGCTGGACCAGCGGAAATGGATGTCCTCGAACCGGATGTCCGTGCCCGCGGGCGCCGGGGCCGTGCCCTGCGTCGTCGCGCCATGGGGGTTTTCATCCACCGCGACCACACGTTCGGCCGCCCGCGTCACGTTCCCCGCCAGCGCGCCGGCGCGGGTCAGGCCGCCGATGCTTTCGAACGCCGCGACCGTCAAGAACAGCACGCCCGCCGCGGGCAGCGGGGCCAGCGGTCCCATGCCGCCGATGCCAAGTGCCGCCGCCAGCACGACGACCACCGCCACCTGCCCGCACAGGTACGACGCCATCCCCGCCAGCGCCAGCGCGCGTGACTGGCGCATCTGCGCGCGGTACAGGGCATCATCGCGCGCCGTGACATGCGCCAGCATGCGCCCTTCGGCGCCAAAGGTACGGATTTCACGCAGGCCACTGACCATGTCCAGCACGCCAATGCGCAACTGCGCCGCCTGATGGTTGACCAGTCCCCCGTCGCGTCGCGCCAGCACGGCGGCGCAGGCGGGCATCACGAACGCGCCAAGCGCGAACAGGATCGCAATGGCGATGGCCAGCGGCGAATTGACCAGGTTGATGGCAATGAACAGGAACGGCAGCACCAGCAGGGCACCGGCCAGCGGCACGATGATGCGCAGGTACAGGCCGTCCAGCGTCTCCACATCCGAGACCAGCCGCGACAGCAGGTCCCCCGCGCGCCGGAAGCCAAGCCCCGCCGCCGCACCGCGCGCCAGGTGGCGGAAGAACCAGACGCGCACGTCCGCCAGCGCGCGGAACATCGCATCATGGGTGACCAGACGTTCCACATACCGCATGACAACGCGCGCGACACCCAGCACGCGCAGCGCCGCGACCGTGATCACGATGCCGCCCATCGCCATGCCCGCGACACGGATCCCCGCCTCACGCATCAGCAGCAGGCCACACAGCAGCGCCAGCAGCGACAGGATGCACCCCGCCGTCAGCAATGGCGCACGCTGCCGCCAGATCGACAGGATCGTCAGGACAGGCCCCAGCACATGCACCCGCTGTCCGGTATGGTGACGATGTTCCGTGCGCGAGCGCATCATGCCGCCGTTTCCCCTGAAATCACCTGTCCATGGTCAAGATCGACCCGCTGCCCCGTAAACATGCCCACCGCCGTGGAATGGCTGGCCAGGATCACGGTGCGCCCCTGCGCCAGCCTGCGCAGGCAGTCGAAGACGTCCACCTCCGTCGCGGGATCGAGGTGCGACGTCGGTTCGTCAAGCAGCAGCAGCGGCGCATCCTTGAGGAAGGCGCGCGCAATCGCGATGCGCTGCGCCTGTCCGCCCGACAGGCCGAACCCACCTTCGCCAATGCGGGTTTCCAGTCCCTGCGGCAGACCATCGGCAAAGCGATCGACCGCAGCCGCGCGGATCGCCGCCTGCACGGCGGCCTCATCCGCGTCGGGACGGGCAAAAAGGATGTTTTCACGCAAGCTGCCCGCGAACAGGACCGGCTTCTGCCCGATCCATGAAATCATCTCGCTCAGCGCCTGCGGCATGATCGTCGTGATGTCGGTGTCATTGAACAGCACCCGCCCCTGCGCGGGCGTGATGAAGCCCAGCAGCATTTCCATGATGCTCGACTTGCCCGACCCCGACGGCCCGGCAAGGATCAGCGTCTGGCCCGCAGGCACGCTGAAGCTGACATCACGCAGGGTCGGCCCACGCGCCGCGTCCCATGTGAAATCGACATGTTCGAACCGCACGCCGACGCCATGACCGCCCGTGGCACCGGTGCCAAGGATCCTGTCCTCCGCCGTGCGGACCTGCGTCGCCGATGGCAGGGCCACCATGGCCGCCGCCGCACCCGAGGCATGGGCACGGTCCTGGTACGCCAGCGCCAGCCCCCGGAACGGCGCGAAGAATTCCGGCACCAGGAGCACCACGAACAGCGCGCGCACGGCGGTTTCCGTCATCTGCGCCGCCGGTGCCCCGGACTGGTGCAGCGCCATCAGCACGGCCCCGTTGCGCAGCGCGATCACCACCAGCGCTACCACCATGGCACAGTCGATGGAGGCCGAGGACAGGAACGCCACGCGCAGCACCTTCATCGTGCGCCGCCGCAGGTCATCGGCGGAGGCGGCCAGCCTGCGGGCCTCGTCCTCCGTCCGGCCGGCCAGCACGATGGTCGCGATCCCGCGCACGCGGTCAAGGAAACGCGCCTGAAGCCGCTGCATCGCAAGGAACTGGTTGCGGGAGGCGACGGCCGCGCCAATGCCGAAGATCGCCTGCCCGAACGGCACGGCAATCCCGCACAGCGCCATGACCAGCGCCGATCCCGGCTGCACGAAGGCCGCGATGACGCCAAGGATGAAGGGGGCGGCCATCCACAGGATGGATGCGGGGAGCCAGCGGGCGAAGAAACCGTCCAGTGCCTCGATCCGGTCCACCGCCAGCGCCGTCAGCGCGCCGCTGTGCTGCTGGCGCAGCAGGGCGGGGCCGCCATGGAGGATGGATGACACGACCTCACCACGCAGCCGCCTGCGTGCCTGCATGCCCGCGCGCGCCGCCGCCATGTCCGAAAGCGCCTGGCACACGGCCCGCAGCAGCGCGAGGACCACCAGTCCCGCCAGCGACCATCGCGCAGGTGTGCCCGCATCGGACGGCAGCAGCACATGGCCAAGGACATTGGCCACGCACCACACCTGCCCCGCCCCCAGCATGCTGGAGATCAGGCCAAGGCACACGACGGGCATGGCCTGCCTGCGCCCCAGACGTGACTGCGCCCGCGTCCACGCCTTCATCACTGTCTTGTCATCACTCATGATCGCTCCCTATACCGAATGAACCGGATCAGGGACAGTCATCAGGCCCCGTGGGGGTGTAACGCTGGCATGGGGCAGCCATGCAATTTTTGCCCCTCAGATATCATCCTGATCGGGTTCGGGCTGCTGCAGGACGAACACCAGCACGTAGCGCGTGCCGTTTTCCTCGAACATCTGTAACTCCCCGCCCAACTGCCGGGCGAACCCGCGGATCAGTTGCAGCCCGATGCCGCTGCGCTCCTCGCTCCCGCGGCGCACGCGCCCCGCCGCCATGCCCACGCCGTCATCGGCGATCCACAGGCAGGCGCGCATCTTGTCCACCTGCCGCAACCCGACCTCCAGCGTGCCGCGCGCACCATCGGGGAAGGCGTATTTTATGGTATTACTGACCGCCTCGGTCACGATCAGGGCCAGCGGCACCGCCTGGTCGGGGACCATCAGCAGGTCCTCCACCTGGATGTCGAGCGTGATGCGCCCGTCATCTGCCTCCCCGATCGCATGCATGATCTGCCCGCACAGTTCGCGCACGAAGCTCTGCATGTTCAGGTTGTACAGCCCCCCCTCGGCATAGAGGTAGCGGTGCAGCGTCGCCAGCGCGCGCACGCGGTCGCGGGCCTGGGCGAATTCCTCCCGCGCGGCAGGCTGCGTGATGCGCCCGGCCTGCAGGTTGAGCAGGGAGGCCACGATCTGCAGGTTGTTCTTGACCCGATGGTGCATTTCCTTGAGCAGCAGTTCCTGCCGCACGGCCGCGCGTTCCAGCCTGCGTTCATGCCGGGCAAGCCTGCGCGTCGCCTTGCTGAAGGCATGGGCAAGCTGGCGCACCTCGAACGGCATGGCCCAGTTGGAGCGGACATCATACACGCCGCCCAACTGCCACAGATTGACCGATGCCGTCAGCTTGCGCAGGGGGGAGACAATCAGCACGTCCGCGCTTTTCGACGCGCCCAGCAGGCCCGTCAGCAGCAGCAGCCCACCACCGACCAGCGCTATGGCGAACATCAGCACGGCGTGGCGTTCATTGGCGTTGCGCCGCGTCACCGCCAGCACGAAGACACCGCCTTCGACACGGCCAAGGGAGAATGCACCATCCGGCAGGGCGCCACTCGCATGGTCATGGCCACCGCGCATGATCCGCCGCACCCGCTCCATCAGCATGGCGGACGGCATGCGGGGCCAGTCGCAGTCCCCGCACAGGGGCGCCGCGGCGGAGCCATCGGGACTGAGCAGCCAGATCGCAACGGGATTGTCGCGCTGCACGATATCCAGGCGCGGGTCGCCCGGACGCAGTTTCCCGTCATCCCACGACAGCGGCATGATGGCCGTCAGGAAACCGCTGCGGGCAAGGTGGCCGCTGCCATCGCCGATCATGGTGGCGACGGTCACGCGAAAGGCGACGGGAATCCCGTGGGAATCCGCGCCCCCGTTGATGGCGGAAACACGCACATCCCCCTGGAAGCGCGGCATGTCGTCAAGCACGAGGCGCCTGCGTCCCTCCGCCCTGCCGACCTGCGTCACGATGTTGCCCAGCGCATCCACCAGCGCGATCTGGTCGTAATGATGCCCCGTCAGGGACTGCGCCAGTTCCAGCATGCGCCGGATACCTTCGTCATCCAGCGCCATATGGCCGACGACACGCAGCATGCTGCCCAGGTCATCGACCTCATGGCGGATCTCGAGGTTGAGGCGCTCCAGCGTCAGGTCGGTGCGGAAGCCGGGGGCGGCAATCGTCTTGTCATAATTGCGCCAGGCCTGCACCGCACCGATCAGGGCGATCGGCATCGCCGCGAACAGGATGATGGCCATCATGCGCATCCGCACCGCATCGAACAGCCGACCGATACGGAGCAGGGTGCGCCAGGGCCTGCCCTCGCCATTCCGGGATGCGGAACGGCGGAACATGGTTTTCATCTATTTCTTGCGCTCGCGGTCGTTTTCTATCAATCGCAGCAGTTCGTCAGGTACCGGTTCGTTGGCGACATCATCGAACAATTGGTGCAGTCCCCGCTTCAACCACAGTTCGAATGCGTCATTCGACCCGTTTTTGCTTTTCTTATCTGGTTGCCTAGGAGGACAGTTCTCCTTTAACGGCATCTCATTTTCCCGAAGCTTATACTCATCTACCCACAAACTTCGGATAAGCATCGCAGTTGCAATCTATTTTCCGAAAGAAGTCGGGAGCAAACCAGTTCCCGCCCCTTTCCCGTGCCACATTTTGATCACAATTCAAAGCATCATTTTAAGAATTGGTTACGTTCCCGATCCCTTCATCAGCCCATCTGGGTGCGCGCGGCGTCACGCGTGGCGCCCCCTGCGCGCAGGCGGGCGACGACACCACGCAGGCGCACCGTCTCCGTGCTATGCTCCTCGCCCTCGAGCCAGGTCTCAAGCTGGCGGCGGGCGCGAAAGACGCGGCTCTTGGCAGTCCCCACGGCGCAGCCACTGGCTTCGGCAAGTTCCTCGTAGCTCATGCCCTGCATGACGACCATCACCAGCGCCTCGCGCTGGTCGGCGGGCAGGCGGTCCATCGCGCTGGCGAGTTCCTTGACCGCGAGGCGTTCCTCATGCGCGCCGCTGCACGCCAGCGCGGAGGTGGGCACATCCTCGATATCGCCGGTCTCGCGCTTCTTGCGCAGGTCGGAGATGAAACGGTTGCGCAGGATACGGTGCATCCATGCGGGGAAATTCGTTCCGGGAGTAAAGCTGTGCTGCGCCGAAAGCGCATTGCACACCGCGTCCTGCACAAGGTCATCGGCAGCGGCGCGGTTGCGTGTCAAGGACAGGGCCTGGACCCGCAGTCGGGGCAGGAGGGCAATCACCTGGTCGTGAAAGTCATTTGTCATTGTCGTGTCCCCTTTCATACACGTCCAATGGACGGGCCGGCGAAAGGGTTGCATATAAAATGTAACGAAACCGTGAGTTGCAGCACATTCCCGCAACGCCACGGCCTCAGTCCTGTCCCCCGGGGTCGGGCGGTGGCGTTCCGTCAGGCGCGCTGGCGACCATCGCCATGATCTGCGCGCGTGCACGCGACACCCGCGCCTTGAGCGTGCCGACACTGACGCCGCAGACCTCCGCCGCCTCGGCATAGGTCATTTCCTGCACCCCCACGAGCAGCAGCGCCTCGCGCAGGCGGGGCGTCAGCCGCCAGATCACCTCGTCAAGGTCGCGCAGGTCGTCCCCCCTGCTGGCTGGCGCGTCGGCGCGGGCGAGGTCGGGGCTGGCGGCGTAATCGGACATCACGTCGCGTTCACGCCTGCGCCGGCGCGCGGTTTCATAAAAAAGGTTGCGTGCTATGGTATAGAGCCATGCACGCAGGTTCGTGCCCGGCTGGAACTGTTCCAGCGCGGCAAGCGCGCGCAGCACCGTTTCCTGCACCAGGTCATCGGCCGAGGAGACCTCCCCGGTCAAAAATCTGGCAAAGCCCCGCAATTGCGGCAAAATAGACATGATCTCCTTGCGCAGTTGGGTTACGGTCTGCGAATTGGCTGACATGCTCTGGGTCAGTGTGTTTGACTCTCCGTGTTCCGGCAGCGCAGCCTAACGCCGTAATGGTTTACGGTGTAACAATTTCTTCGGGGAGATGAAGTCCACATGCCGCTTTCCCGGCGTCAAGATCTGCTCCGCGCCCTTCCCTATGCCAGACGCTATGCAAGGGCGCTGTCCGGCAGCCAGTCACGGGGGGATCTCCTCGTGGCCGAGAGTCTGCGTGAACTTATCGCCGTCGATGATCCCGCCATGCGTCCGCGCCTGCGCCTGTACCAGTGGATATCGCGTCACTACACCTCCTCCACCACGCCGCCCGCGTCGGGCGACCTGACGGTGCTCGACCGGCAGTTGCTGCTGCTGACCGCACTGGAGGAACTCAGCCTTGCGGATGCCGCGCGCGTGCTGGGACTGGACGAGGCGACGGCGCGCACGACACTGGAACATGCCTATGCGGGCCTGCGTTCGTGCGCGCAGACGAATGTCCTGATCATCGAGGACGAACCCATCATCGCGATGGATATCGAGGAACTGGTCCACAAATGCGGGCACAAGATCGCCGGTGTCGCCGCGACGGAAAAGGAAGCGATCGAGATCGCGACCCGCACGCGCCCGGGCCTGATCCTTGCCGACATCAACCTTGGCGCGGGGGGCGACGGCATGACGGCGGTGTCGCAGATCCTGCAGCAGCAGAACATTCCCGTGATCTTCGTCACCGCCTACCCCGAGCGCCTTCTGACGGGCGAGAGGATCGAACCCGCCTTTGTCATCACCAAGCCGTTTGAGCCGCTGACACTGGCGATCGCGACCTATCAGGCGGTCAGCGGCGGCCTGCCGCTGGGCTGATCCCCGGCACGGCCGCCCCGGCACGCCGGCATGACCGACCGCCCGCGATGGCGGGATGCGGCAGATGGACGCAGAACAGTTACGCGATACAGGCATGACGATGACTGCCTTGCATCCGCTGCACACCCTGCGACATTGTGATTGCACCCGGATCACGCATGCCTGCGCAATGCACGCATCCCACGTGCGGACAGATTGGAAGAGGAAAACATGAAACGGCTGGTCATCGTCTCCAATCGCGTCCCCGTCCCCAAGGAAGGCCTGCGGCCCGGGGGGCTGGCGGTGGTGCTGCATGACCTGCTGGCGCTGCAGGGCGGGATGTGGTTCGGCTGGAACGGCACCACCAGTCCCGATGCGGAAACGACCCCGCCGCAGATCCAGCATGCAGGCGGCGTCGAATACGCCACGATCGGCCTGACGCCTGCCGAGCACAGGCATTACTATACCGGCTTTTCCAATTCGACCCTGTGTCCGATGATGCACTCCCTGCCGGAGTTCATCCATTTCGAACGCCGCGAACTCTCGACCTACTGGGCGGTGAACGAACGGTTCTGCGACAACCTGCTGCCGCTGCTGCGCGAAGACGACACGATCTGGATCCACGACTACCACCTGCTGCCCCTCGCCGCGCAACTGCGCCGCAAGGGCGTGCGCATGCCGATCGGCTTTTTCCTGCACACCCCCTTCCCCGCGCCGGACATGCTGGCCATAGCACCCGACGGGGGCACGTTCCTGCGTGACCTGCTGTGCGCGGACCTGCTGGGGTTCCAGACCGGCGACGACACCGCCAACTTCATCTTCGCCGCGCAACGCACGGCGGGCGCCAGGCTGGTCGCCCCCGACACGCTCTCGTTCGAGGGGCATACGGTGCGCGTCGGTGCCTTTGCGGTGGAAATCGACCCCGATGCCTTTGCCAAGACGGCAACCGACGCGGCGGAGGCCCCGGAACTGAAGCAGCTTCGCACCTCCCTTGCCGGGCGCAAGCTGATCTTCGGCGTGGACCGGATGGACCCGACCAAGGGCCTGTGCGACCGGCTTGCGGGTTATGACCGGCTGCTCGAAAGCTATCCCATCTGGCAGCGCAACGTCACATTCCTGCAGATCGCCGCCGAAAGCCGGGTGGACGTCGCCGCCTACAAGGCGCTGCGCAACGAGCTTGAAAGCATGATCGGGCGGCTCAACGCCAGGCGCGGGCAGCCCGACTGGACGCCGCTGCGCTTCCTGACGCGCGGCAGTCCGCGCCGCGTCGTGGCGGGCTACATGCGCCAGGCGCAGATCGGCTACATCACGCCGCTGCGCGACGGGATGAACCTTGTGGCCAAGGAATATATCGCAGCCCAGGACCCCGACGATCCGGGCGTGCTGATCCTGTCACGCATGGCCGGGGCCGCCAAGCAGCTTGAGGCGGCGCTGCTGGTCAACCCGCTGGACCATGACGACCTTGCCGATGCGCTGAACCGGGCCTTGGGCATGCCCAAGGCCGAACGCCGCGACCGCTGGCAGGCGTGCCGCGCGCACCTTGATGGCTGCACCGCGCTGGGCTGGGGGCAGGCGTTCCTGCGCACGCTCGAAGCCACGGTGGCCTGAACGCGCGGCCCATCGTTTCCCTTGCACGGGCGGCGGGAGTAGGTGACAAACGCGCATGGCCTTACCTCCGCTTCTTCTCCTTCAGGATATCACCCTGACCCTCGGTGGCGCGCCGCTCCTTGACGGGGCGGGTTTTGGCGTCGCCCCCGGCGAACGCATCTGCCTTGTCGGGCGCAATGGCTGTGGCAAGTCAACGCTGCTGCGCATCGCCACGGGCGAACTGCAGGCCGATGGCGGGACGCGCTTCCTCCAGCCCGGCACGACCGTGCGTTACCTGCCGCAGGAACCGGACCTGTCGGGGTTCGAGACCACGCTGGACTACGTTCTGGCGGGCATGGGACCGGGCGACCCGGATTACCGCGCGGCGGCGCTGCTGTCGGAACTGGGCATGACGGGACGCGAAAACCCGGCCAACCTGTCGGGGGGCGAGGCCCGGCGCTGCGCGCTGGCGCGGGCCCTTGAGCCGGAGCCTGACCTGCTGCTGCTGGATGAACCGACAAACCACCTCGACATGCCGACCATCGAATGGCTGGAACGCGAACTGCTGTCGCTGTCGTCGGCCATGGTCATCATCAGCCATGACCGCCGCCTGCTTGAAACGCTGTCACGTTCCGTCGTGTGGCTGGACCGTGGGGTGACGCGCCGGCTGGACCATGGGTTCGCGAAGTTCGAGGCCTGGCGCGAAGAAGTGCTGGAGCAGGAGGAACGCGACGCGCACAAGCCTGACCGCCAGATCGCGCGCGAAGAAGACTGGATGCGCTATGGCGTGACGGCACGGCGCAAGCGCAACGTCCGCCGCGTGGCCGAACTCGCCACCCTGCGCCAGACCCGGCGCGAGGCGATCAAGCCCGCCGTGGGTGCAAAGATGGAAGCGCGCGAGGCCGAACTGTCGGGCAAGCTGGTTTCCGTCGCCGAAGGCCTGTGCAAGTCCTATGGCGAACATGACATCGTGCGCGACCTTGACCTGCGTATCCTGCGCGGCGACAGGCTGGGCATTGTGGGCGCCAACGGGGCGGGCAAGAGTACGCTGCTGCGCCTGATGACGGGGCAGGACACGCCCGACAGCGGCACGGTCACGGTCGGCACGGCCCTGTCGATCGTGACGCTGGACCAGCAGCGCCGGCAGCTTGACCCCAACCGCACCCTTGCCGACACGCTGACGGGCGGTTGGGGTGACATGGTGCAGGTCGGGCACGAAAAGCGCCATGTCATCGGATACATGAAGGATTTCATGTTCCGCCCCGAACAGGCCCGCACCCCGGTCGGCGTCCTGTCGGGGGGGGAACGTGGGCGCCTGATGCTGGCCTGCGCGCTGGCGCGGCCGTCGAACCTGCTGGTGCTTGACGAACCGACCAACGACCTTGACCTTGAAACGCTCGACCTGCTTCAGGACATGCTGGCGCAGTATTCCGGCACCGTGCTGCTGGTCAGCCATGACCATGACTTCCTCGACCGTGTCGCTTCCTCCGTCCTGATGGCGGAAGGGGCAGGCCGGTGGGTCGAATATGCCGGTGGTTACAGCGACATGCTGGCACAGCGGCAGGACGAGACACTTGCCACCCGGCACGAGGCCCCTGCCCCGGCCAAGGCACGCCCGGCGCAGCAGCCTGCCGCGAAACCCGCCAGCCGCAAGCTGTCCTACAAGGACCAGCATGCGCTGGAGCGCCTGCCCGGACAGATCGCGGAGCTTGAGGCTGAGATCGAGGGCCTGCGCGCCACCCTGGCCGATCCCAACCTCTATGCCCGTGACCCGGACGGCTTCACCGCCACCACGCAGAAACTGGAGGACGCGCAGGCGAAGCTGACGGCGGCGGAAGAACGGTGGCTGGAGTTGGAGATGCTCAAGGAAACGCTGAAATCCGGCTAATCGAATTAGCAAAGTAGATAAAAGTTTCTGGGTGCCGCCTTTTTTAAAAAGGTGGCGTCTTTCGAAGCTTTTTGAAAAAAGCTTCACCAAAAACTTTTATCTTTGAATATCCTTTCACTCCGGGACGTGCAGCAGTCCCGACGCCTCCATGCGTGCGCGGGTATCGGCAATGCTCTGCCCCACGGCGAGGGCGGCGGCCAGCGCACGCCGCCCGGCCTGCGCATCCACCAGCACCGGCGCACCATCAAGGCAGGAGGCGGCAAAGGCCTCATGCTCCGCCGCCAGCGTGTCATGGTCGCTCCATGTCACGCTCTGCCGCCGGAAGCCTCCCGTCCCCGGCAGGGGCAGGCCGCTCCTGCGCCCGATCATCGTCAGTTCACGACGCACGAAATCGGCAGACAGGTAGCCTTCCTGCGAAAACAGGCGCATCCGCCGCTCGGTCTTGAGTGAAATGCGGCTGGCGGTGATGGTCGCGACACAGCCATTTTCAAACCGGACGCGGGCGTTGGCGATGTCTTCATGCTCCGAACTGACGGCGGCACCCAGCGCATCGACGCTGGCGATGGGGCTGTCCACGATTGCCAGCACCAGGTCGAGGTCATGGATCATCAGGTCGAGGATGACGGAAACATCCGTCCCGCGCGGCTTGTACGGCGCGATGCGCGTGGCCTCGATATACAGGGGGCGGCTGATACGTTCGGTAATTGCACGGTGTTCGGCCGAATAACGCAGAAGGTGGCCGACCTGCAGCACAAGCCCCCGCGCGGACGCCAGGGCGGCAAGGCGGTCGGCCTGCTCCAGCGTCGCGGCAATCGGCTTTTCCACCAGAACGTGACGCCCGGCCTCCAGCGCCTGCTGCGCCAGTTCGAAATGATACTCGGCAGGGGCCGCCACCACGATGGCGTCCGAGACCTCCAGCAGGTGCGCATATGACAGCGCAGGCGCCCCCCCGGCCTCCCGCCCGACCTTTTCGGCGCGCGCATGGTCGGGGTCGTAGATGCCCGAGAGGATTTCACGCGCGGACGCCGCAACCTTGAGCGCATGGTACCGCCCGAAATGCCCGGCCCCCGCGATTCCAACCCGCAGGCGGCGCCGCACCGCCGCGCCATCCGATCGTGCCTGCACCATGAACGCCGCTCCCAACCATCATTCCGCGTGCCTGAAGCAGTCTCATGAATGGGCGCGTTTCACAACCCGCCCCACGGACGCAGCCGCCATACAGGGCCGCCCCGGACCTCACGCAGATGCGACAAAACGGCAACGCAATGACCCTGACCACCGCAACAGCGGTTGCATCCTGCGCTGTGGACCGGCATGTTCCCGCCCTGTTGTCATTGCGCCATGACGCCATGACGCCACAGATACGACACCAACAGACAGGGAGCCGGTCGCGGCCGGGCGTGGGGAGCACTCCTTTCAGTCATGATGTATTATAGTCGGCTCAAGATGGCTTCGGTCATTGGCATATGCCTGATCGGCCTGGCGCTGTGCCTGCCCAATTTCATACGCCAGCCCGCAGCCTCGATCCCGTGGCGGCAGATCCACCTCGGGCTTGACCTGCGCGGCGGGTCCTACCTGCTGCTGCAGGTGGACATGCACAGCGTCACCTCCGACCGCCTGCGCACGCTGACCGATGAAACCCGCCAGACGCTGCTGAAGAACGGTCTGGGTTACCGCAACCTCACGACCGGGGCGCAGGCGGTGACCTTCACCCCGCGCGCACCGACGGAGGCCGAGGCCGACCTGAAGGCGCTGCGGGCGATGCCGATGAACGTGCCCTCGGAGTTCAGCGTCAGCCAGACGCCCGACGGCCTGATTTCCGTCGCCCTGTCTGAAGAAGCCAGCCACCAGCGCGCCCGCGACGCGATCACGCAGTCGATCGAGATCGTGCGCCGCCGCATTGACGCCACCGGCGCGATCGACCCGCAGATCACCCGCCAGGGCGAGGACCGGATCATCGTCGAACTGCCCGGCATCAGCGACCACGAGCGTGTGAAGCACCTGCTGGGCACCACGGCGAAGATGACCTTCCACCTTGTCGCGGATTCCGCGATCGGCTCCGCCGTGCCGCCTCCGGGCGTAAGCATCCTGCCGATGAGCGAGGCCGCGCAGGGCACGCTTCCGGTCTATAACCATGTGGATGTCGATGGCGCGGACCTGACGAACGCATCGGCCTCGATCGACCAGCAGAGTGGCGAGTGGGCCGTCAACTTCACCTTTGATTCCGTCGGCGCCCGCCAGTTTGGCGAGGTCACGCGCGCCAATGTCGGCAAGCGCTTTGCCATCGTGCTCGACAACAAGGTGATCGAGGCCCCGGTCATCCGCACCGCCATCACCGGCGGGTCGGGCCAGATCACCGGCGGGTTCAGCGCGCAGCAGGCGACCGACATGGCGCTGCTGCTGCGTGCCGGTGCGCTTCCCGCGCCGCTGAACGTGATCGAGCAGCGCTCCATCGGGCCGTCGCTGGGCGCCGATTCGATCCGTGCCGGCGCGATGAGCCTGCTGGCGGGCCTTGTCCTCGTCATCGCGTTCATGACGCTGTTCTATGGCCGGTTTGGCTGGTACGCGAACATCGCGCTGCTGGCGAACCTGGTGCTGATGATCGCCATCCTGTCGATGTTCGAGGCGACGCTGACGTTGCCGGGCATGGCGGGCATGCTGCTGACCCTTGGCATGGCGGTGGACGCCAACATCCTGATCAACGAACGCATCCGCGAGGAAATCGCGCGTGGCCGAACCGCGCTGCAGGCGATGCAGGCGGGATTTGAACGCGCGACCTCCACCATCATCGACAGCAATGCCACCGCGCTGCTGGCGCATGTCATGCTGTTCGTATTCGGAACCGGGCCGGTCAAGGGGTTCGCCCTGACCATCACGATCGGCATCGTGACGACCCTGTTCACCACCCTTGTGCTGTCACGGATGCTGATGGTGCGCTGGTATGCGCGCACCCGTCCGACAGTCCTGCCGGTCTGAGGCGCGCTGACATGATCCTTGATCGTCCCCTTCTGCGTTTTGTCCCCCGTGGCACGAAGATCGACTTCATGCGCGGGCGCTTCATCGGGCTTGCGACGTCGGCCGTGCTGTCGATCGCATCGCTGATCCTGTTCTTCCATCCCGGCCTGACGCTCGGCCTCGATTTCCGGGGCGGCATCGTCGTCGAAGCCCATACGCAGGGACCGGCCGACGTATCGGCCATCCGCACGGCCTTGGCGGCACAGCATGTCACGGCGGCGGGGGTGCAGTCCTTCGGCGGTCCCGATGACGTGCTGATCCGCCTCGACACCCCATCGCAGAGCGATCCCGCGCATGAGGCGCAGACACAGGCGCTGGTGGATTCCGTGCGCCATGCCATCGGCACCATTCCCGGCGCGCAGGTCCTGCGCGCGGATGCGGTCGGGGCCTCCGTCTCGGCCGAACTGTTCCGCAACGGCATGCTGGCGCTGGGCATCAGCCTGCTGATGATCCTCGCCTATATCTGGTTCCGCTTTGAGTGGGAGTTCGCGGTCAGCGCCGTGGTTACACTGGTGCTGGACCTGACCAAGACGGTCGGTTTCCTTGTGCTGACGCATTTCGAATTCGACCTTGTGATGGTCGCGGCGATCCTGACGATCCTTGGCTACTCCACCAATGACAAGGTGGTGGTGTATGACCGCATCCGCGAAAACCTGCGCAAGTACCGCTCCATGCCGCTGGCGGAACTGATCAACCTGTCGATCAATGAAACGCTGAGCCGCACGCTGGGCACGTCATCCACCGTGTTCCTTGCCGCGCTGCCGCTCGCACTGTTCGGGGGGGCAAGCCTGTCGGGCTTTGCGTGGGTCATGCTGTTCGGGATCGTGGTCGGCACGTCCTCGTCCATCTTCATCGCCGCCCCCCTGCTGCTCCTGCTTGGTGAAAAGCGGCTTCGGCGCAACGCACGGCCGGCCGTGCGGAAGTGAAAGCTGCCGGGGCAGTCATTTCATAAAGTCAGGAAAATTCCGGATGCCGCCCTTTTTCATAAGGGCGGCATTCTTTTTTGGAGCTTCGTGAACAAAGCCTTCACCCGGAACTTCTGTTTCCCAACGGGTTATCGTCCGGCATTCTTCAGCAGGGCGCGGGCGTCGGGGATGCAGCGCGGCGCGGGTGGTGCGTCCTTGCCCGACATATCCGGCTGGTCCGTGCAGGCGATGATCAGTTCGACCGCCTGGCGCGCGCGTTCACGCCTGCGGCGCGAGGGGTGCATCAGGTTGTTCAGGATCATCAGCTTGCCGTATTTCAGCGAAATCGACATGTCCTGCACCTGCTCACGCGACAGGGCCCCATCCTGCACACGGCTGAGCAGCCCTCCTTCGGCCATCGCATAGGACGTGACCAGCAGGTAGCTCTGCACATCGGGGGGCAGATGATTGACGTCGCGCACCTGCCCATGACAGGCCGCAAGGGTGCAGCAGCCGGCCATGGCGATAACCGACATGCGTAATTGCCTGAAAATACTTTTCATCAGGCCCCAAGCCTAGCACGTTCCCGCACGCCATGGGCAAGGGATCAGATCACGCGCCCTGTCCCGCCGGGGGCACGATGGCGCGGTGGATATAAAAAAAGGGCGGGCCCGGCGCACTGCCGGAACCCGCCCCGTCATGGACGTAACCACGCGTGACCGCGGATCAGGCGGTGGGCGGCGTCTTCGTCTTTTCCTGCGCCTTGAGGACATCAAGGATATACTGCAGCAGGAGTTCGCTGCGCGGCGGCGGCGGGGGTGCTGCGGGCGCTTCCTTCTTCGCGGCGAAGCGGGAAATGATCCGCACCACCCAGAAAATCACGAAACCGATGATGATGAACTGGATCACGGCGTTGAGGAACACGCCGATATTGAGCGTCACCGCACCGGCCTTCTGCGCATCCGCCAGGGTGGCCATGTGCGGGCCGCGCAGGGTGATGAACAGGTTGGTAAAGTCGATGCCCCCGATCAGCAGCCCGAGGAACGGAGTAAAGATGTCCTTCACCAGGCTGTTGACGATTGCAGTGAAGGCCGCGCCGATGATCACACCGACCGCAAGGTCCACCACGTTTCCGCGCATCAGGAACGCACGGAAATCCCCCAGCCAGCTTGGGGCATGGATGTCGGGCACATGCAGATGCGTAGGCTTTTGCGCCATCTGTATCTTCCTCTGAAAAGTATATTCTTCGATCTGTCTAACAACCCCCCGCCTTATTTACGACAGGGGAAATGACACGGTGTGTCATCAACAGTGCAGGTGAGGCTTACAGGTGACAGAATTCCGTCATTTGCACTGATATTTGTAACGTGGCGGATACATTTTGGATCCCGCCGAAGCGTGCAGATGCGCCATGGCCCGGCCCGCGGGCAATCAGATGTTGATCGGGCGTGCGTCCTCGTCTATACGCCAGCAAAAGTCATGCCCCGGTCGGCATCGGGGTCCTTCAGCGCGAAAGTTTTTGAACATGAAGTCCGGCATCCACCCCGATTACCACGAAATCAACGTCATCATGACCGATGGCACCGAATACAAGACCCGCTCCTGCTATGGCACGCCCGGCGCGACGCTGCGCCTTGATGTCGATCCGAAGTCGCATCCGGCGTGGACTGGCGTGCAGCGCATGCTCGACACCTGGGGCCAGGTTGCCAAGTTCAACAAGAAGTTCGGCGGTCTGGGCCAGCGCAAGAAGGGCTGAGGCACGTAACGCCTCCCTGTTTGTGTGTCAGGTCTGCCTGTCAGTATGCAAATGCCCGGCCCTTGAAAAAGGGACCGGGCATTTCCATTTCCAAGGGGTCGCAATGCCGCATGCCGGGTTGCGATGGATACCGACAGTACCGCGGTCCGCTCCGGCGTGAGGGACCGCATGACAGTAGACCTTGCTCTTATTCAGGAGGTTTTCTCATGAGTTACGATTTTGCCCCCCTGTTCCGCAGCGCCATCGGTTTCGACCGTCTGGCGCAACTGGTGGATACGGCGGCACAGAACCCCGTCAGCCCGTCCTATCCCCCTTACAATATCGAGAAGGTGGCGGATTCGCAGTATATGCTGACGATGGCGGTGGCGGGTTTCGGCCCTGACGACATCGAACTGACGGTGCAGGACAATACGCTGATCGTGGCCGGGCGCGTCGCCAGCACCCAGCCTGAACGTGAAATCCTGTATCGTGGCATCGCCAGGCGCGCGTTTGAACGCCGCTTCGTCCTTGCGGACCATATCGTGGTGGAAAATGCCAACCTCGATAACGGCCTGCTGTGCATCGCGGTGCGCCATGTCGTCCCCGAGGCGCTGAAGCCGCGCCGCATTCCCATCTCCTCGGGCACGCCCGCGACGGTGGAACAGGCGACGGCGGAACAGGCCGGGGCGGACGCATCCCCCGCAACGCAGGCCCTGCCTGCCGCCATACAGGATGAGGCCACGCCACAGTCACCCGCCATGCCCGCGCCCTTTGCGGGAACACCAAAGGACGCCACGCCATCCCGGCAGGCGGCCTGAGATCGTCCGGTGCGGACATGTGGGGAGGCTGCTTCTGCGGCCTCCCTTTTTTCATGCCCGGATTTTATGGCCTCCGCACGCACACGGCCCTTGACCTTTTGGGTGCGTCCCCTTCATATCCCTTGCTTCAAGTGCTTTTGTTTTTTGCGCGCCAGCAGGCACGCATGGTGTCGCCGGCGGCACTGACGATCTGCCCTTTCCCCAAGGTGCCTGCGCGTGGCGCCATCACACGCAGTAGGACCTGTTTTGCAATGAACGCTCTGCCCCTTATGCCCAAGGCCACCGCAGTGTGGCTGATTGAAAAGACTGCGCTGACCTTTACCCAGATCGCCGAATTCTGCGGCATGCACCCGCTTGAGGTGCAGGCCATCGCCGATGGTGAGGTCGCACAGGGGATCGTGGGCTACAACCCGGTGAAGAACCACCAGGTGACGCAGGCGGAAATCGAACGCTGTGAAAAGGACCCGGCCCAGCGCCTGAAGATCCTGCCTGCCCCCAACCCGATCCACCGCCGTTCCAAGGGCGCGCGCTATACCCCCGTGGCCAAGCGCAACGACCGCCCGGACGCGATTGCGTTCCTGCTGCGCAATTTCCCGCAACTGTCGGAAGTGCATATGGTCAAGCTGCTGGGCACGACCAAGGACACGATCGAAAAGGTCCGCACCCGCCAGCACTGGAACAGCGCGAACATCAAGCCGCGTGACCCGGTCATCCTTGGCCTGTGCAGCCAGACCGACCTCAATGCGATGGTCAATGCCGCCAACGAGCGCCTTGCCCGCGAAGGGCAGGCCGTGCCGCAGCCGATCGAACTCGACAACGACCCGATCTGATGGCGTGTTCCGGCCCCTGCCATTCCCATGGCGGGGCCGGATGATGCGCGATGGCGCGGGGTTCAGCCCCGCACGCTGAGCCGCTCGATCTCCTCCTTGAGCCGCAGCTTTTCAAGCTTGAGTCGCATCAGCACCCGCTGGTCGGGCATCGGTCGCCTGTCCTCGTCAAATATCCGGTCATCCAGACGGGCGTGACGTGTCTTGAGGCTGTTGATACGTGCTTCGTACAGCATGGACTCTCCTCCAGCATGTTTGGCTACGACGCGCGTACGCTAACGCAAGGCGCGCGCCAGATGCCATGACAAAATCGCAGGTGACGGCGAATTCGCGACCATTTCGTTTTTCGCGCGCGATGTGGTTAGGATGGGATCATGTTCATGTGCTGGATGGAGCGCCATGCTGACAGACCGGGATACCCTCCTTCGCAAGCTGCACGAACTGCGCAGCGAGCATCGCGATCTTGACACCGTCATCAGCCGGATGGGTGAGCAACCCGTGGACCAGTTGCAGATCCAGCGCCTCAAGAAGCGCAAGCTGCTGCTCAAGGACGAGATCATGTGGCTTGAAAGCCGGCTGATCCCCGACAGCATTGCCTGATCGCGGCGTTTCACCTATCTGCCGCAGGGAATGTCCCTCCCCCAGACCGAAAGCCGTGAAAGTAAAGACGCCGTGACCAATTCCCCCGCCCCCACCGCCCCCAGCGACAGCGCCGTGCGCGTGGGCCTGATCATGGGCAGCCAGTCCGACTGGGAAACGATGCGCCACGCCGCCGCCGTGCTGGAGGCGCTGGAGATTCCGCACGAAATCCGCATCGTCTCCGCCCACCGCACGCCCGACCGGCTGGCGGAATACGCCCGCACGGCGCGCGCGCGGGGGCTTTCGGTCATCATCGCGGGCGCGGGCGGCGCCGCCCACCTGCCGGGCATGTGCGCGGCATGGACCAGCCTGCCGGTGCTGGGTGTCCCGGTGGAATCGCAGGCGCTCAAGGGCATGGACAGCCTGCTGTCGATCGTGCAGATGCCCGGCGGCGTGCCGGTCGGCACCCTTGCGATCGGTCGCGCCGGGGCCAAGAACGCCGGACTGCTTGCGGCGTCGATCCTGTCGCTTGGTGATGGGGCGCTGGCGCAGCGCCTGGATAACTGGCGCGCGGAACAGACGGAGTCCGTGGCACAGGAACCCGTGACATGAAGCCGCTTTCCCCGAACGCCGTCCTTGGCATCGTCGGCGGCGGCCAGCTTGGCCGCATGTCGGCGGTGGCGGCCGCGCGCCTTGGCTTTCGCGCCCACATCCTGACGACGGAGGCCGATGGCCCCGCCGCACAGGTGGCGCATGCGGTGACCGTGGGTGCCTATGACGATCATGACGCGCTGCGCCGCTTTGCCAATGCGGTCGATGTCGTGACGTTCGAGTTCGAGAATATCAGCGCCGACGGACTGGACCTGCTGTCCTCGCTCCGGCCGGTGCACCCGTCGGGCCACATCCTGCGCATCAGCCAGGACCGCATCGCGGAGAAGACGTTCCTGCACGATGCCGGCATCCCGCTGGCCCCGTTCCATCTGGTCAAAAGCGAATCGGACCTGCAGGTCGCGGCGGATGCGCTGGGCTATCCCTTCATCCTCAAGACCACGCGCCTGGGATATGACGGCAAGGGGCAGGCGAGCCTCCATGCGCCCGAAGACCTTGCCCCCGCCTTCGCCCGCCTGTCGCCGCATCCGCTGGTGGCCGAGGGCATGGTCGATTTCTCCTGCGAGGTCAGCGTCATGGTCTCGCGCAATGCCGCGGGCGAGGTCGTGACGTTCGATGCGACGGAAAACCGCCACCGCAACGGCATCCTCGACCTCAGCCTCGCCCCTGCGCGTATTCCCGCCGAACTCGCCACCCGTGCGCGCGGCCTTGCGACGGACATCGCCTGCGCGCTCGACCTGATCGGCATCATGGGGGTGGAGATGTTCGTCGATCGCGATGGCGGGCTTCTGGTCAATGAAATCGCGCCGCGCCCGCACAATTCGGGCCACTGGACGATGAATGCCTGTCCCGTGGACCAGTTCGAGATGCATGTCCGCGCGGTAACCGGGCTGCCCATGCCGCCCGCGACACGCCACAGCGACGCGGTGATGAAAAACCTGATCGGGCCGGACGACATGGCGCTGTGGCCGCAGGTCATGGCGACACCCGGCCTGCTGGCGCACCATTATGGCAAGGCGCAGGCCCGTCCCGGCCGCAAGATGGGGCATGTCAACGTGCTGTTCCCCCATGGCGGCCTGCCCGGCGAATTCGGGGTGCAGGACGCGCTTGGCCCCTTGGCGACACCTGCGGACGCCAGCGCGGAATAAGAGGCCGATCAAAAAGGATGAAAGTTTTTGGGTGCGCCTTTCGCGATCAAAAGGCGGCACCTTTCGACGATTTTCCAAAAACCTTTATGGTTTCAGCACATTACGGGATACGCCCCCTAGATCAGGCCCATCTTTCGGAAACTGATGCTGCGTCCATTCCCGACCACGAAATGATCGTGCAGGTGGATGCCCATGACACTGGCCACCTGCTGTATATGCAGGGTCATCTGGATATCCGGGGCCGAGGGCGTGGGATCGCCGCTGGGATGGTTGTGCGCAAGGATCAGGATGCGCGCATCAAGGTCGAGGGCGCGGCGCATGACCTCACGCGGGTAGACCGGGGCCTGGTCCACGGTGCCGATCCCCATGATGCGGTCCTCGATCAGGCGATGTTCCCCGTCAAGGAACAGCACCCGGAACTGCTCCGTGCTGTCATGCGCCATGACCGCCTGCAGGTAATCCACGACCCTCTGGTGCCCTGACAGGGCATCGCCCTGACGGACATAGGCGCGATGCAGGCGCAGGGCCGCTTCGCGCACGGTGGCGATCATGGGGGACAGTGACGGGTAGGCGCCAAGCACCGCATCAAGGTCATTCGGATGGGCCGACAGCGCCATTCCGGCGGACCCGAACCGCGCAAGCAGCACGTCGACGAGCATGTCGGTATCGACACTCCCCGCCTCCAGCGTGCACAGCACATGGCGCAGCAGCGCCCGGTCGTCCATGCCCGTGCTGTCCTCGGCACTGTCGCGGGGGCCATCCCACGGCGCGGGCAGGGCATGAGGATCGGGGGCATAGGTTCCCATTTGCGGGCATATCCGTGCAGATGTCGATAAATTCGGGACAGATGGCCCGACGACAGGGCATAGTAGGGTCCAATAATCGATAACAGACGGAGGTTACATACCCGCATGAATTTTTCCGCACCCCACGCCCCGCGCAATGCGGTCCTGTTCGACCTTGATGGCACGATCATCCGTTCCCACGACGGCATCATCGAATCCATCCATGCCGTGCTGCGCGACATGGGGCATGAACCGGACCTGTCGGTTGACCTGACATGGGTGGTGGGGCCGCCGCTGCGCGATCTTCTGGGCCATATCCTCGCCCATTACGGCGATGACCGCGTGGACGAGGCGATGGAGCTGTACCGCAAGCATTACGAAGGCGGCGGCATGCGCAAAAGCCCCCTGTTCGACGGGATGCGCCATGTGATCGAAAGCCTGCACGCGGCGGGGACGCGACTGTTTGTCGCCACGTCGAAGCCGCGCTACCTCGCGCGCAAGATCCTGCACCTGCGCGACCTGTCGCAATATTTCGACGGCCTGTCGGGCGCACGCGCGGATGACAGCGGCGCGGAAAAGCCCGAACTGATCGCCGCCCTCCTGCGGGAACATGACGTCGCGCGCAACCATGCGCTGATGATCGGGGACCGGCGTTTCGACATCACCGGCGCGCATGCGAACCATGTCCGCGCGCTTGGCGTGCTGTGGGGATATGGGGGCCGCGACGAACTGATCGCCGCCGGCGCCGACGCGCTGGTCAGCCAGCCTGACGAACTGCTCGAGGCCATCGACACGCAGTTCAGGCTGATGGCCAAACACGCCGCCTGAGCGCTACAGCATCTTCTCCCGCCGCAGGGAGGTCCAGCCTTCCTCCCCCGCGATGATGCAGTCATGCATGACCGTGGACAGCAGGCGGCCATGGGCCTCCACCTGCCGCATGACGGTGGCCGCCCCCTCCATCTGGCGGGGCGTGGGCGGGAATGTCCCGTCATCCCACACCACCACGATCGAGACCGCATGCAGCCGCAGCACGCGTTGCAGGATATCGCGGCACATGTCGGCAGGCGGCCCGTCCGGCACCTGCTCCTCCCCCACCAGGCGGTTGGTCGCATTGAGCAGCAGGAGGGTCACCCGTCCTGCCGCCGGACGGCCCCGTGCGGGCAGGGCGGCGCGCGTGGTGGCGTAATGGCTCCATGCCGCATGCAGGTCGTGGATATAGGGCTGCGGCCGCGCATCCCCCCGGCACAGGCGTCCCGCCACCATGGCAGGCAGGCCCAGCACCGCGCAGGCGCGTGGCCCCACGCCCGCCGCGCGCAGGGCATCATGGCCCGCCGACAGCACCGCGGAAAGCGACCCGAACCGCGCGATCAGGTCCTTGGCCAGCGGCTTGGTGTCGCGACGCGGGATCCCGGCGAACAGCAGCACCTCCAGGATCTCGTAATCCGCCAGCGACGCCCCGCCCGCCGCACGGATGCGCGCGCGCATGCGGGCGCGATGGCCGCCGGGGCCGGTCCTGCCACTGACTGCGCGTGATGCCACATATCCTCCCGCCTTTTTGCCTTTCGCCATGCGCATCATGGCCGATGGCGGGCCCTCACCACAATGATGCAGGTCTGGTGCGCGTGGTCATGGCCTGCCGGGACCGACATTGCTATAGATGGCCGCGTGATGGACAGTCCTTTCCCCCCCGCCCGCGTTCCCGACGGAGACGCGCCCGATTACCTTGCCCGGCTCAACCCGGAGCAACGCGCCGCGATCGAGACGACGGACGGCCCGCTGCTGGTCCTTGCCGGCGCGGGCACGGGCAAGACGCGCGTGCTGACGACGCGTTTCGCCCATATCCTGCTGTCGGGACGCGCGCGCCCGAACCAGATCCTCGCCGTGACCTTCACCAACAAGGCCGCCCGCGAAATGCGCGAGCGAATCGGCGCACTGCTCGGCGCGCCGGTGGAAGGACTGTGGCTGGGGACGTTCCATTCCCTGTGCGCGCGCATGCTGCGCCGCCATGCGGAATATGTCGGGCTGTCGAGCAGCTTCACCATCCTCGACACCGATGACCAGATCCGCCTGCTCAAGCAAGTGATCGAACCGCGTCGCATCGACACCAAGCGCTGGCCCCCGCAGGGGATCATGGGTGTCATCCAGCGCTGGAAGGACCGTGGCCTGACGCCGCAGCGTGTCAGCAAGGCGGAGGACTGCGACTTTGCCGACGGCAAATGCCGCGAGATCTATGCCGATTACCAGAAGCGCCTGATCCAGCTTAACGCCTGCGACTTTGGCGACCTGATGCTGCACATGACGGAGATCATGCGCACCCACCCCGACGTTCTGGCGCAGTATCACCGCTTCTTCCGCTACATCCTGGTCGATGAGTACCAGGACACCAACACGATCCAGTACCTGTGGCTGCGCCTGCTGGCCCAGCGTGGGGAGGGACCGGCGAACATCTGCTGCGTGGGCGATGATGACCAGTCGATCTATTCCTGGCGCGGGGCGGAGGTGGAGAACATCCTGCGTTTCGAGCGTGACTTCCCCGGCGCCCATGTCGTACGGCTGGAACGCAACTACCGCTCCACCCGGCAGATCCTTGGCGCGGCGTCGGGCCTGATCGCCCATAACGAGGAACGGCTGGGCAAGACGCTGCATCCCGGGCGCGAGGATGCGGAGGGCGAGAAGGTGCGCGTCATCTCCGTATGGGATTCGGATGACGAGGCCCGCATGGTGGGCGAGGAACTGGAGCGCCTGCACAATGACGGCCATCCCCTGTCGGAATGCGCCATCCTGGTGCGCGCGGGATTCCAGACCCGCGCGTTCGAGGAACGGCTGATCACCATCGGCCTGCCCTATCGCGTGGTGGGGGGGCTGCGCTTTTACGAACGCGCGGAAATCCGCGACGCGCTGGCATACATGCGGGTGCTGTCGCAGCCCTCGGACGACCTTGCGTTCGAACGCATCATCAATGTCCCGCGCCGGGGCATCGGCAATACCGGCCTGCAGAAACTGCACCTGCATGCCCGTGCGCGCGACATCCCCCTGACCGCCGCCGTGCTGGAGATGCTGGCGGCGGGGCAGATCAAGGGCCGCGCGCGCGAACACCTTGCCGCCCTGATGAAATGCTTCGGGCAGTGCCGCGAGGACCTGCCCCGCGAAGGACATGTGGTGGTGGTCGAACGCCTGCTTGAGGAGAGCGGCTACCTCGACATGTGGAAGGCGGACAAGTCGCCCGATGCGCCGGGACGTCTGGACAACCTCAAGGAACTGGTGCGCGCGCTGGCGGATTTCGAGAGCCTTGGCGGGTTCCTCGAACATGTGGCGCTGGTGATGGAGACGGAGGAGAACGCGGGCAACGAACGGCTGAGCATCATGACGCTGCACGGCGCCAAGGGGCTGGAGTTCGATACCGTGTTCCTGCCGGGATGGGAGGAAGGGGTCTTCCCCTCCCAGCGCACGCTTGACGAAGGGGGGGCGAAGGGGCTGGAGGAAGAGCGCCGCCTTGCCTATGTCGGGATCACGCGCGCACGCCTGCGCGCGATCATCAGCCATGCCGCCAACCGCCGCATCTATGGCAACTGGCAGTCCGCGATCCCCAGCCGCTTTGTCGAGGAACTGCCCCCCGAATACGTGCACGCCACCGGGGATGCGACGCGCGCGCGCCATAATGGCGCAATGCGCAGCCCGGTGTTCGGGGCCACGCCCTTTCCGGTCGTGGCGCGCCGCCGCGCCGTCGTGGACATCACGACATCGGACACACCGGCGCGCAAGACGGCCTTTCCCATTGGCACGCGTGTCTTCCACCAGAAATTCGGCTACGGCACCGTAACGTCCGTCGAAGGCAACCGCCTGGAGGTCGCGTTTGAAAAAGCCGGCCCCAAACGGGTGATCGACACTTTTGTTGAGCAGGTATCATGACCATTCCCCCCCGCCGCCACGCCACCGAACTGGAGACCATTGCGGTCACCGTCCCGCCGGAGGCCGTGGAAGCCTATGAAAACGCGCTGTCCATCGTCTGCGCGACCATCGGCATTTTCGAAGTGGACGACGCGCAGACCCAGTGGCGGGTCGAGGGCGTGCGCGATATTGGCAACGGGGAAGACGAACTGCGCACCGCCCTTGTGCTGGCGGCGGCGCTGACGGGGGTGGACGCGCCGCTTGAACGCACGCCCACCGAATCCGAAGGATGGCTTGCCCGCACGTACGAGGCGTTCCCCGAACAGACGGCGGGCCGTCGCTTCGCCATTCGCGGCACCCACCTCGAACCCGGCACGAACCCGCAGCGCATCACCCTCGTGCTTGATGCAGGCGTTGCGTTCGGGTCGGGGGAACATGGCTCCACGCGCGGGTGCCTGCGTGCGCTGGAAATGATCGCCCACCGCCGCCCGCGCCGCATCCTTGACCTTGGCTGCGGTTCGGGCATCCTCGCCATGGCGGCGGCGGCACTGCTGAAGCAGCCCGTGCTCGCCACCGACATCGATCCGTGGTCGGTGCGCGTCACCCGGCGCAATGCGCGGATGAACGGGCTGTCGCACCTGCTGTCGTGCCATCTGGGCAATGGGTGGAGCACGCCTGCCATCCGCAGGCATGCGCCCTATGACCTCGTGTTCGCCAACATCCTCGCCCGCCCGCTGTGTTCGATGGCGGCCGACCTTGCGCACAACCTGCTGCCCGGCGGCACGGCCATCCTTGCCGGGCTGCTCAACACGCAGGTGCGCATGGTGCTGTCGGCGCATCGTCGGCAGGGGCTGGTGCTTGAACGCCGCCTGCGCGAGGGGGACTGGGCCACGCTGATCCTGAGGAAGCCCGATGCCTGACCCCGTCACGGACATCCATATCCGGCCCGCGACGCCCGAGGACATTCCCGCGATCGTGGACATCATCAACGATGCCATCCGCAACAGCACGACATTGTGGGAAACGCGCGAAACCACGGTGGCGGTGCGCCTCGACTGGCTGCGTGACAGCAATGCGCAGGGCTTTCCCATCCTTGTCGCGGTGACACCCGACGGCACGGTGGCGGGATATTGTAGCTGGAAGACGTTCCGCCCGTTCTCGGGCTATGCCCACACGGTCGAACATTCCATCTACATCGCCCCGGCCTACAAGCGGCGCGGCATCGGCAGCCTGCTGCTTGGCCATCTGTGCGACCTTGCGCGCAGATCGGACGTGCATGTGATGGTGGCAGCCATCACCGCGTCGAACACGCCCTCCCGCCTGCTGCATGAACGCTTCGATTTCCAGCCCGGCGGCATGATCCCGCAATGCGGGACGAAGTTCGGCAGGTGGATGGACCTGATGTTCCTGTACAAACTCGTCCCCAACGACTGACCGCCGTCATGGACATGACGCGCCCCAGCCTTTCCACCTTTTCCAACCGGAGCCACGTTCCATGACGGATGCCCCCACCCGCCTTCACGCATTACGCGAAACCCTGCGACAGGCCAGCGTCGATGGCTTCATCCTGCCGCGCGGGGATGAACATCTGGGCGAATATGTCGCCCCCTGTTCCGAACGGCTTGCCTGGCTGACGGATTTCACCGGCAGCGCGGGCATGGCGGCGGTGCTGATGGACCACGCGGCGGTCTTTTCCGATGGCCGTTACACCACGCAGATGGAACATCAGGTCAACGGCCTGTGCTGGGAACGGCTGCACCTGATCGAAACGCCCCCCGCACAATGGCTGGCGCAGCACGGGGCGAACGCGCGCATCGGGTACGACCCGCGCCTGCTGAGCGAAAAGGCGCTGCTGCCGTTCCTTGAGGCGGGGCTGACGCTTGTGCCGCTGGTGCGCAACCCGGTGGACGCCATCTGGACCGACCGGCCGATGCCGCCCTGCACCCCATGCCTTGAACAGCCGCTTGAATATAGCGGCCTCGACAGCGCGACAAAGCGCGCGACGCTTGCGACACAACTGCGCGACTCGGGCGCGGACTGCGTCGTGCTCAGCGACCCGGCCTCCATCGCCTGGCTGCTCAACATCCGGGGCAACGATGTGCCCTATACGCCGCTCAGCCTGTGCTTCGCCATTGTCCATGCCGATGCGACCGTCTCACTGTTCATCGACCCGGCAAAGCTGACGCCGCGTACGCGCGAATGGCTGGGCGAGGAGGTGCGCACCTTCCTCCCCGATGACCTGCCGGCACACCTTGCGGCACTGGCGGAACGTCGGGTGCAGGTGGACCCGGCCGCCAACTCCGTGTGGTTCATCCAGACGCTGGAGCAGGCCGGGGCCACCGTCCTGCGCGCCACAGACCCGTGCGTGCTGCCCAAGGCGATCAAGAACCCGGTGGAACAGGACGGTGCGCGCCGCGCCCACGAACACGACGCAGTGGCCATCTGCCGTTTCCTGCACTGGCTGCAGACCGAGGGCGTCGGCACGGGCGAACTCGAAGCGACCGAGCGCCTCGACGCCTTCCGCAAGCAGTGCCTGGATTACCGGGAGGAAAGCTTCCCCGCCATTTCAGGTTCCGGCCCCAATGGCGCGATCATCCATTACCGCGTAACACCGGACACCGACCGCATCCTGCGCCATAACGAGGTGTACCTGATCGACAGCGGGGCGCAGTATCCCTATGGCACGACGGACATCACCCGCACGGTCTGGACCGGCCCCGAACAGCCCGACGATGATGTGTGCGACGCCTTCACCCGTGTCCTGCGCGGGCATATCGCGCTGGCGCGGGCGCATTTCCCGCAGGGGACCACGGGCCATGCGCTCGACGTGCTGGCGCGTCAGGCGCTGTGGGAAGGCGGGCTGAATTACGACCATGGCACCGGCCATGGAATCGGCAGCTACCTGTCGGTGCATGAAGGGCCGTGCAACATCTCCACCCATTACCGTCCCGTCCCGCTCGAGGCCGGGATGATCATCTCCAACGAACCCGGCTATTACCGCCCCGGCGCGTTCGGCATCCGGCTGGAGAACCTGCTGCTGGTCCAGCCTGCGGTCACCAATGGCGAAAACCGTCCCTTCCTTGCGTTCGAGGTGCTGACCCTCGCGCCGTTCGATCGCCGCCTGATTGCGGTGGACATGCTCAACACCACCGAAATCGCGTGGCTCGACGCCTATCATGCACGGGTTTTTGAACAGGTGGCCCCACATCTGGACAATGTCGGGCAGACATGGCTGGAGGCGGCCTGCGCACCGCTGAGCGCCAGATAATGTGACCACGAATATGGTCCCGGACGGGGGTGATGGAATTGTCACATGCCGGTCTGGGGCCTAGGACTTTTTACCAGTTCCGACGCAACTGGATCCGACAGCGATACACGGAAACAGCCAAGCCGGTGCGCAACCTGACCCGCAGTCAGGTGCAAGCACGATAGGGAGACGTTCAAAATGTCCGCAGAAAAAACAATTCCCGCCACCCTGATCCCCGGCGACGGGATCGGCCCCGAAATTGTTGACTCCGTCATCGAAATCCTTGACGCCGTCGGCGCACCGTTCAAGTGGGAGAAGGCGCTCGGCGGTGTGGCCGCCCTTGACGCCACCGGCAGCCCGCTCCCCAAGGAAACCATCGAAAGCATCCGTCGCACCGGCCTCGCGCTGAAGGGTCCGCTGACCACCCCCGTCGGTGGTGGCTTCAAGTCCATCAACGTGACACTGCGTCAGGAGTTCGGTCTGTTCGCGAATGTCCGTCCCACAAAGACGATCGTGCCGGGCGGCCGCTTCGACAACATCAACCTCGTCATCTTCCGCGAGAACCTCGAGGGCTACTACGCCGCGCTCGAAAACTACATCCCGGTCGGTGATGACCCGCATGCCATCGCCACCAGTGCTGGCTACACCTCGCGCGCGGAATGCAACCGCATCGTCCGCTATGCCTTTGAATACGCGGTCAAGAACAACCGCAAGCGCGTGACGCTGGTGCACAAGGCCAACATCCTGAAGCTGCTGACCGGCCTGTTCCTTGAGGAAGGCCGCAAGGTCGCGAAGGAATATGAAGGCCGCGTCGAAGTGAACGAGCGCATCGTCGATGCCTGCGCCATGCAGCTTGTGACCGATCCGTGGCAGTTCGACTGCATTGTCACCACCAACCTGTTCGGTGACATCCTGTCCGACCTGACGGCGGGCCTGGTCGGTGGCCTCGGCCTCGCCCCCGGCGCGAACATCGGTGAAAAGGCCGCCGTGTTCGAGGCGGTCCATGGGTCCGCCCCCGACATCGCGGGCCAGAACAAGGCCAACCCGACCGCGCTGCTGCTGGCGGCGAACATGATGCTGCAGCATGTCGGCCGCAAGGACCTTGCCGACCGCATCGACAGCGCCATCAACAAGGTCATCACCTCCGGCGCGGTGCGCACGGGCGACCTTGGCGGCAAGGCGACCACGACCGACCTGACGGCCGCGCTGAAGCAGGCGCTGGTCTGATCTTTCCTGCCCGTTCCCGCAATGGCGCATTGCCGTTGCGGGACAGGTAAAAAAGAGCCGTGGCATCACCTGCCACGGCCCTTTTTGCGTTCTGTTGTCCTTAAAGACATCAAACGTTTTTGGTGAAGCTTTTTTCAAAAAGCTTCGAAGAATGCAGCCTTTCTGGAAAAGAACCTGTCAGCTTCCGCGATAGGTCGAAAAACCGTAGGGCGAAACCAGAAGCGGCACATGGTAATGCCCCCCCTTCTCCCCCGCCGCGCACTGCGCCATGCCAAATGCGATCGGCACGACATCAAGGAACGGCGGGTCCGACAGCGCCACCCCACGTCCCCGGAAATAGGTCGCGACCCCGAATTCCAGCCGGTAATTCCCGGCTTTCATATCCCCCACCGCCGCCGACAGGTCGGGGCAGCGCCCGTCCGTGTTCGTCACACCGGCAAAGAGGCGTTCATTACCCGACCACAGGGTAATTTCCATTCCCTCTGCCGGCTGCCCCGAAACAAGGTCGAGCACATGGGTCGAAAGGGTACTCATGGTGCGTCCTCCAGCCGTTTGAGGATATCTGCCTGCCGCAGGGCCGCGATCTTCGCGATTTCATCAAGGGCCGTGGCAATCTCCGTCTCCGGGTCATGCGCCAGCCGCCGCTCCATCTCGCCCAGGATCCGCGCCTTGTCCGACAGGCGGACACAGATGATGAACGGGATGCCGAATTTGGCCGCATAGGCATCGTTGAGCGCCCGGAACCGGGCGAATTCCTCCGGCGTCAGGCGATCCAGCCCGGCCGAGGCCTGTTCGGTGGCGGACGCATCCGTCAGTGTCGGATCCACCACGGCCCGCCGCGCAAGTTCGGGATGCGCGCGGATCAGGGCCATCTGCTGCGCATCGGTGGCGCGGCGCATTTCATGCTCCATGACGCGCAGCATGTGCGCTGCGTCATCGAAGGGCCGGTAGTCCAGCGCCTGTTCCGCCACCCATGGGGAATGTTCGAACATCGGGCCGAACAGTTCGATGAAACGTGCCTCGTCCAGCGCATTGGCGCGTGCAATGGCCGATGTCATGCCGGATGCACCGCAAGCCAGTGACGCGCGATGTCCAGCCGGGTCGCAACCCAGACCTGTTCCCTGCTGGCGATGTAGTCAAGGAACCGCGCTACGGCGCGCGCACGCCCCGGACGCCCCGCCACACGGCAATGCAGTCCCACCGACATCATCTTTGGCGCGGCGGCCCCTTCCTCATACAGTTCGTCGAACGTGTCGCGCAGGTAGTTGAAGAACTGCTCCCCTTCGGTAAAGCCGTTCAGGGCGACGAAACGCATGTCATTCACATCGAGCGTATAGGGTACGATCAACTGCGCCCGGCCATTGCTGCGGTCATAGTACGGCAGGTCATCGGCATAGGAATCGGCGTCATAGATAAATCCGCCTTCCTGCGCGACCAGACGCGCGGTATTGGGGCTGGTGCGGCCCTGGTACCAGCCCAGCGGGCGCGAACCCGTCACCTGCGTATGCAGGGCGATGCATTCGGCGATATGTGCGCGCTCCACCGCTTCGGGGATGTGCTGGTAATCGATCCAGCGCAACCCGTGGGAGGCGATTTCCCACCCGGCATCCTTCATCGCGCGCACCGCATCGGGATTGCGGGCCATGGCCATCGCGACACCGAACACCGTCACCGGCTGCTTACGCTGCGTGAAAATCCGGTGCAGGCGCCAGAACCCGGCCCGCGCACCATATTCATACAGGCTTTCCATCGCGATCGCGCGCGCACCGGGGATCGATGGCGCGCCGATCATTTCCGACAGGAACGCCTCCGACCCGCGATCGCCATGCAGGATGGAATTTTCGGCGCCCTCTTCATAATTGATGACAAACTGCACCGCGATACGCGCGCCACCGGGCCATTTCGGGTCAGGCGGTGACCCGGCATAGCCGACCAGGTCACGCGGATATCCGTTGGGCTGCTCCATCACATCACTCCCCATATTCCGCAAGGGCCGCATCCACGGCACGGCCGGAGACAAGGCCATGCCCCTGCTGGCGCAGCACCGCCTCCAGCGCGCCAAGCGTAAGCAGCACCCTGTTCTTCGCCGCGTTGTAGCCCATGGCACCAATCCGCCAGATCCGCCCCTGCAGGGGGCCAAAGGCGGAACCGATCTCGATCTCGAAATCATCGCGCATGCGCGCGCGCACCTTCTCCCCATCGATACCTTCGGGGATGTACACGCCGGTCACGTTGGCCATGCGGTGTGCGTCACTGCCGAACAGGGTCAGTCCCATCGCACGCAGGCCCGCCCCCATCGCGCGGGAGGCTGCGGCATGGCGGGCGAAACGCGCCTCCAGCCCTTCCTCGACCATGATGCGCGCGGCCTCGCGCGCGGCATACAGCATGCTGGTCGCCTCGGTATGGTGGTTCAGGCGCTTTTCGGACCAGTAATCCATGATCATGGACAGGTCGAAATAGTTCGAGGCAATACGCGCGCGCGTCCCGTCCGTGGTATTCGCGCTGCGGATCCCGGCCTCCACATGGCGGCGCGACATGATGTATGCGGCGGCACGGTCCGAAATCGTGATGGGCGAGGACCCCGGCGGCCCCCCCATGCATTTCTGCAACCCGCCCGTCACGATATCCACGCCCCACCGGTCGGTTGCAACCGGCATCCCGCCCAGCGTCGCCGTCGCATCGACATAGGACAGGACATCATGCCTGCGGCACAGTTCCCCTACCCCGTCGAGTGGCTGCGCCATGGTGGTCGATGTATCGCCATGGATGCACGCCAGCACGTTGGGGCGGTGCGCGATGATGCCGTCCTCGATCTGTTTCAGGGTCGCGACCTCGCCCCACGGGATGTCGATGGTGAAGATTTCCGCGCCGATCCGCTGCGCGATTTCCGACAGCAGCAGCCCGAACCGCCCCGCCCGCACGATCAGCAGCCGAGATCCCGGTTCCAGCAGCGAGACCAGCGCCGCCTCGATCCCCGCGCGGGCCGTGCCATCGACCAGGAACGTCCAGCGGTTTTCGGTCATGAAGACCGTCCGGTACAACGCCATCGTCTGGTTCATGTAGTCCGTCATTTCCGGGTCGAACTGCCCCAGCATGTCGGCCGCCATGGCGCGCAGCACGCGCGGATGAACGTTGACCGGCCCCGGTCCCATCAACATGCGTGAGGGAGGGTCGATCTGGCCAAAAATGTTCTGTGTCATCAGGAACGTCTTTCAAAAAGGCACACGAAATCCGTCAGCGCGCGCAGGGCGACCTCCACATCCGCCGCCGTCACGGCTTCGGCGGGGTTGTGGCTGATGCCCTTTTCACAACGGATGAACAGCATGGAGACGGGGACACGGTGCGCCATGACCATCGCATCATGGCCCGCGCCACTGACCAGCACGCGCGCGGGCGTCCCGGTCACGTCCGCCACCGCCTGCTCCATCAGGACGGTCAGGCGCGGATCGCACGGGGTGGCGTCAAGGTCCTGCTGCAACGTCACGTCAAGGATGATGTCGCGCCGGGCGGCAATCTGGCGGATGTCGTCGATGATGGCACGCGCCGCCGCGTCACGCACCGCATTGGTGCCCGCACGGACGTCGATGGTGAACATCACGTCGCCGGGCACGACATTGGCCGCGCCGGGCTGTACCTCAAGCCGTCCCACCGTCGCGACAAGGTCGGCGGGGCCTGCATTGCCAACCCGTTCCACCGTGCCGATCGCCTCCGCCGCCGCCGCCAGCGCATCGCGGCGCAGGTGCATGGCGATCGTGCCCGCATGGCCCGCCATGCCCTGCATCGTCACACGGTAACGGTGCTGTGCCGCGATCGCGCTGACCACGCCCACGGCGCGGCCTTCGGCCTCCAGCACCGGCCCCTGCTCGATATGCGCCTCGACATAGGCCAGCACGCGATCGGGGGCGATCCGGGCTTCGTCGATCCCCGCAAGGTCGAGGCCGAATTCCGCCAGTGCCTCGGCCAGCGTGACCCCGTCACGATCGGCCATCGACAGGTCGAACCCGTCACGCACCCCCGCCACCGTGCGCGAGGTCAGCATGGCGGCAGGAAAGCGCGACCCTTCCTCATCCCCGAACCCGATCACTTCGATCGCGAAGGGAAAGCGCCGTCCGGCCCGCGCGAAACCGGCCACCACCTCAACCCCGAGGATGACGCCCAGCATCCCGTCATACCGGCCACCATTGCGCACGCTGTCCACGTGCGAACCGATCAGCAGCGACGGTGCATCGGGCACAGTGCCTTCGTAACGTCCCACCACATTGCCCACGGCATCGACACGCACGGACATGCCGGCCTCATCCATCCATCCCGCGATCCGGTCCAGCGTCGCGCGATACCCCGCCCCGAGGTAAGGACGGAACAGGCCATCCGTGTCATCGGAATAGGGCGCGCGTCCCAGCAGGTCACACCGCGCCACGGCGCGCTGGCCCGAGGGGGGAAGCGCGGAAATCGGCGACAATCCTACCATGCTGCCACGCCTCCGTCGCTGCGCGGGTCGGTGGCCCCTTCGATCAGGCCGGTCCTGTCATGCCGCACAAGTGCGCCCGCATGCCCCATGGTGGAGGTGAACGGCCCCATCCGCTCCATCTGGTGACCTGCGGCCTGCATGCGCGCAATCAGTTCGGGGTCAAAGCGGTCCTCGTATTTCAGGCTGACGCTTTCCTCCCCCCATGTCCGGCCCAGCAGCCAGCGCGGCGCGGTGACCGCACGCTGCAGCGGCACGCCATAGCAGGCATAGCGGGTAAAGACGGCCGCCTGCGTCTGTGGCTGCCCCTCGCCTCCCATGGTGCCATAGACCATGGTCCGCCCGTCATCGAGGCGCGCGCCTGCCGGATTGAGGGTATGGAACGGCTTGCGCCCCGGACGCAGACCGTTCCACCCGTCGGGGTCCATGCCAAAGCTGGTGCCGCGATTCTGCCACACCACGCCGGTGCGCGGCAGGACGACGCCCGATCCATATTCGAAATACAGGCTCTGGATCATGCTGACGGCAAGCCCGTCGGAATCGATCACGCCCAGCCACACCGTATCGCCCGCCTGCGACGGATGGGGCCACGGGGCCGCGCGCTGCGGGTCGATGGAGGCCGCCATCCGGTCCAGCGCGCCCGCATCATCAAGGATATCCTGCGCCTGCACCGTCATCAGCGCCGGGTCGCCCACATGCGTGTCGCGATAGCGAAAGGCAAGCTTCGTCGCCTCCACCAGCGTATGCATGTAGTCGTAGCTGTCCACCTTCGCCGCGCGCAGGCGGTCGAACAGCGACAGGATCAGCAGGGAGGCCACGCCCTGCGTCGGCGGCGCCACGTTATAGAGGTCCGCCCCACGGATGCGTGCATGCAGCGCAGGCTGGTGCACGCCACGATGGGATTGCAGGTCCGACAGCGCAAGCGGACTGCCCAGCGCCGAAAGGTCGGCGGCAAGGTCGGCGGCGATACGCCCGCGATAGAAACTGTCCAGCCCCTCGTCCGCCAGCGCGCGCAGCGTACGGGCAAGGCGCGGGTTGTGCAGGATGTCGACCGCCTGCGGCAGGCGGCCTGCTGGCATGAACTGATCGGCGAAACCGGGGACGGCGCGCAGTTCATCGACCTTGGCGCGCGTGATGTCCGCCATCCCCGCCGTGACCGGAACACCCTGTTCGGCGTAATAGATCGCATCGCGCAGCACCCGGCCAAGCGGCAGCCCGGGCTGTAGCGCATGGCTCCATGACAGGGCCATGTCCCACCCGGACACCGTGCCCGCGACCGTGTTCGCCGCCAGCGGCCCACGCCACGGGATACGGTCCATCCCGGCATTGCGGTAGAACGCAACGTCGGCCTTCATCGCCGCCGCCACGCTGGCGTCGATGCTTTCCGCGCGTCCGTCCGGCCACAGCGTCAGCCAGAACGCATCACCGCCAATGCCGGTCATGTGCGGATAGACCACCGCCAGCGCTGCCGCCGTGGCGACGGCGGCCTCGATCGCCGTGCCCCCGGCCTTGAGGATATCCAGCCCTGCCTGGCTGGCGAGGTGATGGGGCGATGTCACCATCCCCCGGCACGAACGCGGCGTGTTGAGCATGGTCGGTCAGCCCCCCGTGGTCAGCGGTGTGCAGCGGGCAAGTCCCGCGCGTTGCAGTTCCCCGGCCACGGCGAACAGGGCGGCCTCCGCCCCCGGCGCACCGATCAGTTGCAGCCCCAGCGGCAGGCCCGACGGATGCGCCAGCGGCGCCGACAGCACCGGCACCCCCGCAAGGCTGATGGGCTGGGTGAACAGGCCAAGGTTGGCGCGGGCCGGAACCTCCCGCCCCTCGACCATGATGGTCGGCTGGTCGATGCGCGGCGCGGGGCCCACGGTCGCGGGTGCCACCAGAACGTCATGCTGGCTGAACAGTTCATGGATGCGCGCACGAAACCAGCGACGGAAGCGCTGCGCCTGCACCAGGGTGGCCGACGGCAGCATCGCACCCGCCATCAGGCGGCTGCGCGTGGCGGGGTCGTACTGCATCGCGCGCTGGCGCAGGCGAGCGAGGTGCAGGCTGCCGCCCTCGGCCGCGGTGATCAGGAAGGATGCGGCGCGCGCACGCGCGGCCTCGGGCAGTTCGATGACCGTCGTGCTGCCCAGATGACGCATCACTTCGTCAATGGCGGCAACGAAACCGGCATCGATATTGCGCGCGAACCATCCGCCAAGCCGCGCGATCCGCAGCGACGCGACATCGGGTAGCGCCTCGGGCGCGCGACCATCCATGACCGCGAACACGGCGCGCAGGTCCTCCACCGTGTCCGCCATCGGCCCCACGACATCAAGGCTGGCGGCAAAGGGATAGGCGCCTTCACGCGGGATGCGGCCGAATGTCGGCTTCAGCCCCCATACACCGCACAGCGCGGCCGGCAGGCGGATGGAGCCATTGGTGTCCGACCCCAGCGTGAACGGCATCAGTCCCGCCGCCACCGCCGCCGCCGAACCGCCCGACGACCCACCGGCAAGGCAGGCGGTGTCATGCGGGTTGCGCGTCGTGCCGGTATGCGCGTTCTCCGTGGAGAAGCCATAGGCGAACTCGTCCATGTTCAGGCTGGCCACCGCGATCGCGCCCTGCGCCTGAAGGCGCGCGACGACCGTTGCATCGTGCGTCGCGGGCGGGTTGCCACGCAGGACGATGGAGCCTGCCGTCGTCACCTCGCCCGCGATGTCGAACAGGTCCTTGACCCCGAACGGCACGCCCGCCAGCACGCCGGGATCCTCGCCCCGGGCGATGCGCTGGTCGATCTGTTCGGCGCGCGCCACGGCGGCGGGGCCGAAGATGCGCGTCACGCTGTTGAAACGGGTGTCGCGTGCCTCGATATCGGCGATGACGCCGGTAATGACGGAAACGGCGCTGCGCCGTCCCGCGCGGACGTCACTTGCGATCTGCAACGCCCCGGTGGGGTGGCGCGTGTCGTGGGCCTGCGTCACGGGGTGTACTCCCCTGCCGGTTCGCACGTATCTGGCAGGGCAAACCCGTTCAGCAGGTCGGCATATCCCTGCAGCAGCGCGGCATTCGCGGCCACGTCGTTCATGCAGGCCGGCGGGACGGCAAGCCCGATGCAGCGCGCGGCCTGCACCACTGGAAAGATGTCATCGCCGCCCTGCGCCACCGGCATCGGTGGTGGCACCGCATCGTCATTCATGGGGCTGCTCATGCGCTTCGTCTCCCGGAGTTCTGTGTCGTTTACCGGTTTCTTTTAGACGGGATCACATGCGGGGGGGTCAAGGCTGATCAGTTCGGGCGTGTCATAGGACAGCAGGCTGTCGAGGTGGGCCTGACCGTCCGCGACATACAGGTCGCGCCCGATGCCCTGCGCCAGGCGCTCGACGCCGAAGCGCATGCCGCTGATGGAAGCACCCGACAGCCCCATGCTCGGCGTGGCGGAGAAGGTGAAGTTGTGGATGTTCGCCAGCATCGGCGCCAGCGGGTCGGCCGGGTCGCGCGCGACGAACTGGTACCGCTCCCCAAGGTAGGGATAGGTGCCCAGCACCTCGCTTTCCTCGCCCGCGGGCGGGGTATAGCGCTCCCCCCACAATGCCACGGCATGCGCGAACGAACGGGTTTCGGGACGGCGCGACAGGTCCACGGCGAAACCGGTGCCTATGATGACGAAATCGAACGTCATCTCCCCCTTCGGGGTCTGCACCACGATCTCGTCCCCGCGCATGGACACGCCCTGCCACGGGCATCCGGTGTGATAGGCGAAATTCGCATGCCTGCGGCAACGCCAGAACGTGTCCTGCGGCGGTGGCTGGTTCAGTTCGAAGATGCGCCGCATGAAGCCCCAGCGAAGCCGGTCCTCCAGCGCGCAGAAATAGGCGAGGAAGCCCGTATTTTCCATCCAGCGGTACGGGTTGATCGAGGGGATTTCCCGCCGGCGTAGGCATAGCGTGACCGACCCGGCCCCGGCCTCGAGCGCGGTGGCGGCATTGTCGAAGGCCGAAGCCCCCGCGCCCAGCACGCCCACGCGCCTGCCCTTCAGGGCGGCGAAATCAATGGACTCGGACGTATGGGCGAAGCGGTCGCGCGGCAGGCTGTCGCGGATAAAGGCGGGCACATGCCATTCGCCACATCCCTCGATCCCGGTCGCAAGCACCAGCTTGCGCGCGTAATGGACCTGCTGTTCCCCCGACGCGGTGCGAAACGACAGGCGCAGCAGGCCGTCTTCCCACGTCACCCCTTCGAACGCATGGTCATTGGCGACCGGCAGGTCGAGGATGTCGCGATACCAGTCCAGATAGGCCTGCCAGTCCTGGCGCGGGATCTTGTCGAGCTTTTCCCACGCCTGCACGCCATAACGCGCCTCGAACCATGCACGCGGCGTCAGGCTGGGCACGCCAAGGTCGGGGCCGGTGACATATTTGGGCGTGCGCAGGGTAATCATGCGCGCGAACGTGACCCATGGCCCCTCCCCCCCGCGCGGGGCACGGTCGAACACCTGCACGTTGTCGATGCTGCCGCGCTTGAGCGCAAAGGCCGTGGCAAGGCCGCCCTGTCCCGCGCCGATGATCGCGACATCCAGCACGCGCCGCCCGTCATGATAACGCGGCGGCACCCATTCGCGCCGGGGATAGCCAATGACCCCAAGGTCACGGCGCACGGCCCTGCCGAGCGCGTCAAGACCATCGCGTGCGTCCGTGCCGTCATGTCCGTGCATCGTCATCTGCCTGTCCCACCGTCATTCGCGTCGTTACCGATGCAGCGGCCATGGCGTCCCCCGACGCCATGCCAGGCTGTCCCCCCAACCGCACCGTTGATGGAACCAGTGTAATCAGGCAGGCATCTGTTTCGTCCAGTAGAATGATTTGACCATTCTGTTTCCGAAAACAGAACAGCAGGCCCGGACAGGTGCTTACAGGACCTGTTCGTCCCCCACGCCCTGAATGCGGCGCAGTTCCTGGCGCAGTTCCTCGATCACCGTTTCCAGCAATGGCGGCAGCCAGCGCGATTCCCGCACATAAACCCCAAGGTCCGTCACCGCGCGCGTATCGCGCAGCGGCACATGGCACAGGCGTTCATGCCCGGCCTGCATCTCCACCGCCAGGGGCGACTGGAACGCAAGGCCGCTGCCGGCGGCGACCATGCGGTTGGTCAGTTCGATGGACCCCGTATGCAGCACGACATGCAGGTGTTCGTGCCACGGGCGCAGCATCGGTTCCATGACACGGTACAGCGACAGGGTGCGCGTCGGCAGGATCAGGCGATGGCGGACACATTCCTCGATCGTGACTGTGCGCAGGTGGGCGACGGGATGGTCGGGCCGCACCACCGCGCCGACCGGGAAATGCGCCACCGCGACACGGCGCAGGTCGGGATACAGCGCCAGTGAAAACGCGATGCCAAGGTCCACGCTGCCATCCTGCAGGGCGGAGACGATGTTCTTGGGCGAGCCGATTTCCACATTCAGGTCCACGGCCGGATACATCCGCGTGATCCGTTCAAGCAGCGGCGGCAGGAGCTGCCCGGTCACGCCCTCCACCGCCATGATCCGCAACCGCCCGTCCTGACGGCCGGACAGGGCGTTGATCTGCTCCTCCGTGCGGGCGGCGTCCTGCATGACGGTCACGATATGCCGCGCCATGATGCGCCCCACCTCCGTCAGGACCATGCCTTCGGGCAGGCGGTCGAACAGCGGCGCGCCAACCTCCGCCTCCATCTGCGCAAGCTGCCGGGTCAGGGCGGAGGGCGTGACGTTCAGGCGGCGCGCGGCCTCGCGGATGGAGCGGCATTCGCGCACGGCGTTGAAATAGGAAATCCCCCGCGCGTGCAGGCGCATCATGCGCGGGGTGCGCAGGACGGGTTCACTCATGATGCCACCCCTGCGGCGCGACGGGCGGACTCACCATGCCCGCAACCACCATGGCGGCGTGACGCCATCGTTCCACCATCGCGCATCGCACGCCATCTCCCATCAAGGTCCACCCCAGCATCCATCGCATCCGGCACCGCCGCGCCCCCATGGGGACACGGCGGTACGGAACATGCCCCGCGATGATACTTCATTCCCGCGACACCGCCAGAGAGTGCACCGGCAAAAGACGATCCGTGCTATCCCCCCTGCATCGCAAGGTGCGCCCTGCGCCGGATGCGCGCGGCAAGGTCCCGCCCGAAACAGGGCCGGTCAACATGCTGCCCCCCACGCGCCACGCATGGATGTGTCACGGACCACGCCACGGCACCGCCACGCACCACATGCCGGACCGCGCCGGACACGATGGGCGCGCCCGGGCATGGGGACAGCGCCCGCGCCGGTGCCTGCGGATCCCACAGCAGGAGGTCGGCATCCGCCCCCACCATGATCGCGCCCTTGCGGGGATGGATGTTGAATGCGCGCGCCGCATTGGCCGACGTGACGGCCACGAATTCCTCCGCCGACAGGCGACCGGCACACACCCCATGATGCCACAACAGCCCCATGCGCCCCGCAAGGTCGGGCATGGCGTCCGTCCCATCCCCACCCGCGCCGCTGGCACTCATGCCCAGCACGCCCGCCGCCAGCGCGCCCCACAATGGCGCATGCTGCGCACCATCGCGCAGCGGCGGCAGGCCGTCATCGCAGGGCAATGTGTCCACATCGTCCCCCTCCAGCACGAGATGCCGGGGCAGGACCTCCGCACTGACGCGCTGCCCGCGCAGGCGCGCGGCGGCGATGGCGTCCACCGCGTCGCGCGTGGAGACCGGCCCGACATGGACCGGCGCACCCAGCACGCCCGCCATCATGATGGCACGCGCAATGCCGCTTCCCTCGATCGGGGGGGCACAGGACAGGGCCTGCGCCTCCGCCCCCTCGATCCCGGCGCGGTGCAGGCCCGCGCGCAGGTAGGCCGCGACCTGCCCCCCATGGCCGTCGAACGCACATAACGCGCCCAGTTCCAGCGCATGGTCGATCACGCCCATGACCTGCGTATCGTCCATCGCCCCACCGCAGGACAGGCGAAAGGAGTTCACGCCGCACGCCTGCGTCACCTCCGCCATGCCACGCGCGACATCCGCGTCCCAGTGTCCGATCACCATGTGGGCGGACACATCGACCCCTGCCCCGCGCGCGGCCTGCCGCCAGTCCCGCCATGCCGCCCGCAGGCCCTGCCCGCGTGGCGCGGCGACGCAGTCGATCACGGTGGTCGTTCCCGCCGCCAGCAATGCCGCTCCCACACTGCCCATGCGATGTGCATCCGCGCCGATGCGGGTATGCGGGTCCACCACGCCGGGCATCACCAGTAGGTCGCCCGCATCCAGCACGTCACAGCCAGCCGGGATCTCCAGCGACGGGCCGATGGCGGCGATTTCGCCATCGTCGCCACACAGGACGTCGATCCTGAACGAAGCCTCCGCCGTGACCACCGTCCCGCCACGCACCAGCAGCATCATACCCCCGACATGGATAAGTGATTGATAAACCAATAAAAGTTTCCGGGTGCCGGTTTTTTTTCAAAAAGGCGGCGTCCTTCGAAGCTTTTTAATGTTTGCCTCCGGTACGGTCCCGGAATCAGGCGCATTCCTCAATCCCGGTGGCGACCGACAGGCTGCTGCCCAGCCGATCCAGCCTGCGCCGCACGCTTTCGCCCTGAATCACGGCCCGCCCCGACGCAAAGCGCAGGACCAGCCTGTCCCCATCGAACACAAGTTCCGTCCCGCGCAGCAGCGCATCGGTCCCGCCACTGACGCTGTAGGCCAGGCGCAATGCCTGCCCCAGCACCAGTGCGCGTGCGAACTGCGTCTCGTCCAGCAGCAGGCGCGACGGTTCAAGGCATGACGTCGCCATGTCCACGCCATAGCGCACCGCCAGCGTCAGGGCGAGGAAGGCGCGCGCCTCGTGCGAAAATCCCACCCCCTGCATGCGCAGGATCCGCAGGTAGGTCTGCTCCGCCCGGTATTCGGGATGGTCATACGACCCGACATCCGACATCCAGCACGCGGCATGGCGCAGGCGACGGGCCACATCGCCTTCCCCGGGGAAAAGCGGCGCGGTCCATGTCGCAAGGCGCAGCGGCAGCGTCATGCTGCGGCCCAGGCGGCCACACATCTCCCGCGCCACGGCCTCCTGCGGGTCCATGTCGGCCACGGCGGCCGCGACCTTGCGCATGTACCATCCCTCCCGCAGGCCATCGACGCAGAAGACCAGGCGCGCAGGCTGCACCCGGCGGATCAGGCGACGCAGCACGGTGGCGGCAAAGGGCGCATCCTCCAGCCGCTTGCGCGGCACCCCCGGCAGGCGTTCAAGCGTCCGACGCGACGAACCGATGATCCAGTCCGCCATCTCCCGCGCGGCTTCCGCGCCAAGTTCATACAGGTGGACGATATTGAGCGGATAGGACGTGCGCGCGATCTGCAGGCGCGCCAGCGCGCGGAACCCGCCGCCCACCAGATACAGCGACCGTCCCCGCACATCATCCAGCCATCCGATCTGCGACAGGTCGGTGTCCACGACCTGTCGCGCCTGCGCAAGGTCGCCCTGCGCGCGGTCATTGAGGCGGATGACCCCAAGCGGCAGCGTGCAGGCATTGAGTTTCTGCCCCCCCACCAGCCGGATCAGTTCCAGCGAACCGCCACCGATATCGGCCACAAGCCCGTCGGCATCGGGAATCCCGCACAGCACGCCGGTGGCGGAATAATCGGCCTCCTGCTCCCCCGACAGGATGTGGATCGGCACGCCGGGCAGGCGCGCGCGCAGGCCGGCCACGAATTCCGGCCCGTTGGTGGCATCACGCACCGCCGCCGTGGCAAGCACCTCGAACGGGCTTGCATCCATGCCGCGCGCGATCGCGTTGAAACGGGCCATGACCTCCATGGCCATCGGCACCGCCTCCTCGTTCAGGCGGCCCGTCGCGTTGAGGCCACGGCCAAGGCGCAGGACCACCTTTTCGTTGAAGATCGGCACCGGGTTGCGCGAAATCCCGTCAAACACCACCAGGCGCACGGAATTGGAACCCAGGTCGATGACGGCGGAACGGTCCTGCCCCGATGCGCCGCTCATGCCCGGGGTCCGGCCATGGTGGCGGGGGCCGGTGCGCCAGGGATGTCTTTCATGCCGGCCATGACGCTGCTGTCCTTGGTTTAATCCTCAATACTCTGCTCCGTGTGCCACGGCTGTGATGCGCTGACGCGGATACCGCCATCACCGGGGGCACGTCCACCACCCGAGGGATGTTCCATGAAATATTCGTGGGCCGAAAATGGCGCACGCCCCGGCTCCAGCCGTCTCCATACGCCATTTCGCTGCAATATCCATGACTGGAGGTTGTCCTTCAGGTCCGCCATCATGATCTGGTTCAGCACACGGTCATGCACCGCCGGGTCGCGCATGGGCACCATGCTTTCCACCCGCCAGTCCATGTTGCGCACCATCCAGTCGGCCGAGGAGATGTAGAGTTTCGCCTTGCGCGACGGCAGGCGATGCCCGTTGCCAAAGGCATAGATGCGCGCATGTTCGAGGAAGCGGCCCACGATCGACTTCACCCGGATGTTTTCCGAAAGGCCCGGCACACCCGGACGCAGGCAGCAGATGCCGCGCACCACCGCCATGATATGCACCCCCGCGCATGACGCGGCATAAAGCCGGTCGATCAGCCCCGGATCGACAAGGGAGTTCATCTTGAGCCAGATGCGCCCCGGCCGCCCGGCCTTCACATGTTCGATTTCCGCATCGATCAGTTCATTGAGGGTGGAGCGGATGGTCACGGGGGAAAAGGCGATCGCCTCCATCCGCGCGGGCATGGCGTAACCGGTCATGTAATTGAACAGCCGCGCCGAGTCGCGCACCAGTTCCGGGTCGCAGGTAAAGAACGACAGGTCGGTATAGATGCGCGCCGTGATCGGGTGGTAATTGCCGGTCCCGAAATGCGCGTAGGAGCGCAGCGTCCCGCCCTCGCGCCGGACGACGAGGCTGAGCTTCGCATGGGTCTTGAGGTCGGAGAAGCCGAACACGACCTGCACGCCCGCCGCCTCCAGCGCGCGGGCAAGGCGGATGTTCGCCTCCTCGTCGAAACGCGCGCGCAGTTCGACCATCGCGGTGACGGACTTGCCCGCCTCCGCCGCCTCGATCAGGGCCTTGACGATCGGGCTGTCGCGCGACGTGCGGTACAGCGTCTGCTTGATCGCCACCACCGCCGGGTCCAGCGCCGCCTGCCGCAGGAACTGCACCACCACGTCGAAACTCTCGAACGGGTGGTGCACGATCATGTCGCGCGCGCGGATCGCGGCAAAGCAGTCGCCTCCGCAATCAATGATCCGTTCGGGGAAACGCGGCGTATAGGGCGGGAACAGGAGGTCGGGCCGGTCATCGACGATCATCTGCTTGAGATCGACGACACCGATCAGCCCCGACTGCACCAGCACCTCGTCCGGGGGGGCATCAAGGGACGCCGCCATCGACCGGGCAAGGTCCTCGGGCATACGCGCCTCGATATCGAGGTGGATGACCACACCGCGACGCCGGCGTTTCAGCGCGCTTTCATACGAGCGGACCAGGTCCTCGGCCTCGTCCTCGAACTCCACGTCGGTGTCGCGCACGACGCGCATCACGCCCCATTCGCCCGCGACAAGGCCGGGGAACAGGCGGCCGATGCACATCACGATCAGGCGTTCGAGCAGGATGAAGCGCGTCTGTCCCGGCGGCGACAGGGAATCGGGCATGCGGATGAAGCGTTCGATGCGCGAGGGCAGCAGGATCAGCGCCTCCATCACGAACTGCCCGGTGCGCGCGTTCATCAGGCGCAGCGCCTGCGCGATTCCCATGTTGGGAATGAACGGCAGCGGATGGGCCGGGTCGATCGCAAGCGGCGTCAGCACGGGGAAGACCCGCTCCATGAAGCAGGTGTCGAGCCATTCGCGCTCCGCCGTGTCCAGTTGCTCCTCGTCACACAGCACGATGCCCGCGCCGGAGAGTTCATGCAGCAGGTCGCGCCAGATGCGCTGCTGCTCATGCAGGAGGCGGGCGGTACGCTCGCGCACCGCGACAAGCTGCTGCGCCGGGGTCAGGCCATCGGGCGACGGCGCGATCAGCCCCTCGCGCACCTGTCCGACAAGGCCCGCGACACGCACGGAGTAGAATTCGTCAAGGTTGCTGGCGCTGATGGACAGGAACCGCACCCGTTCCAGCAGCGGGTTGCGCGGGTTGTCCGCCTCGTCCACCACGCGCTGGTTGAAGTCCAGCCATGACAGTTCACGGTTGATGAAGCGTTCGGGCGAATTCATGCCGGGGCATGGCGCTTCCGCAACCTGTTCATGCACCACCAGCGCCTGCGAGGGCGGCTCCTTGCGCGTGCGGGCGCGCGGGGCCCGGCGCACGGGACGGCGCGGCGCGTCTTTGCCATCCCCGGCCGCCGGGGTGGTGGAGGCTGACTTGCGCGGAGGTCTGGACAAGGAACTCGATCTCCCGATTGGGGGCCTGCGTGCGGGGGACGGGCATGGCCGGAAGGACAGGTCCACCCACACTAGGCCAGCAGCCCGAACCTTGACCAGAGGGGGCGCGCCTATTCCGCCCCGTCCACCATGATGGCGTCGGCATCCGGGTCGCTGTCCATCCCCATGTCCGCCATGGCCGGGTCATGCGCCAGCAGGTCGCCCAGTTCAGCGATCGCCATCGCGCGCGTCACCGCCCGCCCGGTGGCAAGGGCCACATGGTCCAGCCGCCGCGCCACCTCCAGCATGGTCGCGGCCGTGCGCGGCAGGCGCGGCAGCAGCCAGTCCACGACGGCGGGGGCCACGACGATCTGGCGTTCGGCCAGCAGGCGCAGCAGCACGATACGCAGCAGCATGTCCTCGGGCTGTCGCACCTCCACCGCCATGGTCGCGCGCAGCCTGCTGCCAAGGTCGGGCAATGTGACGGGCCAGTGCGCGGGCGGTCGGCGGCCACTCAGGGCAAGGGCCATGCCATGTTCGCGCGCGCCGTTGAGCAGGTGCAGCACCGCGCGTTCATCCCCGCAGCGTTCGGCATCGTCCACCGCAATGGCCACGATGCCCGACCCGCGTCCCGCGCCAAAGATGCGCGCGACATCCGCGCGCGTCAGGTCCGGCCCCGACAGCAGTACGGCATCATGCTCGGCCGCCCATATTTCCAGCAGGTGCGTCTTGCCACATCCGCGCGCGCCCCACAGGGCAAGCCGCCGGTCGGGCCATGCCGTGCGGCCAAGAAGCCATGCGCGCGCGACCGCGTTGGACGGCGCGGCCACGAAATCCGCGCGCGTGAAGCGTGGCATGTGCGCAAAGGGCAACACAAGCTGCCCGATCGTGTCGCGGATCGGCATTTTCTCCGTTTTCAGCCCCGTGCACCCAACCACCGCTTGGAGCGCGGCCCCGGCTTGACGTAAAGAAGCGCGAAGACCGTATTGACCCCAATGCTGTCGCATCCATCGCGTCCTCCATAGCCTGCGTGCGGGAGTCCGGGGAAGCGATAGTTTGACGATGAAGGCCCTTGCGCATGACCTCCACCCCTTCCACCCCCCTGTCCACCGACGCCACGGACGCGACCGCGGGCGCAACCTATCGCGACGCGGGCGTGGACATCGCCGCGGGCGACGCGCTGGTGGAGGTGATCAAGCCCGCAGCGCGCGCAACCGACCGTCCCGGCACGATGGGGGGACTTGGCGGCTTTGGCGCCCTGTTCGACCTGAAGGCGGCAGGCTTCACCGACCCGGTGCTGGTGTCGTGCACCGATGGCGTGGGCACGAAGCTGATGATCGCGATCGAAAGCGGCCTGCATGAAACGGTGGGCATCGACCTTGTGGCGATGTGCGTGAACGACCTTGTGGTACAGGGGGCGACGCCGCTCTTCTTCCTTGATTATTTCGCAACGGGCCACCTGTCGGTGGACGACGCGGCCAAGGTCGTGCGCGGGATCGCCGCTGGCTGCTCCGGTTCCGGCTGTGCCCTCGTGGGGGGGGAGACGGCGGAAATGCCGGGCATGTATGCCGCGGGCCATTATGACCTTGCCGGGTTCTCGGTCGGGGCGGCTGAACGCACCGCCCTGCTGCCGCGCGACATCCGCCCCGGTGACACGCTGATCGGCCTGCCGTCGGCGGGCGTGCATTCCAACGGCTTCTCGCTGGTGCGCGCCATCGTCAAGCGCTCCGGCCTGGCATGGGACGCGCCGTGCCCCTTTGCCGGGGGGCAGACGCTGGCGCAGGCGCTGATGACCCCGACGAAGCTGTATGTCCACCAGATGCTGAACCTGCATCATGCGGGCCTGCTGCAGGCGGCGGCGCACATCACCGGCGGCGGCCTGCCGGGCAACCTGCCGCGCGTCCTGCCGCGTGGCATGCGCGCCGTGATCGACGCCGCATGGCCCGTCCCGCCCGTGTTCAACTGGCTGGCGAAGACCGGGCAGGTCACGACGGAGGAAATGCTGCGCGTCTTCAACTGCGGCCTTGGCATGGTGCTGGTCACCCGTGACCCCGAAACCGTGATGAAGCGCCTTCACGATGCCGGGGAAGCCGCCCATGTCATCGGCCGGATCGAGGCCGCCGACAGCGCGGACGCGCCGGCGTCGCTGGAGATGAAGGTGTCGCCCGATTTCGGTGTGGCGGGTGCGGGCGCCTGAGGATGACGGTCACGAAGAAACGCCCGATCGGTATCCTCATCAGCGGGCGCGGCAGCAACATGGGCGCGCTGATCGCGGCGTGCGCGGCGGCGGATTACCCGGCGCGCATCGCCATCGTCATCAGCAACAACCCCGACGCGCCGGGACTGGAAACCGCGCGGGCGGCGGGACTTGCGACGAAGGCGATCGACCATCGCACCTTCGGCCGCGACCGCGCGGCGCATGAACGCGTGATCGACGCCACCCTGCGCGATGCGGGGGTGGAGGTCGTCTGCCTTGCCGGATACATGCGCCTGCTGACGCCGTTCCTGACGCAGGCATGGGCGGGGCGGATGCTCAATATCCATCCCAGCCTGCTGCCCTCCTTCCCGGGCCTGCACACGCATGAACGCGCGTTGCAGGCCGGGGTGCGGCTGCATGGATGCACCGTGCATCTGGTCACGGAGGTGATGGACGAAGGCCCGATCATCGGGCAGGCGGCGGTGCCGGTCCTGCATGGTGATACACCCGACAGCCTCGCCGCGCGTATCCTGACGCAGGAACACCTGCTGTATCCGGCGGCGCTGCGCCGGGTGCTGATGCCTGACACACGGCCCGAAGCTACAGCGGACGCGCTGTTGTGTGTCTGAAACAATCTGTTGATAACAAATAAAAGTTTTCGAGTGCCGCCTTTTTCCCAAAAAGGCGGCGTCTCTTGAAGCTTTTTGGGGTCTGTTGGGAATTGTACTTTTTCAAAGTCACCAAATGTGATTCAAAATCCGTATGGATCGCTTCGTACTGACAGATGCCCAATGGGCGAAAATGGAACCGCTGTGCCTTGGCAAGAAAACAGATCGCGGGCGCAGCGGGCAGGACAACCGTCTTTTCATCGAGGCAGTCTTATGG
>NZ_NKUF01000017.1 GCF_003206495.1 Gluconacetobacter entanii | reverse complement strand
TCTGAAAGGCCACATCAACAGGCCTTACAGAAGACCGCACACGATCACACGTCAATATGGGTCAGAAAACTCTTGCATAACGGACGGCAACCACAGAAGGAAATCCATGCCGAAGTCTGTGAAAAAGGCTTCGATGCGGCCAGCAACAGCTTCATGCAGTATTATGGCGCGGATCGTGTCGATGCCTCCCTCCTGCAGATTCCGCTGCTGGGGTTCCTGCCTGCCGATGACCCGCGCGTGCAGGGCACGATCGCACGGATCGAAAAGGAACTGCTGCACGACAACGTGGTCTATCGCTACCTGCCCGAAGGGGTTGCCGCCGATGGTCTGGAGGGGCGCGAAGGCGCATTCCTCGCCTGCAGTTTCTGGCTGTGTGATGCCTATATCATGTCGCATCGCGTGGAGGAGGCCCGCGTCCTGTTTGAACGACTGCTGTCCTATGGAAACGACCTTGGCCTGTTTGCCGAGGAATATGACCCGGTCGCCCGGCGGCAGCTTGGGAATTTTCCACAGGCCTTCAGCCATTTCGCCCTTGTCCATACCGCCCACATGCTGGCGGGGGGCGTGATCGACGCCAGCGGGCAGCGACGCAGGAAGAAATAGCGTCCCTGCCATGCGTGTCGCCTGCATGAAACCTTTTGACGGACCATGCGCTGTATGGGCGATGGATCAAGGGAGGGAAGAATGGATGTCATGAAATTTTCCCTCTATGTGCAGACGGAAAACCTGTCCCTGTTCCACTGGGTGCGGCGTGAACTGCATGCATGTTTCGACTTCATCATGCATGAACCGCCCCCTGAGGAAATGCTTGACCTGCTCGACGATCCGGACAGCACATAGCCCTGAAAATCGTAAAAGAAGTCTTTGGTGAAGCTTTTTTTACCGTTCCGTTCGTACCCAGGAAAATACGAACAACAGGCCGGATCTACCAGTTTTCCTTTACAAGATGCGCCACAAGGTCAGCGCCAAGGGTGGTCAGGCGCTCCACAAGCGCCTGCCCCGTGGTGGCCGAACACAGGCGCGGGTCTGCCTGGGCAACCCCTTTGGTGGCGATTTCATCAATTTCGAGGGGAAAGTTGATGCTGGCCCCCTCGAACTGCGCCGTGGCGAACCCGTTGACCGGCAGCCCCATGAATTCATGGGCGCTGGCGGGGGCGGGACGCAGGTCGGGGCGCACCAGATCGGGAAAGAGGGCCATGGCGACGCTGGAAAGCGGATTGCCACCATGCCCGGCGGACCGCTGTGCCGCATCCGCATCCCCCATCACGTCAGCAAGCATGGCCGAGGCAATGCTCCACAGATAGACGCATGGGATTACCACCCCCTGCCTGTGCCGCAGGGACAGTGTGACATCATGGACTGCCTGCGCATTGCCGCCATGCCCGTTGAAGACGATGATGCGGGTCAGTCCGTGCCGCAGCAGGCAGGACATCATATCCGTCAGGACCGCACGCAATGTTGCCTGTTCCAGGGCGATGCCCCCGATCACGCTGCCGAAATAATCCGCCCCGCCATAAGGCAGGACCGGGGCGACATAGGCCCCGATCCCGCGCGCACGCGCCGCCTGCGCCACGCGGCGCGCAATCGCGTCCGCGCACAGATAGTCGCCCATGGGGGAATGGAGGCCCTGATCCTCATGGCTGCCCAGTGGCAGGATGATGACCGGATTGGCCGCAAGTGCGGTACGTGCCTCCTCCGCCGTCAGTTCGGCGAGGCATATTTTTTCTGGCGCATGTTTCATGTCAGGGGGAATTCCAGTTCAGGCAGGTCATATATCGCGAAAAATTTTAGTAATTTGAAAAGGATTTTTCAATCGGCTTCATTATGCAATCATGTTCCTGTCATGGCATATTTGAAGACCGGCAGGGAATGCAGGACTGCTTCCCCCACATCCGCACTTCATGCGCATATGGCATCCTTTGCAGGGATGTGGCGTCCTTTTCGGCCTATTTTGTGATAACTGACGGCAGGTATAACCCACCATGACCAAAGCCCCCGCGCGCCATTCCGAAACTTCCGTCGATCGCCTGATCCTTGATCGCTGGTCGCCTTACGCCTTTACCCCCGCCCCGATCGGGGATGCGGAACTCCTGTCCTTCCTTGATGCCGGACGCTGGGCGCCTTCGGCCTATAATTCGCAGCCATGGCGCTTCATCTATGCCCGGCGCGACACGGCGGACTGGGAACGGTTCCTGTCATGGCTGATCCCGTTCAACCATTCATGGGCGCAAAATGCCTCTGCCGTGGTATATGTCGCCTCCCATACGGTCATGGATATCGGTCAGGCGGAGCCTGTCCCTGCCCCCACCCATGCCTTCGATACCGGTGCTGCGGCCGTGCTGGTGCAGTTGCAACTGAACAGGGCGGGATGGGCGGCCCATCCCATCAGTGGCTTTGACCACGACCTTGCCCGCGCCGGACTTGAACTCCCCGAAGATTATGCCCTTGATGCCGCCATCATCATCGGTCGGCCCGGCGATGCGGACGTCCTGCCTGAAAAACTGCGCGGGCGGAACGTCCCCTCATCGCGTCGTCCCCTTGCCGAAGTGGCGTTTGCCGGACGGTTTCCAGCGCAGGATGCGGACTGACGGGATGGCACGGAAACCAGAAGAACGCCGCCTTTTAAAGAGGCGGCACCCAAGAAACTTTTGATTTTTATGAATAGAGCCTGTGTCCCTACGTCTCCCGACGCTGGTCCCACCATGCCAGACGCTTGAGGAGGTCGCGTTCATATCCCCTTTCGTTGGGGCGGTAGAGTTCCGGCCTGTCGGGACCGCTCAGCGCATCGGGGAAGAACTGCTGGCCGCTGAACGCATGCGGGAAATCATGGTCGTAGCGGTATCCATCCTTGAATCCCTGCGCCTTCATCAGCGCCGTTGGCGCATTGATCAGGTGCTTGGGCGGCATGAGCGACCCCTGCGTCTCCGCAAGGTCCATGGCGGCATAGAACGCCTTGTAGATCGCGTTCGACTTGATCGCTGTTGCGAGATAGCCCACGCACTGCGCCAGTGCCGGCAGACCTTCCGGCTCCCCGACCCGTTCAAACACCGCGGCACAGGCGGCGGCCTGTTCGATGGCGCGTGGATCGGCAAGACCGACTTCCTCCGTCGCCATGACCATCAGGCGACGCAGGATCGCGCGCGGTGGCTCGCCGCTTTTGAGCAGTCGCGCCAGCCAGTAGAGCGCGGCCTGCACATCCGACCCGCGGATTGATTTCTGGAATGCGGACAGCAGGGCGTGATGGATGTCCGATCCCTTGTCACCCGCATGCACCTTGCGCTGGACAAGGGTATGGAGTTGCGCCGACGTGACGGGCGTATCGGTGCCAAGGTCCGACAGCGCCTAGACCATCACCAGCAGGTAGCGCCCGTCCCCATCCGCCATGTTCAGCAGTTCGGTGCGTGCCTGCGCATCGAGTGGAAGCACCCGGCCCAGATGCGCCTGTGCACGTTCAAGCAGGACCGACAGGTCGTGCGTATCCAGCCGTTCCAGCACCATGACCTGCGCCCTGCTGGCAAGGGCGCGGTTCAGTTCAAAGGAAGGATTTTCGGTGGTCGCACCGATCAGGACGACGCTCCCGTCCTCCACATAGGGCAGGAGCGCATCCTGCTGCGCCCTGTTCCAGCGATGGATTTCATCGACGAACAGGACCATGCCCCTTGACTGTCCCTGCTGCCGGTTCGCCTGTGCCCTGGCGAGTACCTTCTTCAGTTCGGGCAGGCCGGACATGACGGCGGAAATCTGCTCGAACGCCATGCCCGAACTTGCGGCGAGGATCCGCGCCAGCGTGGTTTTCCCGGTTCCCGGTGGCCCCCAGAAGATCATGGAGGACAGGCGTCCCGACGCCACCATGCGCCCGATTGGCCGGTCGGGGGCCAGCAGGTGCTTCTGGCCGATGACGTCCTCGATCCGTTCCGGACGCAGGGCTTCGGCAAGCGGGCGGGGCGCCAGGGGCTCAAACAGGGATGTCACGTTTGCTCCATGGTGTTCATGTCTGCGGCAGAGTATGCATTTTCCGGGTGCCTTGCAGAAGGCCACGCCCCTACATTTGTTTCTCCCTCCCGATCCCCTCATGCAAGGACCCGATCATGTCATTTCGCATCCTGGCCCGTACTGGCGCAGCGCTCGCCATGCTCATGGGGGCGTCCTGCTGGTCCGTGGCCGCGCAGGCCGCACCGCAGCCTGCCACCCTGCAGGTCCCCGACGGGTTCCATATCGCCACCTATGCCGATCATGTTCCCGGCGCGCGCGAAATCGCACTTGGCGACAGGGGGACGGTTTTCCTCGGGTCCATGGGGGCGGGCAGGGTCTATGCCCTGACGGGCGGGCAGGATGGACATGCGCCGCAGGTGCATGTGGTGGCGCATGGGCTGAACCTGCCTGTTGGCGTCGCCTTTCACCAGGGGGACCTGTATATTTCCGACACACGCCGGATTGTCGTCCTGCGGGGGATCGAGGACCGGCTGGACCATCCGCCCGCACTGGAAACGGTTGCGGACAACCTGCCCTATCGCGCGGGGGATCATTCGTGGAAATTCATTGCGTTCGGACCTGATGGGAAGCTGTATGTCCCGATTGGCGCACCCTGCAACATCTGTGATGTCGGGCATGAGTTCGGGCGACTGATCCGCATGAATCCCGACGGCACGGGGCGCGAGGACGTGGCGTACGGCATCCGCAACACCGTAGGCTTCACATGGCAGCCCGGCACGGGGACGTTGTGGTTCACCGATAACGGCCGTGACATGATGGGCGACGACATTCCTTCGGATGAACTGAACCGTGTCGATCGGGTCGGACAGTCGTTCGGCTATCCCTACTGCCATCAGGGCGACATCGCGGATCCCGTCTATGGCAAGGGGCATCCGTGCAGCGGGTTTACGCCGCCTATCGTGAAACTTGGCGCGCATGTGGCGGCCCTTGGGCTGCGGTTTTATGAGGGGACGATGTTCCCCGCGACATATCGTGGCGACCTGCTGATTGCGGAACACGGGTCATGGAACCGCTCCCGCCTGTCTGGCTACAGGGTGGTGGCCGTCCATGTCGGCACGGATGGCAGCGCCGGCCCGGTTTCCACGCTGGTGGACGGGTTCCAGCATGACCAGACCCCATGGGGACGCCCCGCCGATGTCCAGCCCCTGCCTGATGGGAGCGTGCTGATCAGTGACGACCTTGCCGGGGCGGTCTATCGCCTGACCTATGACGGGCACGCGGGCTGATTACGGGATTATCAGCCCGATCGTGGGCACATGAATATGATAAGGTGCCATAATAACATGGCTCACTGACGCATGGGGCTGGCCGCCTGTTCATTCATTAGCGCCAGCCCTTCCGCGACGGAGACGAACTCCCCACCCATATCGACCCGTTCCGCGCCAAATCGCCGGGTGAACAGGTCACGTACCGCAGGCACGAAAGAGGTCCCACCCGTCAGGAAGACGCGGTCGATCGCGGTGGCGGGCAGGTTGGCGCGATCAAGGGCAGTCTGCACGGCTTCATCAAAGCGATGCAGGTCCGGGGCGATCCAGCTTTCGAAATCGGCGCGCGTGATTTCGCGGTGGATATGCAGGTCGCGGTGATCGTACCGCAAAACCGTGCGGTCGGTTCGTGACAGGTCCCGCTTTGCCGCGCCCACGGCACGATAGAGCGCCTGTCCCTGCTGATCGTCGATCAGGTTTTTAAGGGCGTGCAGCTTTTCGGGTTCGGACGCCGTGCGGGCCACGTCCGCGATATCGCGCAGGGTCTGTGGCGTGCGCATCAGCGCCAGTCGGTGCCAGCGCCCGAGGCTTGCATACCATTCCGCCGGAACAGGCAGTGGTGCGCCCCCCATCACGCGATAGGTGGCATGTCGGCCAAGTTCCGGTGCCACGACATTGTCGATGATGCGGTAATCGAACTGGTCGCCCGCGATGCCGACGCCGGCATATCCCAGTGGCGTTGCCCGCTGTGGTGCATCGGGGTCGAAGCGCAGGATGGAAAAGTCACTGGTGCCGCCGCCGAAGTCCCCCACCAGCACGGTGGCCGGCGTGCCCAGGCGATGGGCGAAGCGCCATCCGGCGGCTTCGGGTTCAAGGGCGACATCGACATGGTGGAACCCCGCCGCGCGGAAACTGTCGCGCAGGCGCTGTTCGCCAAAGGCGTCATCCACCCCCTCCCCCGCGAAATGCACGGGGCGGCCGACCGTGGCGGTGACATGGGCGGGATCGATCCCGATCGTGTGCATCAGGCAGGCGAGGAAACGCGCGATCAGCATCTCCAGCGTCATGATACGGCCAAGCAGGCGCGTCTGGCGGAAGGAGGCCTGCGCCAGATAGGATTTCATGGACATGATCAGGCGGCTTTCCGCCGGATCCTCCAGATAGGCGTCGATGGCCGCGGCGCCAATGGCCTCCTGCAGGCTGGCGCGCCCTGCCCGCATTTCCTCGTGCCACAGGCACAGCAGGGAACGGCAGGTTTCCGTGGCTTCGTGATGGGGAAAGGAAAAGCGCGCCGGATGGGGCTGCCCATTTTCGTCCAGCAGGACCACAACGGTGTTGGTCGTGCCGAAATCTATGCCGAGCCTCACGCTCTGGGGGGATCCGATGGAAGACATGGCGCCTCAATAGGCGTCCGCCCGTCGCATGTCCATCCATCACGACAGGTTCCAATTTGCGGTGATGGACAAAAAATCAGCCCACGAAACGCCCTTCGGATCATCAAAAAGCTTCGCAAGAACATCACCTTTTTGAAAAAAGGCGACACCCGGAAACGTTTATGAACTGACCTGTTCTCAGGCACCTGATCACGCCGGATCGTCACCATCCAGCAGCGCCCGCGCCAGATGGTTATGCCGTTCGGCAAGCTGGCGAGTATCGCAGGTCAGCAGGTGTCCGTCACGTACGACGACCTGCCCATTGATGAGGGACAGCGCCACGGTGCGCGGGGTGCAGAAAACAAGGGCCGCAACGGGATCCACCAACGCCCCGGCATGGTCGATGCCACGCAGGTCGAAGGCGACGACATCCGCCGCCATGCCTGCCGACAGGTGGCCGATATCATCGCGTCCCAGTACGGCGGCCCCACCCCGCGTCGCCAGTTCCAGTGCGGTGCGCGCGCCCATCATCGCCGCGCCATCTTCCTGATCGTGCATAAGGCGTGAGACAAGCATCGCCTGGCGGGCTTCGGCCAGCATGTGGCTGCTGTCGTTGGAGGCTGAGCCGTCCACCCCCAGTCCGACATTGACACCATGGGCCATCATGCGGCGGACGGGGGCGATGCCGGACCCCAGACGCATGTTGGAACAGGGGCAATGGGCAACGCCCGTCCCGGTCCGTCCAAAACGTTCGATACCGGCATGGTCCAGCCGGACACAGTGCGCATGCCACACATCCGGCCCCATCAAGCCAGTATCCTCGGCATATTCCGCAGGCGTCATGCCAAAGGCATCGCGGCTGTATTCGATATCGCTCGCATTTTCCGCAAGGTGGGTGTGAAGCCTTGTGCCGGTTGCGCGTGCAAGATGTGCGGTCTGTCGCATCAGGTCACGGCTGACGGAAAATGGCGAACACGGGGCAAGGACGATGCGCTGCATCGCAAGGCGGGACGGGTCATGGTATGCCTCCACCACGCGCTGCATGTCACGCAGGATGGAGGGTTCATCCTCAACCAGGCTGTCGGGCGGCAATCCCCCCGCGCTTTCACCGACGCTCATTGCACCGCGTGCAGCGTGAAAGCGCATGCCCATCGTTGCGGCGGCCTCGATCTGGTCATCAAGGCGACTGCCGTTGGGAAACAGGTAGAGATGGTCGCTGCTGGTGGTGCAGCCCGAAAGCATCAGTTCGGCCATGGCGGTGCATGTGGAAACACGGATCATGTCCGGCGTCAGGCGCGCCCAGATGGGATAGAGCGTGCGCAGCCACCCGAACAGGGAGACATCCTGTGCTGCTGGCACGACACGGGTCAGGGTCTGGTACATATGGTGGTGGGTATTGACCAGACCCGGCATGACCAGATGGCCCGACATGTCCATGACGTCGTCCGCTGCGGGCAACGGGTCATGGGGCGTGCCGACCTGCTGGATCTGCCGCCCCTGTATCAGAACCCAGCCCCCGGCGATCTCGCGTCGCTGCGCATCCATCGTGACAAGCATCAGGGCGTTTTTGAGCAATATGGAGCGCGGCATGTATTTCTTCACTGACGGGGCATGACGTCGCCCCTATTGGTGATACAGGGAGAGTTTTGAAATAACCCATTGATGGAAATAATAAAAGTTTCCGGGGATGCTTTTTTCAAAAGGGTGGCGTCTTTCGAAGCTTTTTGAAAAAAGCTTCACCAGAAACTTTCATACCATCAGGTGTCAGCGTTCACGCACGGCTTCCGGCATTCCCAGTGGCCCGGTGGAAGGCGGAGGTGTGACCGCCTCCCCTCTGGTGGTGCGTGGGTGTCCATGCCGGCCAGTCACCGGGGCCGTGGCGTCATGATGGAGTGCTGGCGTCGCGGTGCGATGGGGCGTCATGCCCGGCATGTTTTCCATGCCGTCCATATTTTCCATCCCCTGCATGTCGTGCATCTGCATCGCCGGGGCGGGGGCCGCCTGCGCATCCATTACCGGCATGAGGACGGCCGCCATCAGGGCGGGCATGGCGGACAGCCATAATCCTGTGCGATTCATTTCTTTCCTACTCCATTGATATAACAGTATTTTTATGAATGGGGACAGTCGGTATTCAGAACCATGTCCGCACCCCGAAGGTGAAGTTGAGGTTATGCAGGTCGTGTTCGCCACGTGCCCGCGCCAGCGTCGTGGCCTGATCGAATGTGCCGCTGTAGGTCACGCCGATATACGGGGCGAATTTGCGGTGCCATTCGTAACGGAGCCGCAATCCCGTATCGATGTTCGACAGGCCGCGCCCGTTCGCCCGCGCCGGATCTGACTGGGAATAGAAATTCAGTTCGACCTGAGGCTGGAGGATCAGGCGGTTGGTCAGCAGCAGGTCATACGATCCCTGCAGGCGGCCCGCGGCACCCCGGTCACTGAAATAGGCCGTTGCCTCCACATCGAAGAAATAGAGCGCCAGCCCCTGTATCCCCACTGCCCCCCACGCGCGGGTCGGGCCATTGTCGATATCCATGCGGACGCCGGTCTGCACATCGAAGTAACGCGAGATCGCGCGGTCATACAGGACTTCGTGGTCGCCATCGCCAAACCTGCCATTCGTGCCAACCGTACCTTCGGATTTCAGCCACAGCTTGTTGTAATCCGTCCCGACCCACGCCTGCCCGTCATAGCGGAACTGACCGCCATCCGTATTGTAACGGGCCTCGAATTCATCCAGCAGGGCATGCGCATAGATATTGTGGTCCATCACCGGGGGCATGCCGTTGACATAGGTGACCGGCGTGGCCGCCGACCCATTGGCCTGCACGGTGCTGCCCCGTGTCATCGGGGTGGTCATCTGCGCATGAACGGAAGAAACAGGGACGGCAAGCAGCGCCATGATGATGAGCGTGTGCCTCATGACACCACCACCGTACGGAACATGCCCAGTTCCATGTGATAGAGCAGATGGCAGTGATAGGCCCACAGCCCCGGTTCATCCACGGTGACGAGGTAACTCAGCCGCTCCCCGGGCTTGACGATGATCGTGTGCTTGTAGGGGCGGTACTCCCCCTGCCCGTTTTCCAGTTCGCTCCAGAACCCGTGCAGGTGGACGGGGTGTTCCATCATCGTGTCATTGGTCACGATGAACCTGACCCGTTCGCCAAGGGCAAGGCGGATCGGTTCCGCTTCGGAGAACTTCTTGCCGTCAAAGCCCCAGATGAAGCGTTCCATGTTACCCGTCAGATGCAGCGTGATCTCGCGTGAGGGCGGACGGGGATCAGCGCCCGCGATGGTCGCGCGCAGGTCGGCATAGGTCAGGACCCGACGGCCATTATGGTCCAGTCCGTCCCCGGCTTCGGCCAGGCGGTTGATGGGCATCATGGCGACACTCTGCACTTCCACACCGGGACGCAGGCGGGGGGTGGCTGCGGGCATGTCATGCTGCTGCGGGGGCGGCATGTGCATATGCCCCATATGCGCCATGTCCATCCCTTCCATCCCCTCCATGTCCGTATGGTGGGATGACGGCGGGGTGTGCATGTCCATATGTCCCATCCCCATATCCGTCATGGTGCGCAGCGGGCGCGGGTCCATGGGGGGAACCGGACCTGAAATGCCAGCCTGCGTCGCCAGCGTGCCCCGGGCATATCCGGTCCGGTCCTCGGCCTGTGCGAAAACGGTATAGGGACCGGGGCTACGGGGGGTGACTAGCACGTCATAGGTTTCCGCCGTGCCGATGCGGAATTCATCTACCGTTACGGGTTCCACCTCGTTGCCGTCGGCCTGTATGACCGTCATCTCCAGTCCCGGGATGCGCACATCGAACAGCGTCATGGACGAGGCATTGATGAAACGCAGCCTGATGCGCTCCCCCGGCTGGAACAGTCCCGTCCAGTTGGCCTGCGGCGACTGCCCGTTCAGCAGGTAGGTATAGATGATGCCCGACACGTCGAGGATATCGGTCGGGGCCATGTTCATCGCCCCCCATTGCAGGCGGTCCCGCAGCGTTGCTGCCATGCCCCGGTGGCGCATGTCATGGAACAGTGTTCCCACCGTACGCTGGCGGAAATTGTAATAGTCACTGTCGAATTTGAGGTTGGAGACAATGTCCGCCGGATCCACGTCGGTCCAGTCGGACAGGAGCATGACATATTCCCGGTCGCAATGGTGGCGCTCCCCGTGCTTCGGGTCGATGATGATCGCCCCGTACAGCCCCTTCTGCTCCTGAAAGCCGGAATGGCTGTGATACCAGTAGGTGCCGCTCTGGTGCAGGCGAAAGCGGTAGGTGAAAGTCTGGCCCGGGGCGATGCCCGCAAAGCTCAGTCCCGGCACGCCATCCATGGGGGCCGGCAGGCGGATGCCATGCCAGTGGATGGAACTGTCCTCATGCAGGTGGTTCGTGACATTGAGTTCAACGGTGTCCCCCTGACGCCAGCGCAGGATCGGGGCCGGGGTGGCGCCGTTCACCCCCACCGCGCGGACGCGATGGCCGGTGATGTTGGCATGCAGGCGATCAATGCTGAGGTCAAAGCGGGTGGAGGGCGTGGCTGCGGGTTGCCCCGTCAGGGGCGACTGCGCACGGGTGCTGCGGCTGGCCGCGGTCAGCAGCGCGCCACATGCGCCAGCGCCGGTTACGAAACGGCGACGCGTCAGCACGCCGCCTTTCGCAGGGAATAAGGGTGTCATGGATGGATATCCGCCAGAAAGCAGGAACAGGCACGGCGTCCCACAGGGCAGCCGGTCCCGAAACGGTCAGGAAAGGATCAGGCCGTTTTTCTGGGCGGTGGAAGTGCCGGGGCGGACGCCACGCCACCGTCATCGATGGTATAGCGACTGCCGAATGCAATCGTGACGAAACCCGCATGGGCCAGCGATGAAGCCCCCGGCGTCATGGCCCAGCCGGTCATGCAGGCCGCACCCGACAGGCAGCAGCTTTCGCTGCCATGCGTGCAGTTCTGGTGCGTGTCGCAGGGTTGCTGGTGATGGCACTGGCGGGCGTGTCCATGCGCCTCCATTGTGGAGGTCATCCCGGCCATGGACGCCATGCCCGGCATCATGTCATGGCTGGCCGCAGGCGGCGCGGCAGCGGAACCGGCATCCAGTGTGGGGAAAGCATGTACCGGCAGGGCAGACAGCAGCAGCCCCACCTGAAACATCAGGCAGGCCAGCACGTATCGCCACTTTCTTACGCCGATCCTGTTCACACCCGTTCCCTGCCATTCACAGGAATGCTTCGCCATTCTCCATGCGGAGGACGGTATCATAGCATGTGGGGCGGCATCCGTGTCCACCCCATTTCCGCCGTGATGCCTGCACCGTTACCACATGCGCCATGGCGCATTGCGCGTTTCCCACAGATGTTCAAGGTGGCGCTTGTCACGCAGGGTATCCATGGAATGCCAGAACCCGTCATGTTTCAGGGCCATCAGTTGCCCGTCATTGGCCAGCCGTTCCAGCGGTCCACGTTCGAAGACGGTTTCGTCATCCTCCAGATAATCGAAGACGGAGGGTGACAGCACGAAGAACCCGCCATTGACGTAACCCGGCTCAACGGGTTTTTCACGGAAGGCATCCACGCACCCATTGACGATTTCCAGCGTCCCGAAACGTGCCGGGGGCTTGACTGCCGTGACCGTGGCGATGCGACCGTGGCTGTGGTGGTAGTCGATGGTCGTGCGGACATCTATTTCCGCCACCCCGTCACCATATGTCATGCAGAAATCTTCACCCTGCAGGTAAGGCTGCAGGCGACGCAGGCGTCCACCGGTCATGGTGTCCAGCCCGGTATCCACCAGGGTCACGCGCCATGGTTCGGCGCTGCGTTTCAGGGTGACGATGCTGTCATTGCACATGTCTACCGTGATGTCTGATGACAGCAGATGGTAATTGGCAAAATACTGCTTGATCATCTCCGCCTTGTAGCCAAGGGGGATCACGAAATCATTGATCCCCCCGTGGGAATAGATCTTCATGATGTGCCACAGGATCGGTCGTCCCCCGATCTCGACCATCGGCTTGGGCCTGCTGTCGGTTTCCTCCATCAGGCGTGTTCCATAACCACCAGACAGGATAACGGCTTTCATGACCACTGCTCTCCATTCATGATTGGGACAAGGCTGGATGCCACGTGACGTCGCGCATCCATCGTGACGGGCGGGTTCATGTCGGCAGGTTCAGTCTGCGACGCATGGTGACCCCGACACTCGGCAGGGCGCGGCGCAGCCACTGCCCCATGCCGATTTCCCCTCCCTCGCAGCGGAATCTCCAGTTGGAGACCATGTTTTCCATGACCTGCAGGGGGTAGTAATCCTCAAAGAACCGCAATCCGTCTGTTGCGGCGAAACATTCGGTAAGGAACGATCCGCGTGGCGGGGCAAAGCGCTTCCATATGCCGATACGTACCATCTGGTCATTCCACAGATGCAGCGTATAGGCATTGGCACATAGCCGTTCGCATTCCTGCCGATATTGCGGCAGGAGGAATTTCCATGCCTCGCGCAGGTGGATCGGGAAAAAATACTGCGGTGCATAGGAATCCTGTATGACCACCTGCTTGCCAAACAGGGACGTCAGCAGGCGTGGCCCGGTTGCCCCCCAGACCAGGTCCAGGTCCCGCATGGCCAGCGTTTCCTGAACCAGGCTGTCGAGTTTCGGATTGTCGCGCTCCAGTCGCATGATCGCACCACAGACCGAAACGGGATCTTCCCTGGCCAGCAGCAGATCCCATCGCGGCAGGTCCAGCGGGCGCAGCAGCAGCATGTCCGCATCAACCCATATATGGTCCGTCCGGCGGGAAAGTTCGTAACGGAACAGATCCGAAAAATGGCTGAGGTTCGGTTTTCCCCTGATCAGGAAACGCGCCATGTTGGATGGGTCGGTAATTTCGCGTGCATCACCGTTGATAACACCCGGCGGAAGGTTTTCGATCGCTTCATAGCTATAGACGATGAAGATGTACCCGTGTGCCACATATGAATTGATACAGGCGGATTCATATGCCGAAATTGTGGCCCCTCCCCAGAAAGTGGCGAATGTCGGTTGGAAAAGAGTCATGAATTCTATCCTGCTGCTCTGTGGGAACGAAGAAGGTCAGGAATTCCTGACCCATCGCAGGTCCTGCCCCAGATACCCCGCGTCAATCATGTGCCTGAGCGCATGCAGGCGTATCAGGGAAGAATTGCGAAAATCCGCATCCGAAAACCCGACCTCTCGCAGGCCGGCGATCAGTTCGGCGATGGCTTCGGACAGGCTGACCTGGGGCACGAAATCAGCCGCAAGTGTCCGGAACAGCGAGAAATCGACCCTGTAGGATCGACGGTCGGGCGGGGCGTCCGTATTGATGCTGACCGTGGTGCCGGGAAGATGCTGGGCAACCGCCTCGGCAAGGTCGCGTACGGTGTAATTCCATGTATCACTGCCTGCATTGACCACCAGGCGGCGTTCTCCCCCCCGGGTGATTGCCCATTCGATGGCACGCGCCATGTCCCAGACATGAATCAGTGGCCGCCATGGTGTGCCATCGCTCAACACCGTGATTTTCCCGCATGTCAGGGCGCTTGCGACAAAATCGTTGATGACAAGGTCCAACCGCAGGCGATCCGAAAACCCGCATGCCGTTGCGAAACGCAGGCATGTGACGGTCATTTCCCCAAGGTCCATCTGCATCAGGGCACGTTCGGTATCGATCTTGGATCGTGCATAGGCGGTCAGGGGTTCGACCGGATCGCTTTCCCTGCGCGGCAGGCCGTCGGAGACGCCATATACGCTGCAACTGGATGCAAATGCGAAATGCCTTACGCCCGCATCGGCCGCCATCCGGGCCAGATGCAGGCTGCCACCACGGTTGATCTGGTCGGTCACCTCTTCAAAACGCGATCCCATGGGATCGTTTGAAATGGCGGCCAGATGAACGATCGCATCGGCGCCGTTTACGACATGGGGCGGAATATCACGTACGTCCCCGAAATACTGCGCGTCGAGCGCAATTTCAGGTAACGGCCCCGCAGTGGTCAGGCATTGCCCGAACAGGCAGTTGTCATATCCCACCAGTATCGCCGCAGGAAAACGCTTCCGCAGGTGCCGCACGACGACCGGGCCGAGATAGCCCATATTTCCGACCACGAGTATGCGCATATTCTTCTTCTTGGATTTCGAGGGTGAAGAAATAATAAAAACTTCATTATATCAGTCGTATGACCATAAATATTTCATGCGCAGGAGAACGGGTCCGGTTTGGTGATATCCCCGTTGCCCCGCATGCTGGCTGCGTCACCGCCTGATCGACGGTTTGTACGCAGGTTTTCTTTGCCTGCTTTTCTGCGATCAGGAACGTTGTTTTTCCTGTCGGGTTTTATGTGCCGGAAAACAAATTTCAAATAATTCCGCGAAATTTTCATACCGGATGTATTTCACGAAGTCCGGATGATGCATGCAGGATTAACGAAACCCTGTCATTTCGAATACGTTTCAGGAGGCAGTCGCCCACGCGGTCATGATGCCGTAAAGAGAAAGCATATATCGTGGTCCAGGAAGTGAAGTTCACACCTCCCCTGCCCCGCAGGCATAAAACGGCACTGGTAACCGGGGCAGGAAGTGGCATTGGCCGCGCGATTGCCGTTGCACTGTGTAATGCGGGTCATCACGTCATCCTGGCGGGGCGACGGCATGCGCCCCTGTCCGCCCTGGCGTGTCAGTTGGGAGAGGAACGCACGACTGTCTGGCCAGTGGATATTACGCAGGCGACAGCATTACCGGCTTTTATGGACAGTCTCGGGTCCCTTGATATCCTGATTCATTCCGCTGGCATGTTTGACGCCGGAAAACTTGCCGATATCACGCCGGATATCAGAAGATTGCTTCATGCCGTCAATGTTCATGCGCCGATTCACCTTTCGGAACTGCTGTTGCCTGCGCTCCGTACTGCACGGGGACAGATTGTATTCATCAATTCGACAGCATCCCTGGGCGCCCGTGTCACACAGGATGCCTATGCAGCCAGCAAGCATGAACTCACGCAGGAAATTGCATATTTCAGGGAACGGACCCGGGGAAGCGGCATCCGTATCCTGAATGTCTATCCCGGGCGGACGGCAACCCCCATGCAATCCGAGGTCCTGCGGCACGAAGGACGCCCCGGCGCAGACATTGCATTGCTCCAGCCAGAAGATATAGCCACCCTCATCATGGACTGCCTTTCCGTCCCGCGACGTGCGGAGGTCACGGATATTGTCATCCGTCCCACCGAACATGTTGATGATTCCGCGGAGTAAAGCACCGGCATGAATGGCATCGGACTGATGTTTCATGAATAATATTTTTCCAGACAGGAAACCTTTGGCATGAAGCGTGCTTAAGCAGGCACACCGGAGTGTTGTCCAATGCTCCGGTTGATACCGGAGGTATGATCGGACACAATGCTGTTCAGACAGGCAGAAATATCCGGTGCCCGGACAATTACCCTTCCCCGTCACCATGATGAACGGGGTTCATTCGGGCGTATATTTGATCGTGACCGTTTTGCGGAAAATGGAATATCCTGCGATTTCGTGCAGGCAAGTATTTCGCGCACATCATACGCAGGCACATTGAGGGGACTGCATTTCCAACGCGCCCCTTATGCCGAAGCGAAACTTGTCCATTGCCTGCGTGGGGAAATATATGACGTCATCTGTGACCTGCGTCCAGATTCTCCAACATATCTGAAACATCAGTATTTTTACCTGAACTGTTCAGATAACGAGATGATTTATATTCCTCCCGGTTGTGCCCACGGGTTCATGACGCTCAATGATGATGTCGAGGTGTTTTACGCGATGTCAAACATATACGCACAAGACCATGCCTCCGGCCTGCGGTTTGATGATCCTGCCCTTAGAATTTCGTGGCCCCGCCCGGTTGCCCATATTTCCGCCAAGGATCTGCAATGGCCGTACTACAAAGGCAGTGAAGACATGGTCTGGTGAAAAACAGCAACCTCACTTTGGTAGAATGGATCGTCGCCATGGAAAGTTTGACACAGCCTTCGCCGCATGCGCACATGCAGGTACATTCGGCAATCCCCTATTCATCCACGGGGTCATGCCGCCTGTGCAATACGCCCCTTCGACGGAGCGTCGTGGACCTGGGGCTTTCCCCGCTGGCGAATTCATTTATCAAACCGGAACTGCAGAATGCGATGGAGGCCTTCTATCCACTTCATGCATTCATCTGCGAGAAATGTTTCCTGGTGCAGTTGTCGGAGTTTGAGTCTCCACAGTCCATTTTCGGGGACTACATATATTTTTCATCCTATTCCGCCAGTTGGCTCCAGCATGCGAAGAAATATGTCGCCACGCAGGTGGGACGTTTTGCGCTGAATGACAATTCCCTTGTCGTGGAAGTCGCAAGTAATGATGGATATCTCCTGCAATATGTGCAGGAGGCCGGGATCAGGAGCCTGGGGATCGAACCTGCTGCGAATGTTGCGGAAATTGCGATTGCCAAAGGAATCCCGACGGAAATCGCCTTTTTCGGCGCGCAGACGGCAACACGCCTGAAAGCGGAAGGATATGCAGCCGACCTGATGGTCGCCAATAATGTTGTTGCACATGTTCCCGATCTTCACGATTTCCTCGAGGGATTTAAAATCCTTCTTGCGCCCGCAGGGGTCGTGACATTCGAATTTCCCCATCTCCTGAGACTGATAAAGGAATATCAGTTCGATACCATCTATCATGAACATTTTTCCTATATTTCTCTCCTGGTGATCCGTCGTGCCCTGTCGGATCATGGGCTGCGCGTCTTTGATGTCGAGCAGCTTCCGACACATGGGGGATCGTTGCGGGTCTATGCCACGCACAAGGAAAATGACGGATTGAAGGAAAGTGCCTCTGTCGGTGAGATCTGCCGGGAGGAAAGTGACTTCGGGCTTGAAAACCTCGAGACATACGAGAAATTTTCCAGATCCGTTGTCAATATCAAATGCAACCTTCTGCAGTTCCTGATCGACGCGCATCGTAATGGAAAAGTCGTCGCAGGTTATGGCGCGCCCGCCAAGGGGAATACACTCCTGAATTATTGCGGCGTCGGCCCGGAACTTATCCCCTTTACGGTTGATGCCAGCCCATACAAGCAGAATATGCTGCTGCCTGGCACCCGGATCCCGGTCCTTTCGCCAGAAGCGATTTTCGAAAGGAAACCGGACTTTGTGCTGATACTGCCATGGAACCTGAAAAACGAGATTGTCGGCACCATGGCGCGCATTCGTGAATGGGGGGGACAGTTTGTGGTCCCGATACCCGATATCGAAATATTCTAACCGTGTCTGGGGATAATCTATATCCAGACCATATCAGGAAATCCGACGGTGGTTCGTGAACCTCGATATGCTGTCCTGTTCCGTACCCATGTCTGGGACAGCTTTGTTGAACGCCAGTTTTTACGCCTCCGGTCGATGATCGGAAATGGTGACCTGTTTATTGTGGCGAATAATACATCCGGGGAATGCCATATTCCGGAAGACCTGCCCTGCGTTGCGTTTCATGAGTCGGATTTCCGCAGGCAGGGGCTTGAATTCGGGGTCGGTGGAAATCCAATGTGGTATAACGTGGATTATGCGTTGTATTTTTTTGCCGATAAATACGATCAATATGATTATTATGTACTGTTTGAATATGACGTTCGTGGAAATATTGATTTTGACCGGCTGATGAACGACATCCACCGCGATGGAAGTGACCTGGTCGGCCTGACGTCTGGTGGCATGTTTGATAAATGGCATTTCTATAAATCATGCATGGGTCTTTACAAAGAAATGGACCTGACCAAAACATTTCTACAGATAGGCATTTTTTCCCGCCGGAACGTAGGTCTTCTGCACAGGCGCAGGCTCGCCTTATCAGAGCAGTTCAGGGCGGGAACCCTGAAAAACTGGCCCCACTGTGAAGCCTTCATTCCCATAGAAACGAAACTGGCGGGGCATCGTGTTACTGAACTGTCAAATTACCTGAATGTGCGACGGTACAGTCACGAACCCGCCTATCTTGAAGAAGATACGGAAAATCTGGAAGAAAACGAAGTCGTCCATCCCGTCCTCGACCGGAAACGCTATATCCTGAGCACGATCCGTTATGAAGGGCGACCCGAGAAGTTTTTTCTTCCCGGCAGTTCCTTTGGGAAACGGCTGCGGCGGCTTCCGGTCCGGGATTACTTTCTCCCGCTCATCAAGGCCCTGTGGTGTCGCTCCCGGACGCTGGCCACCGGCCTGCTGGGGAAAGTGTCCTTTTTCAGTCTGACCAAAACCAGAGAAGAATTCTGAACATATAAAAAGGATTTTGGAATGCGGTATGTCTGTGGAAATATCATGATGCTGTTCCTGGCCGGGATGTGCGCCCTTCCGGAAAGTATGGCAGCCTCCCCTGCCGCGACAGATATTTCCAGAGACCTGCCGGCCGCATTGAAATCCTGCTATGCCGGGCATGGGACATGCATCCTGAACCTTGGCGGCCGTACCGCGCATCTTACCCATGGCATCATGATCAATCCCCTGCGTGTCACGCTTCAGGACGGATACATCGACGCCTCGGCGCTGCCGGCAGGAGATGCTGCGATCACGGTCAGTACGGATAGCGAGACGACACCTGATTATGCAACCTTCGTTCATTACATAAAGGGGATAGGCCTGAACGGAAATGGGAACGTGGATGGCATCGTCTTCAACAGTACGCATCACAACAATGTCCTTGCTGCGGCAATGACGTTGGAAAGCATGTCGATTTCAGGTTTCCGGCGCGGTATTACCTTTGGCAACCATTCCTACGGTTTCGGGCTTTCCCACGTACAGATATTCAACAACAAGGTTGGGATCTATACCATAAGCGGTGCGGAAGATGCGGGCGAACGCATGACTTTTGTTGATGTTGGCGTCTTCAATAATCAGTTGGGGATTGATGATGAAGGCGGGTTTGAAATGGACTGGCTGGGCGGGCACTGGGATTATAACCACAGGACAGCGATCCTGTCCGCTCTGGTTCAATTCGATGGCCATATCGAAACGGGGCCGTCTGACCAGCCGATCATTGAATTGCGTGCCCTGCCCAATATGGTGGCGGCCCAGTTGTTCATGACGCCCGGATCATTCGTGATGGTTAATGGTTACAATGGAAAACCGACATCGGACGCATGGATTTCGTCCAACAGCGCGTATAATGTGGTGCAGTTTCCGTTCAATACATGGGGTGTGACAGGAAAAACCGGTGTCATGCAGGGCCCCGGGAAGGTGATCGGTCCTGTCAGTGGAGCTTTTACCCCTCATTGATGCAATATTCCGCAGGGAAAGGTATATCATCAAGATGTTGACAAGCCCTGAGATACTTCATGAGCATGTCAAGAATATATTCCCTATTTTCCGTAGCATAACGGGAAAAGGGATACGGCAGACACTTGAATACATCTCGCAAAGGACGGAAGGCTTCTCCATCTCCCATGTGGCTTCCGGCACCGAGGTTCTGGACTGGACCGTGCCGGATGAATGGAACGCCTATGGTGCCACGATCCGCCGCACGACGGGCGAGGTAATGATTGACTGGGCGCGGTGTAATCTCCATCTGGTGCAATACAGTATTCCCATACATGCCCGCGTATCGCGCGAGGAACTTGAAAAGCACCTGCACTGGCTTCCGGATCAGCCGGACCTTATCCCCTATCGAACATCCTACTACAGAAAGGATTGGGGGTTCTGCCTGTCCGCCCATCAATATTCACAACTGACGGATGATGAATATGATGTGGAAATCAGGACCGAACTTGGGCCCGGCCGACTGAGTTATGGCGAAGTTCTGGTCCCGGCGACCATGGAATCAGGAAATGAGGCGGGCGAAGTCCTGTTTTCCATTCACTGCTGCCATCCCGCGCTGGCCAATGACAATGCGTCCTCGATCGCGATTGCGATAGAGGTGATCCGGACCCTGCAGAAAAGGCCGGATCGTCGCCTGTCCTATCGTTTTGTCTTTATCCCCGGCACCATTGGCTCAATCACATGGCTGGCGCGGAACCGTGACAGGATACGCCATATCCGCCATGGCCTGGTCATGAGTTGCCTTGGCGATGACGGACTGCCGACCTACAAGCAGTCCCGCCGGGGAAATGCGGCGATAGACCGCTATGCCGAATACCTTGTGCAGACACGCTGGGGTGGGAAAGTCGTGCCGTTCGAACCTTACGGGTATGATGAGCGGCAATATTGCTCACCGGGGTTCAACCTGCCTGTCGGTTGCCTGATGCGTTCTCCCAACGGGCAGTTTGCGCAGTATCATACCTCCGCCGACAATCTGGATTTCGTCACGCCTGCGGGACTGTATGCGTCATTTGGCTTCATCATGGACCTTGTCACGATGATGGAGCAGGATTTCCATCCCCGCAGCCTCTGCCCCTATGGAGAGCCGCAACTGGGTCGCCGGGGACTTTACAAGACCATTGGCGGCGGCGATGAAAAGGACCCACATTCCGCCTTTGACCAGATGACGCTGTTATGGGTCCTCAATCTTGCGGATGGCGATCATTCACTGCTCGATATCGCGCAACGGTCTGGCAAGTCCTTCCCTGCCGTGGCTGCGGCGGCAGGGGTGCTGGTGCGCGCAGACCTCCTTGCCAGGCCTGCCTGGGGACAGGTGCCTATGCCGCCGGCTTCCGTTTCGTCACCAGCCGGAACATCGGCCCCGTCAGCGTCGTGGACGTGACCGCAAGGACCATCAGCGACGCATAGGCGAATTCGGAGATCATTCCCTTGCTGTGCAGGATTGTGGCGGCGACGATTTCCATCAGCCCCTTGCACTGCAGCAATGTCCCCATTCCCAGCGCCTGGCGGCGTGACATGTCGGGCGATGGTGGATAAAGGACGACGGCTCCCATCTTGGTCGTGATGGAAATGACCACCAGCAGGAACGATGCGATAACCGACGGCCAGGTCAGCGCCTCCCCGTTGATGTGCATCCCGCTATGGCCAAAGAACAGCGGTGCAAGCCAGATCAGGGCGAATGTTCCCACCTGTTCCACCGGCAGGCGGCGCACCCATTTCGGCGGCATCACGGCCCCTGCGAAATAGGCCCCGATCAGTTCATGCAGGCCGATCTGCATGCTTGCCCACGCCCCCCCTGCAAGCCACAGGGGAACGGCCATCCATATGACCCACATCGGGGGATGCGGCATGCGGTATGCGGCGGCGCTGCTGAGCAGGGCCAGCGCACCCAGCAGGGCAACGGCGACGAACTGCGTAATGTGCCACCCATGGAATGCAGCAGGCCCTTCGGCGGCGAATTCCAGGCAGGCCAGCCCGATCCATAATGCCGCATCGTCAACAACAGCCAGTCGCAGTGCCAGTTGCCCCATCGGACGTTCGGCGGGGGTGAGTTCCCGCACCACCCCGATCAGCACCGGCAATGCACTGACGGCGAGGCAGAGTCCGATGGACATTGCCCCGATAACCGGGCTGCCATGCGGGGTTTCCCAGCCATGAAGCGGCAGGAAATAGAAATAGATCAGCGCGGATCCGATACAGAACGGCACGCCCAGTGCGACCAGCGCGCTGCCGAGCAGGCGTCCCATGGAAGGTGCCGTAAAATTCTGGTTCGGGTCTGATCCGTCAGAGAACTGCCACATGTCCAGTCCGGCGGTAAAGGCCAGAACCAGAACGGCAAGCCAGCCAATATCCTCCCCATATTGAGAGGGAATGCCCCATGCCTCCACGGGATATTTCGTGACCGCAATGGCGATCCCCAGCAAGATGGGAATGACGACAATCGGTATGGTTCTGCGCGACAGGCGCCATAAGACGGAAGGAATAAAAACGAACAGGAAGACGTCCGCACAAAGATGAAGAAGTTGATCCATGCCGTTCTCTTGTTTTTGATTTTCACGGGTGTTATTATATATTTATATATCAGATATGCAAATGAAACATGCTTCATGTCGTTGGCGCGATTTTATCGCAAAAGACCAGAAGCCCGGTTTCCATTTGGACGTGCATGGAATATCTGCGCAGACGATATCCGCTTACGGGCACATTTCACCGGTATTTTTACATCCTGTTGCCCATACACGCCCCATATTGGAAGATATATTTGTAATTCCTGTTATGGGACGCTGCTCCTTCGCGGTCATTACTGATGGCAAAGGACACGCTAACGCGCGGTAAATGTCCAGAGTTCCCGGCGGCAGCCTGCAGGGCACTTCTCATCATTTCTGGCCCGCACTGCTCTGCGCCAGGCAGGTGGCCGCCGTGCGGCCTATCCCGTCAAGGCAGCCAAGGATACGTAGCAGCCACATATTCTCCGGTTCCTGCCGCAGCATGAGCAGCACCCGCCGCCGCGCCACGGAAACCAGCGCGATCCCCCGCCGACTGACCGGTCGATATCGCGCCAGCGCCCGCATCAACTGGGTCAGGGTCCGCGACGCTTCGTGACGTTGCTGGCGTTTCAGTTGCCGCAGCAGCAGGATATTGAGCCCGACCGCAGACAGCAGCAATGTCTGGCGGATATCACCCGTTGCAGTGCGATCGCCTGCCTGTGCCGCATGCCGCACCAGACGTCCGATCCGGTCCACACTGCTCCCGATCCACCATTGGGGAGATGGCGGCAGGGGCACGATGCACAACCCGCGCAGTTCGGTGCGGATATGGGCCCCGTAACGTATGCGTTCGTCACGGGCGTCAAAGGGAAGCACCAGACGGAACACCAGTACGCTCAACCCGACGGCAAGGACGGTATGCAGGGCCGTGTTCAGAAAGGTAACTTCGTCAATGCGCAACTGGTTTCCGGGCATCAGCAGGTTTGGCATCAGCAATCCGTAGGCCGCCGCCGCACCCGCCGTGCCGGGATTGTATTTGGCCAGGCCGCCCACGAACAGGAAAATGCCAAGGACAAAGGCAAGTTCCTCATAATCACTGAGGTAAGGCACGATCCACAGGTCGAGGCATCCTGCGGCAACGGCGGACCACACCGCGCCCGACAGGAACCGCACGGTTCCGACAACCGGGTTTTCACGGGTGGCGAACAGCCCGCAGACCAGCGTCGTGATCGCAATAAAGCCCATTCCCCCCGGCCATGCCGTCACTTCGTAGATCAGGCCAGCCCCCAGGATGGCGATGGCCCCGCGCAAGCCGTTATGGAAAGCAAGCCGCAGGTCGCGATGTCCCGGCAGGCGAAAGCGGAAACGGTCATGTGGCGGTGGCGTGAAAATGGCCTGGCAGTGCCCGATTGCCGTTGCAAGGTCCGTCATCGCGGCATCCAGCACGCCATGCGTGATCCGCCGTGTCTCGTCCGTTTCATGCCGGGCACGGTCCTGAAACACCGCGCGCAGGTGCGTCACATGCCCATGCAGGGTTTCCAGCATGTCGCGCTGAAGGCGGCACGAAACCAGTCGATCGCACAGTTGCAGCAACCTGCCCCGCGTTTCAAGGAGCAGCGGGTCCCGGCTCAGTTCCGCGCGCTCCGTACTGCCCGACAGCCCCACCAGTCGCGTGACCATGATCGAGATATTGGCGAACACCGCACGCGCATGGTCGCCCGCATGCGAATGTCGCCCCATTTCGATGGCCGGGAATTCGATGCCGTGATGGACGGACACCATCATGTTCGAAAACTCGCCCGCATGCGCCAGTGTGTCGCGGTCATGCAGGACGATTTCACGCAGAAGGGAGGCAAGGCGGTGCAGGACGTCCTCGACACGGGTCAGCATCGTCGCCCGTGCGCGCGACGCCAAGTTGTGCGCGAACAGCAACGCCATGGCGGCTTCGCACACCACGCCCAGCACGATATAGGTCGCCCGCGATACCGCAATGAAGAACACGTTGTCCGGCTGTGACGCGGCGGCCACGGCGATGATGGAGCAGGTATACCCGGCCAGCACAAAGGCATAGGACCGGAAGTTCACGCTGAATGTCGCAAGGAAACTGCACAGCCCGATCCAGGCCGCAACGGCCGGGAAGAACAGCCATGCCTGCTGCGGGAAGGCGGCGATGAACGCCACGGCGGCAATCGCCCCGACCATGGTGCCGACGATCCGCCACCGTGCCTTCGACATGCTTTCGCCGCGACGCACCTGTGCCACGGACCATACGGTGGCGACCGCCCACTGGGGACTGTCGAGTTCCATCCACAGCGCGGCAGCCAGCGCAATCAGCGATGCAAGCGTATTGCGCGCGGCAAAACCGACGGCCTGCGACGATGGGCAGTACAGCCAGCGCAGCATGTCGCAGCATTTCCGCCACGCAATGCCCGGCAGGACCGCAGTTACAGAATTCGGAAATGGCATCAGCAGCTATACGCACCGACGGCACAATACCGCCATGTCAGGCTGGCCGCCTTCAGTTGCCCGCCTTTGCATAGGGGCGATAGCGTGCGGTCCATATCGCCTGTTCCAGCGCATCCTCGATCGCCTCCGGCGTGGCCGGGGGGGCGACACCTTCCGCCTGTCCCTGCCGGATAACGGCACGGGCCACGGCAATCGCGGCCCGGGGCAGGTCGGAGACCGGTGGCAGCAGCGCGGCGGATGCCACGTCCCGCGCGCCTGCCGCCGGCGACAGTTCCGCCAGCGCCCGTGCCGCGGCAAGGAACATGCCATCGGTCATGCGCGTGATGCCGCCCGCCACCACGGCCAGCCCCACACCGGGGAAAACATAGGAATTGTTGATCTGGTCCACCGGACGTTCGCGCCCGCCAAAAACCACCGGCGCAAACGGACCGCCCGTGCCGATGATGGCGCGGCCATTGGTCCATTCCAGCAGGTCAGCAGGTGTGGCTTCGATATTGGCGGTCGGGTTCGATAGGGCAAAAATCACGGGCCGCTGCGGCCGCTGTGTCATGGGGGCGATGATTTCACGGGTGAAGGCCCCTCCCTGCCCCGATGTGCCGATCAGCATCGTTGGCTGGACATGCGCCATCACCTCGGACAGTGAAACATGCGCGGGGTCACGCACGGTCCATGTCGCGGCGATGTCGTGTGGCTGGGCAAAGGGTTCCTGCCACTGCGTGATCCCGGCCATGCCATGGCGGACCAGTCCCCCCACGTCGATCATGAAAAACCGGCTGCGCGCTTCCTGCACGTCCATGCCTTCGGCCACCATCATGCGTGACAGGAGGTCGGCGATGCCGCAACCCGCGCCGCCAGCACCGAAGATGACGATCCGCTGCTGCGCAAGCGGCGCGGCCCCCGCCCGGATCGCGGCAAGCAGTGCGCCCGCCGTCACCCCGGCCGTTCCCTGGATATCGTCGTTATAGGTGCACATCCGCCCGCGATAGAGGTCGAGGATACGCAGCGCGTCCTCCCCCGCCAGATCTTCCCAATGCAGGGCGATCCGCGGCCAGCGCGCCTCCACCGCCGCGACGAATTCCGCGATGAACGCATCATATTCCGCCCCGCGCACGCGGCGATGGCGCCACCCGATGTAATCCGGGTCACGGAGCAGCGCTTCGTTATCCGTGCCGACATCAAGCAGGACCGGCATCGCGCAGGCCGGGTCCAGCCCCCCACAGGCGGTATAGAGCGCAAGCTTGCCAATCGGGATGCCCATCCCGTTCGCACCCTGATCGCCAATTCCCAGGATGCTGCCACCGTCGCTGGCCACGATGACGCGCACATCATCCCAGCGTGCATCGGACAGGATTTCCGCAATCCGTCCCCGGTCTTCGTAACTCAGGAACAGTCCGCGCGGGCGGGTCCATATCTGGCTGAACTGCTGGCATGCCCGCCCGATGCACGGGGTATAGATGATGGGCAGGTACTCATCGAGCGACTGCGCAACGATGGCATGGAAAAGGGTTTCGTTGCGGTCCTGGATTTCACGCAGCGCAACATGGCGCGAAAAATTGTCCGGCAGGGCCGCCAGGCGCCGCGTGGCGCGGGCGACCTGCTGTTCCAGTGTCGCAACATGATGCGGCAGCAAGCCATGCAGCCCGAACAGGTCTCGTTCCCGCGCATCGAAGGCATTATCCTTGTTCAGGACAGGACATTCCAGAAGGTCACGTCCATTCAGGCCAATCTTGCGAGGTGGAACGGGAGACGGTTGCGCGGAAGCAGGCATGGGAACTCGATGTTGCGATCAGGGGAAACAGTGCGCACAATACCCATCTGCACAATCCCGTGTAGAGCACGTGCATGCACGGCAACCGTACGCCACACGCAATCATGGAGGGCGCGTGCCCGACGAAATCAGCGACCTCAGATTCTTCTGCATCCTGGCCGCCGCAGGCAGCATTGCCGGCTGTGCGCGTGTCATGGGCATGTCCCCCGCCGCGATGAGCCGCAGGCTGAGCTGGTTCGAGGCGCGCCTTGGCACCCGCCTTGTCACCCGCACCTCGCGTCACTTCGCCCTGACGGCGGAGGGGCAGAGGCTGCATGAACGCGCCACGCGCATCATGCATGAGATCGAGGAGGCCGAGGCCGAGGTCACGGCAAAGGCCGGGATTCCCCACGGCCTGCTGCGGGTCGGGGTCCCCTCCGAACTCGGGCGCAAGATGCTGGCGGGTATCGTGGCGGCGTTCGTGGAAAAATATCCTGATGTCACCGTGCACCTGACGCTGTCGGATGCGGGGCTTGACGTGATTGACGATGGGCTGGACATCGCGATACGCGCGGGCATGCCCCCCGACCAGGGCGTCATGACCACCACATTGATCAGCAGTCGCCGCGTGGTCTGCGCCGCGCCGTCCTACTCCGCGCGCAAGGGCCTTCCCGCCACGCCGCACGACCTGCTCCGTCATGACTGCATCTGCCTGCTGCGCCGGCAGCGCATCTTCAATGAATGGGCGTATTACGATGGCAAGACGCGCAAGGAAATCCACGTCACCCCACATCTTGCGGCGTCAAGCAGCGAGGTTGTCCATGACTGGGCCGTCAACGGACAGGGCATTGCGCTGAAGGTGCTGTGGGATATCGCCGATGACCTGAAATGCGGGCGACTGATCGAATGTCTCAGTGCCTATGCGTGGGAGGATGTCGTGCTGTGCGCGGTCTATCCCTCGCGCACGCACCTGCCGCCGCGCATGCGCTTCTTCCTCGATTTCGTCAAACGGGCCCTGCGGCAACACGATTTTGGAACCTGACCCGCCGGGGGCCGTTGACCCCTGACAGGGTGCCGGTCCACCAGGGCAGATTCCTGTCGGCATCCCATGCTTACCGCAGACGGAGAACGACCATGATAACCCGAAATGTTCCTTCGCAGGCCCATTCCGAACAGGTGCCCTCCCCTGCCCCCGACCAGGCCATGCGGCGCAATGGCGGCAGCCTTGCCGGACGGACGATTGCGATCCTTGCGACCGACGGGGTGGAGGAAGTCGAACTGACCGATCCTGCCGCGGCCCTGCGCCAGGCGGGCGCACGGACGATCCTCGTCTCCCCGGTGCGCGGGGAAATCCAGGCGATGGAAGCCGATGTCCATCCCACCAACCGCTATCACGTCGATATGCAGGTCAGCGCCGCGCATGCCGCGGAATTCGACGGACTGCTCCTGCCCGGTGGCACCACCAGTCCCGACCACCTGCGCATGGATCACGAGGCCGTGCGGTTCGTGGGGGAATTCGTGCAGGCCGGAAAGCCGATCGCCGCCATCTGCCATGGGCCATGGACCCTGATTGATGCGCAGGGCGTAAGTGGCCATACCCTGACCTCCTGGCCGTCCCTGCGCGCGGATCTGACGAATGCGGGCGGGCACTGGGTGGATCGCCCTGTCGTCACCGATGGCATGCTGGTCACGTCACGCAATCCGGGTGATCTCAAGGTTTTCTGTCCCGCCATCGTGGCGCTGTATGCCTCTGCCCCTGCTTCTGTGCAGCAGGGGCGTGTCGCATGAAGGACAATCGCACATTTCTCGGATATTACGCACTTGGCATGCTGGCGGCGGCGGGCGTTACGCTTGGCGCGGGTGTCGTGGCATGGTGGCGCGGGCGCCGGGCGCCACCCGACGGCACGGAGGCGGGCATGGCCAGTCAGTCCGTGGCGGAGGAAACGCCCCCCGAAACGGATGAGACGCGCCGTGTCGTGCGCAAGGTGCTGCAGTATTTCGTCATCCCGTTATGGCTGGTATCCGGACTTACGGACTGGTGGTGCCATCGCCGGACGGACATCGAACATACGACCGGCCTGAAGGAGACGGGACTTCACCTGCTGATGCTTGGGGAGGCTGCGGTCCCGGTGCTGGCGGGACTGTTCATGGAAATCGACGTGCCGGTGCTGTCGCTGATGATCGCGTCCTTCTTCGTGCACGAAGCAACCGCGATGTGGGACGTCAGTTATGCCGTGACACGACGTGAGGTGCAGCCTGTCGAACAGCATGTGCACAGCTTTCTGGAGATGATTCCGCTGCTGGCGGTGGCGATGATTTCCGTGCTGCACTGGCCGCAGTTGCAGGCGCTGCTGGGGCGCAGGGTCATGCGGCCCGTGCCGCCGCGCATGAAACGTGACCCGCTTGGCCTGCCATACGCCGCAGGCGCACTGACCGCGATGGCCGTGTTCGAGGTCCTTCCCTATTGCGAGGAAGCCCTGCGCGACTGGCGGGCCAATCCGGGCCGGCTTGCCCCGCCTGTGCAGGCAGCGTGAATGCCTGTCCCCTGCGGCGGGAACTGTCATGCGTGGGGACCGCATCAAGGGGAACGGAGGCTTCCGGACGCCGCCTTTTTCAAAAGGCGGCGTTTTTTGTGTCGTGGACCCATGCACGAAACCGCCCTGTCCACATGGGATCCGCATGGGACATGCCGTGTGCAAAAAGATGCCCATGCAACAGACGGCGATATGGCGCGTTGTCTGCCCGCATTCCAAACGATCATGCCATGTCCGGCAATTATGCGAACACATGACCTGCATCGTTGACACATCCCCTGCCCACGGGAGGCCAGCCATGGGATCTTCGAAAACGCCTGAACCGCCTGCAAAAAATCCACAGAAGGCGCGCAGGCCGGCACCACCGCCCCTGAACCCTGCGCTGTCCGCGGAGGACTCCGTGCTCCTGCAGAAGATATCCGGGCAAGGTAGGCCAGCGCCAAGGAAAATTCTTTTCAGGAAATAAACTGACCATAAAAGGGTTTTTCGATTCCATCCCTTTCAGAGTGGGGCAGGCCATGGACGCGCATCCGGCATCGACGTCGGCTCCCTCCCCTGCGGCGGCGTCCGTATGGTCAGGTTTCCTGCGACGCATCTCCCGCCATGATCCATCGCAGGCGTGGGAGGCGGACTCCTTTCCGGTCCGAAGCGAGATTTTTGGCGCCGAACGGCTGGAGGAACATGCGCGGAGCCTGGCCAGGGCGCAGTCTGTCGTCCCCCTGTCGCGGCGCACGCATCGATGGGGCCTGCAACCCCTGTCACATCGCCTTGCCCGCAACAGCGCCTTCCTGCGCGATGCGGAGCGCCGGATCGCAAAGGCCATCACGCAGGAACAGCCACTGACCCCCGCGGCACAATGGCTGGCGGACAATTATGCCCTGGTGGACATGCAGATCCGTGAAATCACGCTGGACCTGCCGCCGGGATATTATGCGCGCCTGCCCAAGCTTGCCAACGGGCCATTTGCGGGACTGCCACGGATATTCGCCGTGGCGTGGGCCTATGTCGCCCATACCGACAGCAACCTGCAGCCTGATGTCCTGCGCGGCTATCTCCTCGCCTATCAGGAGGTGGAGGCGCTGACGATCGGCGAATTATGGGCCGTTCCCATTACGCTGCGCATTGTGCTGATTGAAAACCTGCGGCGCGTGGTCCAGGCCATCATGCACAACAATGCCGACCGCCGCGCCGCCGACCTGCTGGCGGCACAGATGGCGCAGGCGCGTAAGGATGGCCACCCGGCCCTGTCCAGCCTCCTCGCCTCGGTCGATCCTGCCATACTGACGCCTGCATTCAGCGCGCAGATGGCCCATTGCCTGCGTGGACTGGACCCGGAAAAGGATGCCGCCTTTGTCTGGCTGGAACAGCGCCTGTCCGACAGGGGCAGCACGATTGACGCCGCCGTGCGTGACGACCTGCATGAACAGGGGGCCTTCAACGCCACGATCCGCAACATCATCACCAGCCTGCGCCTGATCGCGGGCCTGGACTGGACCGAGGCGTTCGAGCGGATCTGCCTGGTGGACCGGGTATTCGCCGGATATGACAGCTTCACGCAGGCGGATTTCGCCAGTCGCGACCTTTATCGCAAGGCGATAGAGGAACTGGCCCGTGGATGCGCCCGTACGGAGATGGACATAGCGCAGGCCGCCGTCTCGCTTGCCCGTACGGCGCGACAGGACCATCCGGATGATCCCCGGCGCGGGGATCCGGGATATTACCTGCTGATGGACGGGCGCCAGATACTGGAACAGGTGCTGGGGTTCAGGCCTACGCCATTCATGCGGATGGTGCGCGGGGGATGCCGGTGGGGGATCGCGGGATATAGTGGCGCGGTCACGCTCCTTGCGCTCCTGTTCCTGGCCGTTCCGGTCTGGTTTTCATCATCCGTGGACACAGCGATGCCATGGGTCATGGTTGTGGCGTTCATTGCCTTCGTGCCGACAACCGACGCCGCCGTGGCCTGCATCAACCGCCTTGCGCTGCAGGCGATCCGGGTGATGGCGCTACCGGGACTGGATCTGAGCGAGGGCATCCCGCAGCACCTGCGTACGATGGTCGTCATGCCGGTCATGCTGGTGACGGAGGAAACCGTCGCGGAACTCGTCGCACGGCTGGAGGTGCATTACCTCGCGACGCGGGACGATGCGGTGCATTTCGCCCTGCTCAGCGACTGGCGCGACCATGACAGCGCGCATGCACCAGATGACGACGCGCTGCTTGCGCTTGCGGCACAGGGGATCGACCGCCTCAACCGGCGTCATGGCGCGGCATCAGGTGGCCCGCGCTTCGTGCTGCTGCATCGCAGGCGCGTCTGGTGCAACAGCGAGCGTATCTGGATGGGATGGGAGCGCAAGCGTGGCAAGCTGCATGAACTCAACCTGCTGCTGCGCGGTGGACGCAATACCACGTTCCTGCCCGACCCGGCGCGGGTGCTGCCCGATGACGTCCGTTATGTCATCACCCTTGATGCCGATACCCGCCTGCCGCTTGAGACGGTGCGCAGGCTGGTGGGCAAGATGGCGCATCCGCTGAACCTGCCGCGTTTCGATCCCGTGACCGCGCGCGTGTGTGAAGGATACGCCATCCTGCAGCCACGGGTCACGCCCGCGCTGCCGGTCGGCCACAAGAGCACGATCTTCCAGCGCGCTTTCTCCAGCGCCAGTGGCATCGACGCCTATTCCGCCGCGGTGTCCGACCTGTATCAGGACATGTTTGGCGAAGGATCCTATGCAGGCAAGGGGATTTACGACATCGACGCGTTCGAGGCGGCACTTGCGCATCGTGTCCCGGACTCCACCCTGCTGAGCCATGACCTGTTCGAGGGGATTTTTGCCCGTGCGGGCCTTGCCTCCGACATCGAGGTGGTGGAGGACTCCCCCACCGACTACCTTGTCGCGGTACAGAGGCTGCATCGCTGGACGCGCGGGGACTGGCAGTTGCTGCCGTGGATTTTTTCCGGCTTTGGCCGCCATACGGACCCGCGCCGCAGGCTGTCGGGGATCGCGCGGTGGAAAATGGCGGACAACCTGCGGCGGACCCTGGGTGCGCCGCTTGTGCTGCTGGCGTTTTTTGCCTGCTGGTTCCTGCCGCTTCCTCTCGCCGCCATCTGGACCCTGTTCATCCTGGCGATGATGGCGTTGCCGGTTTTCCTGCCTGTCCTTGCGGATTTTGTCCCCCGTCGTGAATGGATCACACTGCGCAGTTACGGCAGCGTCCTGCTGGCCGACAGTCGCGACGCGCTGGTTGTCGTGCTGCTCAACATCACGTTTGCCGCACATCTTGCCTACCTGATGGGGGATGCGATCGTGCGGACCCTGATCCGGGTCTGCGTGACCCACCGCAACCTGCTGCAATGGGTGCCCGCGGCGCAGACCCTTCCCACCGCGCGTCCAGGCGTTGCGGTCTATTACCGCCGCATGCTTTCGGCCCCGCTGCTCTGCCTTTTCATGGTGGACATGGTTACACGCTTTGCAGCGTGGAGCCTGTTTGTCGCCTTGCCACTTGCGGTCGTGTGGGGGGCCTCGCCCGTTGTTGCGATGTGGGTCAGCAGGTTTCCCGTCACGGCGGCGCGGTCGCGTCCGTCGCGTACGGATATCCGCTCCTTGCGGATGACCGCGCGGCGGACGTGGCGGTTTTTCGAAACATTCGTGACCCCGGCGGACCATATGCTGCCGCCGGACAATTTTCAGGAGGACCCGGATGCCATTCTGGCGCATCGCACGTCCCCCACAAACATCGGGCTGTACCTGCTGTGCTGCATCAGTGCGCGCGATTTCGGGTGGGCGGGCCTTGCCGATACCCTTTACCGGGTGGAGGCGACATTCGTCACGCTGGCTTCCATGCCGCGTTATCGCGGGCATTTCTACAACTGGTATGACACGTCCGACCTCACGCTGCTGGAGCCTGCCTACATCTCTACCGTGGATAGCGGCAACATGGCGGGTCATCTGGTGGCGCTGGCCAGCACGTGCCGCATGTGGCGTCGTGATCGCGGCGGCCCTTGCGCATCATGGCGCGAAGGGGTTGCCGATGCGCTCAACATCGCCATTACGGACCTGACGTTTCGCGATGGCGCACGCCTGCCCCTCTCCCTCGGGCAACGACGCCTGCTGCGTGCGCTTGCGGGGCTGAAGACCGCGATCCTGTCCGCCCCACAGGTCCCCTCGGCCGCGCAGCTTGCGGTGTTGCAGTCACGGGCGCGTGTTGTCAACGAACTGGCGGTGGGCACCGGGCGCGGGCCTGACGATACGGCGGCCGGACGGCGTGCCGATCCGGGGTTCTGGGCCGGTGCGGCGCTGCGGAGCCTCGAGAGCCACATGCGTGACATGGCGCCGGACGGGGGCAATGCCCTGGACGCGCGGCTTGAAGCGCTGGAGCATACGGCGCGCGGCATGGCGCAGGACATGGAGTTCGGGTTTCTGTGCAATGAATCGCGCAAGCTGCTTTCGATCGGTTTCGTGGTGTCGTAGGAGGCGCAGGACAGCAACTGTTACGACCTGCTGGCGTCGGAGGCACGGCTGGCGGTTTTCTTCGCCATCGCCAAGGGGGACATGCCGGCGCGCAACTGGTTCCGCCTTGGCCGTGCCATCACCCCTGTCGGCAATGGCGCGGCGCTGGTGTCATGGTCGGGGTCGATGTTCGAATACCTCATGCCGTCGCTGGTCATGCGCGCGCCGATCGGAAGCCTGCTGGAACAGACCAACAGGCTGGTCGTGCAGTGCCAGATCGCCTATGGGCAGGGGCGCGGCATTCCATGGGGCATTTCCGAATCCGCCTATAATGTGCGCGATCTTGAATATACCTACCAGTATTCGAATTTCGGCGTGCCCGGGCTGGGGCTGAAACGCGGTCTGGGGAATGACACCGTCGTTGCGCCTTATGCCACGATGCTGGCGGCCATGGTTGACCCGCAAAAGGCGGTCGCCAACCTTTCGGCCCTCGACAGGCTGGGGGCACAGGGGCGTTACGGGTTTTACGAATCCCTCGATTATACACCGCAGCGCGTGCCGGACCGTGAACGCATGGCGATCGTGCGCGCCTACATGGCCCATCATCAGGGCATGTCGATCCTGGCGGTCGCGGATACGGTCATGAATGGCATCATGCGCGCGCGTTTCCATGATGACCCGACCATTGCCTCGGCCGAACTGCTGCTGCAGGAACGCGCGCCACGCACCGGCGCGGTCGCACGCGCCCTTCCGTCGGAGGAAGCCGCACCAGCACCCTCCCATGCGCAGGCCACGGCCGGCGGACGGTATTATGCCACCGCCGATACACCGCAACCTGTGACGCACCTGCTGTCGAACGGGCGCTATACGGTCATGCTGAGCGCGGCGGGATCGGGATACAGCAGGTGGCAGGGGCAGGCCATCACCCGCTGGCGCGAAGACCCGACACTCGATGATACGGGATCATATGTCTATCTCAGGAACGTACGCACCGGGCAGGTCTGGTCCGCGGGCCTGCAACCCTGCGGCGTGCGGGCGGACGAATATGCCGTCATGTTCCATGAGGACCGGGCGGAATTCGCGCGCCGTGATGGCGATGTCACCACCATGATGGAGGTCATGGTCTCGGCCGAGGATGATGTGGAGGTCAGGCAGGTTTCCCTGTTCAATGGTGGCAGCGAAACGCTGGAGATCGAGGTCACGTCCTATGCCGAACTTGCGCTGATCGCGCAGGCGGCGGACCTTGCGCATCCGGCGTTTACCAAGCTGTTCGTGCAGACCGAATACCTGCCGGAGTCCCGCGCCCTGCTGGCCACCCGCCGCCGCCGCACGCCGGAGGAGCCTGAAATCTGGGCCGCGCATCTGGCGGTCTGCGCCACGCCGGTACAGGTGGAAACGGACCGGGCGCACTTTGTCGGGCGCGGGCATGGCGTGCGCCTGCCGCATGCGCTCCTGCCCGAAGGGACGATGTCGGGACGCACGGGGACCGTGCTGGATGCGGTCTTTGCCATCCGCAGCACGCTGCTCATCAAACCCGGTGCGATGACGCGGATCACCTTCTGGACACTGGTCGCCGCCTCACGCACGGAACTGCTGGACCTGATCGACACGCACCGGGATGCGGTCGCGTTCGAACGGGTGCGCATGCTGGCATGGACGCAGGCGCAGGTGCAGTTGCGCCATCTGGACATCACCCCGGCGGATGCCGACCTGTTCCAGCGGCTTGCGGGACACATCATCTATGCAGGGCCAGCCCTGCGCGCCGACACGCAGAGCATACGCGCCGGTGCTGGCGCGCAGCCTGCCCTGTGGGAGCAGGGCATTTCGGGCGACCTGCCGATCGTGCTGCTGCGGATCCATGATAACGCCAATACCGACGTGGTGCGTCACCTGCTGCAGGCACAGGAATATTTCCGGCTCAAGCAACTGGCGGTGGATATCGTGATCCTCAATGAACATCCCTCTTCCTACCTCCAGGATCTTCAGACCTCGCTTGAAGACATGGTGCGTGCGTCGGGCCGGGTGGCAGCAGGTGCAGGATCGGTGCGCATATTGCGTGCCGACCTGATCCCCCCTGCCCTGCATGACCTGCTGGTATCGGTGGCGCGGGTCGTGCTGTCGGCGCGCCAGTCCCTTGCCGAACAGCTTGGGCATGCGGAAACCCTGCCGCCGCCACATCCCGCCGCCACACAGGTCGCGCGCAGGACCGCGCCACCCGGCCCGGATATGGCCGCACGTGGCGGGCCTGTTGTGCCGGAACTGGAATTCTTCAACGGGTTCGGCGGCTTTGCCGATAACGGCCGGGAATATGTGGTCATCCTGTCTCCCGGCCGAACGACACCCGCACCGTGGGTCAATGTCATCGCCAATGATGATTTCGGGTGCCAGATCTCCGCCGAGGGGACGGGATATACGTGGGCGCTCAACAGCCGTGAACACCAGTTGACGCCATGGTCGAACGATCCGGTGGCTGATCGGGGCGGGGAAATCTTCTATTTCCATGATCAGGACACGCATGACCTGTGGTGTCCGAACGCCGCGACCCGGCGGGATGCGGGCGCGACCTATGTCACCCGTCACGGATGGGGCCATACCCGTCAGGAACGTGTGGCGCATGGCATCGCCAGCACGGTGGTGCAGTACGTGCCGGAGAGCGATCCGGTCAAGATTTCCCGCATCCAGTTGCACAACCTCTCCCCCCGCCCGCGGACCCTGTCCATTACCGCCTATGTGGAATGGGTGCTGGGGGCCGCGCGCGGGAATGCCGCACCGTTCGTCATCACATGGCTCGATCCACAGACCGGCGCCCTGTTTGCGTGCAACCGGTGGGATGCGACCTATGGCCGCCGTATCGCCTTTCTGGATATCGGGGGATACAGGACCGCCGCATGTGGGGACCGGCGCGCCTTTGTGGGCCGCAATGGCACGCTGGATGCACCTGCGGCCTTCACGCGGGCCGATGGTGTCGCGGGCGCGCTGGGCGCGGGACTGGACCCGTGCGGGGTGTTGCAGACGCTCGTCACCCTGCCGCCCGATGGCCGGGTGGAAACTGTCTGCCTGCTGGGCGAGGCGCAGGACGAGGATACGGCGCGCTCCCTCGTGTTGAAATATCGCGCGGCCGATCCCGATGCGGTCCTGCGCGGGGTCACCGCCAGGTGGGAGGCGCTGACCCGTTCGATGCAGGTCCGGACGCCGGATCGCGCAATGGACATCATGCTCAATGGCTGGCTGCTCTATCAGACGTTGAGCAGCATGGTCCGGGCGCGGGCCGGTTTTTACCAGGCCAGCGGGGCCTTCGGCTTTCGCGACCAGTTGCAGGATGGCATGGCGCTGGCGGTGGCTTCTCCCGCACGGGTGCGCGAACATCTGCTGCGCGCGGCCTCGCGCCAGTTTGTCGAAGGGGATGTGCAGCACTGGTGGCTGCCGCAGACCGGGGCGGGCGTGCGTACCCATATTTCCGATGACTGTGCATGGCTGGCTTACACCGTCGCCCATTATGTGCGAACCACCGGGGACCGCGCGATACTGGAGGAACAGGTCCCGTTTCTGGACGCTCCCCTGCTGCCGATGACCGAGCATGACCGTTTCATGGTCCCTGCCGTCTCCGCCGAGGTCGCGTCCCTTTTCGAGCATTGCGCCCGCGCGCTCGAGCACAGCATGGCTGTGGGTGCGCATGGGTTGCCCCTGATGGGAACGGGCGACTGGAACGACGGCATGAACCGGGTGGGGGAAAAGGGCCATGGGGAGAGTGTGTGGCTGGGATGGTTCCTGCATGCCGCGCTGATGGCGTTCATCCCGCTGGCACGGGAATGTGGGGCAGGCGCGCGGGCGGATGTGTGGCAGGCGCATGCAAACGCCCTGGCGCAGGCGCTGGAGGCGGCGTGGGACGGGGACTGGTATCTGCGTGCCTATTTCGATGACGGCACACCGCTGGGATCGCACCTTGACAGGGAATGCCGGATCGACGCGATTTCGCAGTCATGGAGCGTGCTGTCCGGGGTTGCGACGCCGGAACGGGCCGCACACGCCATGCAGTCCGCGCTGCAGCACCTGACGGGACATCCGCAGGGACTGGTCCTCGTGCTTGCGCCACCGTTTGAGGGGGCGGGTCCCGATCCGGGCTATATCAGCGGTTATCCCCCCGGTATCCGCGAAAATGGTGGACAGTATACCCATGCGGCGCTGTGGACCGTCATGGCGGTGGCGGCCCTGCATGACGGGACGCGCGCCCATGGCCTGTTCCATGAACTCCTGCCCATCACGCATGCGCGGACGATGCGCGATGCCCGGACCTACCTGCTGGAGCCTTATGTCGTGGCGGCGGATATCTATTCCCGCCCGCCCCATCAGGGACGCGGCGGGTGGTCATGGTATACGGGATCGGCAGGCTGGATGCAGCGGGTCGGGTGTGAAACCATCCTCGGGATTCATGTCGAGGGCACGGAACTGTGCATTGATCCGTGCATTCCCGCCGACTGGTCCGCTTTCGAGGTGGAGCTTGCATGGCGCACGGCGCGCTATGCCATCAGGGTTGAAAACCCGAACCATGTCTGCCGTGGGGTCACGCGACTGGTTGTGGATGGACAGCCCATGGCGGAAAGCCACCGCATCACCATGCTCGATGACGCACGACAGCATACGGTATCGGTGACACTTGGCTAAGCATGGGGCCGTGCATCACCGACAGGGATATGGTCCCCGCAAAATCCAGAAATATAATGATAAAAAAGGCCAACGACCTCGAAATATCTATAATAAGATAAATGAATATGACCACGAGATCACGATGTATTTACGCTGTCATATCTGGATACCACCTATGTATTGAGGCGCCATGACAAAGGTCAATATCAGTATATGATGTGTTTCCGTTTTCACGGCATGATGAATACATGGGCAGGGCAATGGCGGAACATCAGGACGGTACGGAAAACAGGGACAGGCACCATCGGCATTTCCATATGCCGCACATGCACCTGCCGCATTTTCATCTTCCCCATGTGCGATTGCCACATATCCACTGGCCGCATTTCCACATCCATTTCCATGACCGTCCCCTGTCGGGGGAACCGCATCCGGAACGGCCGTTCCACTGGCGCCTGTACTGGTGTGAGGCACTGGCCACGGCCGTGCTGATGATCGTGGGACTGGTCTGTGTCATCCTGCTGACCGCGCCGGGAACATTCTTCGCCCGCCTGCTGGCGCCGTATCCGAACATCCAGACCGCCCTGTGCGGACTGTGCTTTGGCATGGCGGGAACAGCAGCGGCAATGACACCGTTTGGCAAGATCAGTGGCGCGCACCTCAACCCATCCGTGACCCTTGCCTTCATGCTCTCCAAAAAGATCGTCTGGATCGACGCCCTTGGCTATGCCATCGCGCAGATCCTCGGCGCGCTGGCGGGGACGACGGCGGTCTATGCCCTGGGACTGGTTTTCGCCCCGTGGCATGTATTGTCGAGCGAGGTGCATTACGGCGCGACCATTCCCTATACCAGCATTTCGGTCTGGTATGCCCTTGGGTCCGAAGCACTGGTGACCGGCCTGCTGATCGTCACGCTCTACTGGCTTGCGGCGCATCCGCGTTACAAGGCCGTCACGCCATGGATCGGGGGGATCTTCTTCCTGGTCATGAACCCGCTGACCGCGTGGCTGTCGGGGAACAGCGTCAACTTCGCCCGCAGCCTGGGGCCCGCGCTGTTTGACGGGACATGGACCAATCTGTGGATCTACCTGATCGGGCCGTTTGCCGGTTCGTCACTGGCGGTTCTGGCCATCCGGTTCGACCTGTTTGGCAAGATCCACCTTCTGGAGGCACGTCTGGTCAATTTCGGCCACCATGGGCGGGTGCCTCATCTGGACGACCCCCATTTCAAACATGCCGCCCCGGAACATTACGAGGTCTATCGCGCCCATCTGGAGGAACTGGCAAAAGCCAAGGCGTCACAGGCGTCACAGGCGGCACCGACACCGGACTGAGGCCGGTTCGGACCTGCCTGCATGAAAAAACGTCAGAGGGTGCCGCCTTGGTGGATAAAAGACGGCACCCCGGGACCCATCTTCTGACCCCGGACAGATTTCCTACCCGATCGACATCAGGCTGGCATTGCCGCCCGCAGCCGCCGTGTTCGTACTGCGGCACTGCTCCTCGACGAGGAATTCGCGTCGCAGGCCCCCTTCCTTCATGACGAAGACCGATGCAATCGGTCCCTTCCCTTCGGCAAGGGTGCGTGTGGCTGTCCGGAAACCGTCATCATCGCAGGCGCCAAGCACAACCGCATATTCGTGCTGCGCCACGTCACTGACAGCGCGGACATGGCGTGCGACATCCGCCGGCAGGCCAGACAGCCACGCCGTATCGTCGGTCCCGCCCGTGACGAAGACCGTATTGCCACAGGACAGCGCCATGGAAACCAGCATCAACAGGTCTTCACGCGTGCCCCCACCGATGCACAGGACATTGCCGCGCGGCATGAGACGGTAGAGGTTTTCCTCCCCCACCGGTCCGGGCAGTACCATTTCCGCGCCACAGAGCGGGGTTTTCATCATCTCGGCCACCTGCCGCGCCACCTGCTGGTGGCCTTTGCCCATCAGCCAGTCGTGCCATGTCTGCATCATGTGTGGCACCGCGCCACCCTTCATGCCGGGCAGCAGGTTTTCCATCGCGGGACATTGCGCGACAAGGCGACGCAGGATCAGCGGCCCCCCCGCCTTTGGCCCCGTTCCGGACAGGCCACGCCCGCCAAAGGGCTGCACCCCGACAACCGCGCCGATCGTATTGCGGTTGATATACAGGTTCCCCACGTCCAGACGCTGCGTCACGTGATCGACCATCGTTTCGATACGGGTATGCAGCCCACCCGTCAGGCCATAGCCCAACGCGTTGATGGCATCGATGACCGTATCGAGCGCCTGCCGGCGATAGCGCAGGACATGCAGCACGGGACCAAACACTTCCGGCCCGAGGTCGGAGATGGAATCAATCTCGATCAGGGTCGGCGGAACAAAGCTGCTATGGCCGCAATGCGCCGGGATGTCCACACGAAACACCGGCGCGCCCTTCGCGCGCAGGGCCGCGACATGGGCCTCTATCCCTTTTGCCGCATCCGGCGTGATGACCGGGCCAATATCGGTGGACAGCAGGGCGGGATTGCCCAGTTGCAGTTCACGCATCGCCCCGCGCAGCATTGTCAGCACATGATCGGCGCAATCTTCCTGCACGCACAGGATGCGCAGTGCCGAACATCTCTGCCCCGCGCTGTCGAAGGCGGAGGCGACGACATCCGTCACGACCTGTTCGGCCAGGGCGGAGGAATCCACGATCATCGCGTTCTGGCCGCCTGTTTCGGCAACCAGCGGCACAGGCTGTCCCGTGTGGTCCCGACGGGTGACAAGCTGGCGGTTGATCGACTGCGCCACCGTGGTCGAACCGGTGAACATCACGCCCGCGACCTGCGGGGCCGCGACCAGGGCCGCGCCCACATCCCCCGCACCGGGCAGCAGTTGCAGCACATCGGCGGGCACACCGGCCTGGTGCAGGATGTCTACGGCCTGTGCCGCGATCAGCGGCGTTTCCTCGGCCGGTTTGGCAATGACGCTGTTGCCTGCGGCAAGGGCCGCCGCCACCTGCCCCGTGAAGATCGCCAGCGGGAAGTTCCATGGGCTGATACAGGCCACCGGCCCCAGCTGGATATGGGTGGCGTTGTCGAATTCCGCATGGATCCGCGCGGCATAGTAACGCAGGAAATCGACAGCTTCGCGTATTTCGGCAATGGCGTTCGGAAATGACTTGCCCGCTTCGCGCACGATCAGGCCCAGCAGCGCATCCGTGCGGGATTCCATGAGGTCCGATGCGCGTTCAAGGATTTCCGCGCGCTTGCCCGGTGGCATGGTCGCCCATGCCACGCCGCCCCTGACGGCGTCCTGCACAACGGCAGGGATGATCGCCACATCGGCGGGCGTCCATGTCCCCACCCTGTCACGCCGGTCCGCCGGGTTTTCAACGTCCAGCACCGCGCCCGCGGCAACCGGCGTGGCCACCATCGGGGCGCAGGTCCATGCGGGCATGTCCGCGGCCAGTCCCCTGCCCAGCGCGGTCAGGGAGTTTTCATCATTCAGGTCCAGTCCCGCCGAATTGCGGCGTTCGGGTGCGAACAGGTCTGGCGGGGCCGCGATGGCGGGATTGGGGGACCAGAACGGCACGACGCCGCGCGCAATGGTCATGGGATCCGCCACCAGCGCGGAAACCGGCACCCGCTCATCGCCGATCTGGTTCACGAAGGAAGAATTCGCCCCATTTTCCAGAAGACGCCGCACCAGATAGGCCAGCAGCGTTTCATGCGTGCCCACCGGGGCATAGATACGCGCGGGCCGCCCCAGCTTGTTCGGGCCGACGACTTCCTTGTACAGCGGTTCACCCATGCCGTGCAGGCACTGGAATTCATAGGAACCGACATGGAATTCCTTGCCTGCCAGCGTATAGATCGTGGCAAGCGTGCGGGCATTGTGGGTCGCGAACTGCGGGAAGATGACGTCACGCGCATCCAGCAGTTTGCGCGCGCAGGCAATATAGCTGATGTCGGTATGGACCTTGCGCGTATAGACGGGGAAATCCGTGACCCCCTCGATCTGCGCCTTCTTGATTTCGCTGTCCCAGTAAGCCCCTTTCACAAGGCGTACCATCAGGCGATGGCCCGTGCGGCGTGCAAGGTCGATGATGAAGTCCAGCACGAAGGGCGCGCGCCGGCCATAGGCCTGCACGACAAAGCCGATGCCGTTCCAGCCCTGCAGCGCCGGTTCGTGGCACAGCCCTTCGAGCAGGTCGAGGGAAAGCTCAAGCCGTTCGCTTTCTTCGGCGTCGATATTGAGGCCGATGTCATACTGCCGCGCCAGTACCGTCAGTTCGATGACAACCGGCAGCAGTTCGGCCATCACGCGCGCGCGCTGTGCCCTGCTGTAGCGCGGATGCAGTGCCGACAGCTTGATCGAAATGCCGGGACGTTCATACACATCCGCACCCCGCGCCCGCCTGCCGATCGCATGGATGGCCGTGATGTAATCCTGCCGGTACCGTTCGGCATCATGCGCCGTCAGCGCGGCCTCCCACAGCATGTCGTAGGAGTAGCGAAAGCCCGTGGCCTCCAGCTTTTCGCTGTTCTTCAGCGCGGCTTCGATGGTTTCGCCAACGACGAACTGTTCGCCCATCATGCGCATGGCCATATCGACCGCCTTGCGGATCACGGGTTCGGCGCACCGGCCCACCAGCCCCTTCAGCGCGCGTGCAAGCCCGGCCTGCCCGTCTTTGGTGCCGGTGCTCAGCCGTCCCGTCACCAGCAGTCCCCATGCCGCGGCATTGGTGAACAGGGGACGGTCACGCGAAATATGCGCCATCCAGTCGCCGGACCCGATCTTGTCACGGATCAGCGCGTCGCGGGTTGCATTGTCGGGAATGCGCAGCAGTGCCTCCGCCAGGCACATGAGGGCCACCCCTTCGGCCGAGGACAGGGAGAATTCCTGTACCAGGGCCTCCACCCCGCCGGGCGCACGGTTATGGCGCAGCCCTTCGGTCAGTTGGGTCGCAAGCGCGGTCGTATGCGCGCCCTGTTCCGGCGTCAGTGTCGCGCCGGGGGCCAGTTCGGCCATGCAGTCAGGTTCGGGACGCCGCAGGGCATCGGTTATCCGTTGCCGCAGGGATGACGGCGCATCCACCGGGCCAGCAAAATCTTTGAAAAACACCATGATGAAGATCCCAAGGCAGGACGGCATGTCCGGGGAATGCCCCCAGAATGATATAATGAAGATATTATAATATATGATTTAAAAATGCATAGCATGTTTTTGCAGCGTTATGACATGCTGCATCCCGTGCTGGCGGCGTCTGCCCGGAAAATGGGCATAATCTGCCCCTGCCTGCCCGATATGGCGGCGGTATGTCTGCCTGAATTGCCGGGATGTAGCGCGCCGTCAGCGTTGCGCGCGTTCGCGGATCACCTTGATGGAAATATTGGCCGCTTCGAGGATATGCTGTCGCGTCAGGCGTGCCACCGCGTCGGCATCGCGCCTGCGGCAGGCCTGCATGATCTCGGCATGTTCCCGGTCGGTTACCAGTTTGCGCCCCTCGATCTCGAGATGGCTGCGGATATAGCGGTTAAGCCGGATATGCAGGTCGTCGATCATTTCCAGCAGGCGCGGGCGTTGCGCCGCGACATAGATCGCATTGTGAAAGGCGCGGTTCAGGTCGCCCGAATCATGCTTGCTTGTCGCATTCGCCGCCCCCTCGACAAAGGCTTCATAGGCATCCTCGACCCGGGCAAGGTCCATGCGCGACATATGGCTGACGGCATGATGGGCGGCCATTTCCTCCAGCGAGGCGCGGATTTCGGAATATTCGATGATGTCCTGTTCGGTCATGCCGGTGACCATCGCGCCACGATTGGGCAGGAAGGTCACCAGTCCCTCGGCTTCCAGTTGCTTCAGCGCCTCGCGCACGGGAATGATGCTGGTGCCAAAACCACCGGCCAGTTCCGATTGCGGCAGCGCCTGTCCCGCCGGCAGCTTGCCTGTCAGGATGGCATTGCGCAGGGCCGCCCCCACCACGATGGATGCCGCGCCACGTTTCTGGCCGGTTTCCACGTCAAAGATGGAAGATGGCAGCATAGGTATTTTCCCTGGCAAGGAGGCCCTGTCCCCATATGTTCCAGACAGGAAAACAGCGGCATCCCTGTATCATGATCCCGGGCCCCACTCCTGCCGCAGTACCATAGGGTACGTTATACGACAGGAAGGTTGGTATACATTATGTGTCAAATTATATGATACGCCATGCATGCCGTCAAATGGTTTGCCATTCCCGCCTGCAAGACGCCCTTCGAAACCGTTGCGGGTTTCTGGTGAAGCTTTTAGCAGGAAGTTTCGGATGCCACCTTTTAAAGGAAAGAGATGGCAGATGACGATATGCCTTCAGAGTGAAACCACGGGTTCGTTGGCAATGACCGTATCCGGTGTCATTGCCTGCGGTGTGTCAGCCGTGACATTGGGCAACTGCATGTCGCGATGGGCAACATGTTCCCCCCATACGAAAATCAGGCCCGCAAAGATCACCACCATCATGTCGTCGAAGGGATGGGCCATGATCGCGTATCCCTCGAACGTCCCGCAGGCCGAGAGGACCAGCATGCCGGCGAAATAGGCCAGCACCCATGCGCTGCTGCGGATGTCTTCGCCCGTATTGCCCGTCCCGCGCAGGGCGCGGATGGCCAGGAAGATAACCCCGAACAGCAGTTGCACCGACAGAAGCCATGACAGCGTGTGCCATCCCGACCAGAAGACGATCAGGCTTGCGATCATGAAGGAAACCGGCCCCATGACCCTGATGCACGTAACCCGGAACGGGCGCGCAAGTCCGGGGGCGGCGTGCCGCAGTGCCGCCGCCGCAACGGGGGCGAAGGCGTAACTCATGATCAGGGCCGACGACACCACGCCGATCAGCGCCTCCCATGACGGGAACGGCAGCATCCAGAACACGCCAAGCCCGAAGGTCAGGAAGGCCGCGCGGCGGGGCACGCCATGGCGTGGGTCCAGATGGCCGAACCATGGCAGGAACGTGCCCGAATGCGACCAGGCGTAAATGATGCGCGCGGTTGAACCCATATAGATGTTGCCCGTGCCCGTGGGGGACACCACCGCATCGATCACGACGGCAAAACCCAGCCATCCAAGCCCCAGTGTCATGGCGATGTCATGGAATGGCAGGGGCAGCAGGCGGTCGATGCCCGCCCATCCGTGGGCCGCAAGCATGCCGGCGGGTACGCTGCCGACAAAGGCGACCTGCAGCAGAACATAGACAAATGCGGCAAGGAAAATCGAAAGCGTCAGGGCGATTGGAATGGTGCGCTGCGGGTTACGCACCTCGCTCGCCACCGCGATGATGGGGGTCAGGCCCAGATAGGCAAAGATGATGCCGCCGATGGACACGGCGCCCTCGATGCTCTGCCAGCCAAAGGGCATGAAGCCGTATGTCGTGAAATTCCCGGGATGGAGGAACAGCAGCAGCACGCCGATGACCAGCATGGGCACGACGAATTTGAAGATGGTGATGATGTTGTTGAACAGCGCGAAGGTCTTGACCCCGGAAATGTTGATCCGCAGCATCCCGGACAGGACCGCGACCTGCACCGCCCACCCCAGCAGGGTCGGATCCCCCGCGCTGTTGGCCGTCAGTCCCGGAATCCATGACCCGGCATACTGGCGCGCCGCGATGATTTCGATTGAAATCAGGCTGGAATAGGCAATGACGGTGATGAAACCCAGCAGCGCCCCCAGCAATGGCCCATGTGCATAGGCCGGATAGCGGATCATGCCCCCGGCCTCTGGCAGGGCGGCGGCAAGTTCGCAATAGATCAGCCCCAGAAACAGGACCGCGATCCCGCCGGCGATCCATGAAATGATGCTGGCCGGGCCAACGATCGCCGCGACATGTGATGCCGCAAACAGCCAGCCCGACCCGAAGACGGCTCCGAACCCCAGCAATGTCAGGTCAAGAAGGGACAGCGAACGATTGAATGCCGGTGATGGCGGGGCCATGGCGCGCCTCCTCGCTTGGTAAATGCATGGCGGCGCGCGGCCCGCCGGGACCGCGAGCCGGTGTGGACAGAGGTTCAGGCGGGGGCCTGCATCGTCCCGTTGACCAGTCGCGTCAGTCCAAGCGGATTGGCGCGCGCCAGTTCGGGCGGCAGGAGGATATCGGGCAGGTCCTGATAGCAGACCGGGCGCAGGAATCGTTCAATCGCCGCCGTTCCCACCGATGTGGTGCGGGTATCCGTCGTGGCGGGGAACGGGCCACCATGGACCATGGCGGGGCAGACCTCCACCCCCGTAGGCCATGCATTGACGATGATACGTCCCGCCTTGCGCTCGAAGACCGGCAGCAGCGCGCGTGCGAAATCCGTATCCGTGCCATCCATCTGCAGGGTGATGGTCAACTGCCCCTCCAGACTTTCGGTCATGGCGTGCATGGTGGCGGTATCGGGACAGGAAACCAGGATCGAAACAGGGCCGAAAACCTCATGCTGCATCTTACGTTCGCGCATGAAATGTTCCGCGGTCGTGCGGAACAGCATCGGGCGGCCCCGGTTGGGCGCACCATCATCATTTCCCTGCCCCACGGCCTCGATCCCCGGACACCGCGCCAGCCGGTCCACACCCGTGTCATAGGCCGCGTGGATTCCCGGCGTCAGCATCGTTGCGGCCTGTCGTGTGGCGATCGACTCCGCCGCGATACGGACGAATGATTCGAACGCCTCGCCTTCGGGCGCAATGACAATGCCCGGATTGGTACAGAACTGCCCCACCCCCATCGTCAGGGAGTCGACAAACCCGCGCGCAAGGGCTTCCGTGCGGGCCGCAAGCGCCTGCGGGCAGAGATAGACCGGATTGATGCTGCCCATTTCGGCGAAGACGGGAATGGGTACGTCGCGCTGTGCCGCCAGTGCCGCGATGGCCGTCCCCCCGGCATAGGAACCGGTAAAGCCGACCGACATGATGGCCGGGTGCTTCACCAGCCATTCCCCGACCTCGTGCCCGTTCCCGCCCAGAAGCGAGAACACGCCTTCGGGCATGTCGCAGGCTGTCATGGCCTGACGGATCGCGCGCCCCACCAGTTCGCTGGTCCCCGGATGGGCGGGATGGGCACGGCAGACCACAGGGCATCCCGCCGCAAGCGCGGAAACCGTGTCCCCGCCCGCGACAGAGAAGGCCAGCGGAAAGTTGCTGGCACCGAATACCGCCACCGGCCCCACGCCGATACGGCGCTGCCGCAGGTCGGCGCGCGGCATCGGTGTACGGTCGGGCAATGCGGGATCAATGCGTGGCTGGCTCCATTCTCCCTGCCGGACCAGGGTGGCGAACAGGCGCAACTGCCCCATCGTGCGTCCCATTTCCCCGCGCAGGCGGCCTTCGGGCAATGCGGTTTCAGCACCCGCGCGCGCGATGATGGCATCCGCGTTTTCGCCCAGACAGGTCGCGATCTGTTCAAGGAATGCGGCACGCCGTTCAAACGACATGGCGCGATAAGGGTCGAATGCGCCTGCCGCCAGACGGCAGGCGGCATCCACATCCGCATGCGTGGCGCAGGCAAAGGCTGGCTCCATCCGTGCATCCGTCGCCGGGTTGATCGCATGGAAATGTGTCTTGCCCCCGACATCGTGCTGTCCGATCAGCAGGGCTCCGCTCAGTGTCATGCTCTCTTTCCTCTCATGTCTTTCATGCCGCGTTTGCCTGCGCCCGCCCGAAACGGTCGGGGCGGAAGGCATGCAGGTCCAGCGGTGTTTCTTCATGGGTTGCGATGGCCGCCACCAGGTCCGCCGTGAACGGGGCCAGCGTCAGGCCCAGATGCTGGTGCCCGCATGCGGCGATGACGCCCGGCAGGCCCGCAATCGGGCCGATGGCCGGCAGGTAATCAGGCAGGGTCGGACGGCAGCCAACCCAGCGGGAAAAGTTCGAGCGGACCGGAAGGCCACTGTTTTGTACTACCCGTTCCAGACTCTGCCACTTGCGCGGGTCTGGCGGGGCGTCCGCGCGCGTGAATTCGACAAATGTCGAGGCCCGCATCCTCGGGCCAAAGCGCGAGACGATGACGGAGTGATCCGCGAATATCATCGGCGGTGCGACAGGTGCCCCGCCATGGTCCCATTCGACGTGATAGCCGCGTTCCGCGATCAGTGGCGGCGTCCATCCCTGCACGATGTCGCGCGTTCCCACGCCGGCGGCCATGACAACGACATCCGGTGACAGCGATGTGCCATCCGCCACGAACACGCGCGGCCCCTGCGGACCCGACGTGACCCGGATGACGCGCTGCTGGCGCAGTTCGCAGCCGGAATCGGCATGCAGGCGGTTGCGCAGCGCCTCCATCACCAGGGCGGGCGCACGTACCTGCGCCGTTCCGTCAAACACCAGTCCCCCACGCGGAACATGGCCCAGCAGCGGCACCAGACTTTCACGTTCATGTTGCGCCATGGGACGCACCGTGGCCGTCCCGTGGTCCGATGACATGACCGCGCGCATCGCCGGAAGCGGATCCTGCGCGCCGTTCCACAGCATCAGATGCCCGGTTTCGATCAGCAGTCCGGGATCATCGAGATCGCACGCCATGCGCCGCCAGGCAGGCAGGGCATGCGACAGCAGTTCACGCAGGGCCAGATGCCCGCGCCGTGCCGTCGCACCACCACATGCGCGGATATAGCGCAGGCACCATGGCAGCCATGTGCCGACATATCGCCAGCCGATATCCAGTGCCCCGCCCGTCAGGGAAAACAGGCGTCCCGGCGCGGAGAGGAGGAATTGTGGGGACGCCAGGGGCATCACCTGCTCCACAGCGATATGCCCCGCATTGCCCCATGACGCCGCGTCCTGCGGTGCGCCCACATTCATGACGGTGACATGCATGCCCCGCGCCCTGAGGCGCAGCGCACAGGAAAGTCCCACAATCCCGCCCCCGACCACGACAGCGGATGCAACGCGACCGGTATTTTCGGGCATGGATGTTTTCTTCCTTTCCAAATCGATACGTATACGATAGACGAAACGTTATCGAAATCAAGTGGAGAGTTCCAATGCAGTGGACGGGTGTTTTTCCTGCGGCGACCACACAGTTTGCCCCGGATCTGTCGATCGATTTCGCCGCGACGCAGAAGGTTCTGGACAACCTGATCGGCGATGGCGTCCATGGCCTGACGATCATGGGCACCTGCGGCGAGAACAATTCGCTCGAACCGGATGAAAAGCTGAAGGTGCTGGCCGCCTCGTGCGAAACGGCAAAGGGACGCGTGCCCGTCATCGTGGGCGTGTCGGAACTGACGACGCCGCGGGCGGTGAAATTCGCGGCCGATGCCGCACGGATCGGCGCGGACGCGCTGATGGTCCTGCCCGCGATGGTTTATGTGCCCAAGGAAGCGGAACTTGTCGCCCACCTGAAGGCCGTGGCGGCGGCATCCGACCTGCCGATCATGCTGTACAACAACCCTACCGCCTATCGCGTGAACATCAGCATGGATGTGCTGCGTGAACTGACGGATGTGGAAACAATCGTTGCGGTCAAGGAAAGTTCAGCCAATACCCGCCGTTATACCGATGTGGTCAATGCGTTCGGGGACCGGTATATCATGATGGCCGGGCTGGACGATGTGGCGTTCGAAGGGCTGACACTGGGGGCGGCGGGCTGGATTTCCGGCCTGACCAGCGCATTCCCGCAGGAGTCGGTCGAACTGGTGGAGGCCCTGCAGAAGGGAAACATGGCGCGGGCGCTGGAGATCTATCGCTGGTTCATGCCCCTGCTGCACCTGGATGCGGAACATGATCTGGTGCAGTCGATCAAGCTGGCGGAACAGATCATGGGACGCGGCAATGAACGTGTGCGCATGCCGCGCATGCCCCTGACGGGTGCGCGTCGTGCCGAAGTTACGGCCATGGTGGAAAAGGCTGCCGCCACGCGCCCTTCCGCACGATAGGCCATATGCCCGCGACGGCCGCACTTTAATCAAGGACATGACGATGCGACATACGTTTTTCTGTGTTGACGGTCATACGGCGGGTAATCCCGTCCGGCTTGTCGCGGGTGGTGCGCCCCTGCTGCGTGGGACCAGCATGAGCGAACGGCGCCAGGATTTTCTCTCGCGCTTTGACTGGATCCGCACCGGGCTGTGCTTTGAACCCCGGGGCCATGACATGATGTCGGGCGGTTTCCTCTACCCCCCTACCCGTCCGGATACGGATGGGGGCATCCTGTTCATCGAAACCAGCGGCTGCCTGCCGATGTGCGGGCATGGCACGATCGGGCTGGTGACGTTCGGGCTGGAACACGGGCTGCTGCAGCCGCGCATCAGGGGCCAGCTTCGGCTGGAGGTGCCGGCAGGCATCATCGACATCACCTATACCCATACACACAACCGGGTGACATCCGTTACCATCCGCAATGTCCCGGCATGGGTGGCAAAAACCGGGATTTCCATTGACGTGCCGGGATTCGGGCCCCTGACGGTCGATGTGGCCTATGGCGGGAATTTCTACGCCATCGTGGAACCGCATGGCCAGTACCGCACGCTTGATGAACTTGGCGCGCGGCGCATCCTTGAACTCAGCCCGGTGATCCGCGATCTTGTCCGCGACGCCTATACCCCCGTCCATCCCCTTGATCCCACCATTTCCGGCGTCAGTCACGTCCTATGGGCGGAACCGGGGGAACATGCGGCGCAGCAGGGCCGCAACGCCGTGTTCTATGGCGACAAGGCCATCGACCGCAGCCCCTGCGGCACCGGCACGTCGGCACGGCTGGCGCATCTGTGGCACAAGGGGGTCCTTGGCGTGGACCAGCCGTTCATTCATGAAAGCTATATCCGCAGCCGCTTTACAGGACGTATCGACAGCGAGACAAAAGTCGGCGACCATCGTGCGATCGTCCCGCTGATTACGGGCAGCGCCATTTCAACCGGGTTCAACACGATCTGGATTGATGAGGAAGATGTTTTCAGCAACGGTTTCCAGGTGGTCTGAGCACGTCCATCCGGAGTGACCCTTCTTGCATAAAGGCCCCCTGCGCATGGGCATCGTACGCCATTCCACATCACTGCAGGTACGCACCATTGCGGATCAGCTTTATTACCTGATCCGCAAACGTATCCTTAAAGGTGAACTGGCAGAAGGCGAACCCATCCGTCAGGATACGATCGCCACCGAACTGGGCATCAGCAAGATCCCCCTGCGTGAGGCGCTGGCGCGTCTGGAGCAGGATGGCCTGGTCAGGTCGCATGCCAATCGTGGATTTACCGTCAATACGCTGAGCGCGGAAGAAGCCGACGAGGTCTTTGCGCTCAGGCTGCAGCTTGAACCCACCGCCACTGTTGCAGGCAGCAGGCGCGCGACCGCCGCCGACCATGCACTGGCCCGCGCGACCCTGGCGGCGGTCGGGAATGCCGCGATGCAGGATGATGTTGACTGGGGCGAATGCAATCGCGCCTTTCACATGTCCCTTATCGCCCCCGGTGCGGGCACGCTGACCTATACCATGATCGAACGCCTCAATGTCATTGCGGACCGCTATGTGCGGTTCCATCTGGGACCGATGGGACGGCCGGAACAGGCGAACATCCAGCATGGCCAGATACTGGAGGCATGGATCAATGGGGATGAGAAGACCCTGCTGAAACTGTCACGCAGCCATATCCGCAATACGCATGACGACCTGCGCAAGGAACTGCCGCGCAACGGCTCCCGGCTGTAACGCCTGCCGGGGCATGGCGGGGACGCAGGCGACCCAGATGGCCTGTGGTCATGAATCGCCCCGCCTTACAAAATGACCGGAAACAGGGCAGATGCATTGATTTTGCGTCGCTGATGCCCAATTTTTTGACGAAAATCACATCCCATATATAAATATCAACATCATATAATATATGATGTTGCATATGCGTACCGATGGTGACATGCTGGTTCCTGTCGTCGAACAGGACACAAAAGCAGACTCATAATAAATTCAGAGTAGAAAATGTAATACGTTTCGATCTGTATTTTAATATGCTGATAATTATATGAATTCCAAGAGATTGAATATCTTCGATACATTTTCCGGGGAAAGATAGCCTTCTTTCATGGGAATGTCAGGAATCCGAAAGGGTTCCCCTGCTTTTTTTCATAAATCAAACTAACCCGACGCATGTAATGTTTATCATAAAACATGTGTCAAATATGCAACGGCATGGGGACGCAACATCTTTTTGTCGCGGAATAATGCGAAAACGTATTGATCATATATTATATTTCATGCACGGTATACGATATATTCGATACCAATAAGGGGATTGAAAGAAACAAAAATAACGAAGCACTCTGGATATGCGTGATTTTCCAAGGGAATTCGGCATGCTGCACGCGAATGCCAGGCCGGGACATCCATACCAATCGCTCCGTCCGGTTGCGCTTTCAAACGGAGAAAATATTGTGGCTAAAACGCCACGTCCGGTTGGGTGGGTGCGTCATGGGAATACTTGCGTGTTCATTTGGATCGTACGTTTTTGTTCTTGAAATTCAATAATATATGCAAAGGAGGTGAGGAATGATGCTGTATGAAAACAATCTGTTTTACCACCTGGCGGACAGTCATGACGCGGCATCGCGCCTGTCGGCCCGGACCGTGGCTCACCTTATGTCTGCGCGCATCCTGATCCTCCCCTGTCCATCCGCCCGGTAGGAACACAGACGAATGAACAACCGTAATCTCTTTTCAGGCCTGCTTTTGATGACAACGGTCCTGTCGGGCATGTCGTCTCATCAGGTTCATGCCGCCACCAGCACCACGACGACAGCCACGTCCCACCCCGGCCACGCCGCGGCACGAGGTACGACACGTGCGACGGGCGTGCATGCGACACGCGGAACGGCCACGGCCCACCCTGCCGGTCCGGTCCGTTCACACGCTGCCCCCGAAGCCCTGTCGGTTTCGGCACATCGCACGGTGCATGGCGCGCACCTGATCGTCGGCAAGAAACTCCTGGAATCCGCCCCGCCCGGCACGAACCCCATGGCGGCGCTGAACACCATGCCTGGCGTGGATTTCCAGTCCGCCGACGCGCAGGGTGTCAGCACCTGGAGCACGCAGATCTTCATGCACGGTTTCCAGCAGCAGGAAATCGGCATGACGCTCGATGGCATTCCCCTCGGCGAAATGACGTATCGTAACTACAACGGCATGAATCCCGTGCTCGCGGTCTCGTCGGAGAATGTGCAGGGCATTGACGTGTCGCAGTCCGCCGGTGCGGAAGACGTGGCGGCGACCAACAACCTTGGCGGGTCGCTTGCCTATACCACCAGCGACCCGAGCCATAAGCTCGGCGGTACGGTCAACCAGGGGTTCGGCAGCTTTGATACGTTCCACACCTATGCGCGCGTGGACAGTGGCGACCTGAATAGCACCGGCGCCCGCTTCTATGCGTCGTATATGCGTAACGATCAGGACAAGTGGAAAGGGTATGGGGAGCAGTTCTACCAGCAGGTCAACGCCAAGCTGGTGCAGCCGATCGGACAGAACAGCTCCATCTCCGCCTATTTCGACTGGAGCGATCTGCACGAGATGGAATATCAGGACATGTCGCCTGATATCCTCAATCATCTCGGCTACAATGCGGACAATTACTATAACGGCAAGGCAAGCGGTTATATCCGCGCCTATGACGCTGCCCTTGCGGCGCAGGGCAAGGGCGGCGGCTATCCCGCCGGGTATGGCAATCTGAGCGATGCGTCGGATGCGTCCTATTATGATAGTGCAACCAACCAGGACGACATCGTAGGCTACCTCAAGGCGGATCTGGCGCTGACGGACAAGGTACGCTGGACCACCACCGCCTATGGCCATGGGGAATCCCAGCAGACCACGTGGACCACGCCCTATAGCGGTTCGCCCAATGGTTCCCCCCTGAGTGAACTTGTCAAGCAGCCTTCCATCCGGCGTTTTGGCGTGCTGTCTCAGGTGACCTACGATGTCGCCCACAACCATATCAGCGGCGGCGTCTGGTATGAAAACAACGATTACCAGTCCCCGATGTACCAGTATGCGGAACCGAATGTCGTCAATGGCGTCGTGCAGGGCAACCTGGTCAACCCGCTTGGACATTTCAAGGACCCCTTTGCCTAGGTCTTCAACCAGAACTACAACACCAACACCTTCACCGCATTCGTGCAGGATACCTATCGCCCGATCCGCAACCTGGCCCTGCATTTCGGGTTCAAGTCGCTGCTGAACACGACGCGCGTGGGTGATGGATATCTGAATCAGGATTATTACGGTAACATCGGCAACATCACCAGCGGCGTAAGCCAGACGATCGCCAAGCCGTTCCTGCCGCATATCGGCGTGGACTGGACATTCCTGAAACGTCATGAACTGTTCATCGATATTTCCGAAAACGTCCATACCTATGCGGAATCGGGCTTCAAGCTCTCGAACTCCCCGTTCGCCGTGACGCAGACGGCCTATAACGACGCGCGCAGCACTTTGCGCCCGGAAACGGCCTGGACCTATGCCATCGGCTACCGGTACCATGACCGCCTGCTCGGCGCGTCGGTCTATGCCTACCGCACGAATTTCAACAACCGCCTGCAGCAGATCACGTCCGGCCCGGCGGTCAACCCGATTTCGAGTGTCGCCAATGTGGGTGGCGTGACCATGAATGGTGTTGATGCGGCCCTGACGGTGACGCCGCTGCGCAACCTCGCGATCACCAACAGCATCAGCTACAACCACGCTGTCTATGACGATAACATCACGGATTCCAACGGCACCCATCCCACGAAGGGGCAGCAGGTCGTGAACTATCCGCGATTCATGTACAAGGCGCGCCTGTCCTATGACTGGCGTTCGCTCAGCTTCTATATTGATGGCAATTACGTCGGGCAGCGCAATTACGATTACGAGGGTGAATACCGCATCCCGGGGTACTGGCTGTCGAACCTTGGCCTGCAGTGGCACGTCAAGAAAACCAGCGATACCGGCCCACGCCTGGGTGGGTTCCTGCGTGGCCTGACCCTGTCGTTCAACCTGACCAACCTGACCAATACCCGCTACATCGCCACCATGGGCGAAAACGGCAACCCGATGAACGCCGCATCCGCCTATACCGACCAGTCGATGCTGCTGGGCACGCCGCGTATGGCCTTTGGCGCCATCAAGGCCGATTTCTGATCGCACGGCATGGACAACCGCCCTGCCCTGTTTCCATCCACCGGATCCCTGCCCAGGCGGATGGGATGGCGCAGGGCCTTCCTTTATGATGGATGTCCATTTCGCAACGGCCTGATGACCAGTAAAGTCCGGTGCTGTCCGGATCTTTTCCCAAAACCTGTACCAGACAATTCCTTGCGGTTTCCATGATGCACAATGGGCGGGATTCGGGACCGATGCCCATTCTTTCGGCATGTTGCAATATTTCCGTACATGCAGCGAAATGACATGGTGAAATCTGGAAAACCAAATCATGACAAGGGAATTTACGTTACGGTTTTGGACACATGTCATGAAAGGTGATAGCGTTCCCGCCCGCAGGGAACTGGCATGATGCCGTCCTCTTCCTGATGGTGGGGGCGGTTCTGGCGGGCTGCCAGCAGTCCGTGACCATGAAGGATATTTGATGACACAGGATGCCGCTTCCGGCCGGATGCTGAAAAATCGCCATATCGCCATGATTGCCCTTGGCGGTGTCATCGGGGCCGGCCTGTTCGTGGGGAGCAGTTCCGCCATTGCGGTGGCGGGGCCTGCGGTCCTGCTGGCCTATGCCCTGTGCGGCGGACTGATCATGGTCGTCATGCGCATGCTGGGCGAAATGGTGATGCAGCAGCCGGGCCTTGGTTCATTCGTGGAATATATCCGGCAGGGATATGGCAGCAGGGCGGGCTTCGTCGCGGGCTGGATGTACTGGTTTTTCTGGGTGGTGGCCATGGGAAGCGAGGCCATCGCCGGGGGGCTGCTGCTGCAGGACTGGGTCGCCCTGCCAACCTGGCTGCTGGCGGTGGGCATCATCCTTGTGCTGATGGCGATCAATCTGCGATCGGTGGATGTGTTCGGGGAGTGTGAATTCTGGCTTTCCCTGCTGAAGGTCGCAAGTATCATCCTGTTCGTCGTGATGGGCGTACTGTTCGTGGGGCATATGTTCGGGCCGGGAATATCCGTCCGGGCCAATTATTTCGGACATGGGGGGATTGCGCCGCATGGCGTCACCGCCCTGCTGGCGGTCATCCCGACCATCATGTTCAGCATGATCGGGTCCGAGGTGGCGACCGTGGCGGCGGCGGAATCCGCCAACCCGCGCATGGGCGTGGCCCGCGTGACACGCAGCATCGGGGTCAGGATCACGGTCTTCTACCTCACCTCCATCATGCTGCTGCTTGCCATTGTTCCCTGGACCGATGTTACGGCAGGCAAATCCCCGTTTGTTGCGGCCATGACGGTCATGGGGGTTCCCGGTGCGGCAACCATCATGCGCATCGTCGTGTTCAGCGCGATCCTGTCATGCCTGAATTCCAGCCTGTACATCACATCGCGCATTCTGGCGGAACTTGCCCGTTCCGGTAATGCCACTGCCCTGATGGCACGGCATTCGGCGCAGGGTGCACCGCATTCCGCCCTGATCGCCAGCACGCTTGCAGGCCTGGTCGTGGCGTTCTGCTCCATCCTGTCGCCGAATGTGATCTTCTCTTTCCTGCTCAATTGCAGCGGTGGCGTCATCCTGCTTGTCTACCTGCTGATCGCGGTCACCTACCTTGTCATGAAACGGCGGCAGGACACGCCAGACGGTAGCTGGCAGGCCTATCTGAGCATTGGTGGCATCTGCGTGGTGTTTGTTGCGATGCTGCTTGACCCGACAGAGCGCATGACGGCGGTTGCCAGCCTGCTGAACGCGGTATTCTTTGTCTGCCTGTATGATGGGTGGCAGATGCTGGCCCGCCGCCGCGACCGCGCCAGCGCCGCACGCACGGAACAGGGATATCCGTAATCGGGAGCAAACCGCCTACGGAGTTCCCGGCCCTTCGGGCGGCGGCAGGTGGGCGCGGATGGCTGCGGAATAATCCGGCCCGAGCACGGCGCCGGGTGCACAGACGATGTGGCTTGCGGCATGCAGGGCCGCGAAATCCGCAAAGCGCACCGGATCATACGGCCCCAGCAGGTTCATGTCATAGGCCATTGCCGCCGTATGGCCGCTGAGGATCACGCGCCAGTCCAGCCGGTAACGCAGTCGCGCCCCGGCGCGCGCCAGAATGCCGGTGGTGCAGTTATCCGTCAGCGTGTTGTACCATTGTGGGTGGCTGATCAGGTCATGGATCGCGCCGACATAACTCATGAACAGACGCTGGCGCACCTCGGGCGAAAGATTCAGGCGATAGAGATAGACGCGTTCACGCCGTATGTCGGTCCTGACGCCAATCAGGTCGCGTTCGTCCGCCGTGACATAGAACAGTTCATAATGATGGAAAAAACCGGCAATGGTGGAATAATCGAAACGCGCCTGCCGCCGTGTCTCGATGGAGATCGCGAGGTGCCGTCCATCGGCAAAGCCGAAGCTGAGGAAGACATGGGCGATGGTTTCCCCGGCCCAGTAGGAGGTGACAAGGTCAACGCTGCGTAACCCGTCCAGAGGATATGTGGCGTCGTACCATGCGGGGATGCCGTCGCTTGGCGTGCGATAACGGAAATTGCGGACGTGACGGACATGTATGTCATTACCCTCACGCCACGCGTCGGCCGGAATGGAATATTCCGGCGCCCACTGCCGGTCATTGCGCGGGGGATCCGTGACATACCAGGCACCCAGCCCACCGATCAGTCCCATGCGCAGGATCCGCCTCGGGCGCGGGGGGCGCACCCATGCGGAACCCAGCAGCAGGGCGGGAAACGCCACGCCCGCCCCCACCCGCAGCACATCCGGCTGGAGGGTGGAATAATATATGGCCGCCCCCACAAGCACGGCGCACAGCAGCAGCAGCACATGACCGCCCCATCGGCGCAATGGATGCCTGTTCATCGTGCCGCGGCCCGCTGCGGTATCGACCGTGATGCCGTGGCGGGATTTTGCGCCAGTTGCAGCAGCAGGATGCGTTGCACCTCGGCGATGGTGAAGGGATTGGATTGCGTGGAATGTTCGGAATGGCGGACCACCAGTTCCGAATCCACGCCGGGAATATGGGCGCTTTCATACGACACGACGCCATCGTCCGCGCGTGAGAGCGGATCCCCCGTGCCACAGACCGGGATGATGGAATTGGTGTGCACATCGGGCATGATCGGGATCGTGGGCAGCGTGCGCATGAAGGGACTACGTGGCGACATGGCATAGACACTGCCCAACCGTGGCATGCGGTTGTCCACATGCGTGCTGTCCCCTGCCCCGGTCACGATCTCACGCGCGGTTTCGCTTACCCGCCACGGCAGGCTGGCCATGCCCCCGATCAGTTGGGCCAGCGACATCCCGGCAAGGTAGCTGCCATGCTGGGGGGTGGCGATGAACACGACACGCTGGATTTCGGGCATCGGGGTGGGAAACATGGTTTCCTGGATCAACTCCCGGGTGCGCGCATTGAGATGAAACGTCGAAAGCGGGCGGCCTGCCGTGCCGTTCCACAGCCTGTCGCCCGGATTGATCACCAGCATGCGCGCCAGCAGGCCGCCCTGGCTGTGCCCCACCAGCGTGATGTGCCCAAGGGCGGGATCGGCCTTTGTCCCCCCAAGGCTGTCCACGGCCTGCGTAATGGCACGGCGCAACTGCCATGCGGAATACGGGATCGGGTTGCTGGTGGCGTAGGAAAAGAACCAGAAATCGAAATGGTCGCGGATATTGCGATTTTCGAGCAGGTCATTGACCATGCCGGCCCAGCGATAGGGGCTTGACGCCGTGCCGTGAATGAACACCACCGGCATGTTGCCCGGCCGGTGCGGCGTAATGGCGACCAGTCGTGGCTGCGTGCCGTCATAGGTGGTGCCATCGAAAAAGCCACGATATTCCTTGGTCCACAGCGCCGTTTCCTGCAGGCTGATGGCGCGGGCGGCCGTCTGGTCATAGGCCGGGGGAACGGGCGTGTCGGGGGCTTCGTCCATGACATGCATGACAAGGCGCCCATGCAGGTGTCCCGTCAGCACCTGCCTGCGCGGATCGTCAATGTCGAGCGTCATGTTCGCGGGAATGCGCAGGCGGCTGGTGACTTCGAACATCCTGTTGTTCTGCGTTGTCTCCTGCGTTGCGCCCGGCGTGCCGTCCTCCGGACGTCCCAGCGCGGTCAGCGCCTCGCCCAGGCCGGGGGTGCGATAGACATTGCGCATGCCGCTGACCGCCAGTGTCGCAGTCGGGAGGAACCCCTCCAGCAGGCGGCCATGCCAGTGCAGTTGCGCGGGATCGGCGCTCAGTTCGATCTCCCCGAACGGCAGGGCGCGGCGCTGCGCCACGATTGCGACCGGTGCGGGAAAAGCCGCCGTCAGGCCGAGGTTGTAGAAATCCGCTGCCTGCCGGAAACGCGGGTCATAGGGGTTGGGGCCATCCGCCCGTCCCGGCTGCAGGAACGCATAGGCATAGACCGCGGCGGCAAGGAAATCTTCCCCCCGGTGATGGCGCAGCCCCTGCCGGTAGCTCAGTTCCGCCAGCGCAAACAGCATGTCGGGCAGTTCGTCGTCATGGTCCGTGGCCGCCTGCTGTCGCAGCGCCGCGATGGCGCGGTCGGGATGGCGGTTCCACAGGTTGTCCAGCCCGCGCCGATGCAGCACGATCCGCGTATCGGGACCCGGCCCATGACCCTGCAGGGTTGTATGGCGGGCGTCGTCATAGCTTCTGACAAGGGAAACCTTGCGGACCTCGACCGGGCCGGCGCATGCCGCCAGCATCGTAAGCGTAAGTGCGACAGTGATGCGCGCCGCCCCCCTGCGGGGACGGACACGGCGAAAGCGACCTGACGAAGGATGTGTCATTGAAAAAATCAAGTACCTGCTATGCCCGACGAGAACAGTCCGTGTGTTATTTACAATACGATCGCCCATTGCAATGACATGCCACCCGTCCGGGCAGGGGGACGGCAGGGCAAGGGTTGAAATGTATCGCGGTGAAACCGATATGAAAAACAGGCCCGATCATTTCACGGGCATTTCTGGACGATTACAGACAGGATCAAACGGATCATGAGCGCTACCGAAAACCTCCGCAAGCTGAGCCCTGAAGACCTTCAGGACATTACCAGACATCTGGAAAAGTCCCTTCATCAGCACAAGGCCGAACTGCACCAGCAGATCGCCGAGCATCTGCGTGGCCTGAAGGGCGAGGTGCGGATCCACGAAAACAAGATCCCGACTTCGTGCAAGGTCTATGGTGTCCTGATCCTCGCGGCCGCGTCGCTGGCGAGTTACATCTTCGGACGCAAATCCGCTGACTGATCTTATCTGACAGCATAAGTGCCGTCCCTGCGCACGGCCATGGATGCCGTGACCGCGGGGACGGGATTGCCGCATGTTCCGGGCGAAGCGTCATATCTGAAATGACAAGACAGGCCGCAGTCTTTTCGCATGGCTGGGGTTGCATGACAGCGCTGGTTTTCATACCTGTCGCCCCATAAGTCTCGACCGGGACATACGGATCACGGATACAGCAGATGAAGATGGGCTTTCTTTCCTCGGGCATGATGCTGGCCTTTGCCGCCTTTTCTTCATTTTCAGTCAGCGACGCCTTTTCCAAGCTGCTTGCGGGGGCGGTGGACCCCTTCGAGTTCGCCTTTTCGGGTGGCGTCTTCGGCTTCCTGATCATCCCCTTCATCCGCCGCCGCGACGAATCCTACCTCGACATCTTCTCGCCGCAGCGACCCGGCATGTGGATCGTGCGCGCCATTGCCACCTTCGCCGCCACCGCCGCGAGTGTCGAGGCCTTCATGCTTCTGCCCATGCCCGAAGCATTGTCGCTGATGTTCCTCATGCCGCTTTTCGTGACCATCCTGTCGGTTACCCTGCTGCATGAAAAGGTCTCGGCCTGGGCGTGGGTGTCGGTCATTGTCGGGTTTATCGGTGTGCTGATCGTCCTGCGGCCGGGCATGCGCGCGCTGCATCTGGGGCACCTGTGCGCCCTGATCGCGGCGGTGGCCAATGCCGTGGGCGTCATTGCCTATCGCCTGGCGGGAAACAATACGCCGCGACTGTCACTGTTCGGGTCCAGCCTGTTTGGCCCGCTTGTGGGCGATGGCCTGCTGATGCTGGCGCATGCGCACTGGCCGCATGGGCTGAAAACCTGGTTCTTCCTGTTCGGTTATGGCTTCCTTGCCGCGCTGGGGCAGTTGCTGATGATGGTGGCGACCGCCCGTGCGCCCGCCAACCGGGTGGCCCTGCCGCAGTACAGCCAGATGCTGTGGGCGGTGGTGTTCAGCTATTTCCTGTTTCATCAGGCGCTTGATGGCTGGACCTTCGTCGGGATTATCGTGGTCACCTTCTCTGGCATGCTGAACTGGATCCGCCAGCGCATCCGCTACGAACACCTCGCCTTTGAGGAGCGGCGCGCCGCCCGGCATCGCATGGAACACGAAGCCAGCATATGACGTCTGACCGTTCCGACTTTCTATGATGCTGCCTGCCCTGCTCCCCGCGCTGCCGCGATAAGGGCACGGACGGCGTCAGGATCGGTCAGGCCCGGCATCGGGCCAAAGCCAAATGCACCGTCATCCGCCAGAGATTGCGCACGCCGCCTGCAGGAGGCATGGACCTCGCCCACGCCCGTAGCGCGGATCAGTGCCGCCACATTGCCCGCATTCACACCGCTGCCGGCAAGGACGGTGATACGGCCCGCCGCCAGTGCATTGAGGCGCGCCAGGCAGTCTGCACCCTGCGGCGCGGTCGGGCGCTGTCCCGAGGTCAGGATGCGGGTAAAGCCCGCCCTGATCGCGAATTCCAGTTCCGCGGCAGGATCGCGCACCAGATCGAACACACGATGCAATGTCCGCTCCATTCCCGTGCAATGATCGGACAGGTGCAGCAGAAGGTCATGATCGAGTCCTCCGTCTGGCCGCATCGCGCCGAGCACCACCCCCTTCAGGCCCGCTTCACGCGCCGCGCGTATGTCATCGACCATGATGGCGGCCTCATCACCGTCGAACACAAATGACCCTGCGCGCGGGCGGATCATGGCCAGTGCGGGGAGATTGCCGCGTGCCGCGCACCGCATCAGTCCGGCACTGGGCGTCAGCCCCCCGACATCGAGCGAGGCGCACAGTTCGATCCGGTCCGCCCCGGCCGCATTGGCGGCGGCGATGCCCTGCGGGGTTTCCACGCAGATTTCAACACGGGTCATGAAATATCTCCGGTCGCAGGCAGGCCACCCACCGGCCTGGTGCGACCTGTTGCAGGGGGGGAACCACGGTGGTGCAGGCCGCCATGGCATGGGGACAGCGGTTACGGAACGCACATCCGTGGCGCAGGTCCTGCGCCGCCGTGGGCAGGTCGGTCGCGGCGGGCATGTCGCCTTCTTCCCTCTGCCGCAGTCCCGGGGCTAGCGCCAGCAGGGTGCGTGAATAGGGGTGAAAGGGTTGCGCGCGGAAGGCCTGTATCGGGGCGATTTCCATGACACGGCCCAGATACATGATTACGACACGATCACACAGGAACATGACCGTCGGCAGGTCGTGGGAGATGAACGCCATGGCGAGGCCCAACCGTTCGCGCAGGTTGCGCAGCAGGTTGATGACCTTCGCCTGCACCGATACATCGAGTGCGGAGACAGGTTCATCCGCCACGATCACCCGTGGCCCGACCGCCATCGCCCGGGCGATGCCGATACGCTGGCGCTGTCCGCCGGAAAATTCATGCGCGAACCGCATCAGCGCATCTTCGCCCAGTCCAACGGACGCCAGCAGGTCGATCACCTTCTGCCGGCGGCTTTCGCGCGTACCGATCCTGTGGATTTCCAGCCCTTCGGCAACGATATCACGCACCCTCAGGCGCGGGTTGAGGCTTGCGGCGGGATCCTGGAAAATCATCTGCACCTGACGGCGGTACCAGTTCAGGTCCGGTCCGGACAGGGCATGGATGTCGCGTCCCTCGAAACTGACGCTCCCGGCCGTCGGCCGCTGAAGGCGGACCATGCAGCGGCCGACCGTGGTCTTGCCCGACCCGGATTCACCAAGGATGCCGACGATCTCGCCCGCATGGATATCGAATGATACTTTGTCCAGTGCCTGAACATTTCCGGTGCGACGGCCCAGCAGACTGCGGGGGGCGTGGAATTCCACGCTCAGGTCACGAACCGACAGTAAGGGAGGCGTGCTCATGCGCCTGCCGCCACGTTCATGTCGCGCCATGCAATGCAGCGCGTGGCATGTCCGCGCGCCGCATCGACCATCTGCAGGTCGGGATGCCCGACACGACAGGCGTCGCGCGCCATGTCGCACCGCATGGCAAACGCGCATCCGGCCGGACGGTGGGCCAGATCCGGCGGATGGCCCCGGATCGTCGGGAGTTCCGGCAATGCCCCCTCCCCCAGCGCGCCAAGATGGCGCACCGGCAGGCAGTCCAGCAGTGCCCGGGCATATGGATGGCGCGGGGTCTCCATCACATCGGCCGCGCGGCCATATTCGACCACCTGCCCGGCATACATCACCATTACCCGGTCGGCGAATGTCTCCACCAGTGACAGGTTGTGCGTGATGAACAGCACCGCCATGCCGGTATCGTCACGTAACTGTTTCAGGATATCAAGAATCTGCGCCTGTGTCGTGACATCAAGTGCTGTGGTCGGTTCATCCGCGATCAGCAGCGCGGGACGGCAGGCGATGGCAATGGCGATCATGACGCGCTGGCGCATGCCGCCCGACATCTGGTGCGTGTAACTGCCCACCCGTCTGTCCGGATTGGCGATCCCTACCGCCGCCAGCAGGTCGGTCGCGCGCGCCATGGCGGCGTGGCGGTCCGCCTGATCATGCAGGACAAGGGCCTCGGCAATCTGTTCGCCCACCGTCATGGCGGGGTTGAGCGAGGTCATGGGTTCCTGGAAGATCATCCCGATCCCGCCACCCCGGACCCTGCGCAGTTCCTTTTCCGGGGCGCGGGCAAGGTCAACAGGGTCCTGGCCCGCAGGCTGGAACAGCAGCCTGCCGCCCGTGATCTGGCCGATGCGCGGCAGAAGCCCCATCATCGACAGGCTGGTCACGCTTTTCCCCGAACCGGATTCCCCCACCAGCGCCACGATTTCGCCGGGGTGGATATCGAATGTCACGTCATCCACGGCATAGATGTCGCCACGCCGCGTATGGAAATGGATATTCAGCCCTTCGACCGAAAGGACAGGACGTGACACCGCCATGTGTCAGCGTGCCTTTCGCGCCGAAGGATAAACATGGGGCGACCATGTAAAGGACGTATCGAACGGGAATGTCGGGCGTACCTTGTGCAGGCGTGCAAGGCGGGTCACGTGCTGGTCCACCGCACCGGGGGAGAGCGCCATCAGCGCGGGATTGGCGATGGTGGCAAGTTCCGGCGACAGGTAGCCGGATTTGACCACGACAATACGCGCCTTGTGCGGGTCAAGGCCCAGCGCCGTGAAATCCGCAATGTTATGATAGGGCCTGCGCCGGGCCGCCACGACGACAAGGATCCCGCCGACGGCGATGACCGCCTGACGTTCGCGCTCCTGCGGATCGTCAAGGACGAAGCGGACTTCCCCCGTCACCTTGATCGGGGTCGTGTCCGCAATATCGAGCGCACCGCCGATCGACAAGGTGACCTGCGCGCCCACGCCCGCGGCGCAGGCCGTGCGGGTTGCCTGCGGGTCGGCAATACCGGCCACGATGACATCGCGTGCATCGCGTTCGATCAGCGCGCGCAGCACGTCGATCCGGTCCCCGACACCGCCGCCTGTCGGGTTGTCACCTGAATCCGCCACGATCACGGGTGCGCTTGTGCTTTGCAGCGCCCGGTCAAGCGTTTCATTTATGCTGCCGGTCCAGCAGCCGAATTCGAATTTCGTCCGGGCGTCCCAGTACGCCGTGGCCATTTCCACCGCTGCGGCCTGCATGGCCGCGGGGTCCGTGCCCGTCATGACCGAAGCCGCCGTCGCACGGGGTTCGTCCGCCCACACATACCCCACCATGAGCGAGGCATCCCAGATCCCCTCGCGCCGGTCCACTTCCGGCAGGCGGGCGTACAGGCCGCGCGCGGGTTCGTCCTCGGTGCTGGTCTTCTCACCGGGCAGCACGACGGGAACCGGCGCCCATACGACATGGGGCCGCACGCCGTCCGTCAGGCAGCGCACCAGCATCGTGACCGACCGCCGCATCGTTTCCTGAACGTCGATGTGCGGCGCGGTGCGATAGGTCGAAAACATGTCGATGGCGTCGATGATGCGCTGCGTCACGTTGCCATGCAGGTCATAGCTGACGGAAATGGGCACATCCTCGCCCACGACGGCGCGGGTGGCGCAGATCCAGTCGCCTTCGGCATCCCCCATGCCCTGCACGAACATCGCGCCATGCATGGACAGGTACACACCATCAAGCGGCCCCGCCGCGCGCAGGCGCTCAAGGAACTCGTCACGCAGTGCGCGGTAGGTTTCCGCCGCGACGGGACCGCCGGGAATGGCGCGGGCATGCAGGGTCGGGATGAACTGCGCCGGGTAATCGGACAGGAACGCAAAATAGGGCGCCTGCGACAGGGCATCGCCCCGCAGGACCCGGAAATCCTCCATCCGGGTCTGAACCGGATTATAAGTGCTGCATTCAATATGAATGCCGCCCACGGCAATACGCATGTCCTGTTTTCCCTTTTGTCAGAATTCGCGGAATAACGACCGGTCGGCCGCGACGCTGGCCGCACCGAATGCCCATGAATCGGCCATGACGTCGCCGGTGATGATCTCGGGCCGGGGGGCAAGCTGCGGCAGGATGTTGCCTTCCGCCGCCTGCCGCATCGCGCGCCCGAACAGGCCCGTCAGTTCGCCGCCCTGCCGCACGACAAGCACATGCTGCTGGTCCATGATCTGCACCATCTGCGCGATCATCAGGCCCAGCGCACTGCCCGCGCGGTGCAGCAGTTCCACCGCGCCAAGGTTGCCCTGGGCCGCAAGCTGCTCAAGCTGCTCCAGGTCCCCCGGCAGCCCTGCCCGTGTTGCGAGGTGCGAAATGGCCGAAAGCGAGGCCACGGTATCAAGGCAGCCGGTTTTGCCGCACAGGCATGGCAGCCCCCCCGGTTCCGCCGTGGCGTGCGCGATCTCCCCCGCCCCGCCCCGAAACCCGCGGAACAGTTCGCCGCCGAACATGTGCCCGCACCCGATCCCCTGCCCGACGGAAACAAGGCTGAAGGACGAGGCCTCCCGCATGGGGCCGAACCTGTATTGCGCGACGGTCAGGGCATTGGCATCGTTTTCGACATAGGCCGGCAGTCCGCAGGCCTGCGTGATCAGGGGGCCAAGCGGTGCATTTTCCCATCCCGTCAGGGTGGAACGCACGCATATCCCGCCCCGTTCATCCACCAGTCCCGACACCGCAAGCCCGATGCCACGCAGGCGCTGCGCATGGATCGACCCTTCGGGCGCGACCCGGGCAATCAGGCGGCGCACATGCGGGCCGATATCCTCCACCCGGTCCGGCAGGTCGATGTCGTGGCGGTCAAGGATCGTCCCGTGCAGGTCGCCCAGCACCATGACCGGACGGTCGGCGAGCGATATCCCGACGAAAAATGCGCTGTCCGCGGCAATGCCCAGCCGGATTGACGGCCGCCCGCCCCCATGCACCGTGTCGCGGGTTTCAATCAGGCCGTGTGCAAGCAGGTCCGCCGTCACCATGGAAACGGCACCCTTGCTCAGTCCGGAAAGACGGATCAGCTCCGCCCGGCTCAGGGGGCCGAACTGGTTGATCAGGCGTAGCAGCTGCACATGCGACCGGCAGGACACATGCCCCTCCATTTCGGCTAAAGATCAATTTATATCATTGATTGATCTTTCATTCGTCAAGTAAGTTTTTTATGTGATATAAGTGACAACAGATCGAAACGACATGGGTGATCGTGGCCGCCATATGACATGCCAGTACCGCCTGCCCCTGCTCCGCACCACCATCATCGCCTGCATCGGCATGCTGGCCACGACCCTGCCCCCTGCATCGGCGGCACAGGTGTCCGGGGGGCTGAGCGTCATGCAGACAGAACCCCCGCGCAGCATGGACCCGGCGGACCAGGTGGCGACGGATACGTCCTCCATCCTGACCGCGATGTATGAAGGGTTGGTGCGTGCCGGTGCGGATGGCACCATCCATCCCCTGCTGGCGACCACATGGACCCATGACACGCAGGGCATGACATGGGATTTCGTCCTGCGCCGCAATGTCAGGTTTCATGATGGCCACCCCATGACGGCCGGGGACGTCGTGCGCAGTTTCCGTCGCCTGCTGGACCGGAACGCGCCCCTTGCGGGAAGCAGCCGTTTCATGGCCGTCGTCGATGCGGTCACGACCACGGATGATGACATGACGGTGCGTTTTCACCTGCGCCGTCCCTACCCTGATTTCCTGCTGCTGCTTTCCTTCAGTCAGGCCTTCGTCACATCGCCCTATGCCGGCGCGTCCCTGTCGCGGCATGCGGACGGGACTGGACCTTTCCGGTTTGAGGAATGGAAAAGTTCTGAATATGTCACGCAGTCACGCAACCCGGAGTACTGGGGCACACCGCCGGAGATCACCAGCGTGCGCTGGATCTGGTCGGCGGAACCTTCGGTCATGGACATGTCGCTGCATACCGGCGACAGCGATATCGTAAGCGACCTGCCCGCGCTTTATGCACAGCAGATGCAGGGCGATCCCCGCTTTGTCATCCATGATGACGCCAATGGGCCGCTGTACTGGATTGCCATCAACATGGACCGGCGCGCGGGATCCGACCTGCGCATCCGTCAGGCCCTGAATTACGCAACCGACCGGCAGGCACTCGTCCATGCCCTGCTGCGTGACAGGGGACAGCCCGCACGATCCCCGCTGCAGCCGGTTTCCCCCTATTTCGTCAGCTATGCGCCCGACCCGCAATATGATCCCCAACGCGCCCGCGCCCTCCTGTCCGAAGCGGGGCTGGGCACGGGCCTGACATTCAGCCTTGCCGTGCAGGAAATGGACGAACCCATTGCCGAGGCATTGCAGGATATGTGGAAAAAATCAGGCATCACGCTGCATATTTCGCGACTGGAGGGCGGCGTCTATGCGTCCGAGGCCTTTGCCGGTCCCGCGCAGAAGGAGGCGCTGCAACTGGATGGCGTACTGGCATCATGGTCGTCGGGATTCATCGCGGACATGCAGTTGCGTCCCCTGTTCTACAGCGGTTCTGCCGCACCCGCGGGGGCCAACCTTGGCTTTTTCCATGACCCGGATGTCGATGCGCTGATCAACGCGGGGGCCGTGGAGACGTCCGGGGAGAACCGAAAGGCCATCTATGCAAAGGTACAGCAGATGATCATGCACGACGCGCCGGCCGTGCTGATCTATACCCGCGATACGCTGGTGGGCATGCGCGCGGATATCTCCGGACTGGTCGTGCGGCCGGACGGGGCGCTGGACATCACGCATGTGACACGCAACCGGCAGTCCCGATCATGAACGCACGTATCGTCAATAAACTGCTGATGCTGCCGGTCGTGATGCTGGTGGTGTCGTTCGCGGTCTTTGTCGCGGTCCGCCACTTGCCCGGCGATCCGGCGCGCATGCTGGCCGGCCCCGCCGCGACGCAGGATGCGGTCGATGCGGTGCATCATGGCCTTGGGCTGGACCGGCCGGTCCTGCAGCAATATGGCGGGTTCATGCGCGGTGCGCTGGAGGGGGATCTTGGGATTTCCATTGAATCGCGCCAGTCGGTGGGGCACGAGATCGCCAGTCATTTCCCCTATACATTGCTGCTGTGGCTGAGTGCCTATGCCCTTGCGCTGTGTTTTGGCATCCCCGGTGGCCTTGCCGCCGCGATGTTCGAGGACGGGATATGGGACCGGATCTTCATGGGGATGACGATCGTGCTGGCGTCGGTGCCCAATTTCTGGTTCGCGCTGCTGCTGATGGAACTGTTTTCCGTGCGCCTTGGCCTGCTGCCGCTGATGGGCGCGCATTCATGGTCCAGCCTGCTGATGCCGTCGCTGACCCTTGCGCTGATGCCCATGGCGCTGATCGGGCGCATGACGCGGGCCAGCATGATCGTCGTGCTGTCGCGTGATTACATCCGCACCGCCCGCGCAAAGGGCGTGGGCCTTGTGCGCCTGTGTCTGCGCCATGCCCTGCCCAATGCCCTGCCCCCGGTCATTACGGTCATCGGCATGAACCTTGGCAGTGTCATCGGCGGGGCGGTGGTGACCGAAACGGTGTTTGGCTGGCCCGGCCTTGGCCACCTGATGATCGAGGCGGTGCGCTGGCGCGACTATCCCGTGATCGAGGGCGTGACGCTGGTCGCGGTCCTGTCGGTCATCCTGGTCAACCTTGCGGCCGACATCCTCATTTCCCGGGTTGACCCCAGGGCACGGCGTAGCTGAAGGAGATCCCGCCATGACTGCTTCCTTTCGCGTCCTGCTCACACGCCTGCCGCTTTCACTGCTGGCGGGGATGGGGCTGACCACGTTTCTGGTGCTGGGTGCGCTCCTCGCCCCGCTCATCAGTCCGGCCGACCCGCTGTCACAGGATCTGTACGCCACGTTCCAGCCGATGTCGTGGCACCACCCGTTCGGCACGGATGCGTTCGGGCGCGATGTCTTCAGCCGCATCGTCTATGGCACGCGCTATTCCCTTGCCGAAGTCTGCATCAGCGTCCTCGTCTCCTGCATTGCCGGGACGCTGGCGGGCATGCTGGCCGCGCTTGTGGGGGGATATGTGGAACAGGCGGTCATGTGGGTTGTCGATATCATCTTTGCCTTTCCCGGGATCGTGCTCGCGCTGCTGATCCTCAGCCTGCTGGGACCGGGATTTCTCAACATGCTTCTGGCGATCTCGCTTTTTTCCATCCCCGTCTATGCCCGCCTGGCGCAGAACCTGACGCACAGCCTGCAACGCACGGAATATGTGGAGGCCGCCCGCACGCTGGTGGCCGGCACGTGGCGTATCCTGCATGTCCATATCATGCGCAATGCGCTGGGGCCGATCCTGGTGCAGTCCACGCTGACGGCCGGATCGGTCATCCTGACGGCGTCAAGCCTGTCGTTCCTGGGACTGGGGGTGGCCCCCGCCACACCGGAATGGGGTGCGATGATGAGTGATGGCCGCAATTACCTGGGGATCGACATCCTGCCGTCCCTGTTCCCCGGCCTTGCCATCACGATCGCCGTGCTGGGCTTCAACCTGCTGGGCGAAGGTGTGCGCAAGGTTATGGGGAAATGAGATAAAGTTTCTGGTGAAGATTTTTTCAAAAGGGGCATGGGGCCATGCCCCACCGCCTCAGGTCGCAGTGGCCGTCGCCTCCCCGACCGGCGCGGGCCAGAGCGAGGATTGCAGTTCATACGTCTTCTGCAACAGTGGCACCAGCGCCGGCCGTCCCTTCAGGGGTCGTTTGCGGGATGGGGCGAAATCCTACGCTAAGGATTTAGGCCAGCGATATTCGCCGGTGAGGTTGATGTGTTCCCATCCCAGCGGTGAGACAT
>NZ_NKUF01000016.1 GCF_003206495.1 Gluconacetobacter entanii | reverse complement strand
CCGGCTTAATCCGCACGATTACCTCGCCGACGTCCTGGCCCGTATCAACGAGCACAAGATCAACCGGCTCCACGAACTGTTGCCATGGAACTGGAAACCAGTGAATACACTGCACAGACAGGCCGCATAATCAAGGCGGCCCAGAGCGGCCGGTTACGATAGGCCCAGCAGTTGTGCGTGGCGTCGGGATCGCTGACCTCGGCAATGAACGCCATCGCCGCCTCGGCCGAGGAAACGGGGGCCGCCTGTGCCAGGAACAGGCTCTTGCGGACTTCGCGTTCCAGCATCACCTGCTGCGTCAGGATCAGGGGCGTCTCGCTCACGCCGGGGTCACTCCCCTTCTGTTGCGAACAGGCTGACCAGATCGCCAAGGTGGCCGATCTCATGCAACTGCATGCCTTCGGGCGCGCTGGGACGGCGGTTGCCACGCGCGATGCGACGCGGCAGGTAGGCGCTCTCGAACCCCAGCTTGTGCGCCTCCTTCAGGCGCGTATCGGCCAGCGAGACCTGACGCACTTCCCCCGACAGGCCGACTTCGCCGAAATAGACCGCACCCGCATGCGTCGGCTGTCCCGTCGCGGCGGACACCAGTGCGGCCGCCACAGCAAGGTCGGCGGCCGGTTCCATCACCCGCAGGCCGCCCGCGATGTTCAGGTGCACATCCATCGCGTTCAGCTTCATCCCGCAACGCGATTCCAGCACCGCAAGCAGCATGTTCAGCCGCGCCGTCTCCCATCCCACCACGGCGCGACGCGGTGCACCATCGCCTGCCTTGGGCGACAGCAGGGCCTGCACCTCCAGCAGGACGGGGCGCGTGCCCTCCATCCCGGCGAAGACCGCAGACCCCGCGATATGCCCGCGCCGTTCGGCAAGGAACAGGGCGGACGGGTTGGGTACCTCCACCAGTCCATGATCGGTCATGGCGAAGACGCCGATTTCGTCCGTTGCGCCAAAGCGGTTCTTCGCCGCGCGCAGGATGCGGAACTGATGCCCGCGGTCGCCCTCGAAATACATCACCGCATCGACCATGTGTTCCAGCACACGCGGACCCGCCAGCGCACCTTCCTTGGTCACATGACCCACCAGCATCAGGCAGAAGCCGCGCTGCTTGGCCAGGCGGATCAACTCGAACGCGGAGGAACGGACCTGGCTTACGGTGCCCGGCGCGCTTTCGACCGTTTCCATCCACATCGTCTGGATGGAATCGATGACCACCAGCGCCACATCACGCTCGCCCTCCAGCGTTGCCGTGATGTCCGCGACATTGATCGCCGCCGCCAGTTCCAGCCCCGGTGTATCCAGCCCAAGGCGGCGGGCACGCAGGCGGATCTGGTCCACCGCCTCTTCGCCGGAGATATACATTACCCTGCGCCCCATCCCCGCCAGCGCGCAGGCCCCCTGCAGCAGCAGGGTCGATTTGCCGATGCCCGGATCGCCGCCCACTAGCACGACGGAGGCCGGGACCATGCCGCCGCCGAGCACGCGGTCGAGTTCGCTGATCCGTGTCTCGATCCGTTCGGGCGGCGGCGTGTCACCATCCAGTCCGACCAGTTCGATGCGCTTGCCGCGACTGCGGCGGGGGGCGACGGCACCGCCGGCCGTGGGTTCGACCGTTTCTTCCACGATGCTGTTCCATGCACCGCACGCGTCGCACCGGCCCGACCATTTCGGGAAGACCGCGCCACAGGACTGGCAGACGAAGCGGTTGGCGGGACGGCGTGCCATCTTGGTTCCTCAGCTTGTGAAAGGGCGGCGGATTTGTCGTAAAGATCAGGCCGACAATACCCTGAAATCATAAAAGTTTTTGGTGAAGCTTTTTGCAAAAAGCTTCAAGGAACGTCGCCTTTTTCGATCAAAAGGCGACACCCAAGAACTTTTAACATTTTCCAGACAGTGCCTCAGACGCGGACATCCACCTTGATCGGTCCCTCGCGGCGACCGTGGGTGAACTGGTCGACAATCGGGTTGCCACTGTCAAGCAGCGATGTCGCCGGTCCCTGCCAGATCAGCTTTCCCTCATACAGCATCGCCGCCTGGTCGCCGATCCGCTGGGCGGAGGCCATGTCATGGGTGATCGCAATCGCGGTCGATCCCAGCTTGCGCACGCAATCGACGATCAGCCCGTCAATCACCGCCCCCATGATGGGATCAAGGCCGGTGGTCGGTTCGTCAAAGAACAGGATTTCCGGCCGTGCCGCGATCGCACGCGCAAGGCCCACGCGCTTTTGCATGCCGCCCGACAGTTCGGCGGGCGACAGCGCACCGACGGCCGGGTCCATCCCCACCTGTTCAAGCAGTTCGCCTGCGCGTTTCTTCGCATCCGCACGGCTGATCTTATGTTTGTGCTGCCGTCCCGCCGCCATCAGGCCAAACGACACATTTTCCCAGACCGTCAGGCTGTCGAACAGGGCGGCGTTCTGGAACAGCATGCCGATCTTTTCCATATACGGCTCACGATGGCGCGGCGACAGGGTGGTGACATCCACGCCGTCGATCTCGATCGTGCCCGCATCCGGCGTCACCAGCCCGAGGATGCAGCGCAGCAGCACCGACTTGCCCGTGCCAGACCCGCCGATGATGACGAAGGACGTCCCCTCCATCACATCGAGGTCCACCCCGTTGAGCACCACCTTCGGGCCAAAGGACTTGCACAGGCCGCGAATGCGGATTTTCGGTGTCGGTCCGGTCATTGTGAAAAGAACACATCCGTCAGCAGGTAATCGAAGGTCAGCAGCAGGATCGACGCCGCGACAACCGCCGCCGTCGTGGCGGCGCCCACGCCCTCGGCCCCGCCACGGCTGTGATAGCCATGGTAACAGCCCATCAGCGCGATCAGGAAGCCGAAGATCGCGGCCTTCGCCAGTCCCACCGTGACATCCATCATCTTGAACGACGAGATGGTGGCCGAAACATAGGCCTGCGGCACGAAGTTGAGCTTCATGACACAGACGATGAAGCCGCCCATGACGCCAAGGATATCGGCGATGATGACCAGGGACGGCAGCGCCAGCGTCCCGGCCAGCAGGCGTGGGGTGACAAGGTATTTGATCGGATTGGTCGAAAGCGTGCTGAGCGCGTCGATCTGGTTGGTGACCCGCATCGTGCCGATTTCCGCCGACATTGCGGCCCCCACGCGCCCCGCCACCATCAGGCCCGCCAGCACCGGCCCAAGCTCACGCGTGACCGCAAGGATGACGATACCCGCGATCGCGCTCTGCGCATGGTACTGCGCGAAGCCGGTATAGGATTGCAGCGCGATGACACCCCCCGAAAACAGCGCCGTCAGCGCCACGACGGGAAGGGAGAAATACCCGATCTCGATCAGCGAACCCCAGAACGTCCGCCAGTAGAAGGGCGGCCGCACAAGGTGCGAGACCGCCAGCAGCCCGAACAGCGTCACCTGACCCGCCATGCGGACCATGTCGAGCAGCGTGCGGCCGATGCCTGCGATGAAATCGAGGATCTTATCCATGCGCGCGCTCCGGATGGGGCAGCGGCACGGAGCGGGAGAGGAAAGCGGACATCTTCCTGCCGTAGCGCGGGATGGTCATGGCGTCAAAGCCAAACCGCGTGAGACCCGATGGCCTGCCGTAAGCGCGCCAAAAAGAGGCGGCGTCGTGAGACGCCGCCAGAGTTTAGGGAGGAAACGTCCATGAAGCACACACGTCATGCGGCTTCGCCCCCAAGGATGGAAAAAGCGACCGACCGGTGTCAAGCAGAAGTGCCAGAAAGGGACGCATGTGATACTTTTTTGTCACAGATATGCCGCCAGACATTGCACGCCGCCATGGCCACCACGCCCACCATGATCGTCACCGCCAGCGGCACCGGCGTGTGGAACGTCACATGCCCCAGCACGAATCCGCTGAGTGCGGCGAGGGAGAACTGGATCGTGCCCATCAGTGCCGAGGCACTCCCCGCCTGGTGGCCATGGTGGGTAAAGGCCAGCACCATCGCATTGGGACCGATGAAGCCCAGCGTGCCGGTAATCCCCATGATCAGCAGGCAGATCACCGCCGGATGCTGCGGCCCGGCAAAGCCCGACAGTGACAGCGCAAGGCACAGCGCACTGGTGCACAGGCATACCAGGATGCCGATGTTCAGCAGCCGCGTCAGGGAATGGTGATGCACCAGCCACCCGTTGACCTGCGCCACGGCGATGAAGAATGCCGCGTTGATGCCGAAGAACATCCCGAACTGCAGCGGGGTAAAGTGCAGCAGCTTTTCAAACAGGATGGGCGAGGCCGTAAGGTAGGCGAACATCACGAATGACGAAAAACTGGTGATCAGCGCGCTGGACATGAAAACCGGTTCACGTACCAGCCCCATGTAGCGCGAGGCAATGCCCGATGCCGACAGCGGGATGCGCCGCGTCGTGGGCATGGTGTCGGGCATCGCGGCGGCCACCGCCACCAGCGCCAGCGCGGAATAGAGGACCGCGATCCAGAAAATCCACCGCCAATGCCCGACCGACAGCACAAGGCTGCCCAACGAGGGGGCAAGGATGGGCATCAGGCCGAACACCAGCGTCAGTTGCGACATGATCTTCGCACCCTGCCGTCCCGTTGCGACATCACGCACGATGGCGCGCGGCACGACCGAGCAGGACGACCCGCCAAGGGCCGCGATGAACCGGCACAGGCAGAACAGGTCCAGCGTCGTGGCGCAGGCACACCCGATGGAGGCCAGCGTGAATACCGCAAGCCCCCCGATCAGGGGAATCCGCCGTCCCAGCCTGTCCGACAGCGGCCCCATGCTGAACTGTCCCACCGCAAGTCCCGCGAACCACGCCGCCAGCGTGATCTGGCTGGCCCCGTTGCGCCCCCCGGCCAGTTCGAGGTCCAGCACGGGAAAGGCGGGCAGGTACATGTCGGTCGAAAGTGGCCCGATCGCGGTCAGCAGTCCCAGAAGTCCGATCATCCACATCGGCATGAGGGGGGGGGCAGGGCGGAGGACGCGGGACGGGAAGACGCGGTGGGGGCGGCACTGGACATGGGAACGTGGCTCTGGGGCAGGGCGGGCGGCACAGGAGATGTGACGGTCGGCACGACGGAGGATTTCGGGGTTTCATATCCGTGGTTTCGGGGGTGTTTGTCCATGTTTTCATGCATGCCGATGTCCCCTGCCATGACATGACGGAGGGGCGCTGCATGCATGTCCGTCCATCGCGGTATCCGCTGCTTGGATTACCGGGACGAAGCCGCTATGTCAGGCACACTTGGATTTTTCGCACACTGAAAGAGAGCGCACATGACCGAGACCGTTCCCGATCGCCTGTCCGCCAATCCCTCCAGCCCGTTTTACAACGAGGCCCTGCTTGAACGCGGTATCGGCGTCCGCTTCAAGGGGATCGAGAAGAACAATGTCGAGGAATACTGCATCAGCGAAGGCTGGGTCCGCCTCGCCGTCGGCAAGAGCACGGATCGCCATGGCAACCCGATGACCATGCTGGTGCGCGGCCCGGTCGAGGTCTGGATCAAGGACTGAATTTTCTGCCCCCGCGAAGACAGTTCTACGCGGGCGATATCCGGGCGCTGCCCGGACCCGGCAGGGATCGCGATCCCTGCACCCTGATTCGTTTATAAAGTCATGGTTTCCAAAGGTCCGCGACCTTTGGCGGGGTTTCAGGGGCAACGCCCCTGAGCCTTATTCCTCGTCAATCGCCCGCTTGGGCAGCAGCGCTGGCACGAAGACCAGCGTCGCGACCAGCGTGCAGGCCAGTGACAGCAGCAGCAGGCGGCCCATGCTGGCCGTGCCCGGATGGTGCGACGCCGCCAGCGAACCGAACGCCGTGCCGGTCGTCAGAGCGGAAAACAGCACCGCGCGCGCTGTGGGACTCGACAGCGGCATCTTCACGCCCGCGCGCCAGTTCATGACGAAATAGATGTTGAACGACACGCCCACGCCCAGCAGCAGGGGAAGGGCTATGATGTTGGCGAAGTTCAACTGTTCCGGCACGAACACGATCAGGATGACCGTCATCAGCGCCGACAGCAGCAGCGGTGCCAGCACCAGCGCCGAATCCAGCAGGCGGCGCAGGGCGACCGACAGGATGATGCCGATCATCACGATCGCCGCACACGCGGCCATGACGAAGGCATGGACCATGGTCGCGGCACTTTCGACGATGTCGATGGCGCTGCCCGCCGCCGTGGGCGCGACCTTCTTGATCTCGTCCACATAACGGTGCAGCGCGGTGTTGCCGGTCATCTGCTTGGTGGGATGCACCTCCACCAGTGCGCGGCCGTCAGGCAGCAGGTAATCGTTGGCAAGGATCGGCGGCACGTCGGAAATCGACACCGGCTTGGCCTGTAGCATGGTGCGCAGCATGTCCAACTGCATCGGCAGGAAATGGACCAGCGCCTCGTTCGTGGCGAGGATCGTCTGGTCATCCGCATGCGACAGGCGCGCCAGCGTGGACTGGATCTGGCGCAGCGGGTCGTTGGCCGCCAGCTTGTCCAGTACGCCGCCAAGGTCGGCCGCCGTTTTCGCGGCGGCTTCACGCAGGGCATTGGCGTCCGGTGCGGGCTTGGGGTTGGGGACGATCAGGGTCGGCAGCATGATGTTCGCCGCATCCTGGATCATCGGCAGCTTGGTATTCTGGTCGGACGGCACCAGCGATCCCAGCCACAGCGCATCATGCACCAGCGGCAGTTGCGACAGCTTGTCCGACATGGCGTGCGCCTGGTCGAGGTTGGGCATCAGCACATCGACGGAGTAGGGCGAATATTGCGGTTCCGACATCAGCATGCCCAGCGTGACCATGCCCTCGGACTTGGGGTTCTTGGTATGCAGCGGGTCGGCATCGAACGTCAGCGTCGGGATCAGCCCGGCCCCCAGCAGGGCAAGGCAGGCGAACACGGCCAGGATCGGCTTGCGATGACGGCGGATGCTGATGTCGATCGGCTTGGCAAAGGCGAAGCCGACCGCGCCATGGCCCGCCGTGGGGCGGAAGATCCGCAGCAGTGCCGGCAGCAGCGTCAGCGTGCAGACAAAGGCGAAGATCATGCCAAAGCCCGCGATCAGGCCCAACTGCGCCACGCCGACAAAAGCGGTGGGCGTAAAGGCAAGGAACCCGGCGGAGGTCGCGGTCGCGGCGACAAGGATCTGGTGCCCGGTCTCATTGCCCGTACGTTCCAGCGCATCATGCAGCGTGGGCACGACCCCGTTGGGCAGGGACTGCGCACGGAAACGCACGCAGAACTGGATGGCGAAATCCACCGCGATGCCGACGAACAGGATGGCGAACGCCACGGAAATCAGGTTCAGCTTCCCCACCGCCAGCGCCGCGAAACCGGTGGTCAGCAGCAGGCCGGAGACCAGCGTGATGATGATCGGCGCGATCAGCCGCCACGTATGGACCGCAAGAACCAGCCACAGCGTCACCAGCACCAGCGAGCCAAGCAGGCCGGCCACCATGCCTTCGGCCACGGTCGCGAATTCCTCGTCCGCGATCTGGATGTCGCCGGTGATGTGGATGTGCGCCCGCCCGGACTTCACGAACGGCAGGTCGCGCGCGGCGTCGCGCATGGCGTCGGCGGCGGCCCCGCCGGGCTGGAACGAGTCGTAGTCAAGCTTGGGCTGCGTCACGACAAACTGGTACTTGCCGCCAAGGTCGGCAAGGTCACCGGCCAGCAGCCGCTCCCACGACATCGTCTCCGGATGGCCCTGCGCCGCATGGTCCAGCGTGGTGGCAAAGCCCGACAGCGCGGACTGGAACCCCTTGAGGTCGCCTTCACCATGTTCGATGCCCAGCGCGATCATCGACAGCGCGCCAAACAGGCCGCGCCCCGACGGGTCGGCCGCAAGCTGCCCCAGGAAGGGCTGGGCTGTGATGGTGGTGTCCAGCACCCGCTCCAGCGCCTTGGGGTCGAGTAACATCAGACCGTTGCGCACGAGGTAGGGGTCGGTCTGTGGCGTGGTGACGTAATTGAAATGCGTGTGATCGCCCTTAAGCCGTGCGGCAAGGTCGATGGCCGTCTGCTGCGCCTCTTCGGGCAGGGCCGCGTCGATCACCGCGACCAGTTGGTCCTGTTTCTGCGGGAACAGGCGCCCCATCTCGTCCGAGCGCTGCTTCCACGGCAGGTCGGAGGAGAACATCGTCCCCGTATCCGTGGTGACGCCCAGCCGCGCATAGCTTGCATAAACTGCCCCCCCGACCAGAACGGCAAAGGCCAGGACCACCGCAATGGCCCGGTTGGAACAGAACGCGACAAGACGCCCAAGGGGTACCGACAGCATGACGAGTTATTCAGCCCTTCAGAAACCGTTGCCGATGCGTATTTCGTCCTGGCACCGGGTGGAAGAGCCTCGGTTTGGCCCATGAAGCACATGTGATGCAAGGCGGTTCTTTGTTACCATGGCCCCCATCCATGTCATCAACATGGCGCAGGCCAGCGCGCGACGGCGGCAGGGGGGCGTCATCGCGGCGTGGGAATGCGGGGCGCGGCGTTCATGACTGTTCCGGAATCTCCGTGCCGTGCGCGGGGTTTTTCGCGTCCTCCGGCACGATCCAGTGCAGTTCCATCCACTGCAATCCCACCAGTGACGGCAGGCCCCATGCGATCTCACGCAATCGTTTGATGAGCGACAGCGCGATGGCGACCTGTGGCGACACCCCGAACAGGCCGGCGATGATGATGTAGCCCCCTTCGGACACGCCAAGCGCTCCGGGCACGGCGAAGCCCGCGGACTTCGCCGCCTGCCCCACGCTTTCGATCACAAGGCACTGCCCCAGCGACAGCGGGTGGCCCACGCCGTGCATGATGATGCTGACCTCGAACGTGCCAAGCGACCATCCCAGCAACTGCAGCGCGCCCGCGCGGAGCGAACTGGAGCGTGTCTTGTACAGCGTGATGATTTCATGGTGCAGGCCGCGGATGTCCTCCATCCCGCCCCAGCCAAGGTGGGCCGCAATGCGCATCAGCAGCCCTTCGATCAGGGACACCGCGCCGAGATACTGGCTGCCGAAGAACACCGCGCCCAGCAGCAGGGCCGCGCCTGCGCTTTCCATCAGTTCGTCCGTCACGGCGGAGCGGTTGACGAGGCAGAACAGAACCCCGAGCCCGATGAGCGTGAACGTCACCTGGCTGAGCAGTTCGATCGTCAGGTCGCAGATGGTCGATGCCGCCGCCCGGCGCAGACCCACCCCATGGCGGCGTGACAGCAGGCGCGCGGTAATGACCTCGCCGCCGACCTGCGCAACCGGAAGGAGGTTGTTGATCCCTTCGCGCGCGCAGCGCAGCGCAAGGAAATCGCCCAGTGGCAGGGGACGGCGATGGCTTTCGGCCAGGATCTTCCACGCAAGGGCGGAGGCGCAGACCTGGGTTGCATGGAAGATGATGACGACCGCAATGCTCCACCCGCCCGTGGCGATCAGGGCAAGGATGTCATGCAGGCCGAAACGGGAGAGCATCCATACCGTCAGCCCGATCCCGAATGTTCCGGCGATGAAAGTGATCAGCCTCATCCGCCGTCCTCTTGTCGCGCGCCGTTGTCCGTGTCGCATGCGGGGCCTCCGCGCGCGGGTGCGCTACAACCTTAACAGCCTCTTATTTTCTGTATCAATGCAAGACTTTCGACACAGGCGGCCACGGCCTCGCGTCCCTTGTTGTGGATGTCGTCGCGTGAACGCGCGATTGCCTGTTCATCGGTGTAGGTCGTCACCACCCCGAACGCGACCGGCACCTCGGTCGAAAGCGACGCCTGCATCAGGCCAATGGTGGCGCCAAGGCTGATGAACTCGAAATGCGCGGTCTCACCCTTGATGACGCAGCCAAGGCAGACCACCCCGTCGTAACGCCCGGTTTTCGCCAGCGTCTGCGCCAGCAGCGGCAGTTCATAGGCGCCGGGGGCATACATGACATCATCGTCGCGCATGGCGATGTCATGTTCACGCAGCCACGCCAGCGCGCCGTCACGCAGGCCATGGGTCACGTCTTCATTGAACCTGCTGACCACGATGGCCAGGCGCGGCGCCCGGGCGAAGGTCAGGTCCACGGTGGTGGAGGGGATGTTTGTACTCATCAACTGTTTCCTGAAGTGGGCCTCAGTCCGCGACCTGGGCGGTCGCGGGCAGGCAGAGCTTGTGGCCCATGCGGGTGCGCTTGGCATCCAGATAGGCGCGGTTGAACGGGTTGGGCGCGATGTCGAGGGCCATGCGCTTGCGCACGGTGAACCCGCGCTGCGTCAGGGCGCTGACCTTGTCGGGATTGTTGGTCATCAGGTCCAGCGTCCCGATTCCCAGCGCGCGCAGGATGTCGGCGGCGACGTTCCAGTCCCGTGCATCGGTGTCAAAGCCGAGGCGGTGATTGGCGTCCACGGTGTCGAGTCCCATGTCCTGCAGCGCGTAGGCGCGGATCTTGTTCGCAAGCCCGATGCCGCGTCCCTCATGCCCCTGCAGGTAGACCAGCACTCCGGATTCCGCACGGTCGATCCGTTCCAGCGCCGCCTGAAGCTGCGCGCCGCAGTCGCAGCGCAGCGATCCCAGCGCATCGCCCGTGACACATTCGGAATGCAGCCGCACCAGCGGCACGGTCCCCTTTGCGTCGGGCTGGCCCTTGACCATCGCGACATGTTCCGTCCCGTCGGGCGCGCGGAAGGCGTGGATGATCATGTCCTCCCCGCCAAAGCGACTCGGCAGTCTCGCCTGCGCCACCTGCTCCACGCGCGGGAAGGGGGAGGCCGTCTCGCCCGGTGCGGCGCTTGCCTCGGCCCGTGCGCGCAGCCAGGCTGCGAGTTCGGCGATGGAAAGGATCGGCAGTCCGTGCTTTTCGGCAAAGGGGCGCATGTCGTCCATGCGCGACATGGTGCCGTCGTCGTTCGTGATCTCGCAGATCACGGCGGCGGGGATCAGGCCTGCAAGGCGGGCGAGGTCGATCGAGGCCTCGGTATGGCCATCGCGTTCCAGCGTCCCGCCCGGCTTCGCACGCAGCGGGAAGATATGCCCCGGCGAGACAAGGTCCGATGGCTGCGCATCCGGGGCCACGGCGGCAAGGATGGTGCGCGCGCGGTCAGCGGCCGAAATGCCGGTGGTCACGCCCTCGCGCGCCTCGATGGAGACGGTGAAGGCCGTGCCGCGCGGGCAGGTGTTGACCTGCGTCATCATCGGCAGGCCAAGCTGCGTCACGATGGCCGGGGCCAGCGGCATGCACACCAGGCCACGGGCATGGGTGATCATGAAATTGATCGCCTCCGGCGTGACAAGCTCGGCCGCCATCACCAGGTCGCCTTCATTCTCGCGGTCCTCGTCATCGACAAGGATGACCATCCCGCCACGCCGGATCGTCGCGACCGCTTCTTCCAGCCGGGGGGGCATCAACGGTACTGGCATAATGACTCCACGTATTTTGCGATGACATCCACCTCCACGTTCACCTCCGCGCCGGGCGTCAGCGTGCCCAGCGTGGTGTGTTCCCACGTGTGGGGGATGATCATGAGTTCGATGCGGAATTCGTCAGGCCCGCCATCCTCGCCCGGGGCGCCGACGGCGTTGAGCGTCAGGCTGATGCCGTCAAGGGTGATCGACCCCTTGTCCACGAGGTAGCGGCGCAGGCGCGCGGGCACGGCAAAGGCGATGTGGCGGGCGTCCCCGTCCGGCGTGACCGACAGGAGGCGGGCGGTGGCGTCCACATGCCCCTGCACGATATGGCCCGACAGGCGTGTCGCAGGCGTGACCGCGCGTTCGAGGTTGACGCGCCGCCCCGGTGCGAGATGCCGCAGCGAAGTACAGTCCAGCGTTTCGGGGCTGATGAAGAACGTGGCGTTACCCGCCGGATCGAACGTCGTCACCGTCAGGCACACGCCATTGACCGCGATGCTTTCACCCAGCGACAGGTCCGCAATGCCGGTTGCCACCGCGACCTCCAGGTCGCGTTCGCCGCGCTGCGTCGTGGTGACGGTTCCCAGATGTTCTATGATACCTGAAAACATGTCGCTCCTTTCGGGATATCCAGTTCGGGAAACAGGCATAGCGGCGTGTCATTGCCGTCGCGGATGGCGACGCCCATCGTCTCCGTCCCGTCAGGGTTCACCCCGATCGTCAGCCAGTCATCCCAGATGTCATGCATGCGCAGCGCCGACAGCAGGGTCGGCCCCGCCTCCACCAGCGCCCACATCGCCCCCGCCTGTCCCAGCAGGTCCGGCAGGTGCGTGATGTCGGTGCAGGTCCGCACGTCGAAGCCGCGTGCCTCGGCCTGCGCGATGTAGGCCGCATCCACCTGCCCGCGCGTGGTGCAGGCCACCAGCAGGCGCGCCCTGCGGCCCGGATGGTCGCTCACGCGCCGCACGTCGAGGCCGGGCCGGTCCGCCGCGATGGTGCCGGTGGCGGTGACCACGGCATCGGTCGCGCGGCGCAGGCGATGGGCAAGGTCGAGGGCCGCGGCGGAGGTAAAGGTCGTGCGGCCGACAGGGGGCACCATTGACCCATTGATGTCGAGCGCCTGCTTGACCGTGATCCATGCCCGTCCCGTGCGGGTCAGGCGGGCGAAGGGGGCGATCAGGCCCCGGCACTGCCGCGCCAGTCCTGCGGCCTCCGGACCGGTCACATCGGACAGGAACCGCACGTCACAACCATGGTCACGCAGGTAATCCGCCCCGCCGCCCGCGACATTGGGGTTCGGGTCCGCCGCCCCGATCCACACGGTGCGGATGGGGGTGCCCATGATGGCCTGCGAACACGGCCCGGTGCGGCCGGTGTGGTTGCAGGGTTCAAGGGTTACGACGATGGTATGGGCGCGTTCGATCAGGCCGAGTTCGCGGCACAGCGCGATGGCTCGGGCCTCCGCATGGGGGGTGCCTGCACGATGGTGCGCGCCGGTGCACAGGATGGCACCGGCAGCGTCCAGTATCGCACAGCCAACGGGCGGGTTGGGCGCCGTCGCGCCGACATGGTGCACGGCATCCGCCACCGCCGCGCGGAAGGCGTGTCCGATATGGGGGGGAAGTTCCTGCGCCCTTATCCCCGTGCGTGCATGTCCGGCCGACATGTCCACGACGCTACTCTCCATCCACTATGCGGACGGACCCGGGGCGTACGACGCCTGCATGCCGCCCCCATGGCCGGGGACGGACATCCTGACATGCGTTCTCTATCATCCGGACTGTAACCGTCGGTCCCGGGGTCTCACCGGGTCTGCTGTCCCTGTCGGCCAATGCCGTCAGGCGCTCGCGGACTGATGGCGGGACCGCAAGGCCCCGTCAAACACCGCCGGTGGGGAATTGCGCCCCGCCCCGAGAACGTCTGCGGACCGGTTCCCATGAACCGGCCCATCAACTGCGTTATAGTTTGGGAAGAATGACAGGCAATTGCAAGCCCCGTCCCCGATCACATTCGCCGAGAGGAAGGAAAGGTTCAGGGCTCTGCCCTGAAACCCGCCAAAGGGCATTGCCCTTTGGAAACCATGACCTGTTCCATGGACCTCGCTATAGAGGCAGGGATTTTTTCGAATAAAAGTTTTTGGTGAAGCTTTTTTCAAAAAGCTTCAAAGAACGCCGCCTTATTCAAAGACAGGATGGCACCCGAAAACTCCTATTCCCCCGTCTCCACCCGCTTGCGCGTCGGATGCCACAGGGAGGGCACCCGCCCGTGATGGCCGAAATTGACCAGGCGCGCTTCCTCCACCTCCAGATGGCCGAACAGGTGCGTGCGGATCGCCAGCACCGACAGCGACGCCCCCGCGAACGGGCCGATGGCATAGATCCAGAACGACGTCCACTGCCCCGAAAACACCGCCGGGGCAAAGCTGCGGGCAAGGTTGGAACTGTTACCCGACAGCCATGCGGACACGGGGTTGAGCAGCAGGAAGAACAGGCCACCCGCCCATGGTGTCAGTTCCTTGAAACGCGGATGGCCCGCCAGCCAGTAGAGCATGAGGATCAGCAGCGCCGTCAGCACCAGTTCCGTCACCAGCGGCCACAGGATGGGCACCTGCTGCGCGGGCACCGTCGCCGCGTATCCCGCCGCCGTCACCAGATGGCCCCAGAAGGGGAACAGTGTCGCGGCGCAGGCCAGCAGCCATGTGCCAAGGCACGCGCCGATCACCTGCGCGATGATGTAGCCGCACAGGTCGATCCAGCCGAGTTTCCCCGCCAGCGCGAACGCCAGCGAGACCGACGGGTTCAGATGCGCGCCACTGACCTTGCCGAACGGGGTTATGGCCGCGACCGTGCCCGACAGGCCGAAGAACAGGCCGCACAGCGCGGTCTGGATGATGGGATGGGGGACAAGCCACGCCCCCACGATCCCCTGCGGCACCGTCAGCACCGCGACGGCGACAATGCCGCAGATCATCATGACCGCAGTCGCCACCATTTCGCAGCCATACAGCGTCCAGTGCAGGGGATGGTCGGGATGGGCGGCCCCGGACATGGGGCGATCCTCCTGCGTGGGACGGTTCTTTCCCTGGGGAGCGGGGGATGATGAAGCAGGACTGATGTTCACGCCGCTTCCTTCAATGCAGTGACTGGCCCTTGCGCCGGAAAACTGGCGCGGACCCCTTGTCTACAGGAAGAAATGTTATGAAATATATATAATCATGCGAATATAAGATGCTGAATTCAATAATAATTAAATAACTGTTTTTCTTATTTTTATTGATGGGCCAGCATCCCGCAAAGTGTATGCGACAAAAAACACGATCGTGACATGAAATACTTGTGTGCGCCCATATTGCCAGCGCCTTGCCTGTCGCTGTATTCGTCTGGGCTGTTGTCACACATGCGATGATGTTCTTTTAGCTGCTTTAGGGACTGCGTGCCGGACCGATGTGCTGTTGGCAGAAAATGCATGACCCTGTCCGCAACCGCGACGGGGAAGCCCCCCGCCGTGGGGCGGTGCGTGGCGCGGTCATGGCGCTGTCGGGGATTGTCGCGGCCTTTGCCGCCCTGCCGGCCCATGCCGACGACCTGAGCGAAATCCAGGCCATCCGCGAGGAGATGCGCAGGCTGGAGGCAAAGGTCGAACGGCTGGAGGCCCATCACGCCCATGCCCCTGGCAATGGCGGGCACGTGGTCGCAAGCCACGGCCTGCGGCAGAACAGCCTGTCGAGCAGTACGACACCATCGCACCCCATCGACCCCCATGCCGTGCCCGACCTGCGGCACCTGTCGATCGGCGGTCCTGCCGTGTCCGCCGACAGCCAGACCGCGGCGGAGGAGGCGAACGAGGCGATTCAGGACGCCAATGCGCAGCCACAGCCACAACTGAACATGGATTCCTCCAGCCCGCTGTCGATCACCCAGACCGGCGTGGACAGCCTGCCGCCGGTCTTCCGCATTGGCGGCGTGTCGGTGCGTCTTGGCGGGTTCATCGACTTTTCCAACATCTATCGCAGCAAGAACCTGACCAGCGGTCCTGCCACAAGCTGGGGCAGCTTCCCCTACGCCAACAGCCCCAACGCCCATACCGGGGAATACCGTCCTTCGGCACAGTTGACGCGCCTCAGTGTGCTGCTGCAGGGGACGCCTACGGACCATCAGGTGCTTTCGGCCTATATCGAGACCGATTTCGGTGGCGCCGCCGGCACCGCCAACAGTTACCAGACCAACAGCTACACCCCGCGTATCCGCCAGGCCTACATGACCTACAGCGATACGAAATGGGGGTTCCATGTGCTGGCGGGACAGGCGTGGAGCCTGACGACCGGATACACGCAGGGCCTCCTGTCGCGGCATGAGCAGTTGCCCCCCGTGGTGGACAACAACCAGATCCCCGGCATCGTCTTCACCCGCGTGCCCCAGATCCGCTTCATCAAGGATTTCGGCCGCAAATGGTGGGTCGGCCTGTCGTTCGAGGCCCCGCAGGTCGCCTTTGCGGAATCTGATGGCATGCTGGATGACGGCACGCTGCAGCCGGGCGTGGGCATGCGTGGCGGCACGGACATCCTGTACAACAATTCCGGCACCGGCATGCTCAACCACGATGCCAAATACAGCATGGATGTCGCGCCCGACATCGTGCTGAAGGGTGCGCTCGATACCAAACTCGCCCATTACGAGGTCTATGGGCTGGCACGCTGGTTCAAGGCGCTGGAAAAGGCCTACAACACCAATTCGATCCGCGAGCGGATTTCCTTTGCCGGCGGTGTCGGCGGGGACATCACCGTCCATGCCATCCCCAAATACCTGCAGGTGACGGGCAACGTGCTGGCGGGCAGGGGGATCGGGCGCTATGGGCCGTCGATGATCTCCGACGCCACGTTCAAGGCCGACGGCACGCCCGCGCCCATTCCCGAACTGATCGGCAGCCTCGGGCTGATCGGGCATCCGACGAACAATGTGCTGCTCTATCTCTATGGCGGGATCTAGACGGCGGGCCGCAATACCTATCGTGGCCTCGACGGGCGGCAGTACGGCTATGGCGTGAGTGACCTCGACCTCGAATCGTGCGATATCGAACAGATCACCTCCAGCACCTGCAACGCGCAGACCCGCACCATCGCCGACATGACGATCGGTGGATGGTGGCACATGCTGCAGGGCCGCTATGGCGCGGTGATGACCGGCGTGCAGTACACCTACGTCCACAAGATCGCATTCTCCGGCACGAACGGCGCGGGGCAGCGGATCGACCCTACCACCGGCGGCAACACGATCTACGTCACTTTCCGTTATCTGCCGTTTCAGTAAGCGGGGCATGCAGCGCGGTGAGGCAGTCCTCCACCTGATGGTTGAGGTGGATGTCATGCACCTTGCGCACGCCCGCGATCGCGCTGGCACGCCAGCGCCGGGTCATGCCGGCATCGGCACAGATGCGCCCACCGCCTAGCACCGGCCCGTTGCCGGGGTCGAGGACCTGGAGTACCGCATGCGGATTATGCGCAAGCCCCCGTCGCAGCGCCGCCTGCAGGGCGCTGGCATGTGCGCTGTCGGTACTGGCGATCAGGTCGGGCACCAGTTCGATCCATCCGTCCCACCCGGCGGAGACGGCGCGGATCACATGCGGCCATGCCTGCTGCCGGTTCAGTTGCGCCACGCTTTCCCGTGCGCCGTTCTCGTGGATCTGCGTCGCAAGCCACCGCGCGGTGAGCACGCGCGACGCCTCCACCGGGGCGCCGGGCGTCGCAGGGGTGCCGGCCGCAAGCGCGGTCAGCCCGATGGGCAGCGCAAGCAGCAGCCAGAACAGCACGAGGCGGGGGAGGGAGCGTATCCGCAAACTTTTTTCCCATGATGTTGTTGTTGAACCTGTAAGTGGCAAAAGACCGCGACTTCGTGGCAATCACGGGGCAGGGATGGGGAAAATCATGGGCACGGAGCGGTTGCGGGGGGCACGCCATATGCCTATAGCGTGCGGCAATATCCGCATTTCACCATTGTGCAGCGGGCACGGCCCGGCAGGCCGCGACATTTCCGGTTTTCCATCCGCCCTGCGTATGGGCATGTTCGTGATCCCGCCATATCCACCCACCAAGGAGAGACAAGACCGATGAGCGCCATTTCCACATCCGAGATCAGCCGCCTGCAGACCTGCCTGCGCCGCCTGCTCGGCTCCCCAGGCCTGACCGTCAACGCCCCGCCGCGCGCGGGCCTGTCGGTCGAACTTGCCGTCAATGGCGAGGTCGTGGGCACCATCCACCGTGACGAGGACGAGGGCGAAGTGTCCTACGCCGTGCACATGACGGTTCTGGAAGAAGACCTGCCGCCCGCGCGCTGAACCACGCCGCGCATTTCATGCGGCCTGCGTGCCTGCGTTTTCCCCGGCCTGACCCGTAAGGATCAGTGCCGGGTGATGGCGGGGGGATGGGCCTGCGTGGCGGAGGCTTCCATCAGTGGCTGCCGCGAGGTCGGCAGGTCGATGCGATGGATCTTCCACTGGAACGCATGGATGCGCATCTGCAGGCGCAGCGGCGTTTCGCGTTCATGGCCGGGCATGACGATGCTTGTCTCGAACAGGCCGGGCTTGACGAATCGCGCATGCACCCGCTGCACGAAGGCCAGCGGGGTGAAGGTCGCCGTCACCTGTCCCTGTGGGACAAGGTGGTCAACGATCTCGCCAAGGTTGTTTTCGGTCACGTTCGTGTCGATGGCGTTCGATACGGCGGTGGAGGCGAACGAGGCCCCGAATTCCGGCAGGTCGTCATCCGCCGGCTTTTCACCCAGCAGTTCACTGACCGCCTGTGTCTTGAGGCTGTCGCGCACGGAACCCCAGCGCAGCGTCTCCCCAAGGCCGTGCATGTCGTGGCTCTGGATGGCGGACGAAATCGACCACAGCGTGACGAAGGGCGAGGCGGCATACAGCGATGTCGCCGCGGCAAATGTCCCGGCACAGATCCAGCGCGCCTGCTGCCTGCGGAGTTCCGACAGCGCCGACGGGATTTTCATGCGGGAAAGAGAAGACATTGTTTTATATTCCCCCATGGTGGTTTCGCGGTCAGCCCGCACTATACTGGAAACATATCGGGCATGCATTGGTTTCATGAAATGACACCCATGACATCACGAAATTGTGATTTTATCAAGGGCTCCACGGGCCTTGAAACAACATCGGGCCGGGGGTGACGGATGGATTTTTCCGAAGACGAGATACAGCGCTACGCACGCCACATCCTCCTGCCGGAGGTCGGCGGCACGGGGCAGGAAACCCTGCTGAAATCCCGTGTCCTGATCATCGGGGCCGGGGGGCTTGGCTCCCCGCTCGCGCTTTACCTTGCCGCCGCCGGCGTGGGGCGGATCGGTCTGGTGGATGACGATGTGGTGGACCTGTCGAACCTGCAGCGCCAGATCGCCCATGTCACGGCGCGGGTCGGCCATGCAAAAGTCGATTCGGCGGCGGAGGCGATGCGCGCGCTCAATCCCGGTGTCACGGTCGATTGTCATAACATCCGGCTGGGGCCGGACAATGTGCGCGAACTGGTGCGCGGATATGACATCGTGTGCGACGGGTGCGACAATTTCGCCACCCGCTACCTGCTGGCCGATGCGTGCGCGCTGGAACGCCGCACGCTGGTTTCCGCCGCGGTGCTGCGGTTCGAGGGGCAGCTTTCGACCTTCCGCCCGCATGACGGGGGGCCGTGCTACCGCTGCCTGTATCCATCCGCCCCGCCAGCGGGGATGGTGCCGTCCTGCGCGCAGGCCGGGGTGTTCGGCGCGGTGACCGGCGTGATGGGCACCCTGCAGGCGACGGAGGTGCTCAAGGAACTCCTCGGCATCGGGGAGGGGCTGTCGGGGCGCCTGCTGGTGTGGGATGCGCTGGCGATGCGGTTCCATACCATCCGCCTGTCGCGGGACCCGGACTGCCACCTGTGCGGGGACCATGCCACCATCCATGACCTTTCGGCCCATCACGGCGCGCCTGCCGGTGCGGCGTGCGCGCATGACCCGGTGGCGGCATCGTGACGGCGGTGACATCCGGCGGCGGCGCGCCCGCGCCGGAGGATCTTGCGATCCTGCTGCTCGACGGGGGGTACGAACGGGCACATTATGCGCTGGTCCTTGCGGCATCGGGGCTTGCGCTCGGGCGGTCGGTCGTGCTGTTCGCGGCGGGGGGCGGCGTGCAGGCGCTGGCGCGGGACTGGCGCGGATTGCGCGATGCAGGGCAGGATGCCCAAATGGCGGCACGCGGGGTCGCCACGTTCGAGGCCCTGCGTGACGCGGTGGTGGAACTGGACTGCGACCTGCTGGCGTGCGAGGCGGGACTGAGGCTATGTGGTCTGCGGCACGAGGCGCTGCTGGCTTCGGTGCGTGTCGCGGGGGTGCCGACATTCCTGGATGCCGCCCGGGGGCGGCAGGTCATAACGTTATAAAAGGATCGAGGAACGCGATGGCGCAAGGCACGCGGCATGTTTGTGCACCGCATGTTTCCACCGCGCGGGCGGTGAACACTCTGGCGGCCTCCCGCTTCGGGATGCGGTCGCGTCACCTGTGGGGTGTCGCGCATGTCGCGGCCGTGCTGGTGCCCCTTCTGGGGGGCGGCATGACGTGGGGCGCGTATGCGGCGGCGACCGCGACAGCCTCCACCACGACGCAGGCGGGCGCGCACCATGCCCATCATCATGGCGCGCACCATCACAAGGGAACGGCGGCGGAAAAGGAAAAGAAGGAGGCCCATGCCGGGCACAAGGCGGCCCACAGGCATGAGCATGCCGCCGCCGCGGCCACCGCCCCCCCTGCTGCGCCCGCACATCACCATCCCCACCCGGCGGTGGTCGCGGCCCCGGTTGCGGCGGGTGCTGCGGCGGCAGGTGCCGCCGCCGTCGCGTCCGGTGCCACCGCGCCCCCCGCCGCCGCCGGCATGGCCCCGGACAAGGGCAGCGTGACCGGCCTGCCGCTGCCGCGCTTTGCCGCGTTCCGCGCGGACGAGGTCAACCTGCGCGCGGGACCGGGACAGCGTTATCCCATCGACTGGGTGTACCACCGTCGTGGCCTGCCGGTGAAGATCGAGCGTGAATTCGATGTCTGGCGTCTGGTGGAGGGCGCGGACGGGCAGAAAGGATGGGTGCATCAGGCAACCCTGGTGGGGACGCGCACGTTTGTCATACCGGGGCAGCCAGTCCAGGGTGATACGCAGCAGACCGGCCAGCCATCCGAAAAGGAAACGGATGTCATCGGCCGCGCCGACAGCCGCATCGTCGGGCACGTGGCTGACGCCGCGCAGGCGGCGGCCGTGCCCGGTGGCGTCATGCTGCGGGCGAAGGCCGATCCCACGTCCTCCATCGTCGCGGTGCTCAAGCCCGGAGTGGTGGGGACGCTGCGCCAGTGCCCGGCGGGTTCGGGCTGGTGCCAGGTCACGGTGAAGCAGTACTCCGGCTGGCTGGAACGCCAGGCGCTGTGGGGGCTTCTGCCGCAGGAAGTCATCGCGCCGTCCTGATTATGGTCGGGCGTGTGCGGTGACGGGGCATTCCCTGCTGCCTGCACGCCTGTCGGGCACGCATCGGGAATGTCGGTTCAGGCAAGGGCCGTGACGGGCGCATGTCGCGTCCGTCCGGCAAAGAGGATTCCCGATGGACCCTTTATTCGCGCATGACCAGCGACGCACCAAGATCGTGGCGACGCTGGGGCCGGCCACGTCCAGCTACGCTACCATACGTGCGCTGGCGGATGCCGGCGTCAATGTGTTCCGCCTCAATTTCTCCCATGGGCTGCACGCCGAACATGCGCAGCGCCATGCGACCATCCGCGCGGTGGAGGCTGAACTCCAGCGGCCGCTTGGCGTGCTGGCCGACCTGCAGGGGCCGAAGCTGCGGGTCGGCACCTTTGCCGAAGGCAGCGTCACCCTGCGGCCCGGCGCGATGTTCCGCCTCGACCTCGACGCCCGTCCCGGTGACGAGACGCGGGTCCACCTGCCGCATCCCGAAATCATCGAGGCCGCTGCGACCGGCAGCAGCCTGCTGCTTGATGACGGCAGGCTGCGACTGGAGGTGTGCGAAAAGGGCGCGGATCACCTCCTGACGCAGGTGATGGTCGGCGGGCCGCTTTCGGACCGCAAGGGCGTCAACGTGCCCGATGTGGTCCTGCCGATTCCCGCCATTACCGAAAAGGACCGCGCGGACCTCGCCTTCGCCCTCGAACTGGGGGTGGAATATATCGGCCTGTCCTTTGTCCAGCGCCCGGAGGACGTGCGCGAGGCGCGCGAACTGGTGGAGGGGCAGGCCTGGATCCTGACCAAGCTGGAAAAGCCGCAGGCCATGGAATGCGTGGATGAGGTCATAGCCCTGTCGGACGTGGTGATGGTGGCGCGCGGCGACCTTGGCGTCGAACTGCCGCCCGAACAGGTGCCGGTGGCGCAGAAGCAGATCATCCGCATCGCACGCCGCATGGGCCGTCCCGTCATCATCGCGACGCAGATGCTTGAAAGCATGGTCCATGCCCCGACCCCCACCCGGGCGGAGGCGTCGGATGTGGCGACGGCGGTGTTCGACGGGGCGGATGCGGTCATGCTGTCGGCGGAAACCGCCGTGGGCGATTACCCGCGTGAGGCGGTGGAGATGATGGACCGCATCGTACGCAGCGTGGAAGGGGATGCGGGATGGAACCTGACGATGCAGGCCGCCACCCCGCCGCCGGTTGACAGTACGGTGGCCGATGCCATCGCCGCCGCGTCACGGCAGGTAGCGGTGTCGGTGGATGCGCCGGTCATCGTGGCCTTTACGCTGGCGGGGCGTACGGCGCTGCGCATTTCGCGCGAACGGCCCGACTGAGCCATCATTGGCCTGACGCCCACGGATGAGATCGCGCGCAGGCTGTGTGTCGCATGGGGCGTCGTCGCGCTGTCGGCGGGGCAGGAGGTGCCGGTCTATGGCATCGAGACCGTGGTGGACCAGGCGCTGGAGGCCGCAACGCTGTCGCGCTGCGCCGGGCCGGGGGATGCGGTGGTCATTGCCGCGGGCCTGCCCTTTGGCGTGACCGGCAGCACCAATACCCTGCGTGTCGCACGGGTAAAATAAGGTAATAAAGCACTGATAAGTAATAAAAGTTTTTGGTGAAGCTTTTTTCAAAAAGCTTCAAGGACGTCGCCTTTTTCAAAAAAGGCGACACCCAGAAACTTTCATGAATTTCAGGCCTGATGGTTTTCGATCAGGGTGCGCCGGATGGCGCGCCCGCGTGTGATGCGATCGACGATGATCGTGTCATCCCCCCTGCGGATGGCGTCGGCCATGGCCTGCGCATCGGCCATGAACCGGTCGAGCATCTCCAGCAGTGCCTCACGGTTGTTGAGGAAGATGTCGCGCCACATCGTCGGGTCCGACGCCGCGATGCGGGTGAAGTCGCGAAAGCCCGACGCCGCGAAATCCAGCACTTCGGAGCGTGTTTCATCCGCAAGGTCGTCCGCCGTGCCGCAGATGGTGAAGGCCAGCAGGTGCGGCAGGTGGCTGACGATGGCGCAGACCCGGTCATGATGTTCGGGCGTCATGGTGCGCAGGCGCGCGCCCATCGCCTCCCACATGGCGGAAATACGCGCCACCGCATCCGCAGGCGTGTTCTCCAGCGGCAGCAGCAGGCACCAGCGGTTTTCAAACAGGCTGTGGAATCCCGCGTCCGGGCCGGAATATTCCGTGCCCGCCATCGGGTGCGCGGGCACGAAGGCGATATCGGGACGTGACGCCAGCGCGGGCAGCACGGCGTTGATGACCGAAACCTTGGTCGATCCCACCTCGCTCAGGATCGCGCCGGGCTTCATCGCTGGTGCGACCTGCGCCGCAACCGTGCCGATCACCCCCACCGGCACGCACAAAATCACGCAGTCCGCGTCGCGCACGGCCTCTTTCGCATCCTGCACCACCCGGTCGGCGATGCCGAGTTCACGGACCCGTTCGCAGACCTGCGGGTTGATGTCGCTGGCGACGAGTTCGCGTGCGATGCTGCGATCCAGCATGGCGCGGCGCAGGATGGAGGAGCCGATCAGGCCCGGTCCGATGATGACCAGCCTGTCGAACAGGGGGGCGGAAGGTGTTGCGGTCATGGCGGCACCGGATGGGATCTGTGCGGGGCGGAAGGGCTACTTGCCCGGTGGGGTGGTGGACGGGGCGGCGACGGGGGAGGTTGCCTCCTTCGCTTCCTCGCGGTCCTGCTGCGGGGTGTGGCGCAGGCTGCGCATTTCCATGGCCTGCCATCCCAGCAGCATCGGGATGCCGATCACAAGTTCGCGCCCGCGTCGCAGCAGCGACAGGCCGAGCGAGATGGACGGCGCGATGCCAAAGGCCGAACCCAGCGCGATATAGGCCGCTTCCTGCACGCCAAGCCCTGCGGGGACCAGGAAGGAGACGGACATGATGCCGCAGGCCACGCCCTCGATGGCGATGGCGCCGCTGAAGCTGAGCTTCGCGCCAAGGAAATAATACGCAACCCAGATCGTCGCGGCACTGCCCAGCCAGCCGATATAATGCAGGAACGCGGCCTCCGCGATGCGGCGGGGATGGGACCAGATCTCGTCAAAGCGTTCCTGCAGGCTGTCGGCGCTGCTCATCATCGCGTCCTGCCACTGCGTCGCCATGTTGTGGCCCAGCATGCGGCCCGCGCGCTTGAGCAGCGATCCCCCGTGCTGCTGCGTCCAGATGAACCCGCCGATTCCCATCGTCAGCAGCACAAGCCCGATGATCACCGGCTTGGCGAAGGGGCTGGACTGCTGGTGGGCGACAAGGCACAGCACGGCGGTCAGGATGAACAGGATCTGGCCCATCACCTCCGTCGTGATGTCCACGAGGTTCGCGCACGCCGCTTCCGGCCCGCTGATGGTGCGGCCGCGCCGCCCCGCGAACAGGTGGCTGGAGCATGTCGCGCGGATGCCGATCACCATCCCCCCGAGCTGGGAGAAGGGCAGGCATGACGCCGCCGCATCACGAATCATGCGCGAGACCAGCAGTTGGCGGACGGAAATGTCACGACAAGCCGCGTGCCATGCAAGACCCAGTATTGCATCGACTGCAAGCTGCGCCAGCACGGTCGCCATGAATCCGACGAAGCCGATCGACACGATCGCCTTCATGACGGAGCCCGCGCCAAGCCACGCCGTGCAACCGGTAAGTAGGGCCAGGCCAAGGAAGGCCAGCAGGATGGTAAGCTTTCTCAAGAAAGATCCGTAATGCGTCTGTTAAGCCGAAAAGCGGTCGCAATGTCCGCCCGAAGTGACAGTGCGGGCCTGACTTACACCACGACAGGGTCTGGCGCCACCGCGAGGTGTCGGGATAAATGGTAATTCCTGCTGGTTGCGAGTCCGTATCGCAATCTTGAATTCTGTCACGGAGTGCTCGTTCAGGTCATGACTGCCCCAACGCTCGTCACCGGTGCAACCGGTTTTGTCGGCTCTGCTGTCGCCCGCAACCTGCTGGAGCGTGGCCATTCGCTGCGCCTGATGGTGCGTAAGGGCAGTGATCTTACCAACCTGCGCGATATCCCGTGCGAACTGGTGGATGGGGACCTGTCCACCCCGTCCACCTTCGACGCGGCGGTGCGCGGATGCCGCTACGTGTTTCACGTGGCCGCGGATTACCGGCTGTGGGTGCCCGATCCCGTGCCGATGATGATCGCCAACGTGGAGGGCACGCGCCAGCTCATGCTCGCGGCGCAGCGCGCGGGCGTGGAGAAGATCGTCTACTGCTCCTCCGTCGCGGCGCTTGGCCTGATCGGCGACGGGACGGTGTGCGACGAGGAGACGCCGGTTCATGAACATGGCGTGATCGGGATCTACAAGCGCTCCAAATACCGTGCGGAGCAGGAAGTCCTGCGCCTGGTCCATGAATGCGCGCTGCCTGCCGTGATCGTGAACCCCTCCACCCCCGTCGGCCCGCGCGACATCAAGCCCACGCCCACGGGGCAGATGATCCTCGACTGCGCCGCGGGGCGGATGCCCGCCTATGTCGATACGGGCGTGAACATCGTCCATGTCGATGACGTGGCCGAAGGGCACGCGCTGGCGCTGGAGCGCGGGCGCCTGGGCGAGAAATACATCCTTGGCGGTCAGAACTACCTCCTGCGTGACCTGTTCGCCATGACGGCGGAAATCGCCGGTGTGGCGCCGCCGCGCATCCGCCTGCCGCAGGCGGTGATCTGGCCCATCGCGATCATCAGCGAATGGCTGTCGCGCATGTTCGGCATCGCCCCGCGCGTCACGCGCGAAATGCTGGCGATGTCGCACAAGAAGATGTTCTTCTCCTCCGACAAGGCGATCCGGGAACTGGGCTATTCCCCCCGTCCCGCGCGTGAAGCCGTCAAGGACGCCATCGACTGGTTCCGCCAGCATGGCATGCTCGATTGAGGTCCGCGACATGTTGCTCATCGCCGTTGCGGGGCTGGCGCTGGCCATCTGGGGGTGGCTGATCTTCTTCCACGGGCGTTTCTGGCAGGCCGGGCCGATCCTTGCCCCGGTGGCGGGCAGGGCGCTTGACCGCAGGCGGTGCCCCGATGTCTGCGTCGTGGTGCCCGCGCGCGATGAGGCGCCGTCGATCAGGCAGTGTGTCTCCTCCCTGCTGGCGCAGGATTACCCGGGGGAGTTGCATGTCATCATCGTCGATGACGGCAGCACCGACGGGACGGGGAAGCTGGCGCGCAAGGTGGCCGACCCGAAAAAGCGCCTGACTGTGGTGACGGGCAAGTCCCGCCCGGCCGGATGGAGCGGCAAGCTGTGGGCCGTAAGCCAGGGCGTGGCCGAGGCCGCGCGCCTGTGCCCCGACAGCGATGGCTTCATCCTGCTGACGGATGCGGACATCACCCATGACCCGCGCCACATCTCCACCCTTGTGGCCAAGGCCGAAGGCTCCGGCCTTGATGAAGTGTCGGAGATGGTGGAGCTGAACTGCAAAAGCCCCGCCGAACGGATGCTGGTCCCGGCCTTCGTCTTCTTCTTCGCCCTGCTCTACCCCTTCGCCAGCGTGAACAACCCGCGCAGCAGGACGGCGGGTGCCGCGGGCGGGACGATCCTTGTGCGCCGCACGGCGCTGGCGCGCATCGGCGGGATCGACAGCCTGCGCGGTGCGCTGATCGACGACTGCACGCTGGCCGCGCGCATCAAGCATGGGGGCGGGAAGATCTTCCTGGGGCACAGTTGCCTTGCGCGCTCCATCCGGCCCTATCCCCATCCGCACGACATCTGGCGCATGGTGGCGCGCACGGCCTATGTGCAGTTGGGATATTCGCCGTGGATGCTGATGGGCACGGTGCTGGGCATGATCGTGGTGTGGATCGTGCCGATGGAACTCGCCCTGTTCACCCATGGCACGGCCTGCCTGCTTGGCGCGGCCGCATGGGTCATGTCGATGGCGTCGTACACCCCCACGCTGCGCCGGTTCAACCTGATGCCCGCATGGGCGCTGCTGCTGCCGGTCGTGGCCGCTTTCTATACGCTGGCGACCATCGGGTCGGCCATCAATCACCATCGTGGCCGGGGCGTGGTGTGGAAAAGTCGCGCCTATACCGATACCGATGGGGCAATCTCGACCTATATCCGTTCCGAAGGGAACGGTGCGGTCATGAACAGGACGATGACGGGGGATGACATAGGGTGAGTACAGCCGAACACGACGCATGGGGCAGCGAGGACGTATCGTCAGGCAAGGGCGCGGGGGACGAGAACTTTCCCGTAGGCTCCCTGCTGATCAGCCGCGACCAGCGTCCGAATGTCCACGCCTATTACGATTTCGCCCGCGTCATCGACGATATCGTGGACAGCACGAAGCTGGACCCGCAGGCGAAGATCGACCGCCTCAACGCCATGGAGGGCGTGGTGCGCGGCACGGTTGCCGCCCCCGCCCGCCCCGATGCGCAGACGGCGGTGAAGGTGCGCGAGATGTTCGCGCGCACCGGTGTCCCGGTGGAAACCGCGACCGACCTGATCGTCGCCTTCCGCCAGGACGCGGTCAAGAACCGGTATGAGACCTGGGACGAACTGCTGGAATACTGCCGCTATTCCGCCAATCCCGTGGGGCGCTTCCTGCTGGAACTGCATGGCGAGGGGCCGGAGACGGCAGGCCCGTCGGATGCGCTGTGCACGGCGTTGCAGGTCATCAACCACCTGCAGGACTGCGCCGATGACCTGCGTGCGCTCGACCGCTGCTACCTCCCGCGTGAATGGATGGAGCGCGAGGGCGCGAAGGTGGAGGACCTGTACGGACCCTTCGCCCTGCCCGCGCTGCGCCGGGTGTTCGACGCGATGCTGGACGGGGTGGATGTCCTTAATGACGAGGCCGCCCGCCTGCCCGCGCTGGTGCATGACCGGCGCATGCGCATGGAGTGCGCGGTGATCGTCGGCCTGTCGAAGAGCCTTGCCGCGCGCCTGCGCCGCGAGGACCCTCTGGCGGGGCGGGTCAAGCTGTCGCGTGGCGACGTGCTGGCGGCGATGGGCGGTGCGCTGCGCGTCATCCGCCGCTGAAGCCGGGCAGGCCGGGTTGGCGGATGGATTTTGCCGTTGGGGGAATTGCCGTTAAAGAACGTCCGGAAGACATTGTGAACCTTGGATTGAACGGAAAACGCGGGGATGGTTTTTTTGCGCGCGCGGCATGATGGCACGACGCCCCTGGGATGCGACCCCACGGACCTTGCGCAGGTCGAGGCGGTGGTGAAGGCGTCGGGCACGTCCTTTGGCAAGGGCATGCAGATCCTGCCGCCGGACCGGCGGTACGGGATGTATGCCGTCTATGCCTTCTGTCGCCTGGTCGATGACATAGCCGATGACGAAGGCGAGGCGCAGGACAAGAGCGACCGGCTCGACGCATGGCGCGCGCGGATCGCGCGGCTGTATGCGGGACAGGCGGACGACGCGCTTGATCGCGTGCTGCTGGCGACCATCCGCATGTTCGGCCTGCGGCAGGAGGATTTCAATGCCGTGATCGACGGCATGGAAATGGATGCGCGCGGCCCCATCGTTGCCCCGGACGAGGCGACGTTCGACCTGTATTGCGACCGCGTCGCCTCCGCCGTGGGGCGCCTGTCGGTGCGGGTGTTCGGCGATGCCTCGGCCGAAGCCGACAGGGTCGCCTATCACCTCGGGCGCGCATTGCAGATCACCAACATCCTGCGTGACGTGGCGGAGGATGCGCGGATCGGGCGTCTGTACCTGCCTGCCGAACTGCTGTCGCGCTTCGATGTGCCGCTGACGCCGGAAGGTGCGTGCCACGCGCCGGGACTGGATTCGGTGGGGCGCATCCTGGCCGGGCGGGCGCGTGACCATTTCCGCGCCGCCGATGCCGCGATGCGCCGGTGCAACCGCCGCGCCATGCGTCCCGCGCGTGTGATGGAGGCGACCTATGCCGCGATCCTCGCAGCACAGGAACGCCAGGGATGGCGCGACCTGTCGCATCGTGTGTCGCTCTCACGCCCGCGCAAGCTGCTGATTGCCGCCCGCGCACTGGTGGCCTGATCCATGAGCGGGCATATCCATATCGTCGGCGGTGGCCTTGCCGGCCTGTCGGCGGCGGTCGAACTGGCCGGGGTTGGGGAACATGTTTCGCTGTACGAGGCCGGGCCGGCCTGTGGCGGGCGGGCGCGTTCGTATGAGGACAGGCACCTTGGCTGCCGTATCGACAATGGCAATCACCTGCTGCTGTCGGGCAACCGGGCGGTCAACCGCTATCTTGGCCTGATTGGGTCGCAGGACACGCTGACGGGGCCGGCGCGCCCGGTCTTTCCCTTCATGGACCTTGGGGACAGGGCACGCTGGACGCTGGACCTGTCGCGCGGGAAAATCCCGCTATGGGTGCTGTCGCGCCGTCGCCGCGTGCCGGGCATGCGACTGGGTGAACTGCGCAGCCTGATGCGCCTGATGGAGGCGGACCCAGACGTCGTGGTGTCGGAATGCCTGCAACCCGGCGCACTGTCATCGCGCCTTCTGGAACCGTTCGCGATTTCCGTCCTCAACACCATGCCCGATGTCGGCAGTGCGGCCCTGCTGGGTGCGGTGGTGCGTGAAAGCCTGGCGCAGGGGGGGCGGCACTGCCTGCCGCGCTTCCCGCGTGAAGGGCTGTCCGAAAGCTTCGTCGATCCCGCGCTGTCGCACCTCGCGCTCATGAAGGCGGAGGTCCATACCGGCGTGCGCATCAGCGCGGTGGAGGTGGAGGACGGGCATGTCACGATGCTGCGCGCCACGGGGCAGGAGATCCCGGTCGGGCCGGGCGATGCCGTCATCATGGCGACGCCCGCGCCGGTTGCGTCCTCCCTGCTTGACGGGCGCGTGCCCGGCTTCAGCGCCCCGGATGAGTTCGAGGCCATCGTGAACGCGCATTTCGCCCTGCCTTACGCCCCCGTGGCGACCGGCGCGCTGGCGCAGGCGCGCTTCATCGGCCTTGTGGGCGGCATCAGCGAATGGGTGTTCATCAAGGGGCACATCCTGTCGGTGACCGTCAGCGCGGCCAACCGTTACGCCGCATGCGATACCGATGCGCTGGCCCGCACCATCTGGGGCGAGGTGCGCGCGGCCCTTGATCCCGCGCTGACCGTTGCCCTGCCGGTGGAGATGCCCCCCATGCGCATCGTGCGGGAAAAGCGCGCGACCTTTGCTGCGACCCCTGCGCAGGACCGCCTGCGGCCGGGCACGCGCACGATGCTGCCCAACCTGATGCTGGCCGGGGACTGGACGGAAACCGGCCTGCCAGCCACAATCGAGGGGGCGCTGCGCTCCGGCGTTGCGGCCGCACGGGCCACCCGCCAGCGTCACGGCGGGTAAGGTCCCCTGATAAACTGATAAAAGTTTTTGGTGAAGCTTTTTGCAAAAAGCTTCAAAGAACGCCGCCTTTTTGAAAAAAGGCGGCACCCAAAAACTTTTTGAAATCTGGAACAGGCCCCTGTCGCAGGATGGGGGAGACATGGAACAATGGCGCAGAAACCCGAAACGACAACCCGCAAGGCCCCGGCCCGCAAGACCACCACGACGCGCAGGACCGCCGCGACACGTGCGGTAAAGCTGGATGCGCCCCTGCCTGCGGGGGACCTCGATGCTGCCGTCACCCGTGCGCAGGCCGCGCTGGGACAGCGGCAGGATGCGGACGGGCACTGGGTTTTCGATCTGGAGGCCGACGCCACAATCCCGGCCGAATATGTCCTGCTGGAACATTTCCTCGACCGGATCGACCCTGCGCTGGAAAAGCGGATCGGTGTCTATCTGCGCCGCATCCAGGGCGCGCATGGTGGCTGGCCCCTGTATGAAAATGGCGAATTCGACCTCTCTGCATCGGTGAAGGCGTATTTCGCGCTCAAGGCCGTTGGTGACGACCTCAACGCCCCGCACATGGTCCGCGCGCGTGAGGCGATCCTGAGCCATGGCGGCGCGGAACGGACCAACGTGTTCACCCGCCTGCAGCTTTCCCTGTTTGGCGAGGTGCCGTGGCATGCCGCGCCTGCCATGCCGGTCGAACTGATGCTGATGCCGCGCAGGGCGCTGTTTTCGATATGGAACATGTCGTACTGGTCACGCACGGTCATCGCCCCGCTGCTGGTGCTGGGTGCGGTGCGGCCACGCGCGCTCAACCCGCGCGGCATCCATATCCCCGAACTGTTCGTCACCCCGCCGGACAGGGTGCGTGACTGGGTCCGTGGGCCGTACCGTTCCCGCTGGGGATATGTGTTCCAGTATCTGGACAGGGTGCTGCACCCGGCGGAGCGGTTTTTCCCGCGCAAAACCCGCCGTCGCGCCATCCGTGCCGCCGTGGACTTTATTGAAAAGCGCCTCAATGGCGTGGACGGACTGGGCGCGATCTATCCCGCCATGGCCAATACGGTCATGATGTTCCGCGCGCTTGGCGTGCCCGACAGCGACCCGCGCGCGGTGACGGCGTGGGAGGCGGTGCAGCGCCTGCTGGTCAACCAGGGCAAGGAAACCTATTGCCAGCCCTGCGTGTCGCCCATCTGGGATACCGGCCTTGCGGGGCACGCCATGATGGAATCCGCCGCCGGTCTCGATGGCATCGCGCCCGAGGAGACGAAGCGGAAACTGGCGAAGGCCACCGAATGGCTGCGTGGCCGCCAGATCCTTGATGTGAAGGGCGACTGGGCGATGAACAGCCCGGATGTGAAGCCCGGTGGCTGGGCGTTCCAGTACAATAACGACTACTACCCCGACGTGGACGATACGGCGGTGGTCGGCATGCTGCTGCACCGTGAGGGCGATCCCGCGAATGCCGAGGCGGTGGAGCGTGCGCGTCACTGGATCATCGGCATGCAGAGCAGCAATGGCGGATGGGGCGCGTTCGACATCGACAATGACCTCGACGTGCTCAACCACATTCCCTTTGCCGATCATGGCGCGCTGCTTGACCCGCCGACCGCCGATGTCACGGCGCGCTGCATTTCCTTCCTCGCACAGCTTGATAACTGGGAAGACCGCCCGTGCATCGAACGCGGCCTTGATTACCTGCGCAGGGAGCAGGAGGCGGACGGGTCGTGGTTCGGCCGGTGGGGCACCAACTACATCTATGGCACATGGTCGGTGCTGTGCGCGCTGAACGTGGCGAATGTGCCAAAGGACGACCCGATGGTCATCCGCGCCACCGACTGGCTGCGGCGCAAGCAGCGCGCCGATGGTGGCTGGGGCGAAGGCTGCGAATCCTATGAAGGCGGCCCGCATGGCGAATACAGCCAGAGCCTGCCGTCGCAGACCGCATGGGCCGTGCTGGGCATGATGGCGGCCGGCCTGAAGGATGACAGGGCGGTCGCGCGCGGGGTGGCGTATCTGGCGCGCACGCAGGGCAAGGACGGCGAATGGGCGGAAGAGCCGTATAACGCCGTCGGTTTCCCCAAGGTGTTCTACCTGCGGTATCATGGATACCGGCAGTTCTTCCCGCTGATGGCGCTGTCGCGCTATCGCAACCTGCACAACAGCAACAGTGGCCACGTGGGGTACGGATTCTGATCATGGACAACAGCAGCCAGGCCACGGCGGTGGCGCCATTTACCCGTCTCGGGATCGTGGTCGGGATGGAGGCCGAGGCCGCCCTGATCCGCCCGTTCTTCCCCGCCGCGCGATTTGGCATCAGTGGCGCGACGCTGGATGGTGCGCGGCGTGCGACCTCCATCCTGCTGACGTCCGGGGTGGATGCGGTGCTGTCGTTCGGGCTTGCCGCCGGACTGGACCCGGCGCTGTATCCGGGGATCGTCCTGCTGCCGCGCCAGGTCGTGGTCGATGGCACGCGCATTCCGACCGATCCGGCCCTTTCCGACTGGCTCGGGCAGGGATTGCGGACCGTGCGGCGCGGGGACCTGCTACACAGTGATGTGATCGTCTCCGACCGGAAGGAGAAGGCCGAACTGTTCGCCCAGAGCGGGTGCGAAGGGCTGGATATGGAAAGCGGCGTGGTGGCGACGCTGTGTTCGGAGCGCAAGGTACCGTTCGCGGTCCTGCGTATCGTGTGCGACCCGGCGGACCGCACGCTGCCGCCCGCCGCCGTGGTGGCGTTGCAGCCGGGCGGGGGAATCGCGCTTGGGGCGATCCTGCGCAATGTGCTGGCCCATCCGGGGCAGATCCCGGCCCTGATCGCAGTGGGACGGGACGCGGGCATGGCCCGCAAGGCCGCGCGCGCCATGCTACGGCGGCGGTTTGACCCGGATTGATGGGGGGCGCCTTTGTCTGGGAAAGGCGGCGTTCTTTTTGAAGCTTTTTGAAAAAAGCTTCACCAAAAACTTTTATTATTTCAGGCAGTTATCTGGGCTGCCTTTTCAGGTGTTTCCTGACGGGCCGGTTTCCGAAGGGCAATGCCCTTTGGCGGGTCAAGGGCAGCGCCCTTGAAGATGACATGTCGTCACGCATAGGCGCTATGTGGCTTCCCATGCAGGTACCGGGCATCAGCCATATGTGGAATATCGCGCTGTTTTTGCGCTACGTTTCAAATAATGACAGCAATCCGGCGCTGGTACCGCACGTTCGCGATGCAGCACCGGCAATGCGGAATTGATTCGCGTCAATGTGTCGCTGGTTCGATAGTCGATAGGATGTCGCCGGTTATCGGGAAAGGAAAGACGGGCATGACAAAGGCTGTTCTGGCATTGAATGCAGGGTCATCCAGCCTGAAATTCGCCCTGTTCCGCATCGACCCGACCGATACCCCCGCAAGCCCCAGCCACCGCATCGCCTCGGGCGAGGTGGAGGGCATCGGCACCCATCCGCATTTCCGCGCCAAGGATGCCAGCGGCAAGGTCCTGATTGATGAAAGCTGGGACGCCCATGCGGGTGGCCCGGATGCCCACCATGGTCCCATGGCCACCCTGATGGAGTGGGTGGGGCAGCATCTTGGCGGGATCGAACTGATGGGGGTGGGGCACCGCGTCGTCCATGGCGGGCCGAATTTCATCCGCCCGGTGCGCATCACGCCCGATGTGCTGGCCGCCCTGTCGGCACTGACGCCGTTCGCCCCGCTGCACCAGCCCGGTAGCCTTGCGCCCGCCCGCGCCCTGATGGCGCAGCGGCCGGACCTGCCGCAGGTCGCGTGCTTCGATACCGCTTTCCACCACACCATGCCCGCCGTGGCACAGGCGCAGGCCCTGCCGCGTTCCTATGCCGACAAGGGGGTGCGGCGGTACGGGTTCCATGGGCTGTCATACGAATATATCGCCAACTGCCTGCGCGAACGCGCGCCGCGCCTTGCGGCGGGGCGCTGCATCGTGGCGCATGTCGGCAGCGGGGCCAGCCTGTGCGCCCTGCATGAAGGGCACAGCATCGACACGACGATGGGCTTTTCGGTGCTCGACGGGCTGATGATGGGCACGCGCTGCGGCCATCTCGATCCGGGCGTGATCCTCTACATGCTCAAGGAAGAGGGGCTGGGCGCGGCCGAGGTCGAGACGGTGCTGTATCAACATTCCGGCCTGCTAGGCATGTCGGGCGTGTCGAATGACATGCGCGACCTGCATGCCCGCGCCGCCCACGATCCCGCCGTCAGCGCGGCGCTGGACCTATTCGTCTACCGCTTCGTGCAGGAGGCGGGGATGATGGCCGCGTCGCTGCAGGGGCTGGACGGGCTGGTGTTCACGGCGGGCATTGGCGAAAATGACGCCATCGTGCGGGCCGCGATCTGTGCGCGGCTGCAATGGCTGGGGGTGCGGCTGGACGAGGCCGCGAATACCGCGAACAGCGAAATCATCAGCACATCCGACAGCACGGTCGAGGTGCGGGTCATTCCCACGGATGAGGAAACGACGATCCGCCGCCATGTGATGATGTGTCTGGCGTAACGGACACGGACAATTTGTTTCGAAAGGGACGCAGATGAGTGAGACAGCATCCGCCACGCCGTTATCGGCGCAGGAACTGGCGTTAATGAACAAGTGGTGGCACGCCGCCAACTACCTGTCGATTGCGCAGATCTACCTGCTGGCCAACCCGCTCCTGCGTGAGCCGCTGAAGCTTGAGGACACCAAGCCGCGCCTGCTGGGGCACTGGGGCACGACGCCGGGACTGAACTTCCTGTATGTGCACCTCAACCGCATCATCCGTGAACAGGACCGCAGCATCCTGTTCGTCGCGGGACCGGGCCACGGGGCGCCGGGCGTCATCGCCAACACCTACCTTGAAGGCACCTATAGCGAGTATTTCCCCGAAGTGTCGCAGGACGCGGACGGGCTTGCGCGCCTGGTCAAGCAGTTCTCCTTCCCCGGCGGGATCCCGAGCCACGCGGCGCCGACGACACCGGGTTCCATCAACGAAGGCGGCGAGCTTGGCTATTCCCTGTCGCATGCCTATGGCGCGGTGTTCGACAATCCCGACCTGATTGCCGCCTGCGTCGTCGGCGACGGCGAGGCCGAGACCGGGCCACTGGCGACATCGTGGCACAGCAACAAGTTCCTTGACCCGAAGACCGATGGCGCGGTCCTGCCGATCCTGCACCTCAACGGCTACAAGATCGCGAACCCCACCGTTCTGGCGCGCATCTCGCCCGAGGAACTGCTCTCCCTGTTCAGGGGCTATGGCTACGATCCGATCGTGGTGGAAGGCGACGTGCCCGACGTGGTGCATCAGGCCATGGCAAGTGCGATGAACACCGCGTTCGCCCGCATCGACGCCATCCAGAAGGCCGCGCGCACCGAAGGCAAGACCGAACGGCCCGCATGGCCCATGATCATCATGCGCACGCCCAAGGGCTGGACCTGCCCCAAGACGGTGGACGGCCTGCGGGTCGAGGGCTACTGGCGCGCCCATCAGGTGCCCTTTACCGACATGGCCAACCCCGCGCACCTCAAGCTGCTTGACGAATGGCTGCACAGCTACAAGCCCGAAGAGCTGTTCGACGAAAACGGCACGCTGGTGCCCGAGGTCGCGGCACTGGCGCCCAAGGGCAACCGCCGCATGAGCGCCAATCCCCACGCCAATGGTGGTCTGCTGCGCCGGGACCTGCGCCTGCCGGATGTGACCCCCTATGCCGTGACGGTGGAATCGCCGGGCCATGCGCTGGGTGAGGGTACGCGCGTGCTGGGCACGTGGCTGCGTGACGTGATGAAGGAAAACCTGCCGTCGCGTAATTTCCGGGTGCTGGCGCCGGATGAAAATAATTCCAACCGCCTTAACGCCGTGCTCGACGTCACGAACCGCGCATGGAACGCCGAGACGTTCGATTACGATGATCATCTGTCCGTTGATGGCCATGTGATGGAAATCCTGAGCGAGCATACCTGCCAGGGCTGGCTGGAAGGCTACCTGCTGACGGGCCGCCATGGCTTCATGTCGTGCTACGAGGCGTTCATCCACATCGTCGATTCGATGGTCAACAAACATGCCAAGTGGATCAAGCAGGCGGATGAAGTGGCATGGCGCGCGCCGATCGCCTCTCTCAACTACCTGCTGACATCGCATGTCTGGCGTCAGGACCATAACGGGTTCAGCCATCAGGACCCCGGCTTCATCGACCATGTCCTGAACAAGAAGGCCAAGACCGTCCGCGTGTACCTGCCGCCCGATGCGAACACGCTGCTGTGCACGGCGAAGACCTGCCTGGAAAGCCGCGACCGCGTCAACGTCATCGTGGCAGGCAAGCAGCCTGAGCCGCAGTGGCTGGACATGAACTCCGCCATTGAGCATTGCGCGCAGGGAATCGGCATCTGGGAATGGGCCAGCAACGACAAGGGCGGTTAACCCGACGTCGTCATCGCCTGTGCCGGTGACGTGCCGACCATCGAGGCGCTGGCCGCGACACAGCTTCTGAACGAGCATCTGCCGGACCTGAAGGTGCGCGTCATCAACGTCGTGAACCTGCTGACGCTGCAGACCCCGCAGGAACATCCCGACGGTCTGGACGATGCATCGTTCGACAGCCTGTTCACGGTGGACAAGCCGGTGATCTTTGCCTTCCACGGCTATCCCGCGCTGATCCACAAGCTGATCTACAAGCGGACCAACTGCCGCAACTTCCACGTCCATGGCTATCGCGAGGAAGGTTCGACCACGACGCCGTTCGACATGACGGTGCGCAACAATCTGGACCGGTTCCATCTGGTGCAGAACGTGATCCGCCGTGTGCCGGCCCTTGCGGTCAAGGCGGCCTATGCCAACCAGTTGATCAATGACAAGCTGAACGAGCACAAGCGTTACGTCGCGCAGTACGGGCAGGACCTGCCGGAAGTGCGCAACTGGCGCTGGTCGTAAGGCACCAGCGATCTGGCCCGGATCATCCGATCCGGGTCCGGTGACTGGAAACCGGCAATGGGCATGGCCTGTTGCCGGTTTTTTTGTGGGTGGCGTTCTGGTTCTTCTTTGGGAAAAGGAGCGGAAGATTTCTGTATATGAAAACGCTGCTTATGAAATGTTGAGATAGTCATCCAGAAATTTCCGGGTGCCGCCTTTTGATCGAAAAGGCGGCCGTTCTTCTGAAGCTTTTTGAAAAAAGCTTCACCAAAAACTTCTGAAAATCTTCCTGTCATTCCAGGCAGGGTAAAAAAATACCCGCCCCCGGTTATTTTTCGCATAACCGGGAACGGGTACTTCGGCCTGTTCGTTACGTATGGGCCGTCGTGTGGATTACTGCTGGAACAGATGCGCGAGGAAGTTCTGCTTCTCCAGCGAGATCGGCAGCGTGGTGTTGGTCAGCGCCACACCCTGCCAGCCCGCGCCGATGGCGGTATACAGGTCGATCGCATCCTGCAGCCGCTCCAGCCGCGCCATGGCCTCGGCGTTCTGCGCGTTCAGGGTGGTGCGTTCCGTGGTCAGGACTTCAAGGAACCCGACCAGACCGGCGCTGTAGAGCTTGCGGGCGCGCTCGCTCGCCAGGATGCTGTCTTCGGCGGCCTTGGCCAGCAGTTCGGTATGTTCCTCGTCATCATGCCAAGCGGCCATCGCGTCCTCGACTTCCTTGAAGCCCTTGAGGACGGTCTGGCGGTAGTTCAGGCGGCTGGCTTCGGCGGCGGCCTGCGTCGCGCGCACCTGCGAGGTCATCTTGCCGCCATGCATCAGCGGCAACGACGCCATCATCAGGAACTGCCAGCTCATGGTGGCGGCTTCTGTCATCTGCGACATGACCGATGCATTCGGGTTGAAGCTGATGGGGATGCTGAAATTTGGGTAAAGCTGCGACACCGCCATGCCGATCCGCGCCGTGGCCTCGGCATACTGGCGTTCGGCCGTGCGGATGTCAGGACGGTTGGCAAGGACGATGGAGGGCAGGGTGGCGGGGAATTCCGGCACCTTGGGCAGGGGCTTGGGCACCTTCAGTTCAATTTCGGACGTGCCGGGCATCTGTCCCATCAGCACGTCGATCGCATGCGTGATCTGGGAGATATGGGTCTTGAGCGGTTCGCGCGCGGCGGTCTGGGAATCCAGTTCCGCCTTGGCCTGCGCGATCTGCATGGTGTTGCCCACACCTTCGAGATACAGGCGGTTGGTCAGGTCATACGCATCCTGCGCCACATGGATGTTGTTGTTCGCGATTTCCAGCCGCAACTGCTGGTCACGCAGCATCATGTAATCGCTGGCCACTTCCGACAGGATCATGACCATCAGGGCGCGGCGTTCCTCGATCGTGGCCTGGACAGCGTATTTCTGCGCCTCCACACTGCGGCGGATGCGGCCGAAGACGTCAAGCTGCCAGCTTCCGGCCATGCCATAGGTCAGGTAGTTCGCGTCCGGGTGGTTGGCCGGGTTGCCGGGGCGGAGCGGCCAGTTTTCGATGTTGATCGAATACCGGACGTTACCGCCGCCCGCATCGGCGTCAAGCTGCGGATACCACTGCGATGCCTGCACGTCGCGGATCGCGCGTTCCGCAAGGATGTGCTGCCCCGCCGCCTGCAGGTCGTAATTGCCCGCGATCGCCTTGTCGATCAGCTTGTCGAGTTCAGGATCCTTGAACAGGTGCCACCACTGTTTCAGTTCCTTGTCGGTATCCTCGATCTCTTCCTTGGTCGCGGGATGGTCGTCCTCGGTGAAGCGGGCGGGCAGCTTCATGCGGTCGGGCTGGTAACGCGGCCCGACCGTGCAACCGGCCAGCAGCAGGGCAGCACTCAGGAACAGGCCGGTCTTGCGGGTGATCGTGGTGATATTCATCTTTGTGCCTGGCGCCTTACAGGTGGTCTTGCAACCACGTCGTCAGATGGCCGCGTTGCGTGCGGGACTGTGGGCCGACGCTGATGGTCGCCGTCATGCCCGCGGCAAGGGTGATGCTGTCGGGAACATGATCCAGATGGATGCGCACCGGAATACGCTGCGCCAGACGCACCCAGGTGAAGATCGGGCTGACGTCCTGCAGGCCAAGGCCGTCGGGCCTGCCGTTCTGGTCATTGATACCGCGTGCGATACTGACGACATGGCCGGGCAGGATGTCCTTGTATCCCATCAGCTTGACGCGTGCCTCGTCGCCGACATGCACGCCCCACATCTTCGTTTCCTCGAAATACCCGTTGACCCAGTAGGAGTCGGCGTCGATCACCGCAAGGCGCGCATGCCCCGCAGTCACGTAATCGCCCACCCGCAGGTTCAGGTTGGTGATGTTGCCGTTGACCGGCGAATACAGGATGGAGCGCTGCAGGTTCAGCTTCGCCAGGTCAAGTGCCGCGCGCGCCGCGTCAACGGCCGCGATCTGTGTCGCCACGTTGGAGTTGAAGACCTCCTGCTCTTCCGCCGAAACGATACCGCCCAGTCCCATGCGGCGGCGGGCATCGTTCTGCTTGAGCTTCAGGTCCTCAAGCGCACCGTCAAGGCGGGCCTGCGCCTCGCGGATGGCAAGGTGGAAGCGGACCGGGTCAAGCACGAACAGGGGGTCGCCCTTGTGGACGTACTGGTTGTCCACCACCGGTAGCTGGACCACCGTGCCGGACACTTCGGGGGCGACATCGACCACATAGACGCGCAAACGTCCGTCACGTGTCCACGGGGCAATCATGTAGGTGTCCCATAAGGTGACGCCCATGACGATGGCCATCGCCACGACCGCCAGGGTCAGTACCACACGGATCAGGGTGCGCAAGAGAGGCATGGTGGATTCTCGAACCTTTTCGGCGACAGTCAGATGTACAGGATCATCAGGCAGAGGACGCAAGTGTAGAGCGCGACCTCGAACAGGGCGAGATGCCAGAACCATTTCATGATACCGCTCCACCATAACAGGGAGCGCAGCAGCATGGTTACAGGCAGTGCCGCGATGGCATAGACGACAATCGGTGCCATGAAGACACCGAAGAGGTTGAATTCGGTCAGCATCAGGCGGTTCTCATTCCGAACGGGCCAGTCGTGGACGATACGGGCAGGGTCAGGCGGTTGTCGGCGCCGGGCATGTCCGCCGCCATCTGTAGCGGACCATGGCGATGGAAGAAACCGGGGATTGCCCCGATCAGCAGCGATGCCTGTTCCAGGCACGCGGCAATGCGGCGTGTGGGCGTATGGGCGGGCAGTCCGCGGCGGTCAAGGTGCGACAGCAGCGTAAGCGCGGTCGCCCGCAGTGTCTGGACCGTCTGGGCCGGGTCGGAACGCAGGTAACGGAACGCGCCAAGCGCCTCCATCACGCGCACGCGGTCGTCCTCGTGAATGGCGGGCGAGGTGACAAGCGTGCGCAGCCGCACCAGCACCAGCCCCAGCGAGACCGCCATGAAGGCCGCATCCGTCAGTTCATAGACCCGCCCCGGCTGGGAAACGAGGGAGAAGCGCTGGATAATGCGCAGTATTTTCTGCATCTGCAGGTTCTCCCACACCGGCCATTCGATATGCTGGCCCAGTGGCCTGCGCGCCAGGTTTTCGGTCGCGCGCGCGATCGACGCCACCAGCCGCCCCGAGTCGAGGCGGTGATCGGCCGGCAGGATGACGCGGAACACCAGCGCGATGGACACCACGCCCAGCGCGAAGGCCAGCCATGTATTCATCAGCGAAAGGTCGCTGTAGGTAATGGGATTACGGATCTGCACCATGGCGTTGAAGAACACGGCATAACCGAATCCGCGCATTGCGTGGCGCGGATGGAACTGGATCCATATCCCCGGCAGCAGGCACACCGACAGCGACAGCCACAGCAGCGGATAGCCGTCGATGCGCGGCAGCAGGAAGGTCTGGCAGATGAAGGCGGCGGGAATGGCCGCCAGCGTACCGCTTGCGAACATCACGCTGGCGCGCGACGCCAGCGGGCTTGTCGCCAGCAGGCACGATGCAGGGATCAGGTAGGTCAGCATGTTCGCCCCGTGCGTCCAGCGGCAGACATACCAGAACAGGCAGCCCAGCAGCGTCACGCACGCGCCGCGCGTGCCGTTGCGCAGGGCGGCGGGCCAGTCGAAATACAGCTTCAGCCCGATGGGACGGACATGTTCCTGCGGCCCCATGAAATCATCCAGCGCCGCGCATAGCTGCGCCAGCACGTCGCGTTCATTGTCGATGAAGGCGATGGTCGGCAGGTCCTGCGTCTGTTCGCCCAGTTCGTCGAGTTCGGCCATCGCCGCGCGGATGCGCCGGCGGATGTGGCGCATGTTGTCGCGCGCCTCCAGGTGCAGGTCCTCGGGCGGGAGGGTCGCGAAATAACGCATGATCTCCTGGCGGATGTGACGCGCCGCGCGCGCCTGCGGCGTCAGCGGCGGCTCATCCTGCCAGATGGGGTGATGCGCACTCAGCAGTCCCAGCAGGCGCGCAACGCCGCCACGCAGGCCGCGCGCGCGCAGGCTGACGCTGTAATTGTCGGCAGCGGCGTATTCGATCGCCTCCACCAGGGCATTGGCCTGCGACAGCAGGCGCGCGCGCTGGTCATATGACGTGATGGACATGGCGCGGAACGACAGTGGCTGCCCCGCGTCATCGGGCATGGAGGTCGCATCGTTCCATGACGCATCGGTCGGCTGCGCAAAGTGCGAGGTGATGTTGCGCAGCACCTGGTCGATCTGGCGTATGACCTTTTCGGGGTGGCTGATGTTCGTCAGCAGGAAGACGAACGCCGTGCTCAGGATTCCTACCGTCACCGCCGACAGGCGCGACATCGCGGCCATGAAGATATGGTCCGGTTCGCTGAAGGCGGAGACGGAGATCAGGATGATGGTATAGCCCGTCAGCACCGCCGCATACGCCTTGTAGAACCGCAGCAGGGTGGACACGCAGCACGCCAGCCCGATGATGAGCGACAGTCCCATGAAATACAGGACCGGCGATTGCGGGAACAGGGCCATCAGCGTGATGGCAGACGTCGCGCCGATGATCGTGCCGAAAATACGCCACACGCTTTTCGACACCATCGCGCCCACGACCGGGTTGGCGACGATCAGCACCGTCGTGACCGAGGACATCGGCGTCTGGAGTTGCAGGTCGAAGGCAAGGAACAGCGCAAGCCCCACCGCCAGCAGCGTGCGGATGCTGTAGGCAATCGTCGGGCGCACCGTCTTCCAGTCGGGGAAAACGAAGGTTCCCAGCCGGAGCAGGGGCTGTGACAGCGCGCCGTGGGGTGGGATCAGCCTCATGAACGGACGGAGGCCTCCGTCGCCATGCGGCCCGTGCACAGGTTGGCTTCGATCCGGTCGAACACGGAATAGCACGCCGTCAGTTCGGAATCCGAAATGCCCGACAGCAGGCGGTGCGACACGGCATCCACCGCATCGCGCACCTGGCGTTCGATGCGTTCGCCCTCCATCGTCAGGCGCACCAGCTTGGAGCGGCGGTCCTCCTGATCGCGGGAGCGGAACACGAGGCCACGGCGTTCCAGCACGTCAAGCAGGCGTGCGACGGACGGGGCCTCGATCTCAAGGGCGCGGGCAAGGTCGGTCTGGCGCACCGGCGGCAGCAGCAGGCCCAGATACAGGACGGGCCGCCAAGTGGCTTCGGTCAGGCCGTAATCGCGCAGGTCATGGTCCACCTGCCGCCGCCATGCCATGCCAAGGCGCGCCAGCCTGCGTCGGAAGGACCGTTCTCGTTCAAGGCGCTCGGTATCGGCCATTGCATCCTGCCAGCCGGGTTGGAAAAAATCATGAGCATGCAAACTATTTGCCTGCTTACGATTGCGTGCAGTCGCACGTTTCCAGAAAAACAGTCCGGGAGCCAATGCAATTTCGTCATGGATACCATCTGACAATGATGTGCATCAATGACGATGGCAGGGATGCGGCAGTCACGATGGCGGGGGCGGCGGCCCCCGATGTCGCGTCAGGCGCTGGGGCGACGTCCCGTCATGGTCCGGAACAGGTTCCAGATCGCACGGCCGGTATGGCGTGTCACCGGGCCGGCGACGGTGCCGACCACGGCGGACAGGGCCACCGTCTGGCGCAGTTCGTTAAGGGCGTGTTCGCGGGCGAAGCGGACACGGATTTCTTCGGGCGTCATGTAGGACCGCCGTCCCATGAAGGCGAACATGCATGCGGCGAGGATATCCACCGCAAAGACCGCACCCGACGCGCCGAGCACGCTGAAGCCGAAGGTCTGGTAGAAGAAGGCCCACAGCAGGGCGTGGCCGGTGATGGTCGCGAAACCGCCGAAAACGGCCGCGACAACCAGAAAGGCAGCCTGGCGGCCAAGGCGGATGGCCATCAATTTGCGTAGGGTGAGTTCCCCATCGATGATGGTCTTGCCGATTTCGCCTATTCTCATTGCTGTCGCGTGTCCTCTGGTTTCGTCAGGCTACCAAGCCTTATTTCGTGGCGCGGCCAAGAAAGTAGCCGATTACCGAGAAAATGGCGATAGCCAGAAAGGAACGTCCGCGCGAGCGCGACTTGGCCGGGGCCTCGGCGATTTCACGTGCGTTGGTGGCCAGGTGCTCGGCCTTTTCGACGGCGGTGTGCAGGGCGTGCTTGCCGTGCGTCTGCAGCAGGTTCTCGACGTGGGACTTCAGCGCCTGGAGGTCTTCGTGCGTAACGTGCTTGATGTCTGTCTTGGTCATTTTCTTGTCCTTGCAAAGGTGCGGGCCCGATGATCCTCTGGTAAGGAGGAAGGAAACACTTATAACCTTTTCCCTGGATAGTCAGGTTTCTGTTATCGCATGCCACCTTTCTCCTCACGACTGGTTGTTCGCAATCTCGTCACAATGGCCGGTACCGTGCCCTTCTCCTTTGGCGTTGGCGCCGGGGAGTGTCATGCCCTGCTGGGAACGCGGGGCGAATACCTGTCGATCGTGGCCGATGCGCTGGCCGGTCTCCGGCGTGCGCTCGACGGCAACGTGGTGGTGGGGGAGATCGACGTCACCAATCGTCCGCCCCTCACGCGGATGTGCGGATCATGGAGCGCGCGCGATCCCCTGTTCGCCCACCTGACGGTGTTCGCGAACCTGCGGTTCCCCCTGCGCGTGCGGGGCATCTCCCGTGCGGAGGCGTCCGACCGCGCGCGCCAGGCCGTCGCCCTGCTGGGGCTGGAGGGGCTGGAGGATCTGCGGCCTGACATGCTGGACGAGGAACAGACCCTGCGCGCGGGCCTTGCGCGCGTGCTGGTGACGGCGCCGCCGGTCATCGTGCTGGATGATCCCCTTGCCGCGCTGCCCCCGGACCGCCGCAGCAGCATGCGCAGCTTCCTTGGCCGACTGGTGCGCGCGCGTGACCTGTGCGTGGTGATGACCACCTGCGACCGTGACGATGCGCTGGTGATGGGGGATCGGATCGGATTCGTCCATGGTCCCGACCTGCTGCAGACGGGCACGGCGGCGGACCTGTTCGACCGGCCCGCATGTGATCGCGTCGCCACGGGCTTTGCCGATGCCAACGCCCTGACCGGGCGCGTGGACCGGATCGAGGACGATGTCGCGGTCATCCACCTTCCGGGGGGACTGACGGTGCAGGCCATGGCGGCCCCCGGCCTGGTGGAGGACAGCCTGTGCACCGTATGCGTGCGTCCCGACCGGATCGCGACCCTGTTCCCCGCGCGGCCGGGGGCGATGGGCAGCATTGCCGGCGAGGATGGCGAACCCGCGATGCTGCCGGCGGTGCTGGTGGACATGCGGCACATGGGCACCTACATCCGCATGCGCCTGAGGCTGTCGAACGGTGATGAAATGCTGGTGCGCCGTCCCCCGCTGCAGATCGTGTGCGGGGTGGAACCGGGGCGCCCGGCGCTGCTGGCGTGGCAGGCGGGGCAGGCTATTGCCTTTCCGTTCCGCCATGAAATGCGCTAGCGTCCGACGTGCCGTATTCCTGTGACCGTACCGGTGGTCATGCCGTCTTGCGAAGGTTCTTTCCACTGTCTTCCCTGCTGTCTTTTCCGATGACCCGTGCGTGTCTTCCCACCCGTCTGTCGCTGCGTCGTGTGGCGTGCCTGTTCACCATGATGGCGCTGGCGGGGGGTGTGCTGGGGGCATCGGACGTGCATGCCCGCGTGGCGTCGCCCATCCATCGCAGGCACCTTGCCGTCCTGACCGTCGCGACACAGGACGACGCCCTGGGCAAGGTGCAGGATCGCGCCTATTTCCAGCCATTCGCCAGGAAGGCGGGAATTCGCGTTGTCCGCCGCACATGGGACGGGCAGGCGGCGACGCTGGCCGCGCATGCCGCGACGGAATCGACACCCGCCACATGGGCGGTGGTGTTTGGCGAGGACAGCGCGATTCGCACCTCGTGCATGCAGGGCAGCCTGGTCCGACTGGCGGGCAGCGTGGACAATCCCGACGGGTGTGGCGTGGCCGCGCTGCATCCGGCCATCGTGCTGGCGTGGGATCGTGGCTGGCGGCCTTCGTCGCCGCGCTGGGCGGATTTCTGGAACATCGTGCGCTATCCCGGCAAGCGGGGGCTGCGGCGCGATCCGCGCTCCACGCTGGAAATCGCGCTGATGGCCGATGGCGTGGCGCCGCATGACGTGTATGACATGCTCTCCACCGGGCCGGGGATCGACCGGGCGTTCCGCAAGCTGACGCAGTTGCGCCCCTATATCACATGGTGGTCCACGCCCGAGGAGTCCGCCCGCCTGGTGGAAAATGGCAGCGTGCTGATGGGAAGTGTCTTCAGCAATGAAATCGCCAGCCTGCCCGCGCGTCGCCACGATATCGGCGTGCAGTGGGAGCAGAGCCTTGGCGAATGCCTGTCATGGGCCATGGTGCAGGGTGTGGCCCCGGCCATGGCGGGGCAGGCGCGTGACCTGCTGCATTATATAGTACAGCCCGAACAGAAGGATCGCTTTGCCGCCCTGTATCCCATGGGCCAGACGGCGGCCGGGTCGCCGGTGGGTGAACCCACGGCCGACCTGCCCATGAACCCGGACTTCTGGGGCGCGCACCTGCCGGACCTGTCGCAGCGTTTCGCCGACTGGCTGCATGGGCCTGCATGATGCCATCCCCACCCGTTCCCGATGGCCGCGGCATGCTGTTCCTCATGGCGGGGGAATGCGCCCTGACGGCGTTCATCATGGCGGCGCTGATTGTCGTGATGTGCATGCTGGCACGCCGGCGCATGCCGTGGGGGCCTGCGGCGGTGCAGGTCATGCTGCTGCTGGCGCTGCTGCCGGGGGTTGGGGGTGCGCTGTGCCTGCCGCGCCTGCTCGGGGCAGGGGGCGCGGGCAGCATGTGGCCGGTGCTGCAGGGGATGCTGCTGTGCCCGCTTGTGACGGTGCTGCCGCTGCGGACCATGCTGCGTGTGCCGGCCAGCGTGTCGCGCACGGCATGGGGACTGGGGGCGGGGACATGGATGCGTGTGCGCATGCTGTGGCTGCCCCTGCTGGGGCCGTCGCTTGTGCTGTCGGCCTGCGCAGGACTGGGTATGGGCATGCTGGCCGCCATGGTGGACGCGGGGGCGGGCGTTGGGACATGACGGAACGGGACATGGGGGCGATGGGCATGGAAAATGGCAATGAGGCAGGGGAGCGTCCGTTCTGGATGACCGTTCCGCTGTCGCGCATGACGCGCGCGCAGTGGGAATCCCTGTGTGACGGGTGCGGGCGGTGCTGCCTGCACAAGCTGCGCGATGATGAGACGGAGGAGATCGTCTTTACCGATGTCGCCTGCCGCCTGCTGGATACGAAGACGTGCCTGTGCACGGATTATCCCAACCGCCAGCGCAAGGTGCAGGACTGCATCAGCCTGACGCCGGACATGCTGGAGGAGATCGACTGGCTGCCGCCCACCTGCGGATACCGCCTGATCCACGAAGGCAGGCCCCTGCCATGGTGGCACCCGCTGGTGTCCGGGCGGCCCGAGACGGTGCATGAGGCCGGGGTGTCGGTCAGCGGCCGCGTCATCAGCGAGCGCCGCGCCGGCGCGCTGGAGGATCATATCGTGGAATGGCCCGGTGAGTGTCCCCGCGGCGCCAACAGCACGCAGCCCCCGGACACCGCGTCGCGCGGATGATGCGCGAGGATGGCCCCGAAACCGTGGCCATCGCCAGCGGGCAGGTCCCGGTATGCTGGCGTCGTTCGGCGCGTGCGCGGCGCATTTCCATGCGGATCGACGCCCGTAGCGGCCATGTCGTCCTGACCCTCCCGCCGCGTGCCCGGCGCGAGGACGCGCTGGCGCTGCTGCGGTCGCATTCGGCATGGGTTGCCGCCAACCTTGCCCGCATACCCAAGGCCCCGCGATGGCATGACGGGGGGCAGGTACTGATCGACGGGCGGCCCCACGCCATCCGCCACTGTCCCGACGCCCGGCGTGGCGTGTGGATCGAAGGTGACGTGGTGCATGTCAGCGGGGAAGCCGCGTTTCTGGTCCGGCGCCTGACGACCTTCCTGCGTGAGGAAGCGCGCCTGCGCCTCGGCACGGGACTGACGGCGCTGGCGCGGCAGGCAGGGCTGCGTCCCACGCGCCTGTCGATCCGCGATACCCGCAGCAGGTGGGGTAGCTGTACCGCCGATGGGGCGATCATGCTGTGCTGGCGTCTGGTGATGGCCCCGCCGGAGGTGCAGCATTACGTGATGGCTCATGAACTGGCGCATCTGCGGCACATGAACCATGGACCTGATTTCTGGGTACTGGTGGATCGGCTGACACCGCACCGCCGCACCGCCGAAGCCTGGCTGCGCCGTGAAGGGGCCACCCTGCTGCGCGATATGCAGGAATGAGTGTCCCTTGTGTTTTTTGTGCCGAAATATCCTCAAACCGTGGCAGGTTGAGTTGTCGTGCGTGGTGTGTGTGCTAGAAGATGCATGCGATGCGAGCTTGGCGGAATGGTAGACGCACGAGACTTAAAATCTTGCGCCCGTTAACAGGGCGTGCGGGTTCGAGTCCCGCAGCTCGCACCACAGACACCTGAAATGGTCCGATTTTTTTGACAGGATGGCGCAAAGCCTGCTGGCGCGGGCTCCTGCCCCCGCGCAGGGCTGTATCTGTGTGCTCCCCGGATCGCGGCAGGTTGCCGGGGGTAGAAGTCGCTGCGTCCCGCAGGAAGCAGATCATGCCTATACCTGAATAAATCTGCATATTTCCTGAATAAAATAGATTGGTTCCATGCTGCTCTTGTGGACAGGACCAGTAATCGGAAATATATTACGGGGAATTATTTTTTTCGGGTGTTTCCAGATGAGAAGATATGTTCCGATTGCCTTGGCCGCAATGATATGCTGCTTCGCGCAGGCATCAGCATGGGCGGGCGGGTGCTATAATCTGGGGAACGGGGAACCATCGGAACTGACCGGGACGCTTGAATATGTCATGTTTCCCGGGCCGCCGAATTATGAAGATGTGCAGACAGGCGATACGCCGGAACCCTCGTATGTGCTGAAGCTTCATGACCCCATCTGTCTTTCTGGCGATGAGGCTGCTGACCCGAGCAAGTATTTCCAATATGTCCAGTTGGTGTCGGGACAGGATATGGATGAACAGTTCCGTCATCTGCTGCATCAGGACGTGACGGTCCATCTTACGGATGCAATGGCGGCTATAACCGGGCATCACCATGAACCCCTTGTTGCGACAGTGACCTCCGTCAGCATTGCGCAGGCAAAACCCATGGAATTTACTGACGAATACGGAACCGCGGCAACGACGATACAGGCATTCTATGACGCACTGGGGGCCGCGCAGGGGACGGTGGCCTCTGCCATGGTCATCCCGGAAAAACGCTCCACACCTGCATTTTCACCGTCGAATATTACCCGGTTTTATGGCGGATTGGCTGATCCCATCCGTGTGGTGAGTATCGCACAGGAAAATGACAGTACTTTCATTGTAAATTACCATTACGCAACAAAATCACACGCCTGCAACGGCAGGGCGACAGTCACCACGACCGTGCGTGGGGGACGGAACTTTATCCAGAGTATCCATGCCCTGAATGGGTGTTAGAAAAACAGCCATTCCATCCTGATGTTTCAGGGGGTGATGAAGGGGGTAAAGGTTTTTGGGTGCCGCCCTGTTTCCAGAGGGCGGTGTTCTTCTGAAGCTTTTTGGAAAAAGCTTCACCAAAAACTTCTTTGAATTTACAGGATGTTTGTCGGGCCTGTTCCGGGCGGTTATTCAGGCTCTGGCACGTCGTTCGGCATATTTCTGGATTTCCATCTTGCGTTCTGTTGGCAGCCGCCGATAGAGGTCGATAAGGTCGCGTTCATCGGGGGAGAGGTCCATGGTCGTGGTCTGCTCCACCATCCCTCCCAGAAACAGTTCGGGCGGCACTTCAAAGATCTGCGCAAGCTTCGGCAGGTGCCTGTTGGCGCTGCTGGTACGGCCTGTTTCCAGGGCGGCGATTGCCGAACGGCTGAGCCCCATGGCTGCGGCCAGTTCGCTCTGGCTCATGCCGCAGGCCTTGCGCAGGGTGGCGACCTTTTTGGCCAGTTCCGTCGCTGGCGCGGCCCGGGCTTCGGTCTGCCCGCTCAGTGTGGCCCTGCTTTCGCGGATCCAGCGGCGGAAGAAAGACTGGCTGACGTTCTCGTACGATGGGGCATCGGTATCGGGAAAGGGACTGTAGGCAAGCACCCGTTCCGAAAGATCGACAATCCGGCGGCAGGGAACCCGGCTGTCCTGTGGGGTCCAGATCTGCCCGGGCTGGAGGAGAATGCGTGGTGCCATGCGTAACCCGATACCAGGCAAGGCAAGACCCCGACTCCCGAAAGAGTGCGGGGTCGCCCTGCGTCCTATGTGCAATGTCGTGTCGGCGTGCGGCGCGCCGGAAGGTCAGGCGCGTTTCGCGGTCTGGACATGTGCAGGCCGCGCGACAGGATAGGCCCCTTTTTCCCTGATCTGGAGGGCAAGAAGAGCCGCGCTGTTGGGGTGACGCGGCCCAAGGGGAAGCAGCGCATTGCCCGAGGTCCAGCGCATGTCCTCGCGCTCCAGCATATGCCAGCCGTCAAGGTCCGGTTCCGTAAGGTGCGGTGTGACGGCATGGCACTGCGCCGCCTCGAACATCTTGATCTCGCCGATTGCGAGGCCAAGGTAACGGCGATCATCGACGAACGGCCCGATCACGTCGCTGGGGCGATGGGTGCTGGAGACGATGCGCACGCTTTTCACACCGGTCGGAATCATGAACATGACCCGGTCCCCATGCTCCCGTGCCTGCCGGATCACGGCGCCCGTATCGGTGATGAGGTGCAGGTCCGCATCCTCCGTCAGTTCTGCCGCGGCCTCTTTTTGTGTGACGCCGGCCGCCTGCGCACGGGCGACGATCTGATGGAACAGGGGTTCGACGAACGTGCGACTGACGCCAAGGGGGGCGGCCGCGTCCTCTGTCCAGGTCCGGCCGGATTGCCCGATGCGGACCACATTGCCGGCCTGCCGGAAGCCATGGCGATTCCCGGTGTCGAGATAGCTTTCGGTCAGCATCCCGTCTACGGTGATGACCGAATGTTCCGCGGTCTCGATATGATGGTAGTCATACGATGTGATCGACCGGTCGTAAAAGATGGAACGGCCATTCACCAGCATGCGGACGGGGATGAATTTTCCGTCAAGGAACAGGCAGTGTTCCGCCGTGATGAGCATGTCCTTGTAAGGGACGCCATCGCTGATCGCATCCTTGAGGATACGGACCGGATACCCGGATTCATCATCGGGCAGGTGGGGGCGGACCCTGACGGTCTGGCTGCCGGTCCACACGACCTCGCGCAGGGACTGCGTATTGGTCCCGCAATCCAGCGCAACAACCGTATCGCCGATCCTGATGTCCTCGACAGCCACGTCGCCTGTCGGTGTCCTGACCATGCTTCCGGGCAGGAAGCAGACCAGAACGCCAGTGGTGCCCGAACTGTTGGCGGAGGAGGCGCTTATATACAGGTTCCCGTCACTGTCCTGTTGGTAAAGAGTGTTTTGTGACGGGGTATAGTCACCATTGACACTGATGGTAATGCCGGTATTTGTCGTGATGCTTGTATTTGTGCCATCATATGTCGCATTCGTGACATAGGACGCGCCCGGTATTTCAATGGTGGCCCCGGCGTTGCCAAACCCCGAGATGTTATTGAAAGTAAGGACATCCACGCCGCTGGCCGGGGTAACGACAAGTGTCCCGCCCCCGGTTCCGAAGGTGATTCCCGTTCCTGAAAGTGCGGAGATTTCAGCGGTACTGACAGTACCAAGGTTGATGGTGCCGCCGTTTTCTATGGTGTAATTGGTGCCGCTCAGGGCTGTGATGATGTTATCGCCTGAGATGTTGATGGTCCCGCCATTGGCGGTAAAGCTGGAACCCGTCAAAAGGCCAAGAACGGTTGAACCGACGTCAACCGTAACATTGGCGCCCCCTTCCGCAGTTACGGTATACGGGTTGATCGCCCCGATAAGTGTGGGTGCGAAACTCAGGCTGTCTGTAATATCCCCGTCGAATGTGACACCGGCACCTCCCAGAGAAGCAATCCCCAATACCCATCCGACAGGAAATATTGTGTAGCTCCCGCTGGTGGTGACAGTATTCCCGTAGCCATACAAGCCGGACATTCTGTTTTTCTTTCATGATAATAATGCGTTTTTATTTCATATGAAGTAAAGGTAAATTTTCCGTATATGATCGTAAAATAAAAACATTATGGGAAACCATGTGTCAGGAGATCCGGTGATCTTGAATAACATATTGAAAATAAAAATATTTCAGGAAAAATAGCTAAGAAACAGCAACAATCATTGAAAACCGGCCTGGAGATAAGGAATTGATAAAAATAACAGAAGTTTCTGGGTGTCGCCTTTTTTCAAAAAGGCGACGTCTGTGCGACACTTTTTGAAAATAACCACAAAAAATCAGATGATTTCAGTATGGTTGCTCACATGATGCCGGACAGGAGCAGCGTAAAGGACAGCACGACCACGGAAATCAGCGTTTCCGTCCCGGACCACACGACAAAGGTCTGTGCCAGCGACAGGCCGAGATATTCCTTCAACTGCCAGAAGACCGGGTCATTGACCGGCCCGAAGGCGATGGACCCCGCCCCCGTCGCCAGCACCAGCAGCTCGGGTGACACGCTATGCAGGTGGCTGATGGCGGGTGCGATCAGGTTGGCCGCCGTGCCGGTTGCAACGGTGGCCGAACCGGTGGCAAGCCGGACGATCGCGGCGGACAGGAAGGCCAGCAGCAGCGGGGACATGTGCGCGCCAAGGGCGGCGGATGTCAGGGCCTGCGAAACGCCGCTGTCGATCACGGCCTGCCCGAAACCGCCGCCCGCGCCCACCAGCAGGATCACGAACCCCGTCGGCCCGAGGCAGTCATGCAGCATCTGCCCGATCTGTCGCGCCGTCATGCCCGCAGGCCTGCACAGCAGCATGACTGTGGCCAGCAGGGACAGGATGAGGGAAATGTTCGTCTCCCCCAGTGCCTGGCCCAGCATGTGCACGCCTCTCCCGCCCGGCAGGCTGGCCATGACCTGCCCGCACCCGATCAGCAGGAATGGCAGCAGGATGCACAGCAGGCTGCGCCCCGGTGGGGGACGGATGGCGGGGGCTGCGCGTGTCAGGAACTCCGCCTCCATCGGGCTTGTTGCGATGGGGCCGATGTGGCGGACGACGAACCGCGCGAAGACCGGTCCGCACAGGGCCGCCGTGGGCAGCATGATGAGCAGCCCCAGCACGATGTTTTTCATCAGGCTGGCGTGATAGATGCCAATTGCCAGCATGATGGCCGGATGCGGCGGCATGACCGCATGGGCGATCGACAGGCTGGCGACAAGCGGCAGGATGGCCATCAGCACCGGCCTGCGGCTTTCCTGCGCCGCGATGAACGCCAGCGGCGCCAGCAGGACGAAGCCCACGTCAAAGAAGATGGGCAGGCCGACCACCATGCCGATGGCCGCCATGGCCCAGTGCAGGTTCCGCGCGCCACATCGTTTCATGACCGACAGGGCGACGGTATCGGCGGCCCCAGATTGTGCGATCAGTTTGCCGAACATGGTGCCAAAGGCGATCAGGAAGCCGATACTGCCCAGCGCATTGCCCGCCCCGTGCTGGAAACTGGCCACGGCCTGCACCGGGTTGTGACCTGCCGACAGCATGAGTGCGATGGCCACCCCGAACAGCACCACAAGCGCATTGAGGTGAAAGCGCGCGATCAGGACAATGATCGTCCCGATCGCGCAGAGACCGAGGGCCAGGGCACAGGTCAGGGACATCTCAGCGGCCTTCTTCGGGGGATGCCATGGCGGCGGGCAGGGTCACGTCAGGTCATGGGGATTTTCCAAGATGGGCCAGATCCCGCGCGTCAGCCGGGTATATTTCGTGCGCTTCGGGTCGGAGGGGTAATGCGTGCCCGCATCGACATAGAGGATTTCGGAGGCGATCCCGACAAACCCGGCATAGAAATGATTGGTGGATTTCACCACCAGCACATCCTTGGCCGTGGGGTCGATACCAAGGTTGGAGAAGATGTCCGGCTCGAAACACTGGGTGCGGTTGGTGTTGAGGATGATGTCGATCTGCGTGCCCACGATACGGACAACGGCGCTGGCCCCCAGTGGCACCTGGCTTTCGCCAAAGCTCTGCCACGCGGCGGTGGTGACATTGCGGACCTCGACCTCCGCGTCGATCGGGTCCCCGCCGCCGGGGCCTGCCTTGCCGCCGATGCGCAGGTGGATGCGTGCGCCAATGCTCGCGGCCTCGCAGAAGGAGACGGCGATCGGGTCCCAGATGGTCGCAACGCCTGCATTGTCGATGCCGGCATGGATCAGGTCCGACAGCAGGATTGTCCCGTCGCCCGCCACGCCGCCGCCCGGATTGTCCCATATGTCCGCAAGGACGACCGGCGCGGTGATGGCGGGATCGGCAATCGCGGCCTTTGCCCGTGCGATCGCCTGTCGTGGCGACAGGGTGTGCATGCGCGTGCTGCCGCGAAAGCCAAAGACTTCCATGCCCAGTTCATGGGCCAGGTGTTCGCCACCGCGCGGGTCGTTGTCCGTGACGACCACGACCTGCGTGCCAAGGTCCGCCACGTTCCCGGCAAGGAAGCCGTGGATCAGCGAAATGGACAGGATCCGGCCCGTGCCCTGCATTGCGCGGATTTTGTCCACGAACCAGCGCAATGGCTGCTGGCTGGTGGGCAGGACGTCGATCATCCGGCAGTCGAACGTTGAAATGACCGGCTTTATTTCATGGCGCACCGCGCGCAGGACGATATCGACCAGTTGTTCGGCGCGTTCCATGAAGTCCGTATGCGGGAATTCCAGAAACGCGTTCATGGCGTCCAGATTGCGCACGCGCAGCGCGGTCAGGTGGCTGTGCGGATCAAATGTCGCCCCGATCACCACATCCGGCCCCACGCAGTCGCGGATATGCGTCAGCAGGTCGCCTTCGCAATCCTCATACCCCTGCGCCACCATCGCGCCATGCAGACCCATGACCACCGCGTCAACGGGCAGGGCGGCACGCAACTGCCCCACGATTTCGTCACGCAGGTCTTCATAGGTCTGGCGTTTGACCAGTCCACCGGGTTCCGCCCATGTGCAGGTACCCTCCACCAGGTCGAAGCCCTGCTCCCTGCTGCGGGTCCGCAGGGCGGGAACCACGGCGGAACACAGCGTCGGGGTGGCCGGGTGTTCTCCCGGTGGGGCGTAGAATGCCCCCCTGAACGCCGACAGGTCGGTGGGAACCGGGGAAAAGGTATTGGTTTCGGTGGCAAGCGAGGCGACAAACACACGCATGTTCATTCTCCTCCGGGTGCCATGACTTTGGAAAACCGTTTCAGGATAAATCACTGATAAGGAATAAAAGTTTTTGGGGGGCGCCTTTTTTAAGAAAGTCGGCGTTCTTTGAAGCTTTTTGAAAAAAAAGCTTCACCAAAAACTTTTATTTTATGGGAAGGAAAACGGTCTTCGGGTCATGGTACGCAGGGTGGCTTTATGCAGGGAGAGGTCAGCCAACCGGCTTGTAGGCGATGGCCTCGATCTCCACCACGATGTCGGCCATCAGGCCGGCCTCTATGGTGGTGCGTGCGGGGGGTTCGACGGGGAAATAGGTCGCATAGACCTTGTTGAATTCCTCGAAATCTCCTGCATCGGTCAGGATGGCGAAGGTCTTGACCACGTCGCTCATCTCGCACCCGGCGGTCTTCAGCACGGCGGCGACGTTATCGAGCACGGCGGCCGTCTGCGCCACGATCCCGCCCTCGACCACATTGCCATCCACCACGGGAACCTGCCCCGAGACATAGACATAATCCCCCGCGCGCACCGCCATCGACAGGGGAACGGCAGCCTTGCCATAAACTTTCTTCATCATGCTTTTCCGTTTTCTTGCATCTGTAAAAAAGACCGTAAAAATTCAGAAGTTTTTGGTGAAGCTTTTTTCAAAAAGCTTAAAAGAACGTCACTTTTCTTAAAAAAGGCGTCCCAAAAAACCTCTGTTTTATCTCAGCTTACGCCCCCACGCGCGACAACAGGCAGGCGGTCGATGACCTTGCCGTCCGATACGAGGTAGATATGGTCGAACATGTTCGTGACCACGCAGGCATGGTTGGGAATGATGCGCACCTTTTCCCCGATGGCGGGCAGGGATGCCCCCCCGCCGGAGCGGATCGTGCCGTGTTCTTCGCTCAGGGCGGTGATGCGGCTGTCCTCGTGGCCGATGATGTGGCCGTACCCGTCCTGTCCCAGCAGGTCGCTCGTCAGGGTCTTGGTGCCCGCGTCGATGATCGCGCGGTTTTCGGTGGGGCGACTGATGACGGTGGCCAGCACGCTCAGCGCGCATTCCCCGATCGTCGCGGCCCCTGCCGCCACCTGGGAGCGGTCCATGTAGATATAGGTGCCGGGACGGTATTCGGTCATGTTGCGCATGTCGCCCGCCGTCCACATGTCGGGCGTGCCCCACACCGTGATCGCGGGGATGTCGATCCCGGCCGCGTCGAAGACGCCGCGTGCCTGGCCCAGCCATTCATCCGCCTGCGCCTGCTTTCCGGAGGCGGGATAGGTCATCAGGCCGCCGAAACACAGGTTGGGGGCCGCAATGATCCGTTGCGCGAGGGCCAGCGCCTCCTGCACGGTCTGCACGCCGCAGCGGTTGCCACCGGTGTCGCATTCGACAAAAACCCGCAGCGCCGGGATGTCCGCGCCTGCCGTGACGCGGTCGTACCCCTCGATCACCGGCAGGTTGTCCGCCACGACCGACAGGCTGACCTGACGCGCGAGGTTGACGAGGCGGCCGAGTTTGTGCGCGCCAAGGATGTTGTAGGTCAGCAGGATGTCCGATAGCCCGGCCTGCGCCATGATCTCGGCCTCGGTCAGTTTCTGGCAGGTGATGCCGACGGCCCCTGCCGCCACCTGCCTGTGGGCGAAAAAGGACAGTTTGTGCGTCTTGATATGGGGACGCAGGCAGAATCCGTGCTCGCTGGCGTAACGCTGCGCCTTGTTGATATTGGCCAGCGCCTTGTCGAGATCGACCAGAACGGCCGGGGTATCGAGCATATCGATGGAAATTGACATCGTCTTCCCGCGTTTCAGGCGGATGGGCTTGCCCACCGGCCGTTACCGATAAATAACCATGTCGAAACATAATCCCGATTTGAAGTCGTGTAAAATTGTTAACCGTCACGAAAAAAGTATAAAATGCATGCCTTGCGTGATGTCGGGATGGTGAGGGGCCGCTTTTATTTTCATGTTCCATGGTTGTCATTGCGTCCTGCGAGGCAGCCCGCCCGACAGTCATGCCATCCCCGTTACAGGCAAAAAGGAAGCAACGGCTTTCGCGCGGAAAGCCGTAAACCATTTAAAAGTTTTTGGTGAAGCTTTTTACAAAAATCTTCAGAAGAACGATGAATTTAAAAAATCCTCTGGAAGTAGATTTTCAACCACTCAACGCGACATCATCATCCGGATCTGTTCCGTATTGATCTGCATCCGCTGCGACGACAGGCGCTTGATCAGGTCCATGTCTTCGAGAACCTTGAGCGTACGGCTCGTTGTTTCAAGCGCGATGCCAAGATAGTCGGCAATGTCCTTGCGATCCATCGCAAGGGTCAGGATATGTGAATGCCGGTCAAAGAAATCGGCCTGCTTGCTGCATTCAAGCAGGAACCCCGCAAGCCGTTTCGTCACCAGCGAACAGGTGGCCAGCAGGACATGGCGTTCGGTCGCCTTGGTGTATTTCAGGGCATGTTGCAGGAACAGCGCCTGGATACGCGGGCGGGATTCAATCAGTGTGCGGAGCGCGGGATACGGGATCTGGAAAAGGTACGTGTCGATCAGCGTCACGGCGGAGGCACGGTACAGCCCATTTTCGGTCGTGCCGAACATGTTGTCCGACCACAGGAACGCAAAGATCTGGTTGCGGCCGTCCTCCCGCTGGTATTCCAGCCGGACAGCGCCGGAACGGATGATGTAGAGATAACGTGCAGGTTCATCCTGCGCATAGATGCGGCATTTCGCCGGTTTGTGGATCTTGGAGGAAATGGCGTTTAATGCGTCACGCTCCTGCTCATCAAGTCTGAAATCACCGAACATCGTGAATGCCTGTCTGGTTATAAAGCATGGTATGTACTTGTATTTTCGGATTCAACATCCTGCGCGCCGGCCTTTTCCCCTGCTTCGCATTGATCCCGATGATCCTCATCAATCATGGCTCCGGGTGAGGTAGGCAGCCTGTGACGCTTTATATATACGAAACGGTATCGTATCTCAACATATCATCGTAATCCATCCGTCGGGAACGGGCAGGCTGGCGTACCGGTTTTGCCCTATCGGGTCGTGGTGCTGATCCCGCATATGAAAATCTGCCAGGCCCGGTCGAAAAAGCGCGCGCGGACCAGGGGATCATGCAGCCTGTTCTGGCGCAGCATGGTGTTCTGCAGGGGCCAGCCCAGCACCAGGCTCATCAGGACCCGCGTCGTTTCCTCGTGGTCGGTGGCGCGGATCTGTCCCGCCTCCTCCGCCGCGCGGAGGAGGCGGCCAATGGTTGCCATGAACGGTCCGGCAATGTCCTTCATCATCCCCTCGACAACACTGGGGATGCGGTGGCCGTCGGCAATGACGATGCGGTAGGCCTCCAGCGTTTCCGGGCGCAGCATGAAATCGAGGAAGAAATGTGTGATTTCGCGCATCGCCTCCAGCGGGTTTTTCGGCATTGCCTCCATGGCGGTGGTTTCTTCGAGCAGAAGCCGCCCGCGTGCGGCGACCACGGCCGTAAACAGGTCTTCCTTGGAGGCATGGCGGCGGTACAGGCTTGCCTTGCTGCATCCCGCGACACGGGCGATCCGTTCAAGGGAGGTCGCGGCAAACCCCTGTTCTATGAAAAGTGCTGTTGCCACCTCAAGGACATGCCGATCAAGCTGCGCCGATCCTTCCGGCGTCGGGCGCCCACCCGTATGTGGCGGCCTTGGTGGTACGTCAGCCATGTTTCATCCCCCAGCAGCGCGCGGTCGGTCACGTCTGTCACGCGACATAGCACGGGACGGACGTGAGGCACCATGAAGGGCCCGTTCCCCGTGTCGTGCGGGTGCGCGTCAGGGGACGGGGGGTTGTGTTTCCAGCAGGCGGAAGGAAAGCCGCGAGACCTGACCCGACAGTTGCGCCCCATGTGTCCGGGCATGGAAATCGATATCCGTGCCCTTGCCATTTTCCATGACGATACCTGCCGTTCCGTGATTCATGGTGGCCGTGCCGCCAACGGTCCAGTACGTGCCATTGAAATCCTGCACCCGTGCCAGGTTGCGCACGCATCCACGTCCCGACAGGGAAACGCCGCCAAGGCTGAGCGCGCCGCCACCGCGCACGGTGAAGCGATAGCTATGCGCGCCATCCGACAGGGTGCCATGTCCCCACAGATATCCGATGCCCGCGCCGACCTGATGGGCGGACATGTCGATCACGGCATCGCTGCGGGCGCATTGTGCGTGTGCCGCGGTGCCAAGGAACAGGGGGGTCATCAGGGCATACAGGTAGAGGGGGCTGGGAAATTTCATGACATGCGGGTCCCGTCAGGTTGGGCTCCTTCTTATTGAACGAACCCGTATCGTTCCTTATTGGCCCGTGAACATGATGTCAATGCAAAAGGAAACGCCCGCGTGTCCGTGGATGCGGGCTGAAATGCTGCCGTTATGAAGTGACAGGAGTTTTGGGGGGCCGCCTTTTTTCAAAAATGCGGCGCTCCTTGAAGCTTTTTGGAAAAAGCTTCACCAAAAACTTTTGTTCTGTGTGGGACTGTTTTTCAGTCCTGCCGCAGTTCCGGCGTGCCGAACCGGCGGTTCTGCAGGACGGGGACAATCCGGCGGGCATGTGCGATACGCTCATGCGAAATGGTGCAGAATGTCAGGGTCGGGGCTTCCCCCGCCTGCACGATGGCCACGCCCAGCGGGTCCACAACCATGCTCGATCCGATATTGCGGTTGCCGCATTCGCTGACGGCAATCATGTAGCACGTGTTTTCCAGCGCCCGCGCGGTGACCAGCACCTTCCAGTGCTCCTCCTTGAGCGGGCCGCGCACCCATGCGGCGGGCAGCACCAGCGCATCGGCCCCATCCAGCGCCAGTCGCCGCGCCAGTTCGGGAAAGCGCACGTCATAACAGGTCATCAGCCCAAGCCGGAACCCTGCCACATCAATGATCGGCGGAATGTCCTGACCCGGTGTCACATTGCGCGATTCCTGCACGGCGAAGGCGTCATACAGGTGAAGCTTCCTGTACTGCGCGATGATTTTCCCCCGGTGGAGCACGACCAGCGTATTGTAATGGCGTCCCTGCCCATCCGGCACATGCAGGCATCCCATGATGGTCGTGTCCACATCCCGGCTTTCATGCAGGAGGCGCGACATGAACGGACCATCAAGTGGCTGCGCGGTCCTGGCGATGATGTCGGGATCGGCGATGTCATGCGCAAGGATCCCTTCGGGCAGGACCAGAAGCCCGGCCTTCTCCGCCGCTGCCTGCCGGATCAGGCCAAGGATGTGCTCCAGGTTGGTTTCCCATTTCGGGGAAACGGCGAACTGTCCAAGGGCGACTTTCAGCATGATCTGTCCATGTCGGTCTGTGTTGGCCGGTCGTCAGCGTAATCCAAAGCCCCGTGGCGGTAAATGTCCCCCCACTGTGTGGAACAGTGCGTAAATCGGTCAGGAGTTTCTGGTGAAGCTGTTGATCGAAAAAGCTTCGAAAGACGCCGTCTTTTTGGGGAAAGGCGGCGACCGGTAATTTTTATTTTATTTATCAATATGTTATGACCGGATATCCCCTTATGTATCAAATGAAGGCGTGTGGGCTGAATTCATTTCCATTGCCCCTGTGCCGCATTGTATCAATACCGGTATGACCGATACGCAAGCGACTGGTAATCCGGGTTGTCCATTCACGGGGCATGCGCGCCCGGCGGAGGATCCGGTCCGCGAAGACACCATGCCGATGCGGCATGAGGACGATGCGGAACCTCCCGCCCTGCTCCTGACCGGGGCCAGTCGCGGGATTGGCCATGCCACTGTCAAGCTGTTCCAGGAACGCGGATGGCGGGTGCTGACGGTATCGCGGCAGGAATTCTCCCCCCTGTGCCCGTGGCGTGCGGCGGGCGATGGCCATATCCAGGCGGACCTTGCCGACCTTGACGCCATCCCCGACCTTGTGGCCGCCGTGCGGCGGTGCCTTGGCAATGGCAGGCTCCATGCCCTTGTCAACAATGCCGGGATTTCACCAAAGGGGCCGGAAGGCGCGCGCCTTGGCGTGATGCGCACCGACGCGGCGCTGTGGACGCAGGTGCTGAATGTGAACCTTGTGTCAACGGCGCTTCTGGCGCGTGCGCTGATGCCCGAACTGGAACGCGCGCGCGGGGCGATCGTCAATGTCACCTCCATCGCCGGTTCGCGCGTGCATCCGTTCGCCGGCGTGGCCTATGCCGCGTCCAAGGCGGCGCTTGCGGCGCTGACCCGTGAAATGGCGCATGAATTCGGCGGGCGTGGCGTGCGGGCGAATGCGATCGCACCGGGGGAGATTGATACCTCCATCCTGTCGGCGGGCACCGATACGCTGGTGGCGACCGGCGTGCCGATGCGCCGCCTTGGCAATCCCATGGAGGTGGCGGAGACGATCTATTTCCTGTGCATGCAGGCGTCGTCCTACGTCAATGGATCGGAAATCCATATCAATGGCGGCCAGCATGTCTGATGGTGTAAGGTCATAAAGGTTTTCCGACACCGCATTTCTGAAAAAAGTCGGTGTCGCCAGACATTTTCTGGTCAGGCCGCGGTGTCGTCCGTGGACGGTGTCGGGACGGTGTGCGGGGCGGCGTCGGGTGATGCCGCGGATGCTGCCGATGCGGATGCCGGGGCGATCCCCAGCGTCTGGTGCATTTCCTGCCGGATCTGGTTGCATTTCTTGGTATAGACCCCCGCCTGGGAGGCCGTCATGAAATTGATGACGAACGTCCCGATCAGGGAGCAGAACGACAGCGCGATCACCGCCTTGCCCGTCACGCTGATGACGCTGTCGTAACACTGCGCCGAATACCACAGCAGCACGAGGCTGAGTGCCGCGCCAAGGAAGCCGAGGACCCCGGTATAATGGATCAGGGAATCCTCCTCGTTGCTGAATGCAAGGGACTGTTGCCACAGCAGGTAGAGCTTTTCGTTCATCTCCTCCACCTGGCAGTCATGCTCAAGCTGTGCCGCACTGGTGACCTTGCCCGGCGCGGTGCGGTGCATGTCGAGTTCCTGCTGCGCCTTGGCGAAGGTGCGCCGCCGTTCCTTTATGGCGGGCAGGCTGATATCCACAAAGCTGAGGATGGCAACATTCAGTCCCGCCGATAGCTGTACGACGGCCTGAAAATCGCCCCATGTCTGGCTCACGTGCTTCTCCACCTGTTCTCACACGCCCGTGAGGGAAATCATAGCAGGATGGAAGGGCAGCGCGAGATTGCAAAACCGGTAGGCTGAATTGCATATTCCCCCTGTGTCCCGTCTCCCCGGCGCCTTTCCGTGGCATCCCGCGCGCCATCGGTGTCCTGTTCCCCCCCGCATTGCGGTCCGGGCGCACCGGGATGGGTTCCTTCACGCCAATGTGTGACGGGTGGTGCGTGCGGGCTTTACTTCGTGCGGCATCGGGCCATACCGGCATACGCGATATTGCTTTCGGGCGTGATGTCTTCATAACGGACATCGAAACGGAAAAAAGCCATTGATGCGGTTGCCGTGGCATTGGTGTGCTGTTTCGTCGAGAGAATGAAGGGGGGCTGCGCCCATGGCCACGACGTTTGAGTCGCATACGATCTATCAGATACCCGAAGACCAGCGTTATGGCCGTGTCAGCGATCTCTTCAGCGTCTGGTTCAGCACCAACATGACCCTGCTGACGGTTGTCACCGGCGCGCTGGGGCCGACGGTCTTCGGGCTGTCGTTCGGGTGGTCCCTGCTGGCGGCGGTGGCGGGCAACATGGTGGGCGCGGTGTTCATGGCGCTGCATGCGGCGCAGGGGCCGATGCTTGGCGTGCCGCAGATGGTGCAGAGCAGGGGACAGTTCGGGTCCTATGGCGCGGTGCCGATCGTGATCCTGGTGATCATCATGTATGTCGGCTTTGCCGCGTCCAACTATGTCGTGGGGGGGCAGGCGCTGGTGCAGGCGATGCCCGGCCTGAACCGCACGGTCGGCGTGCTGACCATCGCGATCGTAAGTCTCGTGCCGTGCTGCATGGGATACCGCGCGATCCATGTGATCTCCAAGGTCGTAAGCTGGCTGGCCGGGGGCGTGGTCCTTGTGTGCATCGGGCTGGGGCTGTGGCGGTTTTCGGGCGGGATGCTGATGGACATGCATGGCTCGGTCGCGGGGATATTCAGTGCGTTTTCCGTCTCCGCCCTGTGGCAGGTGGCATATGCGCCCTATGTCTCGGACTCGTCGCGCTACCTGCCCAACAGCGCCGCTTCCGTGCGCAACACGTTCCTTGCGACCTATGCGGGCACGGTCCTTGGCACCATCCTGCCGATGATGCTGGGCATCGTGCTGGCGTGCCAGTGGTCGGACCTGACCACGGTGGAGGCGCTGGCGCGCCTGTGTGGCGGGGGCGCGGGCATCGTGCTGGTGGTGCTGTCGCTGGCGATCACGCTGGGCAATGCAATGGGGGTGTATTGCGGCGCGCTTTCGACCATCACGGTGGTGCAGACCTTCTGGCCCGACTGGCGCCCGGCGATGATCAGCCGTGTCGTGGTGACATTGTGCCTCGTGACGCTGGCGCTGGTGATGGCGTTCGGCATGAGCGCCAATTTCATGAAATCCTATGCCGCGTTCCTCGACATCCTCATGGCGGTCATCGTGCCGTGGACGGCCATCAACCTTACGGATTACTATCTGCTGCGCCATGGGGAATATGACGTCGCCTCCTTCTTCCGTGCCGATGGCGGGTGCTATGGCTATTTCAACATGCCGGCCGTGGCGTCCTATGTCGTGGGTGTTGTGGTGGAACTGCCGTTCCTGAAAAATGACCTGTATACCGGCTTCCTGCTGCCCTACCTGTATGGGGTTGATATCTCGTGGCTGGTCAGCCTGATAGTCACCACGGTGGTCTATGTGCTGCTCTATCGCGGGCAGCGGCAGCGCGCCGCCCGGCGGCAGGCCGCCTGACGGGCGGGGCCGCCACGTTCCCGGCCGCACCGGGGTTTACGCACATTTCCGCCCGACGCACGGGCACTGAACGGAACAGGACAGACAATGCCGGAGACGATTGACCACCAGACCCTCTGCCGCCCCGAAGTCAGGACGCTGCCCCGCTATAACGCGGGCCTGTCCGAAGAGGCCGTGAAGCGAAAGTTTGGCGTGTCACGGATCAGCAAGCTTGGCAGCAACGAAAACCCGTATGGTCCCTCGCCGGAGGTGCTGCGGCAGTGGCCGGCGCTGGCGCACCGCCTTTTCCGCTATCCCGATGCCGGTGCCACCCGCCTGCGCGAAGGGATCGCGCGGTTCAATGACATCGCGCCCGGACAGGTGGTGATCGGCAACGGGTCGGAACAGATCATCCGCATGATCGCGGAGGGGTTCCTGTCGCCGGGGGATCGGGTGGTGACGGTGCGCCCTGCCTTCGGCCTGCATGAAATCCATCCGCTGCTGATGGGGGCGGTGGTTGATGCGGTGCCGGTTACGGCGGGGGAGGAGTTCGATATCGACGGCCTGTGCCGCGCCCTGTCGCATCCCACCAAGGTCCTGATCTTCTCCAACCCCTCCAACCCCGTTGGCTGCATGATGACGGCGGATGCCCTGCGCCGGGTCATCGCGGCATGTCCGCCCCGGACGCTGGTGGTGGTGGACGAGGCCTATCGCGAATATGCCGAAACCGATGGTGAGTATCCCGATGCCAGCGCCATCCTGCGTGAACAGGGGCGTCCGTGGCTGTGCCTGCGCACATTCTCCAAGGCCTATGGCCTTGCCGCCCTGCGGATCGGCTATGCGCTTGCCTCCTCGGCGGAGGTCGCCTCGGTGCTGGAGACCGTGCGCGACACGTTCAACACCACCATGCCCGCGCAGGAAATGGCCACCGTCGCCCTGACGGACCCGGAGCATATGCGTGCCTGCGTGGCCCGCACGGTGGCGTCGCGTGCGCGCATGGCGGCCGCCCTGCGTGCCATGGGCCTGTTCGTTGCCACCACCCACACCAATTTCGTGTTTTTCCGTACCCCGCGTGATGCCATGGACGTGGCGGGCGCATTGCTGCGCCATGGGGTGATCGTCAAGCCGTGGAAGGAAGCGGGGTTCGAGAACTGGATCAGGGTCAGCATCGGCCTGCCGGAGGATAACGAGCGGTTCCTGAAGCATCTGGCCGAAGTGCTGGGATGAGTGCGTATCCAAAAATAACCAATTGATATAATTAGTAAAAGTTTTTGGGTGCCGCCTTTTTTCAAAAAGGCGGCGTCTTCTGAAGCTTTTTGAAAAAAGCTTCACCAAAAACTTCTGAATGATTTTGGCAGGCCGTGCGGATGTGTTGCGTAACCGGATTGGCGCATCCTACTATCGCCCGGCCTGCTGGTGGTGTTGCGTGCCCTGATCCTTTTCCCGCGTCGCAGTCTTATGGAGTTCCTGATGCGCACGACCTTTCTTCCGGCCATGGCGGCGTGTGGGATGCCGCGCGCATTGGCGGGGTGGCACGCTGCATGAATGAAACCGTGCCTTCGCGCTGGCTCGACGGGCACCTGCCCACGCGCCTGTCCTTTGTCGCCGCCCCCAACGAAAGCGCGCAGGCCTGGCTGGAACGCCTGACCCATCGTTACGGGCAGACACCCCCGGCGGAGGCCGACGCCATGGTCTGCCTTGGCGGGGATGGCTTCATGCTGGAGGTCCTGCATACCACGCTGGGGCGTGACATTCCCGTCTATGGCGTCAATTGCGGCACGGTCGGTTTCCTGATGAACCAGAACGTGCCCGACGACCTGCCCGCCCATCTGGCCACGACGCAGGAGGCGGTGCTCCACCCCCTGCGCATGCGCGCCACCAACCGCGAGGGCGAGGTGACGGAGGCCCTGGCGCTTAATGACGTCTTCCTGTTCCGCCAGACGCGGCAGGCCGCCAAGATCCGCATTGATGTCGATGGGCGCCAGCGCCTTGCCGAACTGATCTGTGATGGGGTGCTGATCGCAACCCCTGCGGGCTCGACCGCCTATAACCTGTCGGCGCATGGGCCGATCGTCCCGCTGTCGGCCAACCTGCTGCCGCTGACACCCATCAGCGCCTTTCGCCCCCGGCGCTGGCGCGGCGCGCTGCTGCCCTCGACCGCGCAGGTCAGGTTCACCATCCTGGAAACCGACAAGCGCCCGGTGGCGGCGGTGGCGGACTTTACGGAGGTGCGGGACGTGATTTCGGTTGAAATACAGGAAGACCGCACCCGGCATACGACGCTGCTGTTCGATCCGGGGCAGAGCCTGTCCGAACGGATCATCGCCGAACAGTTCACGACCTGAAAAGTATTAAAAGTTTTTGGTGAAGCTTTTTCCAAAAAGCTTCGAAAGACGTCGCCTTTTTAAAAAAGGCGACACCCAAAAACTTTTATTACTTTGAAAATGACTTTTCCAGCAATGGAAAGGATTAGGCGTCGCGACCCACCGCAAGGCGCAGGGGTCGTCCGGCATCGCGGATGCGCACCAGCGTCATGCCAAGGATATCGCCATCGACCTGTACCGGGACCGGGACTGCGGCACGGATCTCCACGGAACGTCCGGTCACGATCCGCACATCGCGCATGCGCTCCACCCGCCCCAGCAGCAGCGCACACCCCATGCGAAGGGTGGCCAGAAGCCCCGCCGTTTCCAGCATGATGACGCGGAACCCGGCCTCATGCTGCATGCCGTGGGGGCAGATGACGAACCGCCCGCCATAAAGCCGTCCCTTGGACACCACGACGCCATGGGCGCGGTATGCCGTCCCGTCCACCCGTACCTCAAGCGTCGTGAAGCGGTATCCCACCACCGCGCCCAGCATGGTCAGGACATAGGCCGTGCGTCCCACCATGCGTTTCAGGCGTGACGGCAGCCAGTGTACCACGCAGGCGTCAAACCCGACGCCCGCCATCTGGACGAACAGGCGTGTGTGTTTTGCATCCTCTGCCACGCCGGGCCAGATGGTGGCATCCGCCCCGGACAGGATCAGTCGTGCTGCCGCCTCCGGCGCGAAGGGGATGGCGAGTTCACGGGCCAGCACATTCGCGCTGCCCGCCGGAAAGATGCCCATGCGCTGCGGCGTGCCCGCGATGGCCTGCGCGACCTCCGCGATGGTGCCATCCCCGCCGGCGGCGATGATGCAGTCTGTCCTGCCGTCATGCATGGCCTGCCGCGCCAGTTCCGTCGCATGGCCTGCATGGCGTGTCGCCAGGACCTGCACGCTTGCGCCACCCGCGCGCAGGGCGGCGGTGAAACGTGCCAGTGGCGCGCGTCGCCTGCGTCCTGCCGTGGGGTTGGTGATGATGCAGGCGCGCATGCCCTCAGCCATGGTCTGGATGGTACCCGATAATTGGAAAGTGTTTCAAAATAACCTATTGATATAATTTACAAAAGTTTTTGGGTGCCGCCTTTTTTCAAAAAGGCGGCGTTCTTTGAAGCTTTTTGGAAAAAGCTTCACCAAAAACTTCTTATCATTTTGTGGGATCGATCACATGGTGGCTGATACCCTGTCAAAATGACGGTGCAGGCGATAGGATGTGCCAGCTTTTTTGTATGGGACTGTCATGGCGCATTCTTCTTCCTCCCGCCTCGTGATTCTGGCGGCCCTGGGGGGCAATCTTCTCGTCGCGGCGACCAAGTGCGTCGCGGCCTGGATTTCCGGCAGTTCCTCCATGCTGAGCGAGGCGATCCATTCCCTGATCGACACCGGCAACCAAGCGCTGCTGCTGGTGGGGATGCGGCGTGCGGCACGGCCGGCCACGCTGGCGCACCCGTTCGGCTATGGGCTGGAACTGTATTTCTGGACCTTTGTCGTCGCCCTGCTGATCTTCGGTCTGGGCGCGGGCATCTCCTTCTTCGAAGGCGTGATGCACATCCTGCACCCGCAACCCATGGCGCATGTGCTGGTCAATTACATCGTGCTGGGGCTGAGCATCCTGTTCGAAGGCTCGGTCTGGGTCATGGCCCTGCGGGAATTCCGCCGCCATGGCAAGGGCCGCCTTGGCTGGGTCGAGGCCGTGCAGCGCAGCAAGGACCCGACCGTCTTTACCGTCCTGTTCGAGGATACGGCTGCCCTTGCGGGCCTGTTTGTCGCGCTGGTGGGCAATGTGGCGTCGGAGATGCTGGACATGCCGGTGCTCGATGGCGTGTCGTCCATCATCATCGCGATGATTCTTGCGGTGACGGCCACGTTCCTTGCGCGGGAGTCGCAGTCGCTGCTGACGGGGGAGGGCGTCGCGCCAGAGGTACTGGCCGCCCTGCGGCGCATGGCGCTGTCGGCGCGGGGGGTGGACCGCCTGAACGAGATCCGCTCCATGCATTTCGGGCCGCGCGACGTGCTGGTGGTCATCAGCATTGATTTCCACAATACCCTGTCGGCAGGCGATGTGGAGGCGACGGTGTCCGACCTGGAGCGCCAGATCAAGAAGACCTATCCCGAAGTCACCCGCGTCTTCATCGAGGCGCAGGACAATCGCAGCCAGCCCCCTGCCGCGTCCTGAGATATGGATAAGGAATAAAAGTTTTTGGTGAAGCTTTTTTCAAAAAGCTTCGAAAGACGTCGCCTTTTTAAAAAAAGGCGACACCCAAAAACTTTTAATACTTTCGCCATTTTGCAGGGACTGTCTTTTCATACAGTCCCCGGGATGCAGGATCAGGCGACGAAGTCCGCCGCCGCGTACCCCTGCGCAAACAGCAGCGTGCGCAGCGTGGTATGGTTGACCTGCGCTGCGATGGCCTTGCGCACGGCGGGCTTGGCGTGGAACGCGATGCCCAGCCCTGCCTCACACAGCATGGCGAGGTCGTTTGCACCATCGCCCACGGCCATGGCCTGTCCCATATGCAGGCCACCGCCCTGCACCAGCCTGCGCAGGTGCGCAAGCTTTGCATCCGGGCCAAGGATCGGCTGTCCCACCTTGCCGGTCAGGCGCCCTTCCTCGATCAGCAGGGTATTGGCGTGCTGTTCGTCAAACCCGCATTTTTCCGCCACGCGGGAGGTAAAGAACGTGAACCCGCCCGACACCAGCGCCGTATGCGCGCCATGCTTTCGCATCGTGCGCACCAGTTCCAGCGCGCCGGGGTTGAGGCGGACGTCCTTCCATGCCGCCTCCAGCAGGGTGGCGGGCATGCCGCGCAGCAGGCCGACACGTTCACGCAGCGCGGCCTCGAAATCCATCTCGCCATTCATGGAGCGGCGTGTGATCTCGGCAATGCGTTCGCCGATGCCCGCATGGCGGGCAAGGTCGTCAAGGGTTTCGCAATCGACGATGGTGCTGTCCATGTCCGCGACCAGCAGGCGCTTGCGCCGTCCGTGCGCGGACACGACGATGGCGTCGAGGTGGCGGCGCGAAAATTCCTCGCGCAGGGGGGCGATATGCGGCATGTCGCCCGTGCCGGGTGCGGGGCAGGGGATCTCGACCGCCTCGCCCTCCGACAGGGTGACGGGGGCCGCCCCGCCGGTCATGTCGCGTGCATGGGCGATGTCCGCCGTGCCGAGCGATGTGGCGTCGCGATTGGCGACAAGGACGAGGAAGTGGGTCGGGGAAGGGGAGGAATCAGCCATGACGTCCGGGCATGTGGCAGGGATGGGGCAATGACGCAAGGCACCGAAACGGGGCAGCGTCCCGCCGTGATCGTGGCAGGCCCCACCTGTTCGGGCAAGTCCGCGCTGGCGCTGGCGCTGGCGCGCGTGATTGGCGGCACCATCATCAATACCGATTCGATGCAGGTCTATCGCGAACTGCGCGTCCTTACGGCCCGCCCCACGGCGGCGGAGGAAGCATTGCTGCCCCACCGCCTGTATGGCGTGCTGCCGGCGACAACGGCGGGATCGGTCGCATGGTGGCGCGAACAGGCCCTGCAGGCGGCGCAGGAAGCCTGGCGCGCCGGGCGCATCCCGGTCTTCTGCGGCGGGACGGGGATGTATTTCCGCGCCCTGACCGAAGGACTGGCCGATATCCCCGACCCGCCCCCCGAAATCCGGGCGCAGGCCCGGGCCGCCGTGATGGCCGAAGGGGGCCCCGCGATCCATGCGCGCCTGATGGCGGTCGATCCCGAAACTGCATCCGCCCTGCGCCCGCGCGATACGCAGCGCATCGCCCGCGCGTGGGAGGTCTGGTGCGCGACGGGGCGGGGCCTTGCATGGTGGCGGGCGGAGTCGGTGCTGCCCCCGCTGTGTGCGCGGTTTGTCGCCGTGCGCCTGGCGCCGCCGCGCGACCTGCTGCGCCGCGCCATTGCCGCGCGGTTCGAAAACATGATGGACCATGGCGCGGTGGAGGAAGCGCGCGCCCTGCTGGACCGCGGCCTGTCGCCCGCCCTGCCCGCGATGCGCGCGCATGGCGTGCCCGAACTCGCCGCCATGCTGCGCGGGGAGATGTCGCGGCACGACGCCATCGCCCGCGCGGTGCAGGTCACGGCCCAATATACCAAGCGCCAGTCCACATGGTTCGCCCACCATGCCCTGGCGCCAGGGGCGCGGACATACCTGCATGAGGGGCGAATCGCATCTGGCGCGCAACAAATGGAAAGGGATGAGAGGAAAATCATTTCTTTTGTTATTAATTGCATTGACGCCGGGGGCAGCTTTTCTTAAACCCGGCCCACATTTCGTCCACTGGGGGTGCCGTCCTTCCTGACGGGGCCGGGACGAAAGGAGTCAAGGACATGAACGCACCCGTGCAGCACACCGCCATCCGGCCCGACGCCCGCGCCACGACTGTTGACCCCACGGTCATGTCGGGTGCGGAAGTACTGCTGCGCGTTCTTCAGGATGCGGGGGTGGAGGTCATCTTCGGCTATCCCGGTGGCGCGGTCCTGCCGATCTATGACGCGCTGTTCCGGCAGGACAGGATCCGCCACGTCCTCGTCCGTCATGAACAGGCCGCCGTCCACGCGGCGGAGGCCTATGCCCGCTCCACCGGGAAGGTGGGCGTGGTGCTCGTCACCAGTGGTCCGGGCGGCACCAATACCGTGACCGGCCTGATGGACGCGCTGCTGGATTCCATTCCGGTCGTGTGTTTCACCGGGCAGGTGGGCGTGCCGCTGATCGGCACCGACGCCTTTCAGGAGGCCGACATCACCGGCATCACCCGGCCTGCGACCAAGTTCAACTACCTCGTGCGGCATCCACAGGATATCGCCCCGGTGGTGCAGGAGGCGTTTCATATCGCGCGCACCGGCCGTCCGGGGCCGGTGCTGGTGGACCTGCCGAAGAACCTGATGGTCGGTCCCGCACCTTATATTGAATCGGCCCCTGTCCTGCATCCGTCCTACCGCCCCCGGTTCGAACCGGACCGCGCCGCCGTGGCGCAGGCCGTCGCCGCGATGAAGAAGGCGCGCCGGCCGCTGTTCTATACCGGTGGTGGCGTCATCAATTCCGGGCCGAAGGCGGCCGGGGCGCTGGGCCGTCTGGTGCGCATGACGGGTTTTCCCTGCACCTCCACCCTGATGGGGCTGGGCGGGTTTCCGACCACGGATCCGCAGTTCCTTGGCATGCTGGGCATGCATGGTTCGTACGAGGCCAACCTTGCCACCCATGACTGCGACGTGCTGGTGGCACTGGGTTCGCGCTTTGACGACCGCGTGACGGGGCGCCTTGATGCGTTCTCGCCGGGATCGTTCAAGATCCATGCCGATATCGACCCCGCGCAGATCGGCAAGATCGTGCCGGTTGACCTCGGCCTTGTGGGGGATGCCGGGCGTGTCATCGAGATGATGATCGAGGAATGGGAACGCACCCCCACGCCGGCGCCGCAGGCCGCGGACCTTGAAAAATGGTGGGCGCAGATTGCGGAGTGGCGCGGGCGCGACAGCTTCGGCTTCCGTCAGGACATGGCGCCGTCCGCCATCATCCGCCCGCAGTACGCCATCAGCCGCCTGTATGAAATGACGCGCAGGACCGGGCGCGACACCTATGTCTCGACCGAGGTTGGGCAGCATCAGATGTGGGCGGCGCAGCATTTCCAGTTCGACCGGCCCAACCACTGGCTGACCTCTGGCGGGCTGGGCACGATGGGATATGGCCTGCCCGCCGCCGTCGGCGCGCAGATCGCCCATCCCGACGCGCTGGTGATCGACATCGCGGGGGAGGCGTCCACACTGATGAACATCCAGGAACTCGGCACGATCGCGCAGTACCGCCTGCCGGTGAAGCTGTTCATCCTGAACAACGAGTACATGGGCATGGTGCGCCAGTGGCAGGAACTGCTGCATGACTCGCGCTATTCCGAAAGCTACAGCGCGGCGCTGCCGGATTTTGTCCGCCTTGCCGAAAGCTTCCACGGGCGCGGCCTGCGCGCGACCTGCGTGGGCGAACTCGATGGTGTCATCGCGGACATGCTGGCCCATCCCGGCCCGGTCGTCGCGGATATCCATGTGGCACAGGAAGAGAACTGCTATCCCATGATCCCCTCGGGGGCGGCGCATAACCAGATGCTGCTGGGCCCGGATCAGGATGACGGGGTGGAAGTCAGCGCCGAGGGACGGATGCTCGTCTGATCCGATTTCCACGGAATGGTTGCACCGTTCCGGTCCGTCTGTCATGTCCCGTTCCCGCCCGGGTGACGGGATGAAAAACCAGAGTGCAGGAAACAACATCATGACCACCCAGCAGGGGGTTGCGACCTCCGCGGTCATTTCCATACTGGTCGAGAACGAGAGCGGGGCGCTTGCCCGCGTGCTCGGCCTGTTTTCGGGGCGCGGCTACAATATCGAAAGCCTGACCGTCGCCCCGGTGGATGAGGCAGGGCGCCTGTCGCGCATCAACATTGTCACGACGGGCACGCCCCATGCCGTCGCACAGGTCAGGGCACAGCTTGAACGGCTGGTCCCGGTCTGGCGCGTCGCGAACCTGAGCGAGGGCGGCCCGCATGTCGCGCGTGAACTGGCGCTGGTGAAGGTTGTCGCAACCGCCGAGGCCCGTGCCGAGTCCCTGCGCATCGCCCAGGCGTTCCGTGCGCGTGTCGTCGATACGACCGCCACGTCCTTTGTCTTCGAGCTGACCGGTTCGCCGGAGAAGCTGAATTCGTTCATCGACCTCATGAGTCCCCTGGGGCTGGCTGAAATATCGCGTACCGGTGTTGTCGCGATCAGCCGGGGTCCGGACACGCTGTAACCCAGGTCCCGGTTTTTCCTTTCATTCCGAACCGTTTATTACAACAGGAGTATCCCCATGCGCGTGTATTATGATCGCGACGCCGACGTGAACCTGATCAAGAGCAAGAAGGTCGCCATCATCGGCTACGGCAGCCAGGGCCATGCCCATGCCAACAACCTCAAGGATTCTGGGGTGACGGACATCGTCATCGGCCTGCGTCCCGGATCCAGCGCCATCGCCAAGGCCGAGGCCGCCGGTTTCAAGGTGATGACGCCCGCCGACGCGGCGAAGTGGGCCGATGTCGTCATGGTGCTGACGCCTGACGAAGGTCAGGGCGCGCTGTACAAGGAATCGCTGGAAAAGAACATGAAGCAGGGTGCCGCGCTGGCATTCGCGCATGGCCTTGCGATCCATTTCCGCATCATCGAGGCGCGCCCCGACATCGACGTGTTCCTGATTGCGCCCAAGGGCCCGGGCCACACCGTGCGTTCCGAATACCAGAAGGGCGGCGGCGTGCCGTGCCTGGTGGCCGTGGCGCAGAACGCGTCGGGCAACGCGCTGGAAATCGCGCTGTCCTATGCCTCCGCCAATGGCGGTGGCCGCGCGGGCATCATCGAGACGACGTTCAAGGAAGAGGTCGAAACCGACCTGTTCGGCGAGCAGGCCGTGCTGTGCGGTGGCCTGGTGGAACTGATCCGTGCCGGGTTCGAGACGCTGGTCGAGGCAGGTTACGCGCCGGAAATGGCGTATTTCGAATGCCTGCATGAAACGAAGCTGATCGTTGACCTCATCTATGAGGGCGGGATCGCGAACATGAACTACTCCATCTCCAACACCGCCGAATATGGCGAATATGTCTCCGGCCCGCGCGTGATCACGCCGGAAACGAAGGCGGAGATGAAGAAGATCCTGACCGACATCCAGGACGGCACGTTCGTGCGCAACTTCATCCTGGAAAACCAGTCCGGCAACATCGGCTTCAAGGCGACGCGTGCGCATAACAACGCCATGCAGATCGAGAAGGTCGGCGAAAAGCTGCGTGCGATGATGCCGTGGATCGGCAAGAACAAGCTGGTTGACAAGACCCGCAACTGATCGCCCTGCCGCGATTACATGATCCGGGCCATTCCCATGGTCCGTCGCGAACGCCGTCCGGGTTTCCGGGCGGCGTTTTGCGTTGGGGGTGTAGCACCTGCGGCCCCGACGGTCGGGGCGATGAATTTATTGTATTCTCCCGACGTGCTGTGCGCGCGTGACAGGCGGGGGCGTGCAATGCAACCATGGCCGCCCCCAAGGTCTGTGCCCCATGACGGGCCGGTTGCAACTGTGACGGAGTTATCTGCCAATGGTGGATTTTGTGATTCCCCCTCCCGCCCAGCCAACGGTTGGCGTCAGCAGGACGGAGGCGCTGTTTCCCGTGCGCCGGATCTGGTGCGTGGGACAGAACTATGCCGCCCATACGCGCGAAATGGGGGGGAATCCCGAACGGACGGAGCCCTTTTTCTTTGCCAAGCCGGGGGATGCGGTGGTGCCGGACGGTGGCCTGCTGGACTTTCCCGTTGCGACGTCCGATCTGCATCACGAGGTCGAACTGGTGGCCTGTATCGGGCGGCCGGGGGAAAACATCCCGGCGGACAAGGCGCTGTCGCACATCTATGGCTATGCCGTGGGGCTGGACATGACGCGGCGCGACCTGCAGGCGGTGGCCAAGAAGGCCGGGCGTCCATGGGCGCTGGCCAAGGGGTTCGACCAGTCCTGCCCCATCGGTACCATCCGTCCGGTGTCCGAAATCGGCCATCCGTCCAGATTCCATGAGGAGTGGATAGCGAGCCGCGCCGTGTCAGAGTGTGCTTGCTGAAACTCTCTGGAGGGCAGAACCATGCTCGAGGCATCTGATCATCC